>JAXMJF010000052.1:0-78689 GCA_034376805.1 Arthrobacter sp.
CAAGGATGCTTCTACCGGCAGGAGTCAGCCGGGCATTACGGTGGACCATGAAGACCTCTTAGTCGTTCGGTGTGTGTGGTAACCACCAACCTAAGAGGTCTTCACCCTTTCAACATGTAACCAACGTCCTGGCCGAGTACATCTAGGACTACGAGCCGGTCGGCCGGGATCCCGGCCCGGGTGGCGGCTTCCTGGGCCGCGGGGAGCAGGGCGGAGACGGTGAACAGCCATGTGGCACCGGCGTCGGCTAGCTGGAGGGCGATCTCGTCCGCCGTGTACAGCGAGTTGACGGTGGTGACCGTCGCGCCGGCACGCAGCAGTCCGTGGAAGACGACGGTGAACGCCGGGACGTTGGGGCACAGGATCGCCGCGACGCCGTGGACGCCCAGGCCCTGGGCCGCCACGGCTCCGGCCAGGGCATCGATCTGCCCCACGAGGGTCCGGTAGCTGGTTTCCGCGCCATTCGTGCCGTCGACGACGGCGATCCGGTCCAGGTCCGCCTCCTCCAGACCGCCAAAGAGGTAGTCGTACAGGCTGACGTCGGGAATATCCACATCGGGGAACGGGCTCGAAAACACGCAACATCTCCTTTGATCCGCGTCCGCCAGTCGGCGGCGGCTGGTGCCACTCTAGTGCCGTCGGGCCCTTCTGGACAGGACCGCCCTGACGCGCGCCACAAGGCCGAGTGGGCAGCCTCACGCGGAATCCGGCCCGGCGCAGCCTGGTGCCGGCGGTAAAATTGGAGGTGCCCCCACCGGCGTGGACAGCCAATCTTTTAGCCCTAGGGGATGAAAATGCCTACTCTTCAGCGCCGCCAGCTCGTTGGCCACGATATCCTCCTGGCCCGGCACGGCAACCACATCTCCGCCATGCGCGTGGACCGCCAGGCCGACCGGGTGATCGCTTTGCTGGACGACGGCTCCACGGACAGTGCCCCGAACACGGTCTCCCCCGGCCTGCGCATGCCCGAGACAATGCGGAGCATCGTCCGCGACGACTGGAAATTCTTTGCCGTGGTGACCGCGTGCAGCACGGGCTTTGCCGGCGTGGTGTTCGCCGCCGCCGCCGTCCTGACTGGGATCAGCGGGGATCCCGCTATCGCCGAAATGCTGTCGACCTACCCGGGCAGCTAGCCCCGCCGGACCGACGTCCGCAACCACGGAACCCCGCCGCTGAGCATGCTCAGCGGCGGGGTTCCTGCGTTTGTCCCTGCTGCTCAGTCCAGCAGCAGGGCGGGCTCTTCCAGGATCGACGCGACGTCGGCCATGAACCGTGCCGAGAGGTCGCCGTCCACCACACGGTGGTCGAAAGAGCCTCCGAGGGTGGTGATCCAGCGCGGAATCACCTCACCGTCCAGGACCCAGGGCTTCTGTTTGATGGTGCCGAAGGCCACGATCGCCACTTCGCCGGGGTTGATGATCGGCGTGCCCGTATCGATGCCGAGGGCGCCGATGTTGGTGACGGTCAGGGTGCCGCCCTGCATCTGGGCTGGCTGGGTCTTACCGGCCCGGGCGGTCGTGGCGAGCTCGTTCAGGGCCAGGGCCAGCTCCTTGAGGGACAGATCCTGGGCGTTCTTGATGTTCGGGACCATCAGGCCGCGGGGCGTTGCCGCCGCGATTCCGAGGTTCATGAAGTGCTTGATGTGGATCTCGGCGGAGTCGCTGCCGTCCGGGTTGTCCACCCAGGTCGCATTGACGCTGGGGTTGCGGGCCGCAGCCCAGATGACCGCTTTGGCCAGGATCAGCAGCGGGGAGACCTTGATGCCCTCGAAGTCGCGGGAGGCCTTGAGGCGCTTGACGAACTCCATGGTCCGGCTGGCATCGACGTCGACGAAGATGCTGACGTGCGGGGCCGCGAAGGCCGACTCGACCATGGCCCGCGCCGTGGCCTTGCGGACGCCCTTGACCGGAACCCGTTCGATCCGCTGTTCCTGCGGGCGGCCGGTCTTGCCCCAGAAGGTATCCGCCTTGTCCACCTCGGCGTCGCGCTGCGCCTGGTAGCTCACCAGATCCTCGCGGGTCACCTCGCCGCGGGCACCGGTGGGGACGACGTCGGCCAGATCGATGCCCAGGTCGCGCGCGATTTTGCGCACGGGGGGCTTGGCCAGGACCCTGCTGACCAGTCCGCTGATGGCCCCTCCGAGGGTGGGGCGCTGGTCGATGCCATCCTCAGCGGGCGGGCGTTCCGCGTGGGCCACCGCCTCCGGGCTGATCCAGATGTCATGCGCCTCGACAGGTTCGGCGAGCGGTACCGGGCTGGCGGCTGAGCCCGTCGCGGCCGCCGGCTGCGCGGCCGGAGCGGCCACGCGGGGGCGGCGCTTGACGGCGTCGGCCTTGGGGCCGGAGCCCACCAGGGGGCCGCCGGCCGGACGCCCGGCCGGTTCAGCGGAGTCGGACGCGTCCGCCTCCAGCGTCCCGTACATAAGCGCATGAGGCGCGGGAGCAGCAGGAGCCGGGACGGCGTCCGTATCGGAGGGTGCCGCGTCGCTCACGCTGATGATTGGGGTCCCGACGGCCACTGTCAGGCCCTCGGGGACCAGCAGCTCCCCGACGGTTCCGGCGAACGGAGAGGGCAGTTCGACGAGGGACTTTGCAGTCTCGATTTCGCACAGGACATCGTTGATAGCCACCGTGTCGCCGGGTTTGACCTTCCAGGCGACGATCTCGGCCTCGGTCAGTCCTTCGCCCACATCGGGGAGGTTGAACTTGTGAAGAGTCATGGTGTCCTTGTTGGAAGAAGGTGCCTCAGCGGAAGCGGTCAGCAGAAAGGGGCGCGGTCAGTAGGAAAGGGCGCGTTCCAGGGCCTCGAGGATGCGGTCGATGTCCGGGAGATAGTCTTCCTCCACCTTGGCCACCGGATAGGGCATGTGGAAGCCGCCGACGCGGATGACGGGTGCCTCGAGTGAGTGGAAGGCACGCTCGCTGATCCGGGCTGCAATTTCGCCGCCGATGCCGCCGAAGGTCGGTGCCTCGTGGGCCACAATCAGCCGGCCAGTCTTCCTGACGGAGTCGGTGACGGTGTCGAAGTCGATCGGCGAGATTGAACGCAGGTCGATGACCTCGACACTGTGGCCGTCCTCGGCGGCGGCGTTGGCAGCTGCCAGGGCCACCGGCACCAGGGGCCCGTAGACCACGACGGTGGCGTCTGTTCCCTCGCGGAGCACGTGTGCCTTGAACGGATCCGCGGAGGGTCCGGGGGATTCCGTATCGACCTCGCCCTTGAGCCAGTAGCGGCGCTTCGGTTCGAAGACGATCACGGGGTCCTGGCAGTCGACGGCCTGCTGGATCATCCAGTAGGCATCGTGCGGGTTGGACGGGGTGATGATGCGCAGGCCGGCCGTGTGGGCGAACAGCGCCTCCGGGGACTCGGAGTGGTGTTCGATCGAACCGATGCCGCCGCCATAGGGGATCCGGATGACGACCGGCACGGTCAGCTTGCCGTTGCTGCGGGAATGCATTTTGGCCAGCTGGGTGGTGATCTGGTTGAAGCCCGGGAACACGAAGCCGTCGAACTGGATTTCACAGACGGGCAGGTAGCCACGCAGGGAAAGGCCGATCGCGGTGCCGATGATGCCGGACTCCGCCAGCGGGGTGTCCACCACCCGGTCGGCGCCGAACTCGCCGATCAGGCCGTCGGTGACGCGGTACACGCCGCCCAGTGGTCCGATGTCCTCGCCCATGAGCAGGGCCCGGGGGTTGTTGTTCAGCGTCGCGCGGAGGCCCTCATTGATGGCCTTGGCAATGGTCATGGTGGTCATCAGTTGGCTGCCCCTTCTGCCGGGGCGGTCCCGGCGGGTTCGGCCTCGTCGGCGAAGCCTGCGCTGTACTCCTCGAACCAGGCCAGCTCTTCGGCCACCAGCGGGTGGGCCTCCACGTAAGTGTTGGCGAAGGCGGTACGGATGTCCGGGGTTTCAAGATCGTACGTGGTCTTGCGGACGTAGGCGGCGAGTTCGTCGCCGTCTGCCCTGACCTGCTCGAAGAAGGAGTCGTCGGCCATGCCTTCCGCGCGGAGATACTTCTCCAGGCGCTCCAGCGGATCCTTGGCCCGCCACCGGCCCTCCTCGGCGGATTCCCGGTACTTGCTGGGATCGTCGGCCGTGGTGTGGGCACCGACGCGGTAGGTGAATGCCTCGATCAGCACTGGGCCCTCGCCCTGGCGGGCACGTTCCAGCGCCCACTCGGTGACGGCATGGACGGCGATCACGTCGTTTCCGTCCACCCGGATGCCCGGGAATCCGTAGCCCTTGGCCCGGTTGGCGAGCGGGATGCGGGTCTGCACGGAGCTGGGGACGGAGATCGCCCAGTGGTTGTTCTGGCAGAAAAACACCACGGGGGCCTTGTAGGAAGAAGCGAACACCATGGACTCATGGACGTCGCCTTCGGAGCTGGCGCCGTCGCCGAAGTAGACCATAACGGCAGCCTTGGGCTCCGCGGCCTGGCCGGCCGTTCCGGCCGCGAGGGCGGCGGACGCCGCGAACTTCTGGTCGCGCTGGATGCCCATCGCGTAGCCGACCGCATGGGGGGTCTGCGCTGCGAGGACGAGGGTGTAGAGGTGGAAGTTGGTGTCCTTGGGGTTCCAGCCACCGTTGGAGACGCCGCGGAACTGGCGGAGCAACTCGGCCAGGTCCACGTTGCGGGTCAGGGCGACGCCGTGTTCGCGGTAGGTGGGGAAAATGTAGTCCTGCGGCTGGCTGGCCCGGCCGGATCCGATCTGGGCGGCCTCCTGGCCGGTCAGCGGAACCCAGAGGGCCAGTTGGCCCTGCCGCTGCAGCGCGGTTGCCTCGACGTCGAAACGGCGGATCTTAGCCATGTCGGCATAAAAGCCGCGCAGCGTCCCGGGGTCGAGCCGCTCGGCGTAGTCCGAGAAAACGGGATCAGAACGGCGCGTGCCATCGGGGGCGAGGAGCTGCACCATCGGCTCGGCGGGATCGCCCAGGCGGGCCTCGGCTTCCGCCTCGAGCCGGTCTTCAATATCGGTTCCGTCGAACTCGGTAGAGGGCAGATGTGTGGCGCCCATACCGTCTCCTTGCTTGCCGCATCCGAATGCGCCGCAATCGCTGGGATATATGCCGGACCGGGTATACATTCCCGGCCCGGCATATATTTTGGCTTACTCGTCCTTACTTTATCCGCAGCAGGCTGGCCGCGGCCGTCATGTTAAGCGCTAGGAACGCCGCGGCGGTTTTGTATAGATTGCACAGAGGTCCAGAAAGCGGGTGTTGGCCTCGGCTTCACCGATGCTGACCCGCACGCCCTCGTTGGCAAAAGCACGCACCGAGAGGGCCCGCTCCCCTGCAAGGGCGGCGAATTCCGCACTGTCAGCACCGAGATTGAGCCACACAAAGTTGCCCTGGGCCTCAGGCACGAACCAGCCGAGGTCCCGCAGGCCGGCGGTGACCCGGTCCCGTTCGTCCACGAGGCTTTGTACCCTTTCTACAACCTCGCCGAAATGCTCCAGCGAGGTCACAGCCGCGGTTTCGGCGATCTGGGATACCGCGAAGGGGGTGGCCGAGACGCGCAGGTGCTGGGTGAGGTCCGGCTGGGACACGCTGTAGCCGACCCGTAGCCCGGCCAGGCCGTGGGCTTTGGAGAAGGTCCGCAGGACGACGACGTTGGGGTACTTCCGGTACATTTCGATGCCGTCGACGGCGTGCTCGTCGCGGACGAACTCCTGGTAGGCCTCATCGATGACCACCACGACGTCGGAGGGAACCCGCTTGATGAAACGCTCGGTTTCCTCGGTGGTGAGGATCGGCCCGGTGGGGTTGTTAGGCGTGCACAGCAGGATCATCCGGGTGCGGGCCGTCACCGCTGCGGCCATGGCGTCGAGATCATGGCGGCCCTCGCCGGTCAGCGGGATCCGGACGCTCTCGGCGCCGGCCAGGCCGACGCAGATCGGGTACGCCTCGAAGGAGCGCCACGCGTAGATAACCTCGTCGGGCTTGCCGTCGTCGTTCTGCCCGGCGAAGGTGGCCAGCAGCTGGTTCAGCGCCCCGAGGCTTCCGGCGCCGGTAACGATGTCCTCGGCGGGAACGTCCAGGAACCCGGAGAGCGCACCGCGCAGCTTGCTGCTCAGCGGATCCGGGTAGCGGTTGAAGTCGGTCTGCGCCGCGATGGCCTGCTGCACTGCAGGGATCGGGGGCAGCGGGTTTTCGTTGGAGGAAAGCTTGTAGCTGACCAGTCCCTCGACGGGGACCGGCGGCTTCCCGGCCGCGTAGCGGGGAAGGAGGTCTACCACCGGACGGGGCCTGATGCCCCCGGCCGTGTTCTCTGATGAAGTCATGCCAACTAGCCTACTTCGGGTCCCCGTCCCGATCAGGTCTCCTCCCCAATAGGGGGATATGGTCCCTGCCGCTGCCGTCGGCCCTGTGACAGCATGGGCCCATGCGCTCATTCATCGTACGAGTCATCGTCAACGGGCTGGCCCTGGCAATAGCCTGTTGGATCCTCACCGGCCTGGATATTTCCACCGCGGGCAACAGCGCCGTCAGCGTCGTCCTGGGCTACCTGTTCATCGGCCTGATCTTCGGCCTCGTGAACGCCTTCGTCAAGCCGATCGTCAGCCTGCTGTCACTGCCGATCACCATCCTCACCCTGGGCCTCTTCACGGTGGTCATCAACGCGGGAATGCTCTACCTGACCTCCTGGATCAGCAGCTACACCACCGTGAACTTCACCATCGATTCCTTTTTCTGGACGGCGGTGTTTGCCGCCCTCATTATCAGCGCGGTGTCCCTCGTGGCCAGCTTCCTCCCCGCGCTGGACCGCTAAGGACGGGCGCTGGCCCCTAGGCCGCGGGCTGCTGTGCGGGGTCCGCGGGTTTCCCTCCCGGACTGCGCCGTGGCCCCGGAGCCACTGGCGTTCCCCGCTGGGGCGGCATGGCTTCGCGCCGGAGCGAGAAGCGGGTCACTGTGGCGGTTCCGCCCGCGCCCACCACGGCAGCGAGTGCGGCGGTTGAAGCCTGCAGGGATGGATCCTGGCTGGCCGCAACGTCCCGGGCGCCGTCGGCGTAGCGTTCCAGGGCGTGGCCTGGCCCCATCCCCGGATCCAGCCATTCGTGTCCGGGGATCGGCGTGGCCAAGGTGACGGTCACCCGGTCCAGCAGGTCCGGGTTCGGCAGACCCTCCGCCCCGGGCACCCAATCCTGCTCATGTTCCAGGTGCAGGCTGCTGGTGCCGGCAGCGGGCTCGATCGCACCCACCGGGGACCCCGCCGTGAGCACGAACTTGAGCTCGTAGTCGGCCAGGAACGCCTGGTCCCGGCCGAGGTTCATGGCGTGGATGCCGCCCTGGCTGTAGCCGACCGCGGCGACTTGGTCGCCTGCCTCGGCGCCGGCCTCCGCCAGGGCCTCACGGATGGCCGCGGCGGTCTCGGCCGAGTCGTAGCCGAGGCCCTCTGCGATGCCGGCGGCGTCGAAGGGGTTGGTGCCCTGCGGCTGCCCGTCCAGCTGCGTTCCGGGGATGATCACCGCCCAGGCGCGGTTGCCGCGCTCCCCCAGCCGGAGGACCTCGATCTCCCCGCTGTTCCGCCCGACCGCCCCGGCCCGCAGCAGCAGCCCGGCCGGTGAGACATCGGCCTCTTCCGTGCGGGTTTCCCGGCCCGCGATCCGGACGGGGCGGGGCCGCAGGAAGTTCAGGCCGGGCGCGTCCGTCAATCCGCGGATCGCGGCCCGAACACCGCCCGCCGGTCCCCCGGCCGCTGCGGCGCCGGCCGGCAGGCCCAGCAGCAGCGCCAGCCTCCCGGGCATCATCGAGAACTCGTCCTCCGCCGTGTCGCGGACGGTGAGCGGCGGCAGGCCCGCCAGACCCCACAGTGGCCCGTACCCGGGGCCGGTCCGGCCGATCCGCAGGAGCAACGTGTTCCTGGCTTCGGCGGACTCGTACTCCCGGTGGCTCGCCCGGACCTCGCCGCAGAGACGCTCCAGCTCCGTCCGGACGCGGCCGAGGGCACGGGCTGCCTCCCCGACGGCGACAATCGCTGTGCTGCCGGAGGAGTACGAGTCGGACTGGTAGGGGAACAGGGCGCGGCGCACCCCTTCTGCCTCCGCCTCGACCTCCGCCAACTCCCGGACGAGACCGTCCAGGGCCGAGGCCCCTGCCAGCAGCTCCTCGAACGAGAACCTGAGGCCGCCCACCCCGCCCCGGATCCGCAGCATCCCATCCACCGGAGCGGAGGGGACCGGCGCTCCCCCGGAGCCGGCCGGCGAGACGTCCGCCATCAGGGCCCCGGCCGCCCTGGGGACAGTGCCACGTTCTGGGCGTGCCGGTATACCGCGACAGCGGCCTCCTGCAGGGCGGCACGGCTGCGACGCAGGGACGCAGCCTGCAGGGATACCGCCGTCCGGTAGGCCCGGCCCGCCGGGGACTGCCAGCCCTGCAATTCCACACGGACCAGGCGGGCCAGCACAGCGTCGGTGTGCTCTGCGCAGGCGCCCACCCGGGCAGCAAGCTGCTGGACCTCGGAACTGCGTGAGGCGCACGCCGCGGCATCAGAGGCCAGGAGCGTCCCCGCGGACGCCCCGCTGCCCCCGGCGTTGTTGCTGGTGTTCGTTGTGCTCATGCTGGCGGCCCGGCTGGTCATAACACCGACGTTAGGGGCACCGCTGCGCCGGCTGAAGCTCCCCGCCCGGCCATGTGGACAACGTCGGGTGGAACCGACAGGGGAACCGCGGAATCCGGCCGGAAGTCACATGGATCAGCGCACTTAAGGCCCGGCGGGACTTCGTGAAAGAATCGGGGCATGCCTGAAACTGCCGCCACAGCCGATACCCGCACGCCGTCCGGACGCCTGGCCCTCGCCGCGTCCTCACAACAGATCGCGCTCGGCCCGCTGGACGGCCGGTACCAGTCCGCCGTCGCCCCGCTGGTCGACTATCTCTCCGAAGCCGCCCTCAACCGCGACCGGGTCGCCGTCGAGGTTGAGTGGCTCATCCACCTGACCGGCAACAGCGTGCTCCCCGGCGCCAGGCCGCTGACGGCGGAGCAGCAGGAGAAGCTGCGCGCCATTGTCACCGAGTTCGACGCCGCCTCGGTCGCCGAACTGGCGGACATCGAAGCCGTCACCGTGCACGACGTCAAGGCCGTCGAGTACTACATCGGCCGCCGGCTGCCCGGCATCGGCATCGAGCACCTGACCGCCATGGTGCACTTCGGCTGCACCTCCGAGGACATCAACAACCTCTCCTACGCTCTTGGCGTCAAGGGCGCCGTGGAAGACGTCTGGCTGCCCGCCGCCCGGAAGCTTGTCGCGCAGATCAGCGCCATGGCCGGGGACAACCGGGCGGTGCCGATGCTCTCGCGCACGCACGGCCAGCCGGCCACCCCCACCACGCTCGGCAAGGAACTGGCCGTCATCGCGCACCGCCTGACCCGCCAGCTGGACCGCATCTCCCGGACCGAATACCTCGGCAAGATCAACGGCGCCACCGGCACCTACGCGGCCCACGTGGCCTCCGTCCCGGGCGCCGACTGGGAGCACGTCGCCAAAAGCTTCGTTGAGGGCCTGGGCCTCGGCTGGAACCCGCTGACCACGCAGATCGAAAGCCACGACTGGCAGGCGGAGCTGTACGCCGACGTCGCGCGGTTCAACCGCGTCCTGCACAACGTCTGCACGGATATCTGGAGCTACATCTCGATCGGCTATTTCGTGCAGATCCCGGTTGCGGGCGCCACCGGTTCCTCCACCATGCCGCACAAGGTCAATCCGATCCGTTTCGAGAACGCCGAAGCCAACCTGGAGATCTCCTCCGGGCTGCTGGACGTCCTGGGCTCCACCCTGGTCACCTCCCGCTGGCAGCGCGACCTCACCGATTCCTCCTCGCAGCGCAACATCGGCGTGGCCTTCGGCCACTCGCTGCTCGCCATCTCCAATGTGGCCAAGGGCCTGGACCGCCTGAAGGTCGCCGAGGACGTGCTGGCCGCGGACCTCGACACCAACTGGGAAGTCCTAGGCGAAGCCATCCAGATGGTCATGCGCGCCGAGGCCATCGCCGGCGTCGACGGCATGGAGAACCCCTACGAACGGCTCAAGGACCTGACCCGCGGGCAGCGCGTCGATGCGGCCAGGATGCAGGAATTCGTCCAGAGCCTGGGCCTGTCGGCGGACGCCGAAGCCCGGCTGCTGGCCCTGACCCCCGGCAAGTACACCGGCATTGCGGACAAGCTGGTGGACCACCTCGCATGAGGCTCCTGCTCATCCGCCATGGCCAGACGCCAGGAAACGTCCTGGGCCAGCTGGACACTGCCCACCCGGGTCCCGGGCTGACCGAGCTCGGCGAACGGCAGGCCGCCGCCCTGGCGCGGTCGCTGGCAAATGAGCAAATCAACCTTCTCTATGCCTCCACGCTGATCCGCACCCAGATCACCGCCACCCCGCTCGCGAGCGCACGCGGCCTGGCGATTGAAGTGCTGGAGGGACTGCGGGAGATCGAAGCCGGGTCGCTGGAGAAGCGCACCGACAAGGAATCGCACCTCCGCTACCTCGGAACGGTCCTTGGCTGGGCGGACGGCGACCTGCACCGCAGGATGCCGGCCGGGCCCAGCGGGCATGACTTCTTCGAGCGCTACGACGCCTCGATCACACGGATCGCCGCCGCAGCCGCAGCGGCCGGCGACGCCGCGACCGTGGCCGTGGTCAGCCACGGCGCCGCAATCCGCGTCTGGGCGGGCCTGCGGGCCAGCAACGTAGAGCCGGGCTTCGCAGCCCGCCACGTCCTCGCTAACACGGGGATTGTGGCCCTGAAAGGGGATCCCGACGCCGGCTGGCGGCTCATCCACTGGGACGACAGTCCCGTCGGCGGCCTGGCGCTGGTTGACCCGACGGCGGAGGACCCCACCGGGGGCACGCTCTAGCGAATTCTCCGAACCCTAACGCGCAGGAAACACGGCCGAAACCGGCGGTGCCTAGCGTTGATCTGCATAACCCTTCGGCGAAGCGAGGCAGCCATGCAGACGAATCCGCGGCTCAACATCCGGCAGGTCACCTGGGCCAACCCGGTGGGCGCGGATCTCCGCGCAGCCCAGCAGGCCGAACTCGACGCCCGCTTTGGCACGAGCGACCACGAACCCGGGCCCCCGCCGTCGGAGGCTGACACGGCCGTGTTCCTCGTCGCCCATGACAAGGCGTCCGGGCAGCCCGTGGGCTGCGGCGGCCTGCGCATCCTCGATGCGCACACCGCTGAGATCAAGCGGCTCTACGTGCTCCCGTACACCCGCGGTTCCGGGGTGGCCAGCTCCATCCTCGCGGCCCTGGAAGCGCACGCGCACAGCCTCGGCATCACCTCCATAACCGCGGAGGCCGGCTCGGTGCAGACGGACGGCCGGCAGTTTTACGAGAACTCCGGTTTTGTCCCGGTGCCGAACTTCGGGCCGTACATCGGGGTGGAGCACTCCTACTGCTATGCGAAAACCATCGATTCGCACAGCGCCGCGCACACCGCCATGGCGTAGGGAACGTCAGCGTTCGACGCCGTCAGTCGGGACCCGCTCGGCCCCCGCGCCCGCCGGCCAGCCGCAGCAGCCCGTCGCGCAGGGGCTGGGTGGTTTCCGCGAGCGCCAGCCGTGCCATGCCGGAGGACGCCACGCGCAATGCCTGGCTGCGCAGCAGCCTCCGCCGGTTGTACGCCCGCAGGGCCGCCGGGTGCGGGCGGGAGTTGAGCAGCTTCGCGAGGGTGACAGCGTCGATCAGCGCCTCGCAGGCGCCGCGCCCCAGGTTGGGGGTCATGCCGTGCGCAGCGTCGCCCACCAGCACCGCGCAGTCCCGTTGGTAGCTGCCCGGGAATGGCACCGTCCAGACCCGTTGGGCCAGAGTGGCCCCGGGTGTCGCGGCGAGCAGGATGCGGTCTATGCCGGATGCCCTGCCGGATAAACGTGCGCGGGTGAGCGCCAGTGCCTCCTCTACGTCGATGCCGCCGGGACCCAGTCCCGACCGGTATGAGGCATACCAGTAGGTGCGGCCGCGGGACGCGGGCGTGATGCCAAACAACTGCCCGCGCCCCCAGTATTCACCGCCGCCGCCGGCCGGGACCGGCTCGTCGATGATGCCGCGCAGCGCCAGATAGGGGCTGAGCCGGGCCCTGCTGCGTTCGCCCCAGACGCTCCGGCGGACAATGCTGTGCACCCCGTCGGCGCCGACCACAAGGCCCGGCCGCGGCAGTGATGCCACCCGGCCGCGGGCCCTGGCCACCGAGGCCGGCACCGCCGCGTCCAGCAGCCGGAGCAGGTCCGCACGTGACACCCCGATGACCCCTGGTGCCCGTGCCGTGAGCAGAACGTTCCCGTATCCGTCCCGGAGCGCCATGCCGCCAAAGTCCGAGCCGGCCGCACGGACCGCCGGGAGAATACCCACCTCATCAAGGGCCTGCTGGGCTTCCGGCCACATGGCCAGCGACGTCTCCACTGACGGCTGCTCTGCCCGCCGCTCGTGGACGGTCACCTGAAAGCGGTGGGGGTCAAGGCACGCGGCCAGCGCCAGCCCCGCGATGCCGCCGCCGACGACGGAGAGAGCGTCCATGCCCAGAGTCTACGGCCGGCGCCCGGGGCTGCGGGATCCCGTCACACTGCCGGGGACGCGCGGCCGTCGGCTAATCTCGCACTATGGAACCGGCCGACATCACCTTCCGCACCCGCAAGTGGGTACGGCCCGAAGACCTGAACGCAAACGGCACGCTGTTCGGCGGAAGCCTGCTGAAATGGATCGACGAGGAAGCGGCGATCTACGCCATCCTGCAACTCGGCAATGGCCGGGCCGTCACCAAGTACATCTCCGAAATCAACTTCGTCAGCTCGGCCGTCCAGGGCGACCTGATCGAGATGGGGCTGACGGCCACCCGCTTCGGGCGGACCTCGCTGACCATGCGCGCCGAGGTCCGCAACATGATCACCCGGCAGAGCATCCTCACGATCGAGGAAATTGTCTTTGTGAACCTCGATCCGCACGGCAAGCCCGCACCCCACGGGTACACCGAAATCACCTACGACCGGGACCGCATCCCGACGCACCACCTGACGGAGACGCTCGAGGAGGATTAGGGCCGGCCCGGTCCCCGGTCCCCCTCCGCGCCACGGGACGGCTGCGAGCCTCCGGCCCGGAATCACTCCGCGCGTCGGTGGGCCCCGATGTTCACGGCGCGTTCAGGCCGCGGGCGCACGACGTTCACCCGAACACACCAGACTCGGTTGCCAAGGACGGGCTATTTCATCGATTTGATAGCCATAACCGCTAAATCCTGCGTCGTCCGCTATAGGCTGGCCGGACAAATGCCATCTGGCCCCGTTCAGAAATGAGTCTCACTCGTGCGCAGATTGAAAACCATGGTTGCCGGCGCCGTCGCCGTCGCCCTTCTTTCCGGTTGTGGCGCTGGCGCCGCAGCCCCCGCCTCTTCCGGAGCAGCTACCGGCCCCGCCGCCGTCGCCCCCTCTGGACCGCCCTCCGGCGAAACGCTGATCGTCTACACGAATTCCAACGGTGAAGGCCGCGGCGAGTGGCTGACGGAGAAGGCGGCGGCAGCCGGCTTCAAGATCGAAATCGTCGGCGCCGGCGGCGCGGACGCCACCAACAAGCTGATCGCGGAGAAGAACAACCCGATCGCGGACGTCGCCTTCGGGCTCAACAACATGTACTTCGAGCAGGTCAAGGCAGCCGGTGCCATCGCGCCGTTCACCCCCGCCTGGTCCGCGGAGGTCGACACCGCCAAGGGTGACCAGTCCGACAGCAAGGCCTACTGGCCGCTGGTCCAGCAGGCAATCCTCCTCGGCTACAACACGGAGAAGTTCAGCGCCGACGAGGCCCCCAAGGACTGGACCGAGCTGTGGACCCAGGACAAGTTCAAATCCCGCTACGAGCGGGTCACCGGCCTCGGTACGGCCACTGCGCAACTGGTGTTCGCCGGCATCCTGACGCGCTACAAGGACGACGCCGGCGATCTGGGCGTCTCGGACGAGGGGTGGAAGCAGGTCGAGGAGTACTTCAAGAACGGAACGCCCGCAGTGGCGAAGACCGACCTTTTCGCCCGCATCGCCTCGGGGGAGACGGACATGGGGCAGATGGCCTCCTCGGTCATTCCCGAACGTGAAAAGTCCTTCAACGTTGATGTGGAGACCGTGATGCCGTCGGTGGGTGTGCCGCTGGCCATCG
This sequence comes from Arthrobacter sp., assembly GCA_034376805.1. GTDB lineage: Bacteria > Actinomycetota > Actinomycetes > Actinomycetales > Micrococcaceae > Arthrobacter. The sequence continues at coordinate 14,133 of JAXMJF010000052.1, forward strand.
AGCAGGTTGCCCTGGTCAAGGGAACGGACAAGCAGGATGAGGCCCTCAAGTTCATCGACTGGTTCGGCAGCGCGCAGACCCAGGGTGAATGGGCTCAGCAGTTCAACTCCATGCCGGTCAACAAGGCAGCCGCGGCCATGGCCAAGCCCGAGGTCGTCGAATTCTTCAACACGCTCAAACAGCAGGACATCGACTGGAACTTCGTGCAGGAGAACATGGGCGCCTGGGTAGAAAAGATCGAACTGGAATACATGAGCTGACCCGTGCACGGGCTGTGGCCGCCGGCCATAGCCCGTGCCGTTTCTTCCGGACACCCCCGCATCGCCGTTAGCACAAGACAGGTTGCCATGATCCGTTTCGAGAACATCGAAGTCACCTTCGGCGACTTCACCGCCATCCCCAGCCTTGATCTCCAGGTGGAACCGGGCGAATTCTTCACGCTGCTTGGACCCTCAGGCTGCGGAAAGACAACCGCACTCCGAACGCTGGCAGGGTTTATCGAGCCGTCCGCCGGCGAGGTCTACGTCGACGGCAAGGCCGTCACCCGGCTTCCGAGCGACAAGCGCCAGGTCGGCATGGTGTTCCAGAACTATGCCCTGTTCCCCAGCATGAGCGTGTGGGAGAACATCGCCTTCGGCCTCCGCGTGCGCAAGGAGAAGGCGGCCGAGAGTGACCGCCTCGTCCGCGATATCGCCCGGCGGGTTGACCTGTCCGAGGACCAGCTGCGCAAAAACGTGGCCGAGCTGTCCGGCGGACAGCAGCAGCGCGTCGCCGTCGCCCGGGCGCTTGTGCTCCAGCCCAAGATCCTGCTGCTCGACGAGCCGCTCTCCAATTTGGATGCCAAGCTTCGCCACCAGCTGAGGCAGCAGCTCAAGGACCTCCAAAGCGAATTTGGCATCACCACGGTCTACGTCACCCATGACCAGGACGAGGCACTGGCTATGAGCGACCGGGTGGCCGTCTTCAACAAGGGTGTGGTCGAGCAAATTGGCACTCCGCAGAGCATCTATGACGAATCCGCCACCGAGTTTGTCTGCAACTTCATAGGGGACAGTTCACGCCTGACGGCCGGGTTCGTCGCGGAACTGAACCGGCAGTCGCGTCACACCCTGGATCCCACGGCCAACTCCTACCTGCGCGTGGAAAAGGCGTCCCTGGATCCCGCCGGCGGCAACGGCTCGGCAGTCCCGGTGCAGGGGACTGTGGTTTCGAAGACCTATCACGGCCTGCACAGCCGGTACATCGTCCGCTGCCACGGCGCCGACATCCGACTGCTGGTCAAGGAAGACGGCGGGACACACCCCGCCACGGGCAGCCAGGCCACGGTTTACGTCCAGCCCTCCCACGTCCTCCAATACCACCCGGAAACAGGTGTCTCACTCAGGAACCGGCTGCAGGAAGTGACCACCCTGTGAGCACGGTGGGCGGCTCGAACGGCGGGAGCATCCGGAGCATGCTCCGCTCCCCCGCAGTCCTGATCGTCGGGGTCGTGCTGACCTGGTTCATCGCGGCTTTCCTGGTCTGGCCCAATGCGAATGTGCTGATCCAGACCTTCTTCCCGGACGGGAGCTTCTCCGGGCGCGCCGCCGAAAAGCTGTTCTCCTCCCAGCGGGCGATGAAATCCCTGGGCAACAGCTTTCTGCTGGCGGTGGCCTTGTCCATCACCGTCAACGTGGTGGGAATCTTCATTGTGCTGGTCACCCAGTACTTCAAGATCCGCGGCTCAAGGGTCCTGTTCCTCGGTTACGCCACCACCTTCATTTACGGCGGCATTGTGCTGGCGGCGGGCTACAAATTCATCTACGGGGACAAGGGGATCGTGACCGGCTTCCTGGTGGGGTTGTTTCCCGGGATGGATCCCGGCTGGTTTTCCGGTTTCTTTGCCGTCCTGGCCGTGATGACATTCGCCACCACGACGAACCACATGCTGTTCGTCACCAATGCGCTCAAGGGCGTGGACTACCAGACCATCGAAGCGGCCAGGAACATGGGAGCCTCCACCTGGACCATCCTCCGGCGGATCGTCCTGCCGATGCTTAAGCCGACGCTGTTCGCCGTCACCATCCTCTCGTTCCTGACCGGCCTCGGCGCCCTCAGCGCCCCGCAGGTCCTCGGCGGCCGGGAATTCCAGACCATCACGCCGATGATTCTTACCTTCAGCAACAGCCCGACGTCGAGGGACCTCGCCGCCCTGCTCGCCGTGATCCTCGGTGTGGCCACCATCCTGATGCTGGCGGTGATGACCCGGATGGAAAAGGGCGGAACGTACTTCTCGGTCTCGAAGGTGTCCGCCGGGCTGCAGAAGCAGCAGATCCGAAACCCCGTGGCCAACGCTGCCGTCCACGTCGCCGCGTACCTGCTGTTCGCCGTCTACACGCTGCCCGTGGTGCTGATCGTGCTGTATTCCTTTGCCGACGGCGCCGCGATCCAGACCGGCCAGCTGGTACCCGGGAGCCTGACGTTCGACAACTACATCCGGGTCCTCACCCAGCCCTCGGGCCTGCGGCCCTTCATCATCAGCATCGTCTACAGCGCGCTGGCCGCACTGATCGCCGTCGGAGGCCTGCTCTTCGTTGCCCGGCTCCTGCAGAAGTACCGCAACTGGGTCACGTCGGTCGTCGAGTACCTCCTCCACATCCCGTGGATCCTCCCCTCCGCCCTGCTCGCCCTGGGCCTGATCCTCAGCTACGACCATCCGAACCCGCTGGTGGGCGGCGCCGTCCTGACCGGGACCACAGTGATCCTGCTCATCGCCTTCGTGACCGTCAAGATCCCGTTCACCCTGCGGATGCTCAAGGCCTCCTTCGCCTCGGTCAACTCCTCGCTCGAAGAAGCGGCCAACATCATGGGCGCCAAGACGCTGTACGTGTTCCGCCGGATCCTGCTGCCGATCGTCCTGCCGGCAGCCGCGGCGATCACGGCGCTCAACTTCAACAGCATGTTGGACGACTACGACACCGCCATCTTCCTGGCCCACCCGCTGTTCCAGCCACTGGGCCTGGTGATCAAGGCCAACACGGACGGCGCCGAGGGTGTCGACGGGGTCTCAAACACCTTCGTCTACACCGTGCTGCTGATGGTCATCACCGGTGTGACGATGTATCTGGTCTACGGCCGGGCGGGCCGGAAGTCCGCCAAAGCCGCGAAGGCAGGAACGGGCAAGGAAAGCACGACGCCGGTCCCGGTCGAAGCGGCGCCGGCCGAGTCCGTGCGCGTCCCCTAGCCCGCCCGGTCCCCGGTGTCAGTGCGCGCCCGGCCAGCCGGTGTACGCCTCGGCGAGGTAGGCCCGGCCGTGGCGGGATGACACCACCGAGTTGAGCTCGCCGAGCTGGCGGGCACGGGCGAAGTCGTCGGCGTCGACCGGGGTGTGCAGCATGGACGTCATCCAGTAGGAGAACTGCTGGGCCTTCCACACCCGGTCCAGAGCGCGGTCGCTGTAGGCATCCAGGAGCACGGTGTTCCCGGTCTTGTAAAAGCTGTCGAAGCCTTCGAACAGCACCTTGACGTCGTGCAGCGCCAGGTTCAGGCCCTTGGCCCCGGTCGGCGGGACGGTGTGGGCGGCGTCGCCGGCGAGGAACAGCTTGCCGTGCCGCATCGGGGCGTGCACGAAGCTGCGGAACTTCAGGACCGTCTTGTCGATGACCGGCCCCTCCTTGAGCTCGAAGCCGTTGCCGTTGACCCGGCTGCGGAACGCATCCCAGATCCGGTCCTCACTCCAGTTGTTGACGTCCTCGTTCGGGTCACACTGGAAGTACATCCGCTGGACGGTTTCGGTCCGCCGGCTGATCAGGGCGAAGCCGTTCTCGGAGTTGGCATAGATCAGTTCGTCGGAGCTGCGCGGGGCTTCAGCCAGGATCCCGAACCAGGCGAAAGGGTACTCGTGGAAGTACCACTTGCGCTGGGCCTCCGGGATCTGGAACCGGCTGTGGCTGCGCGAGCCGTCCGCGCCGGCGATGAAGTCCGCCTGCAGCTCCCATTCCACGCCTTCGGCGTCGGTGAACATGACCTTCGGCGTGCCTTCGAGGCCCTGGATGGTGGTGTCGGTGACGCTGTAGCGGACGTCCCCGCCGTCGGCCTGGCGCCGTGCGGCGAGGTCGAGGAAGACGTCGGTCTGGGGGTAGAGCCAGACCGACTCACCGACGAGGTCCTGGAAGTCGATCCGGTGGCTCTCCCCGTTGAAGCGCAGTTCGATGCCGTCGTGCCGGTCGCCGTCGCGCAGGACGCGGTCGGAGACGCCGCTGTCCACGAGCATGTTCACGGAGCCGTGTTCCAGGATCCCCGCGCGGACGGTTTCGGAGATTTCCTGGTGGCTGCGGATCTCGATCACGGTGGATTCGATGCCCTGCTGGGCCAGCAGGTGGGAAAGCATCAGCCCTGCCGGGCCAGCCCCCATGATGGCGACCTGGGTGGTAATGATTTTGCGGTTTGCCATGGTGTCCTCGCTTCGTTGCGGGGCCCGGACTGGTGGGCGTCGGGGGCCGTGTGGATTCTCTCGCTCCAGTGTGCGCCCGGACACGTGATGGGCGTTACATGGATTCCGCTGAATGGAATGCCGTCGCCGCCGTGGCCGCCTGCAGCTGCCGGCCGATCCCGCGGGCGGCCGTCTGCAGGGCGGGAACCAGCGCCTGGAGCCGCACCTCGCGCAGCGGAACGACGACGCCGAGCGCCGCCACGGTGCGGTTCCTCGAGTCCCGCACCGGGACGGCAATCCCCCAGGTGTCCGGGTCCACGACGCCGGCCAGCTGCGCAAAGCCGTGGGCGGCCGTCTCCTGGAGCAGGGTGCGGAGTTCCTCCGGCTGGACCTTGCCGGCAGGATCGTGAAACTGGAGGAGGTACTCCGCCTGGACCGGCGCCGGCTGGTTGGCCATCAGCGCCAGCCCGGCAGAGGACACGTGTACCGGCATCCGTCCGGCGATCTGGGCCCGGTTCGCCACGGAGCCGCGGCGGGAGAGGCGCTCGACGAACAGCGCCTCCCAGCCCTCCAGTACGGCCAGGTTCACGTTCTGGTTCAGCACCTGCTGGATGTCCTCCATAAGGGGCATGGCCGCCTGGCGGAGGGCGAGGGTGGGCGAATTCCGGTTGACCAGCTCCCACAGGCGCAGGCCCAGCCGGACGGATCCCCCGCTGCCCAGTTCCAGCAGCCCATGCCCGGCAAGCTGCCGGACCAGCCGGTGGGCGGTGCTCAGCGGCAGTCCGGCCCGGTCCGAGAGCTCTGAGAGCGGCAGCACGGTGACGCCCTCCGGGAACGCTGAGATCACCCTGACCACGCGGTCCACCACGGAGTCCCCGGTGCCGGAATTAGCCATCGCTGTCACTTCCGTTGAATGGATTCTGCTTCCACTCTACGCCGCCGGTGCCCGCACCGGCCCGGGATCGTGCGGCCGTTACAGGGCCCGGCTGAGGCTTCGTCGCAGCAGCCAGGCGCCCAGCACGAGCAGCGCGGCTGCCATCCCGGCGAGCACGCCCAGCTCCGGCAGGACATCGCCAAGGCTGCCGTCGTGGCGCTGGATGGTTGCCAGCGCTTCATAGGCCCAGCGGTGGGGCGTGGCGAAGGAGATCGCGGCCAGCGTGTCCGGGAAGAACTCGGGCGGCACCATGCAGCCGCCCAGGCCCGCCAGTACGAGGCCGCCGCCGACGCCCACCCCGGCCGCGGCGGTGTCATTGTCCATCACCGAGCCGACCATCATCGCGGCGGCTGCCGAGACGGCGCAGAAGAGCACCAGCACCAGGGCCGACAGCCACAGATTGCCCCAGTCAACGCCGAACAGCAGCGCGGTGCCGACCATGATGAATCCGCCCTGGACGAACGCGATGGCGAAGCGTCCCAGCGCCTGCCCGGCCACGATCTGGCCGCTGGACACCGGGGCGGACATGACCCGGCCGACCACACCGAACCGCCGTGCCTGGATCAGCGTGGCCGCACCGGTGAGTGAACTGAGGAAGACAAAGAGCAGCAACTGCTGCGAGGCACCCAGATCGAACTTTCCCAGTCCCCGGAACTCCTGCACAACGGCGCCGGTGTCCACGATTTCCACCGCCGGCACCGCCACCTGCGCGGCGGCCTGGTCCAGGGCGGGGCGGGCCTGCTCCCCGGGGACTCCGGCGCCGGTCAGCGCAGCGAGCTGGCTCCGTTCCAGCCCCACCGCCTGCACAGCCGTGCGGACCTGCTGCATCACGGCCTGGGCGGAGGACTGCGAAGCCATCACAACGTCGAGTTCCGCGGGCCTTCCGGCGTCGTAAGCGTCGGCGTCGTCGTCGTCCAGGAAAACGCCGACGTCAGTGCGGCCGCGGCTGAGGTCCGCCCGCGCCGCGTCCGCCCCGCTTGACGTGACGTCCACGCCGGACGATTCAAGCTCCGCACTCAGGGCCTGGGCCAGCCCGCTGCCGGGTCCGGCGATGGTCACCCGGGGCTGGCCGCTGCCGGCACCGAACTGGGAACCGAGCAGCAGGATGAGCATGAGGGGAAAGATGAAAACGAAGAATATATTCGACTTGTCCCGGAGAAAACGCCGCAGTTCCACCGTGGCGATCGCGACCATGGCGTTCATGCCTGCGCCCCCCGGTCCGGGAGGAGGCGCGAGAGGAGCAGCCCGGCCGCGGCGAACGCCAACATGACCGCGACCGGCCCCGTCACGTCCCCCAGGGTTCCGCCGCCGGCTGAGATGCCGAGGCCCCGGATGAACGCGCCGATCGGGTTGAGGTCCAGCAGCGTTGCGGCGAAGCCGGTGCCCTGGACCGGGAAGAAGGCGCCTCCCGCGATCCCCAGCACCATCGCCAGGATGGACTGCGCCACGTTGGCCTGCTCGGCCGTCCGGACCAGCCGCGCGACCACGAACGTCAGGCTGGTAGCCGCTGTCACGACGCTAAGAATCAGGGCGGCCACCACGAGCGGCGAGCCGAAGGAGACGCCGAACAGCTGGGAGCCGGCGGTGAGCAAAACGGTGGTGGCAGTGACGCCCAGGATGAAGCCGGTGCAGGCCTTGGCCGTAATCACGGCGCCGCCGGTGACCGGCATCGACCGCAGGCGGGCCAGGGTGCCCTGTTCCCGCTCCGCGAGCAGCCCCAGGACGCCGAAACCGACAGTGAACATCAGGAACAGCCCGGCCTGGCCCGCCACGAGCGTGCCGCGGAGCGAGAGTTGCTCGGCGGCCGCCTGCCCTTCGGTCAGGGTGAGCAGGCTTGGCCCGGCCGCGGCCCGCTGGGCAAGCGCCGCGAGATCCTGGTGCGGCAGCCCGGATAGGCCTCCGGCGGCGGCGGTCACCGTGCCGGCGGCGAGCTGGTCCACCACCCCCTGGACCACGGAGATCAGCACGCCGGTTTCCAGCGAGGCGCCGTCTCCCTCGACCAGTTGGACCGACGCGGCCTGTCCGGACAGCACCGCGTTGCTGAAGCCCTCGGGAATGATAATGCCAAGGTCCGCGCCGCTGGCCTGGGTCTCGTTGCGGACATCCGCCGCCGGGACCCGCTTGACGGTGACGTCCATGATCTCGAGGGAGTCAACGGCGCCGATCAGGGCGGCGCCCAGCTGGTCGGCGTCGTCCGCGCTGGCGACGACGGTGGCCGGCTGCAGGTCAACGGTGTCCTCGCCGAGTCCGCCGAACACCAGGCTCAACACCCCCATGAGCGCGAGCGGGACGATGAGGGAGAAGATGAAGACGGACTTGTCCCGGATGCGCTGGCGCAGGTCGTTCGCGACCATGGTCCACAGACCGGGCATCTCAGTCCCTCAGCGCTTTGCCGGTCAGGTGCAGGAAAACTGACTCCAGGTCGGGCCGGACAATCTCCACGGACGTCACGGACATTCCGGCGTGCCCGGCGCCGGTTACGATCCCTGCGAGTGCGGTGGGTCCGTCGCTGACCGTCAGGATAAGCCCGGCGCCGTCGTTGTCGACGCGCTGCACGGCCGGCAGCCCGCGCAGGGCCTCCGCAGCCCGGGATGTGCTGCCGCCGCCGCGGAGGTTGATCCGGTCCACGCCGCCGGTGAGCGTGATGAGCTCGTCCCGGGTGCCCTCGGCCTGGATCCGGCCCTCGTCAATGATCGCAATCCGGTCGCAGAGCCGCTCGGCTTCCTCCATGTAGTGGGTGGTGTAGAGCACGGCCATGCCTTCGACGGAGAGCCGTTCCACGGATTCGAGGATGGCGTTGCGGGACTGCGGATCCACCCCGACCGTCGGTTCGTCCAGGATCAGCAGGGTGGGCCGGTGCAGCAGGCCGATGCCGATGTTCAGCCTCCGCTTCATGCCACCGGAGTACTTCTTGGTCAGGTCACCGGCACGGTCGCTCAGGCCGATCAGCTCCAGCACCTCATTGGTGCGGCCGGTGAGCTCCCTGCCGCTGAGCCCCTGCAACCGGCCGAAAAACTTCAGGTTTTCCCGTGCCGTCAGGTCCGGATAAATGGCCAGTTCCTGCGGGACCAGGCCGATAATCCGTTTGGCCTCGGTCTCGGACGGGGTCATGGACCGGCCGGCCACGCGGACGGTTCCCCCGTTGGCCGGGATCAGCCCCGCGACCATGGAGATGATGGTGGTCTTCCCGGCGCCGTTGGGTCCCAGCAGCCCGTAGGTTTCCCCGGTGCGGATGTGGAAAGACACGCCGTCGACGGCGGTCAGGTCCCCGTAGCGCCTGACGAGTCCACTGACGTCCAGCACGTCTTTGGTTTGCGTCTGTACTACCTCCACCAGCAATCCCCCATCGCTTTGTCTTGTCCAGACTAGCCTCGGGGCCCCGCCGGGCAATGGACAGGGACCTTCGGCCCGGTACCGTGTCCGCTCGTGCTATTGCGGGCCAGCCGGGCCGGGGCGGCCGGCACGACGGCGGTGCCAGGCCGACGGGGCCAGCACGACGGCGATGCCGACGGCGGCTCCGATGACGGTGTCGAGGATCCGGTCCCGCAGCAGGATGCCCGGCGCGGCGGGAACAACCAACAGGGTTGAAATCAGGGCCAGCGGCGTGACGAAGATCTGGGCCAGGACGTATTGACGGGGGCAGGAGGCACCCACGGTGTCCGGCGGCTCCGGACCACCCGGGAGGACATGCCGACCAGCAGGGAAAAGGCCACGGTGATCACGGCCACGAGCATGCCCTGCCAGAGCGGCGGCTGGTTGGGGATGGACGCGATCGCGGCGAAGGCGAAGATGTGGAACAACGAGCCGGCGGGGCGGAGCCGCCACCAGGCCACGATCAGCGAGCATCCTCCGGCCACCAGTGTGGTCGCGAGGACCTGTTGCCAGATGGCACGGATTTGAAGGCCGAAGCACTTGGCGTGCGGCTCATTCCGGCCATAGATCCCGGTGAAGGCGCCGAAGGAGGCGAAGATCGCCAGGTCCAGTCGGTCCAGTCGGTCCAGTAACACCAGCATGATCAGTGGAACCGGCTGCGGTCGCGAGACCAGGCCGCGGAAGTGATAGCGTCTAGCGGTTGATCCCCGCGCCCGGGACACGGCACACAGAGTTACATCAAGGCACACCGGAGGACCCATGCTCAAAGGATTCAAGGACTTCATCCTGCGCGGCAACGTGATCGAACTGTCCATTGCAGTCGTTGTCGGCACCGCTTTCACCGCACTGGTCAGCGCGTTTACCTCGAATATCGTCAACCCGATCATTGCGGCGGCCGGCGGGGTCGAGACCGACGGGCTGGGCTTCCACATCTGGCCGGGGAACGAGAAGACGTTCCTCAACTTCGGCGCGGTCATTACGGCGTTCGTCACGTTCATGATCACGGCCGCCGTCGTCTATTTCATCTTCGTGGCACCGATGAACCGGATCAACCATCTGGTCAAAAAACGCCTCTCCACTGCCGAGCCGGAAGAGAAGCCGATCCCCGCGGACACGGCGCTGCTGGCAGAAATCCGTGACCTGCTGGCCCAGCTCGCCGGTGCGGAAGACGGGCGGACGTGCGGCCACACCCTGGTGCGGGACGGCGGACCGGCCGGGGAACGCACCGTCGAGGCGGCCGGCGGGCGCAGCCGCTAGCCTGAGCGGAATCGTCACCGGCTGGCAATAGGCCCGTAACAGCCGCCGGACATCATGGGACCCATGAAGCCCTCAGCCCGTGGCAGAAAACCCGGCGGAACACAGGTCCCGGCCGCCTCCGAACTGAGCTGCGAAGTCTGCGGCCTAATGCCCGAACCGACCAAAACCCGGCTGACCCTGGCAAACGTCGCCGTGATGCTGCCGATCGAGCTGGTGGTCCATGCGGCGGTGGTGGGGACGCAACTGTCCTATTTGGCGAAGGTCCTGGTCCTCACGCTGACCGCCACCGTCCTGGTCATCTGGGTGGCGGAACCGTCAGCGACGCGGATGCTGCGGCGCTGGCTGCACGCCCCCGCCCTGCGGCACCGCCGCCGGCTCGGCGCGGCACCGGCCCTGTGGCGCGCCCGCACCGTCGTGAAGGACCGGCCCGGTTCACTGCAGAAACTCACGCAGTCGCTGGCCAGGCTGGACACCAACATCCTGAGCATCCATGTCCACCCGGTCGACGGAGGTGTGCTCGATGAGTTTGTGCTGTCTGCGCCCGGCGAGCTGGGCGAAGCGGAGCTGCTGAAGGCCCTGCGCGACGGCGGCGGCCATGACCCGCATGTCTGGCCAACCACGGCGCTGGCCATGGCCGACGGTCAGACCGGGGCGCTGAGCCTCGCGGCCAGGATCGCGGCCAACCCGGCGGAGCTGCCGCTGGCGGTCGCTGAACTGCTGCGCGCACGGATCGAGGCCAGGCCGGACTCGGGCACCGTTACTCCGGCTGCCAAAGCGGGCACAGTCCCGGCCCCTGACGGAACCGTGCTGAGGATCCCCACCGCCTGGCACGGTCCCATCACCTTTGTCCGTCCCGGCGAGCCGTTCACCCCGGCGGAATCCGCCCGGGCGCACCGGCTGGCCGAGCTCGCCGAGATCCTCGCGCACAGTCCGGCCGCCGGGCGCTGACAGCGCAGCCCCGGCCCTGCGTCGGAGTTCAATGTCCCTCAGTGCGATTCGCCGCCGGCACCAGGCTGTCGGCTGCTCGCGTCGCGTTCCCACACTGCCGGATGTGCGGCCCCGCGGCGGCCGGCCAGGGCAAAACCCATGTAGACCGAGGCGTGGACGGCCGAAAGCGGACCACGAATCGAGCGGACGACCTCCGACAGCGTCTGACTGGCCGTACTGTGCCGGCCGTTCTGCTCGGCGTTGCCGCGGTAGACGCGGTGCAGCACCGCCAGCTGGTCCTTGGGTGTCCTCGGCGGGCAGATCACCACCGGATCCACGTCAAGGACGGCTTTTTCCGCGGGCTCGAAGAGACGGTCCACGAACAGATCATCTGCCGTCAGGTCGGGAAACTGCTGGAAACGCTGCCGCCCCTCCTGGGACAGGCCGTACACACCGCCTCCCCAGAGTCCGCTGCGGGCGACCGGCAGACGCAGCCGGGTGCGGTAGTACGAGTGGATCAGGGGATGCGCGTGCTGAAGGTCGAAGCGCACGGCCGGACGGGCGGCGAGCACCTGGCCGGAGAGGAGCACGTTGAGCACGTCGCGCACTGTGCCCGGGCTGATCTGCACATCCGCGTCGAGATACAGCCGCGGCCAGTGTGAAGCGACGGCGTCACCGGCGTTGAGTGCGGCGGTCTTGGACGGCTGCTCCAGCTCCAACACCGTCACGCCCTCGAATTGGCCCGCAATGCTGGCAGTGTCGTCGCTGCAACCATTGCAGGCCACGATGACCTCCAGTTGACCTGCTGCAGCCAGTCGGGCCAGCGGTGCCAGGGTCCGCGCGATCACGGCGGCTTCATTATGCGCCGGGATAATCACCGAACCGTGCGGGAAACTGCCGGCGTCCGCGTCCGTCCCGGCGTCTTTGCCCGGGCCGGGCAGCGCAGTCCAGGCGCCCTGGTCGAGCACCGTCCGCAGCACACCCCGGTGTTCGGGTTTCCAGCACCGCAACAGTTCAGAAAGGACGACGGCCCCATGGAACACCGCAGAGTAGGCGGCGGAATGGTATTTGCGGATGTATCGAACACGGTTGACGGCCAGGAGCGCATTCAATTCTGCTGAGTTGCCGGAAGCCCCGCCGGTGTGGCTCATGACGGCTTCCGGCTCGTACCAGACGGTTTCCCCCATGGTCCGCAGGCCCCGAAAGAAATCCGTCTCTTCGCTGTAGAGGAAGTAGGACTCATCCCAGGCCAGTGCGCCCGCCAGCGAACGCCGGACCATCAGCGCAGCACCGGTAGCCCAGTCCACGGGATGGGGGTGGGCGTAGCTTTCCGGGGAGAAGTCCGTGCCGGCCAGCCAGCCTGGCCGGTTGGGCGCCCGCCGGCCCAGCAGTGCATCGCCCACAGCGGTGGCGATGGTTGGCTCCCGGTAGAGCGAGCGGCTGGTGACGCCCCGATCGTTTATGAGGCGTGGGACCACGGCCCCGGCCTGCGAGGCATTCAGCCGATGCATCATCGTCTTGAAGCTGCCCGGTTCCACCGTGAGGTCGGGGTTGAGCACCACCACGGTGGCCGCATCGCCTGCCCTGCACATGGCGGCGTTGATGCCGGCGGAATAGCCCAGATTGCCGCCGGTGCTGAAGGCGTGGGCGTCGGGGTGACGGCGGCGCACTAGGTCCAGGGTGCCGTCCCCGGAGGAGTTGTCAGCCACGAGGACACGCAAGGTCAGGTCGGTTGTTTCCCCCCGCAGGCTCTCCAGCAGCGTTCCGATGCATCCTGAGCTGTTGTAGGTCACGATGACCACGACGGCGTCCACTGACCCCTCCGGCCCGGTGAAGCGGCCGGGTGTCCGGGGGGCGGGGGCGGCCTGGGGCAGGGGTTCCGCGCGGACCGGAGGGACGGCGCAGGAGGCGGTTCGCAGTTTCAGGTAGGCCGGTGGTCCGTCCACGAGATAGCGGCCGGCCAGCCGCCTGGGCTCCAGGGCCAGCCGGTAACCCCATTCCAGGCCGTGCTCACAAAACCATTCGGGTGCCCGCTGGACCCTGCCGGCCAGGAAGTCCACGGCCGCACCGAAGGCCAGCAGGACAGCCGCTCCCGTGGCCTCCGCGTACCGGTCAATCCAGAGCTCCTGGCGCGGCTTACCGAGTCCCACATAAAGGATCTGCGTGCCGGACGCGGCAATCTCGCGGGCGATCCGCTCGGAGTCACTGACGGAGGCCAGTTCCTCCCGGCTCGGGGACCACATGCCCGCGAGTTGCAGGTCAGGGTGCTCCTGCGCGATCTTCTGGGACAGCAGCCGCTGGTTGGCCCCGGACCCGCCGAGGAATCCCACCCGTAGCCCGAGTTGCTCTGCCCGGTCCAACAGGGGAGATGCCAGGTCGCTGCCGGCCAGCCTGGGCCACCGGTGCCCGGTGATTCGCTGGGACTGGGAGACCAGGGGCGCACCGTCAAGAAGGTAGAGCCATTCCACGCCACTCGCGGGATCCGCATGCAGGGTGCCCGCCCATCGGCCGCCGGTTCCGAAATGGTGTAAATGATCGAGGTTGACCGAAGCAACCCCAAGCGGCGGGAGGCCGGCACCGTCCGTCACCCTGGCGAGTATCCGCGTCAGCGCCGGCTCGGGTTCCATCAGATCTACCGGTGTGCCGCCCAGGATTACCTTGCTTCTGTCCAGCTGTTCCACGCCGCCTCCTCAGTCCCTTACCGCTGGCGTCAGTTGCCCGCCGGTCTCGACATATCTCCGGCCGGTGGCCGGGCAGATCCAGCTGTTGCCGTCCTGCTTGAGCGGGTGTCCGGCCTCCCCTACCCAGCCCGTCTGCCTGGCTGGGACTCCGGCCACGATGGCGTAGGGCGCCACGTCCCGCGTTACCACCGCTCCGGCAGCCACCGTTGCCCACTCGCCAATGGACGCGGGGGCGATACAAACGGCGGCAGCACCGATGGACGCCCCCCTGCCGACCGTGACGCCGACAGCGACCCAATCGTCCGAATCCTTGAGCGTCCCCTCCGGGGTGATCGCCCGGGGGTGCAGGTCATTGGTGAGTACCGCCGCGGGGCCTACGAAGACGCCGTCAGCCAGGCATGCCGGCTCATAGACGAGGGCGTAGTTCTGCAGTTTGCAGTTGTTGCCCAGGACGACGCCGGGGCCCACATACGCCCCGCGGCCAATATTGCAGTTGCTGCCCACGGTCGCGTCCTCACGAACCTGCGCGAGGTGCCAGATCCTCGTTCCCTCTCCAATAGCGGCGGTATCTGCCACGTCCGCTGTTTCGGCGATGGACGTCATGATGCTCCTCCCGGTATTGCGCCCAGGGCTGCCCGCATCTGGTCCGCCACGTACTGCTGCTGCGCCTCGCTGATGTGCGGGAAGATCGGCAGCGACAGCATGCCATGGGCGGCCCGCTCCGTGACCGGGAGGGATCCGGGACCGAGGCCCAGGCCCCGGTAGGCGCGGCTGAGGTGCACCGGAACGGGGTAGTGGATGCCGGCGCCGATACCCGCCTCGTTCAAGGTGGCAAGAACGCGGTCCCGTTCCGGCACCCGGATGACGTACAGATGCCAGACGTCGAGGTTGCCCGGGGCCGTGCGGGGAAGCTCGACGCCGGACAGGTCCGCCAGCAGCTCCTGGTAGCGTGCCGCGGCCTGCCGCCGTCGTTCGTTCCACACCGCCAACCTGCGCAGCTTGGCGTTGAGCACCACTGCCTGGATGGTGTCGAGGCGCGAGTTCATGCCGACCGCTTCGTGCTGGTACTTCCGTTCGCTGCCGTGGGCACCAAGCATGCGGACCCGGGCTGCGACGTCGTCGTCGTCCGTCACCACAGCTCCGGCATCTCCGGCGGCACCGAGGTTTTTGCCCGGATAAAAGCTCGTGCCCGCGGCCAGTCCCAGCGTGCCGGCGAAGCGGCCGTGGCGGGAAGCGCCCTGGGATTGCGCGGCGTCTTCGACAATAACCGCGCCGCAGGCGGCCGCAACCGGGGCCAGGCGCTCAACGAAGGCCGTCTGACCGAACAAATGGACGGGCATGATGGCCCGGGTCCGGGGTGTCACAGCGTCCGCAACCCGCTCTGGATCGATCAGCAGGTAGTCGGGGTCGACGTCGACGAGCACCGGCACGGCCCCGATCCGGCTTACCGCCTCGGCGGTCGCGATGAAGGTGTTCGCGGGGAGGATGACCTCCGCTCCGGACGTGACCCCGGAAGCACGGAGTGCCAGTTCCAGGGCGTCCGTGCCGTTGGCCACCCCGACGCAATTCCGGGTACCGAGGAACCGGGCGTAGGCCTGCTCAAATTCGGCCACGGCCGGGCCTCCGATGAAGGAGGTCCGTGCAAAGACGTCCTTCAGCCCGAGCTCGACTTCAGCGGCTATCTCGTCCTGCTGGGCCCCCAGGTCGACGAAGGGGACAGACATGCTGGCGGTCCCGGCCCTGGTCACCGCGCACCACCGGCAGCCGCCGCTGAGGGTTCGAGCACCCGTGCCGGGACCCCGGCCCAGGTTTCTCCGTCGGGAACGTCGCCCAGCACGGCGGCTCCCATGCCGACCCTGGTTCCGGCCCCCACCCTGGTGCGTTCCCGCACACAGGAGTTCATGCCCAGGTATGCCGCGCGGCCGATCCTGACACCGCCGCCCAGGGAAACGCCGGCGGCGAGGGTGGCGAAGTCCTCCACAACATCGTCGTGGGTCAGCGTCACCCCGGGCATCATCACGACGTGGCTCCCGACCGTGATGCCGGCGGTCAGTGTGACGTTGCCCATCAGGATGCTCCCGGGACCGACCTCGCAGCAGTACGGAACCCGCACGGAAGGGTCGACCACCGTCGCGAAGCGGTGGCTCGGGAAGCCCAGCCCGGCGAGTCTGGCGACAATCCGCTCGCGGGCCTTCCCTGCACCGATGCAGACAACCACACGTGCCTCCGGGTAGCGGAGGGCGTGGCTGGCGGGTCCCATGACGGGTGCACCGTCCAGGGCTGACCCGACCTTGGATTCGTCATCGTCCAGGATTCCGACCACGTCGAACTGGCCGTTCTCGCGGACGCAGGCCAGCACCTCGCGGGCAAGGCCGCTGGCGCCAATCAGCAATAACTCAGTCATCAGAATTCCCCGCAGCCTTCAGGATCGAATCGATGACCCGGGACTGCTCGTCCGGGGTCAGCTGGTGGTAGACGGGCAGAATCACGGTGTGGTCCGTGAGCCGTTCCGTCACGGACAGGTCCGCCCTCCCGGTGTTCAGACCGGCGTAGGCGGGCTGACGGTGCGCGGCCATGATGCCCCGCCGGGCGGATATCCCGTCGTTGGCCAGCCGCTCGAGCAGTTCTTCGCGCCCAAGGACGAAATCCGGCAGGAGTTCGAACCAGAAGGACTGGAAATTGCTGGTGCCGTACGGAGGGTCCTGGCTGAAGCGAAGCCCCGCCACCCCGGAGAGCGCCTCCCGGTAGGTGGCGACGATGGCCCGGCGCCGGGCCACCGCCTCGTCCAGCCGGCCCAGTTGAACGAGCCCGACGGCGGCCTGCATGTCCGTCATCCGGTAGTTGAACCCGATTTCCCCGTACTCCTCCGGCGGCGCCAGGACCGCGGAGTGCCGGTCGTTCGCGGAGACGCTCATGGCGTGTTCGCGCAGCTTCCGGGCGCGGTCCGCCCATGCCGCGTTGTGGGTGGTCAGCATCCCGCCTTCCCCGGTGGTGAGGATTTTGCGGGGGTGGAATGACCAGGCGGCAAGCTCGGCGCCTGCTCCCACCGGCCGGCCCCGGTAGGTGGAGCCCGCAGCGCAGGCCGCGTCCTCGATCACAGTGATGCCCAGTCCGTCGCAGAGGGCCCGGATCGGAAGCAGATCGACCGGCATGCCGCCCTGGTCGACCACGATCACCGCGCGGGTGGACGGGGTCAGGGCCGCGGCGAGGGTCCGCGCGGACACGTTCCCGGTGTCCGGCTCGACGTCGGCAAAGACCGGCCTGGCGCCCACATACGTGACCGCGTTGGCCGTGGCGATGAAGGACAGGGAAGGCACCACAACGTCGTCGCGCGGTCCGATGCCGGCCACTTTCAGTGCCAGGTGCAGGGCCGTGGTGCAGTTGGAGACGGCGACGGCGTGGCTGGCCTGCTGCGTGCCGGCGAACGCTTCCTCGAAGCGCGCGACGCGGGGTCCTTGCGCCACCCAGCCGGAGGCGATCACTTCGGCCACGGCCTCGGCTTCCTCGGTCCCGAGCCAGGGCTTCATCACGTTGATCCGGCTCACGGCCCGGTCCTGGCTGACCGTCACCGCGCACCTCCGACCCTGGCATCCGCAATCTCTACGCGCAGCGGCCGCCACCAGTCCACGAGTTCCCGCAGCCCGTCCTCGAGTCCGGTTTCGGCACTGAACCCAAGGTCGCGCCTGGCCGCTGCGGTATCCGCCTGCCGCCGGACGACGCCGTTGACGGCCCGCTCGGGGCCGTGCTCCACGTGCAGTTCTGAATCCATGGCCCGCAACAGCGCCTCGGCAAGTTCCAGCAGGCTTGTCTCGGCTCCGCTGGCGACGTTGTACACCCCCTCGTCCACCCCGCTGCCTGCGGCGAGGATGTTGGCCCGGGCCACGTCCCGGGTGTGCACGAAATCCATGGTCTGCTGTCCGTCACCAAAGATCAGCGGCGGCAGCCCGTCCTCGATGCGCTCCATCCAGCGGACCAGCACCTCGGTGTAGAGGCCATGGACGTCCATCCGGGGCCCGTACACGTTGAAGTAGCGCAACAGCACGTAGTCCAGGCCGGACATCGCACGGAAGCTGCGGGCCATGGACTCGTTGAAGGACTTTGCTGCGCCGTAGAACGTGTCGTTGTTGTGGTGGTGATGGCGTTCCGACGTCGGGAAGGTCTCCGCCATGCCGTAGACCGAGGCGCTGGAGGCCGCTACGAGCTTGCCGACCCGCTGCGCGGATGCGGCCTCGAGCACGTTGAAGGTCCCGTCGACCAGCACCTCGAGCGCCAGCCGGGGTTCCTCCGCGCACTGGGTGATCCGGATGGCGGCCTGGTGGAAGACGATATCCTTGCCCCGGCTCAGGTCGTGGACCAGGTCCCGGTCGCGGAGGTCCCCTTCGATGAGCTGGACCCGGCCGCTGGCGATCGCCGGATCGAGGTTGGCCCGGCGGCCACGGACCAGGTTGTCCAGCACATCGATCCTGCCGGCCCCGGCGTCGAGCAAATGGTCCACAACGGTGGAACCGATGGTCCCCGCTCCGCCGGTGACCAGGACCTGCGCACCCTGCAGCGTGCTCATTTGCTGACCTCCAGCTTCGCTTCATTGCCGACGACGATGCTGGCCTTCCCATCCGCGCTGAGGCTGTCGCTGACGGCCTCCAGCACGGACAGCACCCGCAGGCCGGAAGCGCCGCTGGTCCGGGCCGGGCGCTGCTGCCGGATGCTGCTGGCAAATTCGGCCACCATCTGGCCCAGCGCCTCGTGTTCGGGCAGTGCCGGTGACCAGGTGTCACCCAGCCGGTAGGAGATGGCCGAGGCCTTCCGGTCGGCCGCGGACCGTGTCTGGCGGTCCAGGCTGACTCCGCGGTCGTAGACGCTGAGCCGCTGTTGGGGGTTCAAGTCATCCCAGACGAGGGTGCGCCGGGAGCCGCCGACCACCAGCTGGCGGATCTTCGTCGGGCTGAGCCAGTTGACGTGGACGTGGGCCATGGCGTCGTTGGGCAACGCGAACGTCAGGTGCCCGATGCAGGCGTGACCGGTGCCCAGGGGATCCGCGCCGTGCGCCGCGACTTCCACCGGCCGCAGCCCCTCAGGCAGGATGAAGTCGAGGATGGACAGGTCGTGCGGGGCCAGGTCCCAGAAAACGTCGACGTCCGGCTGCACGAGCCCAAGATTGATCCGGACCGAATCGATGAACAGGATGTCACCGAGCGACCCGTCGGAGATCAGTTCCCGGATCTTCAGGACGGCCGGGGTGTAGCAGTAAGTGTGGTCCGCCATCAGGACCAGCCCCCGCTCGTCCGCCTCCTCGACCATCTCCAGCCCCTTGATCCGGCTGTCGGCGAGGGGCTTTTCGACCAGCACATGCTTCCCTGCCTTCAGCGCCGTCAGGGCGATGCCGTGGTGGGTGTGGGCCGGCGTCGCAATCGCGACGGCGTCGACGTCGGCCGTGTCCAGCAACTCGTCAATGGACCGGAAAACGGGAACCCCGCCGTGGGCCGCGGCGAGCTTGGCCGCCCGCGGCTGGTCCAGGTCGACGATTCCGGCCAGCTCCCAGTCGGGACTGGCTGCGAAGTTCCGCGCCAGGTTGGGCCCCCAATAGCCCGCGCCGATGACCGCTGCCCGCATCAGGCCGCGGGAGTACCCCGAACGTGTTTCATCCATTGTGTTTCCTCACTCAGTCAGTACGCGCCGGCAGGCACGCACATAGCCCTGAAGGTGCGCCATATGATGATGACGTCGCCCATGATCGACCAGTTTTCGACGTAGTAGAGATCCAGCCGCACCGCCTCATCCCACGGCAGGTCCGAGCGGCCGTTGACCTGCCACAGCCCGGTAATCCCCGGCTTGATCAGCAGCCGGCGGTGCGTGTGCCGCTCGTAGCCGCCCACCTCACGCTGCAAGGGCGGGCGGGGCCCGACCAGGCTCATTTCGCCGCAGAGGACGTTCCAGAACTGCGGCAGTTCGTCCAGCGAGTAACGGCGCATCCAGCGTCCGCAGCGGGTCACCCGGGGATCATGGCGCATTTTGAAGAGAACGCCGGCGCCATCGTTTTGCGCCCCGAGACCAGCCAGTGCGGCTTCGGCGTCTGTGACCATGGACCGGAACTTGAGCATCCGGAAAGGCTGCCCGGCCTTGCCCACCCGCTCCTGCCGGAACAGGACAGGTCCCGGGCTGTCGCGCTTGACGATGACCGCCAGGACGAGGAAGACGGGCGACAGCAGGACCAGGGCGGCGGCGGCCACCGCAATGTCCAGCAGCCGCTTGAAAGCATGCTTGGCTCCGCTGTACCGGGGCACATCCACGTGCATCAACGGCAGCCCCTCCACCGGGCGCCAGTGGATCCGGGGCCCGGCAACGTTGGTCAGGGACGAGGCCAGCACCAGTTCCGCCTGGTGCTCTTCCAGTCCCCAGCCCAGTTCGCGGATGTACTGGTTGCCGCCGGGCACCGGGCCGGCCACGATGACAGCCTCTGCCCCGCAGCGGCCAACCGTCCGGACCACGTCATCGGTGGAGGAAAGGACCGGCACCCGCCGGCCGTCGACGTCGAACGAGGTCCCCCGCCGCCCGCCGGGCAACGATACGCCGAGGATCTCGTAGACGGCGCCGGACTTCCGGGCGATCCGCTTGAGTACATACCGAACGTCCTCGGCCTGGCCGATGACGATCGCCCTGACAAGGTACTGTCCCTGGGACTGCCGCGAGTTGTACCAGCGCCGGGCAGCCCAGCGGCTGACGGGCAGGAGGGTGAGTCCCAGCGGGAGGGAGACCAGGTAGAACGCCGACGCCGGCTGGATGCGGAACGCCACCAGGCCGACGGCGAGCAGCCCGAAGACCGCGCCGCTGGCGGCCGCGACACGTTTGTACTCACTGGTTCCGGCTCCCAGGATCTTCGTGTCCCTGGTGCGGTAGAGGCCCAGGGCCGCAATCCACATCACGCCGAGGACCCCTCCGATGAGGGCCGCGTTCAGGTCAGCGAGGCTTCCCGTGAAGGGCTGGCCGCCCTCGAACGGGACGAGGAATCCAGCGGCGACGCAGACGATGACCAGCGCGGCGTCCGTGCCGCGCAGCAGCCGCCGCAGGAACCGCGCCCATTGCCGGCCGGAGAGCTTTGCCGGGGCCGTGGTGGCGGCGGTCGTACCGGCGGGTGATCCCGCGGCGTCCACGGCGGGGGGAACGGAGGGCCGGAGTGGCACGAAGCTTGCGGGAGCACCGGGGCCGCCATGGGACGTGTGCAGGGCGTGGGGCGCATACGCGAGGTCGGCCACCGTCCCCCCGGGGCGGTCAGTGTTGTATCCGGGAAAGTTGAGGGCCAGGCCGTGCGGCATGCCCTCGGACCGGGGTGTCACCGGCACCCGCCCGGGCCAGTGGGCCGTGGGTCCGCGGACGCATGGTCCGCACAAATTAAGGATGTCCGGTCATTCGGCCGAACATCCGGGGCGACAACGAACCAGCGTGCCATTGCGGCTCCCTCCAAAGGCAATTGGCTGCATCGTTTGATGCCTGAGCCAATCAAAGTTGGTGGGAATACCCCGGTCACGAGTGGTTGATACTTGCCTTTGCTAACCACGCCGCGGCGGCACCGGAATCTGAGAGGCAAGTAGCGCCAAACGCCGGCGGAAGGTGTTTTAGGCGGTCATCAGGATCTTCAGGGCATCACGCTCGACGGCCACGGCGAGATGCGTTCCGGTGCCGAGGTGGTCACCGTCCAGCTGGAATTCCTGCTCGTGCTCCAGGGTGATCTCGGCGGTTTTACCCTGGAAGTACTCCACGGATTCCGTCTCGCTCTTGTTCCGGCCAAAGATCCCGGCAACAACCCCCAGCCAGCCAAGCCGGCCCCGCGGGGCCAGGACCAGCAGGTCCAGCACGCCGTCGTCGATCTTGGCGTCCGGGAAGATCTCGACTCCGCCCATGATCCGGCCGCAGTTGCCGATCATGACGCTGCGGATCCTGCGGCGGACGGGTTCCCCGCCGTCGACGCTGATCCGCGCCTTGACCGGTTTGCCGGGGAGTTTGCGGATGCCGGCCTCAACGTACGCAAGCCAGCCCATGCGGTCTTTGAGCACATCGACGGTGTCTGCCATGATGGCGGCGTCGTAGCCGAGTCCGGCCATCACCAGGAACACCTGCTCCTCGTCCGAGTGGTTCAGCCGGGCCTTGACGACATCGATGGCCTGTTCGCTGCCGGTGAGCACGTCGTAGCAGGCGGAGACCGGGTCGGTGATGTCCACGCCGAGGTTGCGGGCCAGGAGGTTTCCGGTTCCCAGCGGCACCAGCCCCATGGGTGTTCCGGTACCGGCGAGCACCTCGGCGACGCAGCGCACGGTGCCGTCGCCGCCGGCGGCGATGACGACGTCGACCCCGGCCTCCAGGGCCTCCCGCGCCTGGCCGGCGCCCGGGTCCTCGACCGTGGTTTCAAGCCAGAGCGGCTCGGCCCAGCCCTGTGTTTCGCAGAGCCGGAGGATGGCGCCCTGGAGCGCCGGACCAACTGATTTGGCGGGGTTGATGACCACGGCGGCGCGCCTGGTGGGTGGTGTGCTGTCGAGCGCGGGATTCTCTGGCATGGCGTCCTTCGAGGGCAAGGGGGACGTGGAGTGTCCCGGATTGAAATCCTAACGGGATTCCGTGCGTAACCTCCGCAGCCGCAGCGCGAACCGTGGACGCCCGCGCGCCGGAGTCACTAGACTGGCCATGCTCAAGTACTGGAGCCTGCCGTCCCGAGCCTGGTTCGGGCCGGCTGCCTGTCCGGATCAGCCTGGCAGGCCGCACTCCAAGGGCGGGAAGCGGGAGCATATGTCCGAACCACAGGAGAACTACTCGGCTGAGGCCGAAGCATCCAGCACGGATCCCCACGACTGGGGCCGCGCCATGGCGCGGGCGGTCACGCGGCTGGCGGAGCAACTCGCCCCGGCGGACAGCGAGGACATCCACGCCTCACTTGTGGGCAAGGACCTTCACCTCAACATCCGTGACGACGCCGCAGGGGTCACCATCACGGTCTCTACCGCACCGGCAACGGACACTTCCAGCTGAGTTCCCCTAGCGCCCGGAGGACAGGTCCGCGGAGATGACTTCGGCGGTGGCCACTGTTGCCGCCCGCACCGAGTCCAGGTAGGCCGCCGGGTCCGGCTGGCTCGCGACCGACTGGGCCTGCAATGAGACGTTGATCGCGGCAACCACCTTGGGGCCGTCGTGGACCGGCGCGGCGATGGACATCAGGCCGAGCTCAAGTTCCTGGTTCAGCAGGCACCAGCCCTGCTTTCTGACGGCGGCCAGCTCGGCGAGCAGTCCCTCGCGCGTCCCGATGGACAGCGGGGTCAGGGGCCGGATTTCTGTGCTGGCCAGGTAGTCCTGCAGCTGGGCGGGCGGCAGGGCGGCCAGCAACACCCTGCCCATCGAGGTGGCGTACGCCGGAAAACGGGTGCCGACGGTGATGCCGACGGTCATGATCCGGCGCGTCGCCACCCGGGCGATGTAGGCGATGTCCGTGCCCTCCAGCACGGCGGCCGACGTCGACTCCCCCAGCTGGAGGGACAGCTCCTCGAGGTGGGGCTGGGCGAGCTGCGGCAGCGAGAGTCCGGACAAATAGGCGTAGCCGAGCTGCAGCACCTTGGCGGTCAGGGCGAAGATCTTGCCGTCGGTGCGGACATAACCCAACTCCACGAGCGTGTAGAGGAACCGCCTGGCCGTCGCCCGGGTGAGGTCCGTCCGTGCTGCCACTTCCGTCAGCGTCATCTTCGGATGGTCCGTGTCGAAGGCGCGGATCACCGCCAGCCCGCGCGCCAGCGACTGCACGTACTGGTCACTGGCCGCCGGCGCGCCGGCGGCCTTGGCGCCCTTTGCTGCGTCAATCATTTCCATGCCTCTCGGTCCCGCACCACTTTATCCGTGCGAGCGGATGCTCAGCTTCCGACGGCGGCGGCGGCCTTGAGCGGCACCGGAACCATGTCCTGCAGTTCCTCCAGGGTGCAGCCGAACGTTTCCCGGACCTCAACACCGTCGGGGCCGGTCAGGAATACGGCTTTGTCCGTGTACACGCGGGTCACACAGCCGATGCCGGTGAGCGGGTAGCTGCAGCTCTCGACGAGTTTGGAGATCCCTTCGCGGGTCAGGAGGGTCATCATGACGAAGACATCCTTGGCGCCGGTGGCGAGGTCCATGGCCCCGCCGACGGCCGGGATCGCGTCCGTCGCGCCTGTGTGCCAGTTGGCGAGGTCGCCGGTCGCGGAGACCTGGAAGGCCCCGAGCACGCAGATGTCCAGATGCCCGCCGCGCATGATCGCGAAGGAGTCGGCATGGTGGAAGTAGGACGCCCCGGGGAGTTCGGTCACCGGGATCTTGCCGGCGTTGATGAGGTCGCCGTCGATCTGGTCCCCGGTGGCTTCGGGGCCCATGCCCAGCATGCCGTTCTCGGTGTGGAGCGTGATGTTCTGCTCCGGTTCGAGGTAGTTGGAGACCAGGGTGGGCTGGCCGATGCCCAGGTTCACGAAGGAGCCGGGTTTGATGTCCCGGGCCACTATGCGGGCCAGGTCATCGCGGCCCAGCGGCTTGTCGGAGGTCCGGATGCCGGCGGGGCTTGCCGATTGGTCATTGGACTGGCTGCTCATCTCAGGCCACCTTCACAATGCTGTTGACGTAGATTCCGGGGGTCACGACGATCTCCGGGTCCAAGCCGCCCGTGGGGACGATTTCGGACACCTGGACCACGGTGTGTTTGGCGGCGGCGGCCATGATCGGGCCGAAGTTCCGGGCCGTCTTGCGGTAGACGAGGTTGCCCTTGCCGTCGGCCTTGAGCGCCTTGATGAGTGCGACGTCGGCGTGGATGGGGGTTTCGAAGACCTGGCCGCGGCCGTCGAGGATGCGGGTTTCCTTGCCTTCGGCCAGCATGGTGCCGTAGCCCGTGGGGGTGAAGAAGCCGCCGATCCCGGCGCCGGCGGCGCGGATCCGCTCGGCGAGGTTGCCCTGCGGGACAAGTTCCAGTTCGATCTCGCCGGCGCGGAACTTCGCATCGAAGTGCCAGGAGTCGGACTGCCTAGGGAAGGAACAGATCATTTTCTTCACCCGGCCTTCCTTGATCAGCAGCGCGAGGCCCTGGTCGCCCTGGCCGGCGTTGTTGTTGACGACGGTCAGGCCGGTGGCGCCGCAGTCCATCAGCGCGTCGATGAGCTCGAACGGCTGGCCGGCGTTGCCGAAGCCGCCGATCATGACGGTGGAGCCGTCCTTGATGCCGGCGACAGCCTCGCCGACGCTGTCTACAAAGTTCAGCATGTCCTAGCCCTTTACTGTGCTGGTGGCGGTTGCGGTGACGTTTTCGAGGACGACTGCGAGTCCCTGGCCGACGCCGATGCAGATCGCGGCGACGCCCCAGCGTTCACCGGAGGCCTGCAGGGACCGGGCCAGGGTGCCGAGGATGCGGCCGCCGGACGCGCCCAGGGGGTGGCCCATGGCAATCGCGCCGCCGTGCCGGTTCACGATCGAGGCATCGATGCCCCAGGCATTGATGCAGGCCAGGGACTGCGCGGCGAACGCCTCGTTGAGTTCGACGGCGCCGACCTGGTCCCAGCCGATCCCGGCCTTCGCGAGGGCCTTGTTCGCGGCCTCCACCGGGGCGTAGCCGAAGTACTGCGGATCGTTCGCGTGCGCGCCGCGGCCCGCGATCCGGGCCAGCGGCTCCAGGCCCAGAATGCCCGCGGCGTTCTCGGAGCCGAGCCAGGCCGCGGACGCGCCGTCCGAGAGCGGCGAGGCGTTCCCGGCGGTGACGGTGCCGTCCTCGGTCCGGAACACGGTCTTGAGCCCGGCGAGTTTCTCCGCCGAGGACCCGGCACGGATACCCTCGTCCCGGGTCAGGTCCGTGCCCGGGACCACGGTGACGAGCTGGTCGTAGAAGCCCTCGTCCCAGGCCGCGGCGGCGAGGTTGTGGGAGTTGGCGGAGAATTCATCCTGCGCGGCCCGGGTGATCCCGTACTTCTCCCGCAGCCGTTCGGTGGCCTCGCCCAGGGACACGGTCCAGTCCGGGCGCATGGCCTGGTTCACCAGCCGCCAGCCCAGCGTGGTGGAGACCAGCGTCATGTCCCCGGCCGGGTAGGGCTTCTCCGTTTTCGGCAGCACCCAGGGGGCGCGGGACATCGATTCGGCGCCGCCGACCAGCATCAGCTCCGCGTCGCCGGTGTTGATCTGCCGCGAGGCGATAATCGCCGCGTCCAGCGAGGAACCGCAGAGCCGGTTCACCGTGGTCCCCGGGATCGAGACCGGCAGGCCCGCCAGCAGGGTGCCCATCCGGGCGATGTTGCGGTTTTCCTCGCCCGCACCGTTGGCGTTGCCGAACACCACCTCATCGATCCGCTCGACGTCGAGCTTCGGCGCGCGCCTCACGGCCTCACCGATCACATGGGCGGCAAGATCGTCCGGGCGGACACCGGCAAGCCCGCCACCGAACTTCCCGAACGGGGTCCGCACGGCGTCGTACAGGTAGGCCTGGTTCATGAGGTTTTGTCCATTTCAGTGTTGTCCATTCCGGCGTTGTCCATGGAATGGAAGACTTGCTGCGCTGTCTTGAAGGCGGTGTTGGCGGAGGGAACCCCGCAGTAGATGGCGGTCTGCAGCAGGATTTCCTTGATCTCGTCCCGGCTCAGGCCGTTGGTAACGGCAGCGCGGAGGTGCATGGCCAGTTCTTCCCAATGGCCGTGGGCCACCATCGCGGTGATGGTGACGGCGGAGCGCATCTGCCGGGTCAGACCTGGCCGGGTCCAGATACCGCCCCAGGCGATCCTGGTGATCATGTCCTGGAAGTCCTCGGTGAAGGAATCCTTGCTGGCGTTGGCGCGGTCCACATGCGCGGCACCGAGCACCTCGCGCCGGACCACCATTCCGCCGTCGTAGATTTCCTGGCTGGTGGCGTCCGGCTGGACTACGCCGTTCCGGGCTGCGCCGCTGAGATCCGGGCCGGTCACTTGGCTGCTCCGCTGGATTCGGTCCACGTGATGAGGCTCCGCAGCAGCTCGGCGACGTGGCCGGGTGCCTCAAACGGGGCCAGGTGTGCCACCCCTTCGAGGGTGATGGCACTGGCTGTGCCGCCGCCCGCTGTGATCCCTTCGACGATCGCCTCTGCGAAGGACGGCGGGGCAACGCTGTCCTGGGCGCCGGCGACAGCCTGGGTGGGGACGCTGATGCTGCCGAGCTCGTCCCGGACGTCGAAGCCGGCGAGGGCCTCGCAGCAGAAGGCGTAGCTGAACCGGTCGGCGTCGCGCAGGCTGTGCAGCAGCCGGCCGCTGAGTTCGGGCTGGTGTTCCATGAAGCCGGGACCGAACCAGCGCTGGGCAGATCCCTGGATCATCACGGGCGTGCCTTGGGTGCGAACCGTTTCCGCGCGTTCCAGCCATCCCTCGGGTGTGCCGAGCTTCGCCCCGGTGCACTGCACGGACAGGCTTTTGAGCCGTTCGCCGTGCTTGATGCCCAGCTGCAAGCCGGTGGCGCCGCCCAGCGACACGCCGGCGTAGTGGAATCTCGCTCCGGGGGCGATCGAATCCACCAGCTCGACGACGGCGTCTGCCAGTTCGGCGACGGTGAATGTCTCCTTCGCGGCCGGTGAGATGCCGTGGCCCGGCAGGTCCCAGGCGACGACGTCGACGTCGTCCCCGAGCAGGGCGCCTGCCTGGGTCCACAGCAACGTGGACGTACCCAGGGACGGGCCCACCACGAGGAGGGGCTTCTCGCCCAGCGGGCGCTGGGGCGACAGCAGTACTGCCTTGACTGTTGGTCTAGCCACGGGAGGCTCCGTTCAGCTCGGGGGTCGGTGATGGGTTGCGGGTTCCGGCGACTGTGTCGGTGACGCTGACGCCGTATTCCGGGTAGGCGGCAAGGATGCGCCGGGAGATTTCGGCGGCCTGGCCGAGGTAGTTGGCCGGATCGAGCAGCTCCTCCAGCCGGGCGTCGGAGAGCAGTTCCGTCGGGACGGCCGCGCGGAGCAGCCGCCGGTAGGTGGACGCCTGGTCCGCGGCCGGGACCTGGAGTGTCTGGTCCACCACGGACTGCAGCCGCTGCTTGCCGTCTGCGCTGGTCTTACCCGGGATGCTGCCGGACAGGAGCGGTGCGACGGCGGCGGTGACGGCCTCGCTGAGCAGCAGCGGCCCGGACAGCTCCAGGTTGCGCCGCATGGCATCGGGGAAGACCTGCAGGCCCTCGGCGAGTTCGCGGAGCTGCACGGCGGCGCCGAGGCCGAGGCGGAGGAGCTGGCGCAGCGCCGGCCATTCGCTG
The DNA here is from genome assembly GCA_034376805.1 of Arthrobacter sp. Classification (GTDB taxonomy): domain Bacteria; phylum Actinomycetota; class Actinomycetes; order Actinomycetales; family Micrococcaceae; genus Arthrobacter. Next base: position 41,950 of record JAXMJF010000052.1, read on the forward strand.
TGCCAGGCACCGTCGGGGCGTTCGTCGTTGAAGTTGGCGGCGGCCAGGTGCAGCTGCGCGGCCTGGCCGGGCGCCTGCAGGGCCGCGCTGCGGACCAGCACGGACAGCACGGGGTTCTGCTTCTGCGGCATGGCCGAGGACCCGCCCCGGCCGGCGGCGCGGGGCTCGGCGAGCTCGGCGACTTCCGGGCGGCTGAGGAACAGCACGTCGGCGGCGATCTTGCCCGCAGCGTCCGTCACGGCGGCCAGGGCGTCGCCGAGGGAGGTGACGGCCAGCCGGTTCGTGTGCCAGGGCGCCGGGACCGCGGCGAGGCCGAGTTCCGCGGCCAGCCGGTCGGAGAGATCCAGGGGGTCCAGGCCCGAGCCCGCCGCCAGGACGGTGCCGGCGGCCAGGGTTCCGGCCGCTCCCCCGGTCTGCACGGGGAAATCGAGGGCCTCAAGCCGGCGGGCGGCCGCGGCAAGGCCGTGGAACCATTGGGCCGCCTTGAGCCCGAAGCTGAACGGCAGGGAGTGCTGGGTGAGGCTGCGGCCCACGCACAGGGTGTCCGCATGCTCTTCGGCGAGGGCGGCCAGTGCCGCCGTCGTTGCCTTGAGCTCGGTGAGCAGTCCGCGGACCGCCTCCCTGCACAGCAGCATGAGGGCACTGTCAAGCACGTCCTGGCTGGTCAGCGAGGTGTGCACGGCTTTCCCGGCACCGATTCCCGCCGTGTCAAGGGCATTGACCTGCCTGCGGAGGTCCGCCAGCAGCGGGATCACCGGGTTGGCGCCGCCCTGGGCGCGCACGGCAAGGTCCGCGACGTCATAGCGGCCCGCCTCGGCGGCCGAGGCGACCACCGCGGCGGACCCGGCCGGGGCGAGGGCGGCCTGTTCCAGGACCACGGCCCAGGCGGCCTCGACCCGGAGAATGGCCGCCAGCACGGCCCGGTCCCCGGTCAGCACCGCCACGAGGGGCGACGCCGACACGGGGCTCAGCAGGCCAAAATCACCCTGCAGGCCGGCGTCGCCTTCGGTGGCTCCGCTGGTTTCACGAGGAATCACTTCGAGGCACCCTCGAAGTCGAGGAACACCGTCTCGCCCGCACCTTGAAGCCGGACATCCCAGGTCAGGCCGCCGTCGGCGTCGCGGCGTGCGATCAGCGTCTTGCGGCGTTCCGGATCCAGCGAGGACAACAGCGGATCCGCGGCCAGGGCCTCCTCGTTCTCCGGCAGGTAGATCCGGGTGAAGAGACGGTTCATGAGGCCACGGGCGAAGACCGCGACGGAGATGAACGGCGCTGCGCCTTCCTCGGTGGGGCCGGGGTTGACCGTGGTGAAGGTGAAGGAGCCGGTGTTGCCCACGGCGCTGCGGCCGAAGCCGGTGAAGGTGTAGCCGTCGCGCACGAGCGAACCCGTGTGGTGCGGGACCTTGCCCTCGGCGTCCGCCTGCCAGATTTCCAGGATCGCGTCCGGGATCGGGTGCCCGGCGCCGTCGTAGACGGTGCCCTGCAGCCGGATGGAGCCCGGGGAGCCGGGGGCCAGCAGCTCGCGGTCCTTGGTGTAGGGCAGCGCGTAGCCGTAGAAGGGGCCCACGGTCTGGCCTGGCGTCGGGGTGAGTTTACTCATGCTGGCCTTATTCATGGTCGTCTCCTTCTGCTCCCAGGGCCTCGTTCTCTGTCCAGGTCCGTTTCGACCCGGTCAGGACGATGTCCCAGTTGTACGCCAGGGCCCACTCGGGCTTGGTCTGCTCGTGGTTGTAGGTGGCCACAAGCCGGTCCCGGGCGTCCTGGTCCACAATCGACTGGTAGATCGGGTCCAGCGGGAAGAGCTGGTCGCCGGGGAAGTACATCTGGGTGACGATCCGCTGGGTGAACTCCTGCCCGAACAGGGAGAAGTGGATGTGGGCCGGGCGCCAGGCGTTGAGGTGGTTCTTCCACGGGTAGGCACCGGGCTTGATCGTGGTGAAGCTGTAGGAGCCGTCGGCGCCCGTGATGCAGCGGCCGACGCCGGTGAAGTTGGGGTCCAGCGGGGCCGGGTGCTGGTCGCGTTTGTGGATGTAGCGGCCGGCGGAATTCGCCTGCCAGATCTCCACCAGCTGGCCGGCGACGGGACGGCCGTCGCCGTCGAGCACGCGGCCGGAGACGACGATGCGTTCTCCGAGCGGTTCACCGTTGTGCTGGATGGTCAGGTCCGCTTCCAGCGCGTGCACGTCCATGTGTCCGAACGCGGGAGAGTACAGCTCAATGGTTTCCGGGTCCGCGTGGTGCAGATCCTTGGTGGGGTGACGCAGGACGCTGCTGCGGTACGGTGCATAGTCCAGCCGGGGCTGGATCTCTGCCGGGGCGCCGTTCTTGAGCGCCTGCGCGTAAGCCTCGCCGATGGCCTTCATCTCGGCACTGAGGTCCGCCTGCGACTCTGCGGCAGCATCAAGGGGCGCATACGTCTTCGGTGCGGCCTCCGTGGCTTCGTCGGACACGTCTTCGGTGAGCGGATCCGGGTTGTAGATCTCGAGATTGAGTTCTTCAGGCACAGCAGCCTCCTTTCGTTGGGTGTTGATGTTTGGTTTTGCTCGGGCCGGTCAGGAAATGGGATTCAGCTGGTGCAGGTGGTCGTACTGGACGGCGTGCCGCACCGGGGCGTTGGGCGCCCCGTAGCCGTCGTAGGATCCGCGGCGCTCCACCATTTCGAAGAACACGCTGCCGACAGTGGCGGTGTAGAAGTGCAGAAACTCGCCGTCGGCGTCGCGGTCGTAGAGCAGGTTGAGCTCCCGGAGGGTGGCCAGGAAGGACGGGTCCAGGTCGAACCGCGCGTCGAGGTCCTCGTAGTAGTTTTCCGGGATCTGGAGGAAATCAAGGCCGCGGGCCTTCGCGGCACGGGCCGTTGCCACCAGGTCATCCACGGCGAAGGCGATGTGTTCCTGGTAGGTCCGGCGCTGGCCGGTGCCGGCACCGTCGCGCTGGATCAGCGGGGCAAGGTTCAGCACCAGGCGGACGCCGCGGTCGCGGGTGAGCATCACCTGGGACCGGACCAGGCCGGTGGGGCTGGCGACTTCCGCGTACGGCTGCGGTTCCAGGGCCAGGGCGCTCGTATAGAAGAGGACGGCTTCGTCGAAGTGCTGCCAGGGCTGCGCCAGGTTCACGTGGTCGATGACGGCACTCCGCCCCGCCACCCGGCCGGCAGCGGGGGCGTCCATTGCCTCGCCGAATTCGCGGGTCCACACGGCAGTTCCGTCGGGGCTGCCCTGGCACAGGAAGATCTCGGTGGAGTCCGGAGCGGCGAAACCCTGGAAGACTTCCTCGTCGGCCTGGCTCTTGCGCGGCACGGCCGGGGCCTTGAGCTGCTGGGCCCGGGCCGCGGCGATCACGGGGGAATCGACGTCGAAGCCCAAGGCAGAAATGGCGGGCGCGCCGGCTGCCTGGGGGTCCTCGGCGGACTCCTCATTGATGATCAAGCGGGCGTGGCCCATGGTCCACAATTGCACATTCTTGGTCCGGTGGCGCCCGTTGAACGCAAATCCCACCTGGCCCAGCAGGGACTCCAGTCCGGTGGTGTCCGCGGCCCTGACCTCGGCGAAGTTGAAGCCGGCCGGTTCGGCCACCTGCGGCAGCGTGGCCAGTTCCATCGGGTAACGGCGGCGGCCGGCCGGGCGTGTACCGGCGACATTTCCGGCAGCCGGAGCCGCGTCCAGCCACTTGGCGCTCTGCTCCTCGAGCCAGATCAGCGACCGCATGGCATCCACGGCGGTGCGTTCGACGTCGGACTGGCGGAAAACGTCGTTGAAAACCTCCAGGGACACCGGACCGGTGTAGCCGGCCCGGACCACGTGGCCGAGGAATTTGGCGAGTTCGAACTGCCCTTCGCCCGGGAACACCCGGTAGTGCCGGCTCCAGGACAGTACGTCCATGGACAGCTTGGGCGCATCAGCCACCTGGACGAAGAGGATCTTCTCCGGGTTGAAGGATTCGATCGGGGCGGTGTCCCAGTCGCGGGAGAGGATATGGAACGAATCAAGGCAGGTGCCCAGGTTAGGGTGGTCCACCGCTTCCACCAGACGGTGGGCGTGCTCGTAGTCGTTGACGTACTTTCCCCAGGCCAGCGCCTCGTAAGCCACCTTGACGCCGTGGTCCTGGGCGAGGGCGGCGAGGGCTGCGAGCTGTTCGGCCCGGAGCCCGTCGTCATCGATGCTGGCGGTGGCCACGTTGGAGCAGACCAGGATGGTGTCCATGCCGAGCCGGGACATCAGCCGGAACTTCGCTTCCGCCCGGCGCAGGTTGGCGGCGAGCAGTTCCTCCGGCACACTGTCGAAGTCGCGGAACGGCTGGTAGAGGTCCAGGGTCAGGCCGAGGTCGGCGGCCATCTTCCGGACCTCCTCCGGGCTCAGCGGGGAGGTGACCAGGTCCTGTTCGAAGATCTCGATCCCGTCGAAACCCGCAACGGCGCAGGCCTGCATCTTTTCCCGCAGGGTGCCCGAGAGGCAGACGGTGGCGATTCCGGTGCGCATCAGGCGGCCACCTCTTCGGCGGCGACGAGTTCCAGGAAGTGTGTGCGCATCCGCTCCGCATCGGCCTCGAGGCCGGTAAAGATGCGGAAGGCGTCGGCGGCCTGTCCCACGGCCATCCGGCCGCCGTCGAGCACGTCGCAGCCCTTGGCGCGGGCCTCGCGGACAAGTTCGGTCTCGATTGGCCGGTACACAATATCCGCGACCCAGTGCCGCGCCGTCACGAGGGACATGTCCAGCGGGACGCCGGGGTGGGCGGCCATGCCCACCGGGGTGCAGTGCACCAAACCGTCGGCCAGCGGCATCAGCTGCGGCAGCTCCGCCGTCGTCCGTGCGGTGACCAGCTGGTCCGGGAAGAAGCCGGCCAGTTCGGCGGCGCGTGCCGCGCAGCGGGCCGAATCGGTGTCCACCAGGTCCAGTTCGCGGACCCCGGCGGTGAGCAGGGCGTAGGCGACGGCGGAGCCGGCGCCCCCGGCGCCCAGTTGCACCACGCGGTTCAGTTTTGCCCCCGGCAGCCCCGTGGCGAGGGCGGCCGCGAACCCGGAGAAGTCGGTGTTGTGGCCGATGAAGCGGCCGTTCCGGATGGTCACCGTGTTCACCGCACCGAGGCGCCGGGCATCCGGAGTGACCTCATCCAGGTGTTCCAGGACCAGCTGCTTGCAGGGGTGGGTGATGTTCAGTCCGTTGAAGCCCAGCCGGTAGGCGCCGGTCAGGAGCTCGCCGACGCTCTGGCCGGGAAGTCCCAGCTCCGTAAGGTCGATGGGGCGGTAGAGGTACCGGAGGCCCTGCACGTCGCCTTCGCGTTCATGCATCGGGGGCGTGAGGGACGGCGCAACGCCATCGCCTATCAGGCCCACAAGAAAGGACTCTGCTCGATTGCTCATCCGTATAGCTCCTTTGACAACGGCACTCGGCGGGCGGGGACGCACGGGGCGCCGGCCGCGGGCCGGGTGTTGGGGATTACAGTACCGCAATTGTTCACATGTTGCACTATTGTTCTACTGGCGAACAAATTGGAACGGCGTCCGACCGGTCGGGCCGCGGAAATCACTGCTGGGGCAGCCGTGCGGACAGCTCTGCCGCCGCCGACTGGAGCAGCGGGACCAGTGCCACGAGGGCCTCCACGCTCATCCGAAAAACCGGGACCGCGGTGGCCAGTGCAGCAAAAGCGTGGCCCTGGGAGTTGAAGACGGGGACTGCGACGGCGCGCATGCCCAGCTCGTTTTCCTCATCCATGAGGGCGTAGCCACGCTTGCGGACCAGCTCGATCTCGGCCCGGAAGGCCTCCCGGCCGGTGATCGAAAATTCGGTGAGCGGCTCCAGCTCGAGCTCTTCCACGAGCTGGCTGCGGGTGGCGTCGTCAGCGAAGGCTACGAGCGCCTTGCCCACCGAGGTGGTGTGCAGGGCACCCAGGTGCCCGGGGTCGCTCGTCACGCGGAACGTCTGGGGGCCGTCCACTTTATTGACGGTCAGATGGTGGTTTCCGTCGCGCACCGAGAGGATGGTCGCCTCGCCGGTCTCCTCCGTGACGCGCCGCAGGATGGGCAGGGCCGTCCCGGCGAACCCGTGATGGTTGGACACCCGCTGGCCGAGCTGGAAGATGCGCAGGCCCAGGTGGTACCGGCGGCCGTCCGGCTCGTAGTCCACAAAGCCGTCGCGGGTCAGGGAACCCAGCAGGCGGTAGGTGGTGCTGAAGGGGAGTTCCGCCCGGCGGGAGAGCTCGGCGGCACTCGCCCCCCGCGGCTCGTCGCCAAGCAGGACCAGCAGCCCCAGGGCCTTCCCGACCATGTCCGTGCGGGAGTCCTCCTTGGCGGCTTTGGGGCCAGTTTTCCCGCCGGCCGTGGAGTCGATGCCCGCAGGGGCTGGGCCGGGGGCGGCGGCTGCGTCCGCTTCTGTGTCTTGATTCACACTCATGACCCAATGCTCTCACATGGTGAGAGCTATTTCTAGATGGTGATTATTTTTGTTGACAAGTGACCACGCTCACAGTCATGATTGCTACATCGCACAAGTAGCTCCCACAATGTGGCTACTCGTCCGGGTCTTTCCACGAACCTCCTGCTGCCGCACACTTAAAAGCCAGCGGCGGCCGAGACCTTCCTGATCCATCCGCGACAATGTCGTCACACAAAGGAACACCATGAGCCAGACACTCCCGTCTACGACGCCGGGCACTGACACACCGGCAGGGACGCCGAAGAAGGCAGCCCTCGCCAGTTTCCTGGGCAGCGCCGTCGAGTACTACGACTTCTTCATCTTCGGATCCGCCGCCGCACTGATCTTCCCCACAGTCTTCTTCCCCGACGCCGGCGCCAACGCGGCGATCATGTCCTTCGCGACGTTCGGCTTCGCCTACGTTGCCCGGCCGGTCGGCGCCGTCATTCTGGGCCACTTCGGTGACCGGGTGGGCCGCCGCAAGGTCCTCATGTTCACGCTCCTGCTGATGGGCGCCTCCACCTTCCTGATCGGCTGCCTGCCGGACTTCAACACGATCGGCTGGTGGGCCCCGGCCCTCCTGGTGCTGGCGCGTCTCTGCCAGGGCCTCTCCGCTGCCGGCGAGCAGGCCGGCGCCTCCTCGATGACACTGGAGCACGCCCCGGACAACCGCCGTGCCTTCTTCACTTCCTGGACGCTCACCGGGACCCAGGGCGGCCAGATCCTCGCAGCCCTCGTCTTCATCCCCGTCCTGGCCCTGCCGGATGAGATCAAGTACGGCATCGGCTGGCGCATCCCGTTCTGGCTCAGCGCCGTCGTGGTGATTGTTGCGTTCTTCATCCGCCGCACCCTGCACGAGCCCCCGGCCTTTGAGGAAGCCCAGAAAACTGCGCAGATCTCCAAACTCCCCGTCGCAGACCTGCTCAAGCACCACTGGCGTGACGTCCTCCGCGTCGTGGCCTGCGCGTTCATCGCCGCCGTCTCCACCGTGTTCGGCACCCTGGCCATCGCCTACGCGAAGAACGTCGCCGGCGTGGACGGCACCACCACCCTCTGGCTCGTCGTCGGCGCCAACGTGGTCGCCCTCGGCACCCAGCCGCTCTTCGGCAAGCTCGCGGACCGGATCGGCCGCAAGCCGGTCTTCATCTACGGCGCCCTGGCCAGTGCGGTCCTGACGCCGCTGTTCCTGCTCAGCCTCGAGTCCGGCAGCGTCCCGCTGATGTTCCTGGCCGCAATCGGCTTCTTCTCCTTCGGCTACGCAGCCTCCAACGCTGTGTGGCCCGCCTTCTACGCCGAAATGTTCAGCACCAAGGTCCGTTTCTCCGGACTGGCCATCGGCACCCAGCTCGGCTTCCTGATGGCAGGCTTCGCCCCGGCAATTGTCGCGGCGATGGGCGGCATCAAGCCCGGCGGCTGGGTCCAGATCAGCATCTTCACCGCTGTCATCTGCGTCATCTCGGCCGTCTCGGCCCTGACCGCCAAGGAATCCTTCAAGATTCCCACCAAGGAGCTTGGCCTCAAGTAACCCGGCTGCAGCGTTCCGGCCCGGTTTCGCCGGGCCAGCACCGGAAGCCCGGCGTGTTCACAGGACACGCCGGGCTTTTCCATGTCCCCGGGGCAAGGAGCAACATCGCGGGTGCAACCGGGCGGGAGCGCCGGAGCCGCGACGGCCGGTCCGTCAAGCCGGGTCAGCCCCTGCCCGTCCCCAGCACTGCGGCCAGATGGTAGCTGACCGGCTCCTCGAGCTGTTCGTAGGTGCAGGAGCGCGGATCCCGGTCCGGGCGCCAGCGGACAAACTGCGCGGTGTGGCGGAACCGCTCGCCTTCCATGTGGTCGTATTTCACTTCCAGCACACGCTCCGGCCGGAGCGGGGTGAAGGAGAGGTCCTTGCCTCCGCTCCACCGGCTGCCCGCGGCATTGCGCGGGGTCCGGGTTCCTTCCTCCTGCCGGGCCCAGTGCCAGGGGTGCTCCTCAAAGCTGGTTACGAGCGGCTGGAGCTCCTCGAAAAGTTCCTTGCGGCGCTGCATCGGGAAGGCCCCCACCACGCCCACGTTCGCGAGTCCGCCGGCCTCGTCGTAGAGCCCCAGCAACAGCGAACCGATCCGGTCCGACCCGGAGGTGTGCACCCGGTACCCCGCCAGAACGCAGTCTGCGGTGCGTGCGTGCTTGACCTTAAACATGGAGCGCTTGTCCGGCAGGTACGGCCCATCCAGCGGCTTGGCCACGATCCCGTCGAGCCCGGCCCCCTCGAACTGGTGGAACCACTCCTCGGCCGTTCCCCTGTCCTGCGTTGCGGCGGTGAGGTGGACCGGTGCCGCACTCCCGGCGAGTACGCGTTCCAACGCCGCGCGACGCTCGGCGAAGGGACGCGCGGTGAGGTCCTCGTCGTCGAGCGCCAGCAGATCGAACGCGACAAAACTCGCCGGCGTCTGTTCGGACAGCAGCCGGACCCGGCTCGCCGCGGGATGGATCCGCTGTTGCAGGGTGTCGAAGTCGAGCCGGTCGCCGGAGGCACCGACCATAATAATCTCGCCGTCGAGCACGCAGCGCGGCGGGAGGTTTGCCTTCAACGCCTCGACCAGTTCCGGAAAGTAGCGGGTCAGGGGCTTGCCGTTGCGGCTGCCGATCTCCACGTCGCCGCCGTCGCGGAAGATGATGGACCGGAACCCGTCCCACTTCGGCTCGAACATCAGCACGCCGTCGGGCAGGGACGTCACGGCTTTCGCCAGCATGGGCGCGATCGGGGGCATCAGCGGCAGTCGCATAGGCCTATTGTGGCCGCGCACCGCGCCGCCCGCCAGAGCCCGGCCGGGCAGGGACCGGCCGGGCAGGCTTTCCTCGACAACCGGCCGGGCCGACGGTAGACATTAACGATGGCTATCCTCGGTTTCCACGCATCGCACGAACAGATCAGTCCCGGCCAGCTCCTCAAGGACGTTCAGCTGGCGGAGCAGGCGGGCTTCGACGCCGCCATGTGCTCGGACCACATCGAGCCCTGGTCCGCGCGGCAGGGGCATTCCGGCTTCGCCTGGTCGTGGCTCGGGGCCGCGCTGGCAACCACCAAACTGCGCCTCGGCGTGGTGACGGCGCCGGGCCAGCGCTACCACCCCGCCATCATCGCGCACGCGTCGGCCACCCTGGCGGACATGTTCCCCGGCCGGTTCTGGCTGGCGCCGGGCAGCGGCGAGTACATGAACGAGCACGTCACCGGGGACGCCTGGCCGGACAAGGCGATGCGGCAGCAGCGCCTCGAGGAAGCCGTGCAGATCATCCGCGAACTCCACGACGGCAAGGAAGTGACCCGGAACGGCCTGGTCACCGTCCAGCAGGCCAGGATCTGGGACGTGCCGGAGATCAAGCCGCCGCTGATCGCACCTGCTGTCAGTGTGGAAACAGCGCGCCGGGGGGCAGCCTGGGCGGACGGGCTGGTCACGATCAACCAGCCGCACGCGAAACTGAAGGACATGCTCGCCGCCTACCGCGACGCCGGCGGCCGGGGCAAGGCCGTGCTGCAGGTGCACCTGTCCTGGGCGCCGACGGAGCAGGAAGCCGTTGCGGTTGCCCTGGACCAGTGGCGCAGCAACGTGTTCGCCCCGCCGATCCCCTGGGATCTCCCGACGGCGGCCCACTTCGACGGCGTCAGCGCCGACGTCGGCGAGGAACAGGTCCGGAACGCCGTGAACATCTCCGCGGACCCCGGGCAGCACGCGCAGTGGCTGGCCGAATATATCGAGCTCGGCTTCGACGAGCTCTACCTGCACTTCGTCGGGCAGGAGCAGGCTCCGTTCATCCATGCCTTCGCCGATCAGGTCCTCCCGCAGCTTCGCGGGTCCGGGAGCCCGCGGCAGGACCGGGAGGTGCTGCTGTGAGGATCGCGGAGACATCGGACCTTTGGTGGAAGAACGCCGTAATCTACTGCCTGGATCCGGAGACGTTCTTCGACGGCGACGGCGACGGCACCGGGGATTTCGGCGGCCTGATCCAGCGCGTGGACTATCTCGCGGCCCTGGGAGTGACGTGCATCTGGCTGATGCCGTTCTACCCCACTCCGGACAAGGACGACGGCTACGACGTGACGGACCTTTACGGCGTGGACCGGCGGCTGGGCAACCTGGGCGACGTGGTGGAGTTCATCCGGACCGCGAAGGACCGGGGGATGCGGGTGATCGCGGACTTCGTCCTCAACCACACCTCGGACAAGCACCCCTGGTTCGTGGAGTCCCGCAAATCGGTGGACAACCCGTTCCGCGATTACTACGTGTGGCGCAAGGACACTCCGCCGGATACCTCCGAGCAGGTGGTATTCCCCGGCGAGGAGACGTCCATCTGGACCCAGGACAAGGCCACCGGTGAGTGGTACCTGCACATGTTCGCCAAGCATCAGCCGGACCTGAACGTGGCCAATGACAAGGTCCGGGACGAGATCGCCAAGTCCATGGGGTTCTGGCTGCAGCTGGGACTGGACGGCTTCCGGCTGGACGCGGTCCCGTTCTTCCTGGAGCTGCAGGGCACGTCCAAGGAAGGCTCGGCGCAGGTCGATCCGCACGACTACCTCAGCGCGCTCCGCAGCTTCCTCAACCGCCGCAACGGCAGTGGCGTGCTGCTGGGCGAAGTCAACGTGCCCTACAAGGATCAGGTGAAGTACTTCGGCGGCGCGGCAGGAAACGAGCTGAACATGCAGTTCGACTTCCTGTCCATGCAAAACCTGTACTTGTCCCTCGCCCGGGAGGACGCCCGGCCGTTGGCCAAGTCGCTCAGCTCCCGCCCGAAGATCCACCCGGACAACCAGTGGGCCATGTTCGTCCGCAACCACGACGAGCTGACTCTGGACAAACTCAGCGACGCCGAACGCGAGGAGGTCTTTGCCGCGTTCGGACCGGACGAGGACATGCAGATGTACGGCCGCGGCCTGCGCCGCCGGCTGCCCACCATGCTCAACGGCGACCCCGCCCGGATCCGCATGGTCTACTCGCTGATGTTCGCGCTGCCCGGAACCCCGGTGCTGTTCTACGGCGAGGAGATCGGCATGGGCGAGGATCTGACGGCGAAGGGCCGGTCGGCCGTGCGGTCCCCCATGCAATGGAATGACGCCGAGAACGGCGGATTCTCGACTGCGCCAGCAAAGGATCTCGTGGCACAGGTGGTGGACGGCTACTTCGCGCCGAAGAACGTCAACGCCGCCGCTGCGAAGAGGGATCCCGACTCACTGTGGAACTTCATGGCCACCCTGATCCAGCGCTACCGGGAAAGCCCCGAGCTGGGGTGGGGCGACTTCGAACTCATCAAGCACCCCGCCGAGAAGGTGCTTCTGCACCGGTGCACCTGGGGCGGCTCAACCGTCGTCCTGGCCCATAATTTCGGGGCGGAGCCAGCCTCCGTGGCCGCGAACCTGAGCTCAGCCGGGGACCCGGAGCCGGATTTCGAGGGCGCCTATCTGCGGGATCTGCTGGACGGGGAGGACGTCGAGCTGGCGCACGACGGCGGTTTCGAGCTGGAGCTGGACCGTTACGGCTACCGGTGGTTCCGGATCCAGCGCCCGGGGGAACGCTATATCCCGTGACGTACCGGCAGCCTCGACGACGCCGGTAACTCCCCCGGCGTCGAACGCTTACCCACGTCTTACCGGGCCGAAACGCGGCGGCAACATTGGCGCAGGACACTGAAAGTGCCGGCAAGAGCAGGCACCACTCTCCAGTCCAGGAGGCCCCGCCATGTTGAAGGAAGCCACAGCCCATGTAACCCGCATCCGTGCCCTGGATCAGCTGCACCGCGGCGACGAGATCGAGGCGCGCCTCAAGGTCGGCCCGAATTACGACGACGTCGTGATCCGCCGCGGCAGTGTCCAGGAAACCGCACCCGGAATCGGCGTGGTCTGGATCATGGACCGGCAGTCCGGAACCCGGAAGGCCATCAACACGGACGAGTGCAGTCTCTGGCGGGTCGCCTGAGACTGCTACCCCCCCGCAACGGACTGGATGATCAGGACCTCCTGGCCCGGGGAAACCTCGGTGGCCAGGCCCTGCAGGCGGCGAATCTCATTCCCGTTGACGTATATATTCACGTAGCGTCGGATCGCCCCGGTCTCATCCCGCAACCGCCTCGACAGCGCCGGGTACTCCCCGGTCACCACGTCCAGCACACCCTCCACCGTCACCGCGGTGTCTGCGGGCGCAGTCAGGAAGGACTGCCCGCCGGCCAGCGGCTGGAGCACACTGGGCAGCACCACACTGATGCCGGCCACGGGTCTCAGGCGCTCACAGCGGCGCCGGGCCCCGCGGAACCGGAGAGGACGGCCGGGGCGACGGCCGTGGCCCGCACGCACAGCACGTCCGGCAGGTGCGATGCCACCTCGGTGAAGTGTTCCCCCTCGTCGGCGCTGGCGTAGACGCTGCCGCCGCGCGTGCCGAAGTACACGCCGGCCGGTTCCGCCGCGTCGACGCAGGCGGCGTCCCGGAGCACGGAGTTGAATTCCGTCGCCGGAAGTCCGTGGTCAAGCCGCTTCCAGCTCGCACCCGCGTCGTCGGTGCGGTGGACCGCCAGTTTGCCCTCCGGCGGGATCCTCTCGCCGTCGGCCTTCAGCGGGATTACCCAGGCGGTGCCGGCCCGGCGGGGATGCGTGAGCATTACGAAGCCGAAGTCCGCCGGCAGCCCTTCCGCGATCGACTCCCAGCTCTCGGCGTCGTCGTCGCTGCGGTAGACGCCGTGGTGGTTCTGCGCATAGAGGCGGCCGTCGACGGCGGCATCGGCCGCGATCTTGTGCACGCACTGGCCGAATTCCGGGTTGGGGTCGGGCATGAAATAGGCCGAGATGCCCTTATTGCGTGGCTCCCACGAGCTGCCGCCGTCGAGCGAGCGGTAGACGCCGCCGGTGCTCATCGCGACGTGCACCTTCGCGCCCGTGTGGTCGACGACGATTGAGTGTGCCGCGGCGCCGCCGTAGCCGGCTCCCCAGTCAGCGCGGTGCGGGTGGTCCCAGAGGCCGCGGTTGAGCTCGAAGTGTTCGCCGCCGTCGGTGGATTTCCAGACCGAAATCGGCTCGCAGCCGGCCCAGACGACCCCGGGGCGCGATGCGGCATCGGGGTGGATCTGCCAGACGCGTTCCAAGGCAGCGTCCGTGCCTTCGGGGAAGCGGATGGCGCCTTCCTCGGGCTCGTTCCACGTTTCGCCCAGGTCGTCGGAGTGGAACACGGTGGGTCCCCAGTGCTCCGACCGCACACCGACCAGAATGCGGGTCCGGCCGTCTCTCGTATCGATGCCGATGCTCGGGACTTCACTCATCAGGAAGTGCGGGCCGGAAAGGGACCAGTCTTTGCGGTCCGGGCTCGTCGCGAGCCAGAGACCTTTCTTGGTGCCGATTGCCAGGACATAACTCTCTGCGGTAGCCATGCCCCTTATGGAACCACCGCCGGAAGATGCCCGCAATGGTTTTTCTGCTCGGGATTGTCCCTGCCCGGGGCTGTCCCGCGGAACTGGCCGTCCGTGTTGTCTTCGGGACGGGCGTGTCAGTCGACGAATTCGGACTGCGTCTCGATGAAGTCCCAGTCGGCGTCGGTGAGCACCCCGGAAACGTCATCCGGGTGGGGACCACCGGCTTCGGCAATGCCTTGCAGCACGGTCAGCGGCAGCTCGGTGGCCCGCAGGTTCTCCCGCAGCCACTCCTTGCTCGCCAGATCCAGATCCAGCCACCACATGAAGATTTCCACGGCGGTCACCCTTTCCTGAGGTCTTCCACGTTAGGCCCCGCACCGGAGGTGTTCAAGTGCCGCATGGCTCTGGCGGCTTACAGGGCCGAGAGCACGTCCGCCGTCCGCTCCAGTGCGCCGGGGACCAGAGAGTAGTAGGCCCAGGTGCCCCGCTTTTCGCGGTGCAGCAGACCGGCATCAACGAGGATTTTGAGGTGATGGGACACCGTGGGCTGGCCGAGGTCCAGCGGTTCAGTGAGGTCGCAGACGCAGGCTTCGCCGCCGTCGGACGCCTTGACGATGGACAACAGCCGCAGTCGGTTCGGATCGGCAAGGGCCTTGAAGAGCTGGGCCTTGCCCTGCGCCTCTTCCGCGCCCAGCACCGGCGTCCCGGACACGGTGCAGCAGGCTTCCGCCGACGGGGACCCAACAATCTGCTGTGTTGTCATGCTTCCATTATGCACTCATATTGACAGGCGTCGATATAGGGGGACATACTCGCCATATCGATCATTATCAATCTATCCGGATAGAGGTCACCATGGCTGAAACCACCAATCTTCCCGTTGCTGTCATCGGAGCGGGCCCGGTCGGCCTCGCCGCGGCCGCCCACCTCCTGGAGCGAGGTCTTGAGCCGCTGATTTTTGAAGCCGGCCCAACCGCGGGCGCCGCCATCGAGCAGTGGCGCCACATCCGGCTGTTCTCCCCTTGGCAGTTCAACACTGACGCGGCGGCCGTTCGCCTGCTCGCCGGGACCGGCTGGGAGGCGCCGGAGGCCACGGTCCTGCCCATCGGCGGCGAACTCATCGACCAGTACCTCACGCCCTTGGCTGCACTTCCCGCGATCGCGTCCCGGCTGCACACCGGCGCCCGCGTCGTGGCCGTGACCCGACAGGGCATGGACAAGACCCACAGCCGCAACCGCAACAGCGCAGCCTTTGTGGTCCGGGTCGAACACACCGACGGCGAAGTCCGCGACTACCGGGCCGCCGGCGTCATCGACGCGTCCGGCACCTGGTCCACCCGCAACCCGCTGGGAACCTCCGGCCTGCCCGCCCTCGGCGAAGCCGCCGCAGCTGACAGGATTTCCTCACCACTGCCGGATGTCCAGGGCAGTGACCGTGACCGCTTCGAGGGCCGCACGGTACTCGTGGTCGGCGCCGGACACTCCGCCGCCAACACCCTGATCAACCTCTCCGACCTCGCGGGCCAGTCACCGGAGACCAGGATCCTCTGGGCCATCCGCGGCACCTCCGCGGCCAAGGTCTACGGCGGTGGCGACGCCGACGGCCTCGCCGCCCGCGGCCGGCTCGGCAGCCGGCTCCGTCGCCTCGTCGAGTCCGGCGCAGTGGAACTGCACACCGGCTTCGGGATCGCCGCCCTCGCAGCGTCCGGCGGCGCCGTCACCGTAACCTCCACGGACAGCCGCACCCTCGAGGCCGACGTCGTGGTTCCGGCCACCGGCTTCCGCCCCGATCTGGACATCCTCCGGGAACTCCGGCTGGACCTGGACCCGGGCGTCGAAGCCCCGCGTGAGCTCGGCCCGCTGATCGACCCGGAATTTCACTCCTGCGGCACCGTCGAGCCGCACGGCGCCAAAATGCTGGCCCACCCGGAACAGGACTTCTACATCGTCGGCATGAAGTCCTACGGGCGGGCACCGACCTTCCTCCTCGCCACCGGCTACGAGCAAGTCCGCTCCGTCGCCGCGGCCTTGGCCGGGGACCAAGAAGCTGCCGACACCGTCCAGCTCGAACTCCCCGAAACCGGCGTCTGCTCCTCCGACATCGGCACCAGCTGCGACGTCCCCGCCGCGGTACCGGCAGGGTTTGTCGCCGAAACCGCGGGCGCCTGCTGCGGGGCGCCTGAGCCCGTCCTCGTCGGGTTCCCGACCGGGCTGGCCCACGGCCGCGTGGCGGACTGAGCCCATGGCCGCTCCCGAGATGCCACCGCAGCCTGCCGCTGCCGGCGCTCCCCGGGGTGGCCTGGTCTCGCTGTGCATCACCCAGACGACGGGGTGGGGTCTGCTCTACTACTCCCTTCCCGCCGCTGTGCGGCCAATCAGCGAGGACACCGGCTGGGATCCTGCCCTGGTGACGGCATCCTTCTCCGCCGGACTGCTGGTGTCAGCCCTCGCCGGCATCCACGTGGGCCGGATCCTGGACCGCACCGGGCCGCGGACGCTGATGGTCTGTGGCTCCCTGGTTGGCGTCGTGGCGCTGGTGCTGGTCAGCCTGGCCCCGAACCTGCCGCTGTTTGCGGCCGCATGGCTGCTGGCAGGAACCGCCCAGGCCGCCATCCTCTATCAGCCTGCGTTCACCGTGATCAGCCGCTGGTATGGCCGCAACAGGGTCCGTCCGCTCACCACGCTGACGCTCGTGGCAGGGTTTGCCTCCACGATTTTCGTCCCGCTTACCGCAGGCCTCACCGCCGCCGTCGGCTGGCGCAGCACCTTCCTGGTCCTCGCCGGGCTGCTGGGGCTGGTGACGGTCCCACTGCACGCGCGCTTCCTCAACCGCACCTGGCCGGCCGCGGCGCACCCCGCCCGGCCCGCCGGAGATCGCCTCCGGGTTCGGGCCATCGCCCGGAGCCCGGAGTTTCTGGGCCTGCAGGCGCTCATGGTGCTGCTGTGCCTGGGGCTTTACACGGTGACGCTGAACATCATTCCGCTGCTGATGGAAAAAGGGGCCAGCTACGCCGCCGCTGCGCTGGGCCTCGGCCTGGTGGGGGCGGGTCAGGTCGGCGGCCGTCTCCTGTTCGCCGGCATTCCTGCCCGTGCCCGCGTGGCCACGATCGCCGGGGCTGCCGCCGCAGCGATCCTCTCGCTCGCCGTCCTCCCGGGGCCGCCGGGGTTGCTGATCGCGGCGGGAGTGTTCGCCGGGGCGGTCCGCGGCTGCCAGACGCTGCTGCAGGCCACGATCGTGGCCGAGCGGTGGGGCATGTCCAATCTGGGCGCACTGCAGGGACGCTTTGCCGCCCCGCTGACCGCGGTGACGGCGCTGGCCCCCGCAGCCGGCCCGGCGCTGGCCGGCTGGCTGGGCAGTTACACCGGGATGGCCTACGCCATGGCGGGCGCCGCCGGCCTCGCCGCCCTGACCGCCGGAGCGTTGCTCACCGTCGGAACGGCACCCCGCAAGGGGCCGCCCGGCACGAACCAGACGGATTCCGCACCGCTGGCCCCCGGAAAGTCCGGGGAGTAAGTCCCTGTTCCCGACGCAGGGCGGGAGCCACAATTGAGTATGTCCGCCGAACACACGAGTGGTCCGCCGCCCCTCGTGGTCGGCGTGCTCCCGGGGCAGAGCCCCGAAGTGCTGCAGACTGCCGCCTCACTTGCCTCGAAACTCGCCGCGCCGCTGATCTGCGCCCATGTCGATGAGGCGAGCTATCTCGTGGAGTGGGATCCGGCGCGGTCCGCGCACCGGCTCTCCCTGCATCCGGACACCGACAACACTGAAATCCGGGCCGTGACCCAGGAGTTGCGGAACAACATCGGCTCAGCCTGCGACCCCCTTGGCATCCATTGGACCCTGCGGACGCTGGCCGGAGACCCGGCCCGGGCGCTGGGCAGACTGGCGGCCGAGGTCGGGGCTGCGATGATCATCGTGGGCACACCGGAACCCGGGCTGGGTCACCGGATTTCCGCAGCCCTCAACGGATCGGTGGCTGCGTGGCTCAGCCACCATCAGGACCATCCGATCCTCATCGTTCCGGTCCGGGCCGCCGTCCACCACCGGACCAGAAGCAGCTCCTGACATGTTGCCCGACTGTGGGCCGGCGTGACCGTACCGCTGGACCGGGAAGCCGTCATTGCCGCGTACCGGCGCAACTGCGCAGGGCTCGAAGCGACCCTGGCAGCCGCCTCACCCGAAACGCTCCACCGCCGCAGTGCGGGCACCCGCTGGACCAACGAGGAGCTGCTTTACCACATGGTGTTCGGCTATGTTGTGGTGCGGGCCCTGCTTCCGTTGGTGCGGATCTTCGGACGGCTGCCTGTTCGCGTTAACCGCGGTTTCGCCTGGCTGCTGAACGCCGGGACCATCCCGTTCGACGCCGTCAACTACTGGGGCTCCAGGGGAGGCGCGCGAATCTTCAACCGCCGACGGATGGCCGCCAAGCTGCGCCGGGTGACCTCGGCACTGGAACGCCGGCTGCGGCGGGAGACGGAACCTGGCCTGGCCCGCCGGATGTACTTCCCGACGCGCTGGGACCCCTTCTTCAAAGAGACCATGACCCTGGCGGACGTCTACGCGTACCCCGTGGCGCATTTCGATTTCCACGCGGGCCAGTTGTCCTTGGACGCGGCTCCGGGGGCGCAACAGGGGTCCCGAAAATAAAATGAATGTTGTTATTCGGGGTGCTGGTTTCTCCACCCGCGGCCACGTAAGCTTGAATACGTAGGCGGGATAATGACCGCCGACCCAAAGACAGCTCCGGAGTGCGTATCCCCCAATAACGCACTCCGGAGCTCTTTTGTGTCCGGAACGTTCTGCCCTGTGACCGGGAAAGGGATACCCCCGCAGGGTACTTGCGCGATACCCCTTGGGGGTATATGTTGGGCTCATGAACGAGCCCGAAACCGCCGCCGTGGAACCAGCGGAGGCCGAGCAGCATCAACAGCATGGTTACTCCTCCAACAAGGACGCCTACCTGCTGCGGCTGAAACGCATCGAGGGTCAGGTGCGCGGCATCGCCCGGATGGTCGATGAGGACAAATACTGCATCGACATCCTCACGCAGGTCGCCGCCGTCACCAAAGCCCTGCACGCCGTCAGCCTCGGACTGGTGGAGGAGCACATCGGCCACTGCGTCGTCGGCGCCGCCTCCGAACCGGACGCGGCACTGCGGGCTGAGGCCATCGACTTCAAGGTCAAAGAGGCCACCGATGCCATCGGCCGCCTGCTGCGGTAGCGGCAACACCACCCAACGGGGCTGACGAACCACCAGCAGCCCACCCACAAGGAGCAAGCCATGAGCACCGTTTCCACCACCGTCAATGTTTCCGGCATGACCTGCGGCCACTGCGTATCCTCCGTCAGCGAAGAGCTCGAGTCCCTGGCCGGCGTCGAGACAATCGACGTGGACCTCAACTCCGGCGGCATTTCCACCGTCACCATCACCTCCACCGGCGCCCTGTCAGCCTCCGAAATCGGCGAGGCCGTTGCCGAGGCGGGATATCTGGTCGTGTCCAACGAGTCCTGAGCACCACCGGCCGGGCACACCACGCAGCGCACCAGGAGGACAGGGCACACCATGAGTAGAGAGCAACTGCTGGACCAGCCCGGAAGCCGGGTGATCGAGCTCGACATCGAGGGGATGACCTGCGCCTCCTGCGTCGGCCGGGTCGAGCGCAAGCTCGGCAAGCTCGACGGCGTCACCGCCACCGTCAACCTGCCCCTGGAATCAGCCCACGTCACGGTCCCCGCAGCCGTCACCGACGCCCAAATCACCGAAACGGTAGCAGCCGCAGGCTACAAGGCCACGATCCGCGCCCCCAAGTACCCAACCCCGGTGATTGAACCCGGCTCGGTTAGTGCGCCGGATGAAACCGCCGGTGAGCTGCCCACGCGCGCCGACGATGCCGGCATACGGCAGCATGCGTCTAAGCGAGGCACGAGCGAGCATGCCGAGCATGTCGTCGGTGGAGTCGCGTTAGGTGACCACCCGGCGTCGGCGGCGGCCAAGCTCCGCCCGCGCCTGATCGTCGCGGCCATCCTCACCATCCCGGTGTTCCTGATTTCCATGTTCCCGGCCTTCCAGTTCGCCAACTGGGGTTGGGTCGCCGGAGCCCTGGCCCTGCCGGTGGTCACCTGGGCCGCCTGGCCGTTCCACCGGGCCGCCGCCATCAACGCCCGGCACCTCGCCTCCACCATGGATACGCTCGTCTCCATCGGCGTGAGCGCGGCCTATCTCTTCTCGGCCTGGCAGCTCTTTGTGGACCCGCGGATGACCGACCACCCGCAGGGTATGGAAAGTATGGAGGGGATGGGCACCGGCGGGCTCTACTTCGAGGTCGCCGCGGTCGTCACCACCTTCCTGCTGCTGGGCCGTTACCTGGAGGCCAATGCCAAACAGAAGGCCGGAGATGCCCTCAAGGCGCTGCTGAACCTGGGCGCCAAGGATGCCACGGTCCTCCGCGACGGCCAGGAGGAGCAGATCCCGGCCGATCAGCTGGGGGTGGGCGACCTCATTGTGGTCCGCCCCGGCGAGAAGATTGCGACCGACGGCGTCGTCGTCGAGGGGTCCTCCGCGGTCGACGCCTCGCTGGTAACAGGCGAGTCAGTGCCGGTGGAGGTCGGCCCCGACAGTCCGGTCACGGGCGCCACCATCAACACTTCCGGCCGGCTGCTGGTCCGCGCCACGCGCGTCGGCGCCGAAACCACCCTGGCCCAGATGGGCCGGCTGGTCTCCCAGGCCCAAACCGGCAAGGCCCCGATCGCGCGCCTCGCGGACCGAATCAGTTCGGTGTTCGTACCGGTGGTCCTGGCCATCGCCACGGTCACCTTTATCGTCTGGCTGCTGGCAGCCGCCCCGGACATCAGCGACGCCGAACTGCGCGCCGCGTTCACGGCCGCCGTCGCCGTGCTGGTCATCGCCTGCCCGTGCGCACTGGGCCTGGCCACCCCGGTGGGGCTGCTCACCGGGACCGGCCGAGGGGCGCAGCTGGGCATCCTGATCAAAGGGCCGCAGGTCCTCGAGGACACCCGGACCGTTGACACCATCCTGCTGGACAAGACCGGCACCGTGACCAGCGGGCATCTTGCCGTCGACGGCACCGAGGCGTTCGGACCCTTCAGCCCGGCTGAGGTTCTACGCCTGGCCGGTGCGGTCGAGGCCGCATCAGAACACCCGATTGCCCGTGCCGTCGCCGCTGCCGCACTCTCGGCGGAGCGCCGCGACGACGACGCCGGCGTCCTTCCCGCCGTTGCCAGCTTCCGCTCCGCGCCCGGCGGCGGGGTCCAGGGTACCGTCGGGGGCCGGCTCGTGACGGCCGGCCGCACGGGCTGGCTGCAGGAGAACGGCATCGCCCCCACCGCGGCGCAGCTGGAGGCCCTGGCCAACGCCGAGGGCTCCGGGGCCACCGCCGTCTGGCTTGCCGTGGACGGGGAGCCGGCCGGAATCATCAGCCTGCGGGACACACTCAAGCCGGGCTCCGCCGCCGCGATCCAGCGGCTCCGGGGGCTCGGGCTCCGTCCGATCCTCCTGACCGGGGACAACGCCGCCGTCGCCGCACAGGTGGCAGCCGCCGTCGGCATCGCTCCGGAGGATGTGTACGCCGGGGTGCTGCCGGAGGGCAAGGTGGAGGCCGTACGGAAACTGCAGGCCGCCGGAGCCACCGTGGCCATGGCCGGCGACGGCGTGAACGACGCCGCGGCACTGGCCCAGGCGGATCTCGGCATCGCCATGGGCTCCGGGACCGACGTCGCCATCGAGGCCGCGGACCTGACGGTCATGGGCAACGAACTCGGGCAGGTGGTCCAGGCCATCGAGCTGTCCCGCCGGACCCTGGCCACCATCAAGACCAACCTCTTCTGGGCCTTCTTCTACAACGCCGTCGGGATCCCGGTGGCGGCCCTAGGCCTGCTCAACCCGATGATCGCCGGCGCAGCGATGGCCGCCAGCTCCGTGCTGGTCGTAGCGAACTCGCTGCGGCTGCGCAGCTTCGGCAGGTAGGGCGCCCCCGGCCGGGCGCCGCCCGTCAGGCCGCGCCGAAGCGGACGGCAGCCCTGGCCTTCGCCTTGGCCGCTTCCTCCCCGCGGTCCTTTGCCGGGGCGTGGGTCACCAGGGAGTCGAGCAGGTCCTGGGTGGCGTGGGCAATCTCGTGCACCGCCCGGTTGAAGGCCTCCTCGTTGGCCTTGGACGGCTTGGTGCTGCCACTGATCTTGCGCACGTATTGCAGCGCGGCCGCTTCCACCTCGGCGGTGGTGGCGTGCGGTTCGAAATTGTGGAGGGTCCGGATATTTCGGCACATACCTCCATGCTAGGTGCCAAGGCGCTTGGGATCGAGGGCATGGGGAGGGCTGCCCATCGACACTTTTTCGGCAAGCAGGATAGTTTGGGGGCATTGGATCTTCCGGAGCAGCCGGGATCCGCCGGGGGGCGCCAACGGGGCCCGGGTCCGGTTCTACCACTTGAGGAGATTTTTCGAATGGCTATTTGGGGTGCAGACATTGCTCAGCTCAAGACTCTTGGGACTAAGCTGCAGGCAGGCTCGTCGGAGATCGACAAGCAGAAATCGATGCTGACCAAGGTGCTCGAGGGCACCGACTGGAAGGGTCCGGACGCGGACAAGTTCCGCAGCGAATGGAACGGCCAGCACGTTGCCGCCCTGGCGAAGGTCTCCCAGGCGCTGCAGGAGGCCGGCAAGCAGGCCAGCCGCAACGCCACGGAGCAGGAAAGCGCTTCCCGCTAGGCAGAAGCCCACAGAATCCAACCGGCCCGGACGCTGCTGCGTCCGGGCCGGTTTTGTCGGACCCTGCCTACGGCACGGGTTCGACGTCGTTCGCATGGTCGAGCGCCGCCGGGCCGGCCCCGGACGGGGCCCGCAACTCGTCCAGCCGGACCAGCACGACGCCGCCAACAATCAGCAGCCCGCCCATGAGTTGGATGGGGCCCGGCAGTTCACCCAGCAGCAACCACGCCCAGACGACAGCGAACAGGACCTCGGTCAGCGAGACGAAGGACGCCACTTTGGAGCCGAGTGCCCGCGCCGCCACGATGCCGGATACGTAGGCGAGCACGGTGGCCAGCACCACGAGTCCAGCCAGGGCCACCCACCAGGGCGTGACCCAGGGGCCCAGCCGGGTGTCCGCCGTGCTGAAAGCCATCGGCAGCAGTCCGGTTGCCGCGGCAAGCCACATGATGACGGCGCCGACCATGAGCCCCCCGGAGGCGAGGACGATCGGTGGGAGGGTGTCGTTTTCCTTGGCCGTGATGAAGAAGTAGATGGCCAGGCAGACCGCGGCCGCGATCCCCCACAGCACGCCGATGAGGTCGATCTTGACGGCCCCGGTGAGGTCCAGGACCAGGACCAGCCCGCCCAGGGACAGAAAGGTTCCGGCAATCGTCAGGGGCCGCGGGCGTTTGCGGCTGGCGGCCCAGAGCCACAGCACGATGATCACCGGTGCCAGGTATTCCAGCAGCAGGGCGACCCCTACTGACAGGCGGGCCACCGCGTTGAAATAAAACAGCTGGCAGGCGGCGACCCCGATGAGGCCGAAGAGCAACACCGTGAGCCAGTTGTCCCAGAGCTGGTGCCAGCGCCCACGCAGCGCCGGAATGGCGGGAACGGCCAGGATGACCGCCGCCCCGGTGAGGCGGGCGGTGACGGCTGCCCCGGGGGTCCAGCCGGTCTCCAGCAGCGCCTTGGCAAAGGAACCGGAGAGACCGAACACGGCCGAGGAAAACAGGGCAACCCCCAGGCCCGACGCCATAAAAGCTGATGCCGCGCCGGGCCTGCCGGCACCGGGCCGTCCGGGGGCGCGCCGTCCGGCGTCGATCGTGGCCGGTGCTTCGGCGGTGCGGCGTGCGGCAGACACGGGCTGCCTCCTGTCAGGAGTAAAGTAGGGTTATGCTCATGACAGTACGCCACGCCGACGTAAGGAGTCAAGATGCTTTTTGCCCCTGACACAGAAGTGGCCCTGCGGTCTGTGGTCAACCTGATCAACTCGGCGGCCAACGGGGATGAGCACCTGTCCACGGCCGAAGACCTGGATCGGTTTCTGGAAGCCGAGGGATTCACCGGTTCACGGACCCGGGACGCGGCCGAACTTGCCAGCGTGCACCGCCTCCGCGGTGAGCTCGCCGCCCTCTGGCTCGCGGACGAATCCACCGCCGTGGACACCGTGAACCGGCTGCTGCGGGAGGCGCATGCGCTCCCCCAGCTCGTGAAGCACGATGAATGGGACTGGCACCTGCACGCCACCACCCCGGAGGCTCCGCTGGCGGACCGGATGAGCACAGAGGCCGCCATGGCCCTGGTCGATGTCATCCGCGGCAAGGAAATGGACCGCATGCTGGTGTGCGCCGCCGAGGACTGCGACGCCGTCGTGCTGGACCTCAGCAGGAACCGTTCCAAGCGCTACTGCGACACCGGCAACTGCGCGAACCGGGCGCATGTGGCGGCTTACCGCGCCCGGAAGGCGGCGTCCTGAACGGGTCGTGCGGCGCGCGGTCCTAGCGGACGTCGTCGCCGGAGCTGTGGGGGCCGGCGTCCGGGGCGCCGGCGTCCGGCCGGGGCTGCGCCGGGTGGTCGCCGTGCCCGGAGTTCCGGGAACTCAGGTTGACACCGGAGCCCTTGCCGAGCTGCTCGTCGTTGGGCTTGTGGCCCATCGAAAGCATGGCAAGTACCACCAGAATCACAATGAAGGCGATGCCGGCGGCAGTGAAGGCCAGGTCAAAGCGCGGGGTCTTGGCGCTGCCGCCGGAGGCGAAAATGAGCGTGGCAACAAAGGCCAGCACAGCCCAGAACGCGGAGAACATGAGCGGTCCCTTGACCGAGGTGCGCAGCTTGCGCGGTTCTCCAGATTTCTGCTGTGCCAAGGTGCTTTCCTCCTGCAGCCGACGCCGCCAGGCGTGGCAGTTGTGATGCCGCAATCGTTCTACGCAAGGTAGAACCTGTCGGTACTAGTTTACGGCCTCCGCGGAATCGGCCCGTGCATCGTGCCGCAAGGTCAGCCCCGCCAGCATCCAGAGCACCCCGCTGATGATGGCACCGCCGCCGGCGACGCCGAGCAGCGCGTGTGGTCCGAGGTCAATGAAGAACGGCAGCAGGCATGCGGTGCCTACCCCGACCACACCGGAGGCGATCCAGTCGCGGGCCAGCACGGACCGGCCGCGGCTGGTGATACCGAGGTGGAGCTCTGCGGCGCCGGCCAGGCCAAGTCCCAGGGCGGCCAGGATACCGAAGACCAGGTTGCCGGACATGAGCCCGACCGTGGCGCCGGTTCCGGTCAGAACGGCGCCGGCGGCTGACAGGGCCTTGCTGGACGTGGACCCGGCGCGGAGCCCGGTCTTGTTCACGCTCCAGAGCAGCACCACACCCGTGGCCAGCAGATAGAGCCCGCCGGCCCAGCCCATGCCCTCCGTGGATGGCGCAGCCCAGAACACGGTCACGGCACCGAATGCCAGCGCTACGGCGGCCCGGACCAGCACGGGTTTCCAGAGGTCCGCCGCGGCGGGCAGGGCGGTGGAGGCGTCGGGGTCTGCGGGGAGAGTCACCCGACCAGTTTAGTGCGAAGCCGCACCCGCTCGGGCCGGGACGCGGCACGAAAGCCGGGCGGCTCAGTGTGAGCCGAGCACCATCCACCGGTCCGTCCGCGCGCGGAGGCCGAGCGTCGCAGCCCTGGCGGCCATGTAGCCCAGCGAAAAGGCCGCCCACAGCCAGAGCAGGCCCGCGCCGCCGTCGGCCCCGGACTGCCGGACGGCCAGCAGCAGCGGCAGATACACGGCGAGATTCACGACGCCGGCCAGCGCCAGGTACTTCGCATCCCCCGCGCCGATCAGCACGCCGTCGAGGACAAAAACATAGCCGGCGAGCGGCTGCCCGGCAGCGAGCACCCACAGCGCCAGCGTGAGCGCGGCCCGGACTTCCGCGTCGGACGTGAAGAGCAGCCCCGCCCACGGTGCCGCGGCCGCCAGCAGGACCCCGGTCACTACCCCGAACCCGAGGCCCCAGCGGACCATGGTTCCGGTGAGCTCGCGCACTGCCGCCGGGCGGGAGGCGCCGAGTTCCTTGCCGATCAGCGCCTGCGCGGCGATGGCGAGGGCGTCGAGGGCGAACGCCAGGAAGGTAAAGACGGTCATTGCGAGCTGGTGGGCGGCCAGGTTGACCTGACCCTGGGCCGTGACCACCACTACCGTGGCGAGGATCGCGATGCGCAGACTCAGAGTCCGCAGCATCAGCCACGAGCCCACTCTGGTCAGGGCCCGGACGCCGCGCCAGTCGGGCAGCAGGGACACGCCGTGGTTGCGGGCGTTGCGCTGGACCATGACCACGTAGACCAGGGCCATCGCCCACTGGGCGATGCTTGTGCCGATTGCCGAGCCGGTAACGGACCACTGCAGCCCGTAGACCAGGAAGAGGTTCAGCACAATGTTCAGCGTGAAACCGGCGGCCGCAACGAACAGCGGTGTGCGGGTGTCCTGCAGGCCACGCAGCACGCCGGTGCCGGCAAAAATGAGCAGCATCGCGACAAGCCCGGGCATCGACCAGCGCAGGTAGTCCACGGCAAATGTCCGTACGTCACCGGTGGCGCCCATCAGGTCCAGGAGCGGTTCGGCGGCGAGGAACCCTGCGGTGGCCAGGACGATTCCCAGCAGCAGGGCGAGCCAGACACCGTCCCGCCCGGCGGCCAGGGCCCTGGTCAACTGCCCGTTGCCGATCGCCCGCGCCACGGCCGGAGTGGTGGAGTAGGCGAGGAACACCATGAGGCCCACCACGGTATGCAGCACCGCGGACGCCAGTCCGACGCCGGCGAGCTGCGCTACGCCGAGGTGACCAACGATTGCCGCATCCGCGAGGAGGAACAGTGGTTCGGCGATCAGCGCACCGAAAGCCGGGACTGCCAGGCGCAGAATTTCCCGCCGGCGGCCCGCCGTAGGCGGGAGGGCCCCAGGCGGGACGGCTGCGGGAGTCGGGGCGGAGGCTGGCACGGAACCACCCTAGCGGCAGGGCCGGCGTCGCACAGATTCGCATTAGTTGACATTTCAACTACGGGCCGGAAGAATATAAGTTGAATCTTCAACTAAATCTCCTGCGGCCCGCACTCCGCCGCGGCCCCTACGTCAGAACGGCATCCCCATGAACCAGCCCACACTCACCACCACTGCCCGCACCATCCTGCGCATCGTCACCGGATTCCTTTTCGCCGCCCACGGCTGGCAGAAATTCACCGAGTTCACCATTGCCGGCACCCAGGCCTCCTTCGCGCAGATGGGCGTTCCGGCCGCCAACCTCGTCGCCCCGGTCGTCGCCACGCTCGAGCTCGTCGGCGGCATCGCCCTGATCCTCGGGGTGCTCACCCGGGTGTTCGCGGCCCTGCTCGCGGTAAATATGCTCGGCGCCCTGTTCCTGGTCCATGCCCCGGCGGGAATCTTTGCCGCCACCGGCGGCTACGAACTGGTACTGCTCCTGGCCGCCGCCGCCCTGGCCGTCGCGCTTGTCGGCGCCGGCAAGGTCTCCGTGGACAAGGCCCTCTTCGGCCGCACCGGCTCCAGGCTCAGCGTCCTGGCCTAAGGCATGCCCTGCGCCAGGCGGCGCGTCGCGGCGGGCGGTCACCAGCAGGTGGCCGCCCGCCGTCGTGCCCTGTGTGGCGCCCCGGACAGCGTTTGTGTCCTCGCCGGCGACGCTTCCGCGGCCCGTCAGTAAACTCACTTCCATGAGTGAGACTGCTGCCAATGCCGTAACCCTGCGCTTCCTCGCCGCGCCCACCGACGTCGGCCACAGCGGTTCGGTCGACGCCGGCACCGTGCTCGAGTGGGTGGACAAGGCGGCATATGCCGCGGCGGTCGGCTGGTCCAAGTCCTACTGTGTGACGGCCTATGTGGGGAACATCCACTTTGCGGACCCGGTCAACAGCGGGGACATGGTTGAGGTAACGGCCACGATCGTCTACACGGGCCGGTCCTCCATGCACATCCGCACCGTGGTGTCCTCGGGCGATCCGAAGGGTGGCCCGGCCACGATGCGCAGCCAGTGCATGGTGATCTTCGTGGCCGTCGGCGCTGATGGCAAGCCCATCCCGGTGCCGCAGTTTGAGCCGGGGACGCCGGAAGAAATCGAACAGCGCGACCATGCGCTGGCGCGGATCAAGGTCCGCGAGGACATCGTCCAGGCGATGAGCGGACAGGAATATACCGACGCCGGAACCGCCGAGAACGTGGTCCTCCGCTTCGTGGCCGCCCCCACGGATGTGAACTGGGGCGGCAAAGTGCACGGCGGCATAGTCATGAAATGGATCGACGAAGCAGCCTACGTCTGCGCCTCGCGGTACTGCGGGATGGACACGGTGGCGGTCTTCTCAGGTGGCGTGCGGTTCTACCGTCCGCTGCTCATCGGCCATGTGGTGGAGGTGGAGGCCCGGCTCGTCTACACCGGGACCAAGGGCATGCACATTGCGGTGCATGTCCGGTCGGGAGATCCCAAGGGACGCGAGCTGGAGCTCACGACGTACTGCCTGACCGTGATGGTGGCCCGCGACGAGCACGGCACATCCGTCCCGATCCCGCAGTGGGTGCCGGTCTCCGAGGAGGACAAGAGGCTGCACGCCCACGCCCGCGAACTGTTGGAGATCCGTGGCCGGGCGCCGGGAAACCGGCTGCCCAACCACCTGCTCCGGGCCGGCGGCGAGTAGCAGCTAGAAGCCGCCGCCCCCGGCATCGGCCGCCATGTTGGCGAACCGCGAGTAGTGGCCCTGGAAGGCCACCACGATGTCCTTGGTGGGCCCGTTACGGTGCTTGGCAATGAGGATGTCCGCCTCGCCGGCACGCGGCGATTCCTTGTCATAGACGTCTTCACGGTGCAGCAGGATGACCATGTCGGCATCCTGCTCAATGGAGCCTGATTCACGCAGGTCCGAGACCATCGGCCGCTTGTCCTGGCGCTGCTCGGAGCCACGGTTCAGCTGCGACAGGGCAATAACGGGAACCTGGAGCTCCTTGGCCAGCAGCTTCAGCGCACGGGAGAACTCGGAGACCTCCTGCTGGCGGGACTCCACTTTCTTGCCGGAGCTCATCAGCTGGAGGTAGTCAAGGATGACGAGTTTGAGATCATGCTGCTGCTTCAGGCGCCGGCACTTGGCCCGGATTTCCATCAGCGACATGTTGGGGCTGTCGTCGATGAAGAGCGGCGCGTCATTCATCCGGCCCATCGTGGTGGCGATCTTGGACCACTGCTCGTCCTTGATGGTGCCCTTGCGCAGGTCCTGAAGGCCGATTGTGGCCTCCGCGGACAGCAAGCGCATGGCGATCTCGTTCCGGCCCATTTCCAGGGAGAACATCACGGTGGCGAGGTTATTCTTGATGGCCGCGGAGCGGGCGAAGTCCAGGGCGAAGGTGGACTTGCCGACGGCGGGGCGGGCTGCGATGACGATCATCTGGCCGGGGTGCAGGCCGTGCGTGAGCTCGTCGAGTTCGTAGAAGCCGGTGGGAACGCCCGTCATTCCCTCCTCGCGGTGTCCGGACGCTTCGATCTCGTCCACGGTGGACTCCATCACGTCCTTGAGGACCACGTAGTCCTCTGCGGTGCGGCGCTCCGCCACGGCGTAAATCTCGGCCTGCGCCTGGTTCACCAGGTCTTCGACCTCGCCGTCCTGACCGTAGCCGAGCTGGACGATCTTGGTGCCGGCGTTGACCAGGCGGCGCAGGACCGCGCGTTCGCCCACGATTTCGGCGTAGTACCCGGCGTTGGCGGCGGTGGGAACAGTCTGGATGAGCTCGTGAAGGTAGGCGGGGCCGCCGATCCGGTTGATCTCGCCCCGCTTGGTCAGTTCATCCGAGACGGTGACGGCGTCGGCAGGTTCGCCGCGGCCGTAGAGGTCGATGATGGCTTCGTAGATGGTCTCGTGCGCAGGGCGGTAGAAGTCCACGCCCCGCAGGATTTCGACGACGTCAGCGATGGCGTCCTTGGACAGCATCATGCCGCCCAGCACAGATTGCTCGGCGGGAATGTCCTGTGGCGGCTTGCGGCTGCCTTCGGCTCCCCGAGTCCCCTCGACTGAGTCCAGATGCGTAACTGACAAAACTGCCGTCCTCCATTGTGTGCCTCGGCGGATGTCCGTACGCCGGCGACGCGTGTGCCGTGGGCCTTGTGCCTGCTGGCGTCAACCCCGGCGTAAGCCTGACGGGTTAAGTACTATCAGCGGGCCCCGACACTTTGGCTACCTCCCGGAACTGCCGGTTTTCCACAGCCCGGGTCCAGGCCCAGGGGCCGGGATTGGGAAGGAAGCGTGCATCGGATTCGGTATCCACGGCTCGATATCCAGCAACGTTATCCCCCGCCGGGGCAGGCACCAACCCGACCGGCCGCCCCTCCTGTGGATAACCTGTGCACTACTGCCTCCTGCTTGTGCACAGCCTGTGGGAACAGCTGTGGATAGAAAATTTCTTCCGCCGGCAATCAGCCTCTGACGTGGGGAAACGCTGGGATCAGCGTGTGGACACAAAAGAATTTCGGTCAACATTCATCCACAGCTTGCGGGTAGCGGCTGGGGATAGCCGACGGCAGATGAGGGCACACAACGCCGGAATTATGCACATTTGGTGATGGTCCTCACGGGATAGCCCCGCATTGACGCCACGGGCGACGCAAGGTATGCCTACCGCGGAATGTGCTGTGGATAACTGCGATCTGGCATAAGCTCTTCACATGGGCGATGTACTGCTAGTCATACTGCCTGCCCTCATCCTGGCGGCAGTGCTTTGGGCCTTTGCCACGGCCCTCAGGCCCCGCGATTTGGGCGTGTCTGACGCGGAGCGCTACCAGCAGGAACTGGCCGTCCGCTCCCAGGCCCACTACGCGGCCCAGATTCAGGCCGCCACAGCCGCCCGGGCCCGCGTGGACGCCGTCACCCGCCCCAGCCAGAATGAACAGCAGCAGTCCCAGCAGGCCGATCATGCCCGCAGCGCGTTGCGTGCCCAGACGGGATTGGCACCTGCCGCCGGGCAGCCCGGCTACCAGGGGCATGTACTGCCCGGCGGCCAATTGAACCCACAGTTCGCCCTGCAACTCCAGTCGATGGCAAGGAACGGCAAGAAGCTGCAGGCCATCAAGCTGCTGCGGCAGGCGACCCATTCAGATCTTTTGACCGCCAAGAAATATGTAGATCGGCTGTAGTTTCATGGAATCCCTGCTTATCCCCCTGCTAATCCTGGTGCTCGTCGTAGCCGGTGTCCTGCTGGTCGCCCGCGCCCTCGGCCGCCGCGGCACGCGGTCACGGCCGGAAGCTGCCCCACCGGCGGGACGGGATCCGGTAGAACTCGCACGCGCCGCCGCGGCCAAACTCAGCCAGGAGCAGCACCGCCGGCTCTACGCGTTGATCGCCCAGGGCCAGGCCATGGCCGCCATCAAGCTGTACTTCGAGGCCACCGGAGACGGGCTGCGGGCCTCGCGCGACGCCGTGGGGGCCCTGGCTGCCCACCCCCAGCCCTTCCGGCCTGAGGCATCCGAGCAGGCGCCCAGCGAGGACGACGACGACGCGCCGCAGCGTTTTGCCTACCGATACCGGGCGATCGCCAGCAAGGGCGATGTCACCCGCGAGGTCAGCAGCAACATGCTCAACGACGAGATCTACGGCAGGATCCGCACCTTGGCCAGAAGCGGCGACACCGAGGCCGCGGCGGAGGCCCTCACCCGCCACTCGGACATCACCATCAAGCAGGCGCGCGAATTCATCGCCCTCCTCGAGGACTGACTCTCCGGCCCCTGGGAACTAGAAGTCGAACAGCTCGCCGAGCCAGCCTTCCTTCTTCTTGGGACGGCGGCGGTCGTCATAGCGGGGCTGGTCATAACGCGGCCGGTCACGGCGGTCGTCATAGCGGCGGTCATCCGGACGCCGGTCGTCTCGCCGCGGGTCATCGCGGCGCGGGTCCATGTTGTAGAGCGGCGGCGGGATATGGCCGGGCGTCACCGGCGGCAGCGGCGGCGCCGACACTGACGGCCCCATGGTCTCGGCGGCGCGGTCCAGGATCTTGTCCAGCTCGCCCCGGTCCAGCCATACGCCGCGGCACTGGGGGCAGTAGTCGATCTCGACGCCACCGCGTTCGCTCATGATCAGGTCAATTGAATCCACAGGACACTTCATGTCCCGCACAACGAGCCGGGACCCTGAATCGTTCGCCGGAGGAGACGGAGCTGTCAGTGCCGGCCTGAGATGCCGGCGAGCAGCTGTTCGAACGGCAGCGATTCCACGGGCGCCTGCGTCCGGTGCGGTTGCGTGCCCTCCAGCAGTCCGGCGAACTCCCCCGTCGCCCGGTCGATCCGCGTCGAGAGGGGTGACCCGCCGTCGTCGTTGTTGCCCCAGTCCTGGGGGCCGGCAAAGACGGCAGTGCTGGCGATCCGGGTGCGGAGGTAGGTGAACAGGGGCCGCATCGCGAAGTCCAGGACCATCTGGTGCCGATCCGTTCCGGCAGTGGCGCCGAGCAGGACTGCCTTGCCCTCGAGCGATTTGGGGTCAAGGACGTCGATGAAGGACTTGAAGAGGCCGCTGTAGGAGGCGCTGAAGACCGGGCTGACGGCGATGATGCCGTCCGAGGCCTCGACTCCGGCAATCACTTCGGCCAGCTTCGGCGCCGCATAGCCGGTCACGAAGTTATTGGCGATATCCACGGCGAGGTCGCGCAGCTCCAGCACCTGGATGTCGACGGCGTAACCGGCCGCAGCAAGGTGGCGTTCCGCGGAGGCGGCCAGCTGGTCCGCCAGCAGGCGGCTCGACGACGGGACGCCAAGTCCGGCGGAGAGTACGGTGATGCGGCGGGATTCCACGGGGATGCTCCTCAAGTTGTGTCACGGTCACAAACGCTGATACATGCGTTTGCATCTACCTTGGAAAAGCGCGGATCCGTGCCGTTTATTCCCGCCCTCCGTTGCTCTTCCACTTTTGGGCCCTAAAAGACCGGAATGACAACCACAACTGATAGCGCAACGGGGCCGGGAGACCTGAAGGCTTGGGGCCGGTCGGCGGCTCACAGCAGAACGAACCCCTCGATGCAGCTCACCGAACTCCCGCCGACCCAGATGTCGTCCCCCAGCGCGTCAACGTGGACCCGGCCGGACCGCCCCAGCACTGTTCCCTGCGCCGCAACATAGGACTCCGGGGCCCGGCCGCTGCGGATCAGCCACTGGGCCGCGCCGGCGTTGAAGCTGCCCGTGACGGGGTCTTCCGCCGCGGCGTCGCCCGGGATGAACGTGCGCACCTCAAACCCGACCTCCGATCCGGCGGGATGGGGGCCGATCACACCGACTTTGAGTCCCGCCATGGCCGCGTAATCAGGCCTGATGGAGAGCACCTGCTCCGCTGACTCCAGCAGCACCCCAATCCACTCCGGGCCGTTGACCAGCCAGGACGCGTCCAGCATCGCCTCCCGCGGCATTCTGAGACCTGCGCCGATGCGGGCGAGGTCGGCCTCGGCCACTGGCCCCGAGCGGGTCAGCGGCGGGGCCGCGAAGGCCAGCCGGTCGCCGTCGCGCTTGACCCTGACCAGTCCGGCCCCGCACTCCTGGACCAGCATCCCGTCCTGCCGGGGAATGCCGCCGGCTTCGAGCCAGGCATGCGCCGAGCCGAGGGTGGGGTGGCCGGCGAAGGGAAACTCTTCGCTGCCCGTGAAGATCCGAACCCGGTAGTCCGCCCCGGGATCGCCGGGAGGCAGCAGGAAGGTGGTCTCCGCGAGGTTGGTCCAGTTGGCGAACCGCTGCATCACGTCCGTTGAGAGTCCGCCGGCGTCGACGACAACAGCCAGGGGGTTGCCCCGGTAGGGCTCGGCCGAGAAGACGTCCACCTGGGCGAACGGACGGAGGCGGGGCGCGGGTGCAGTAGTCGAGGTCACTGCCGCAGGCTATCACCGGCAACGGTGCGGCTGACAAGACTGCCGCGGTCTGCGAGACTTCCCGGATGGCTGTGAACAAGACCCACAACGAATCCCAAAACAAGACCACAGCGACCGGTGAGTCCGTCGAGGAGTTCCTCGCCGCCGTCGAGCATCCCGTCCGGCACCGGGACGGGCTCCGGCTGCTGGCGCTGATGGCCGAGGTCACCGGGCAGCCGGCGGAGATGTGGGGACCGACGATTGTCGGCTTCGGCCGCTACCACTACAAGTACGCGACCGGCCGCGAGGGAGACGCGCCCGCCGTCGGCTTCTCGCCACGGAAGGCCAGCCTGTCCCTCTACGGGCTGAGCTACGGCCCGGAGTCGGCCGCGCTGCTGGCGCGGCTGGGGAAGCACAAAACCGGCGCGGGGTGCCTCTACGTCAACAAGCTCGACGACGTCGACGAGGCGGTGCTCACCGAGCTGATCCGGAACGGCTACCGGCACGTGACCACGGTCCTGCACCACGGCTAGGCCCGTTGGAGTTAAAGCAGAAGGCCCCCGCGTCCGGTTCCTTGGAGGAATCCGAAGGCGGGGGCCTTCCAGCAGTTCAGGACTGCAGAGCCGGTGAGGGCTACTTGCCTGCGACTACGTCGAGTTCGATCACAGCGGCAACGTCGTTGTGCAGACGGACGTTGGCCTGGTAGGAACCAACCGACTTGATGTGAGCCGGCAGTTCAACCTTGCGCTTGTCGATGCGGCCAAGGCCAGCGGCCTCAACAGCGTCAGCCACGTCGCCCTGCTTGACGGTGCCGAACAGGCGTCCGGTCTCGCCTGCCTTGACAACGAGCTTGACCGGCTTGGCGGAGAGTGCAGCGGCCTGCTTCTGAGCGTCTTCCAGGGAAGCGTGCTCGCGGGCGGCACGGGCAGTCTTGATCGACTCAACCTGCTTCTCGCCACCCTTGGACCAGGTCAGGGCGAAGTTGCGGGGCAGCAGGTAGTTACGTGCGTAACCATCCTTGACCTCGACAACATCGCCTGCAGCACCGAGACCGGTTACTTCGTGGGTCAGAATGAGCTTTGCCATGTTAGTTAATCCCTTCCTTAGCCGCGGCCAGCGCCGGAGTAAGGCAGCAGAGCAACTTCGCGGGCGTTCTTGATTGCCTGGGCGATCTTGCGCTGTTCCTGCACCGTGACGCCAGTGACGCGACGGGCGCGGATCTTTCCGCGGTCGGAGATGAACTTGCGCAGCAATGCTACGTCCTTGTAGTCGATGACAGTGATGTCAGCGGCCTTCAAGGGGTTGGACTTTGGTTTGGGCTTACGGAGTTCAGCCTTAGCCATCGTGGAGCTCCTATTCGATGGAGCCCGTGGATATTGATCCACGGGATGGTGGTGATCCGACACCGGTCAGCACCCGTCCGCCTTGCGGCGTTCCGGCGGGTTCCGTCGTCGAACCTTAGATGTTGTTTAGAAGGGAGGTTCGGAATCCGGGCCGTTGCCCCAGCCGCCGCCTGCATTGCTGACACCGGGCGTGGCCCAGGGGTCATCCTGCTGTGCGGGCTGGTTGCCGCCCCAGGTTCCGCCCGAGTTGCCGCCCTGGTTTCCACCAGAGCCGCCACCGAAGCCGCCACCGCTATTGCCGCCGCCGCCGCCGAAGCCGCCCTGGGCGCCGTTGCCGGCACCCCCACCGCCGGAGCGCTGGGTGCGGTTGACCTTGGCGTTGGCGTAGCGCAGGCTGGGGCCGATTTCATCGACTTCCAGCTCGATAACGGTGCGCTTCTCGCCTTCTTTGGTTTCGTAGGAACGGCTCTTCAGCCGGCCGGAAACGATCACACGCATGCCCTTGGTCAGGGATTCGGCGACGTTTTCGGCAGCTTCGCGCCATACCGATGCGCGGAGGAACAGGGTTTCCCCGTCCTTCCACTCATTGGACTGGCGGTCGAAGGTGCGAGGAGTAGAAGCGATGGTGAAATTCGCTACTGCCGAGCCTGACGGTGTGAACCTCAGTTCGGGGTCACTGGTGAGATTACCGATGACCGTAATAGTGGTTTCGCCTGCCATCTACTGCCTCCTTGTTCGTTCCTGCGGGGTGAAGCGTGAAAATCGGGAGCTGATATTACTCAGCAACAACCTTCTGTACTTCGGGGCGGGTGATCTTGGTGCGCATGATGGTCTCATTGAGGCTCAGCTGGCGATCAAGTTCTTTGGCGGTAGCCGGCTCAGCGGTGAAGTTCACCACGGCGTAGATACCTTCAGACTTCTTCTGGATTTCGTAAGCCAGGCGACGACGGCCCCAGATGTCAACCTTTTCGATGGTTCCACCATCGGTCGTGATGACGTTCAGGAACTTCTGAAGCGTTGGCTCAACGGTACGCTCTTCGACCTCGGGGTCGATGATTACCATCAATTCGTAAGGACGCATATGTGAACCCACCTCCTTTGGGCTAAGCGGTTACGGCATTTCCGTAACAGGAGGTTCATTTGCGGTGCCATGTGCCAGCATCACCCCCAGGAACGGGGGCAGGGCGCAGCACAGACTTCAATAGCTTAGTGCATCGGGGCCGGATTCCGCGATTCCATGCCTGCCCAGCGTAGGCGCCGCCGGCAGCATCCGGGAAGCAACGCCTGACTCCATGTGGACAACCCTGGGCTGCTGCTGGCGGCCAGCCTCGCCAGTCTCGGCGCCGTGGCACGCCCGGCTTTACTACGCCACGCGCGGACAAGGCGGGGGCGGCCGTGGGCAGCATCGACTTTAGCCAGGAACGGCCCGCGCTACACCGTCTAGCTCGCCACGAGCCTCGGCATGACGTGCCAGGTCTCGGGCACTGCCCTGCAGAGCCACACCATCCGAGAGGAAGCGCTCAAGCACAGCCTGCTGCCCTACCTCTTTGGCACCTTCATCGGTGCACGACGATCAGCGTCGTGATCAGCCTGGCCCGTGAGAGCCTGCGGGCAGCCCTCCCGTCCCGCCCCGGCAACCTGTGCACGGAGTGTCAATGGCCATTAGTTTCTGCCCACTGGCGGCCAGTTAAGGTGCCCGCCGGTGGCCAGTAAAACTGCCCGGTGATGGCCAGCAGATCTGCCCACTGAGGGTTTCGGCGGGGGTTGGCCATCCGGGTCGTCTTAGTTCA
>JAXMJF010000053.1:0-10546 GCA_034376805.1 Arthrobacter sp.
CAAGGATGCTTCTACCGGCAGGAGTCAGCCGGGCATTACGGTGGACCATGAAGACCTCTTAGTCGTTCGGTGTGTGTGGTAACCACCAACCTAAGAGGTCTTCACCCTTTCAACATGTAACCAACGTCCTGGCCGAGTACAGCTAGCCGCCGGGGGCGGGCGCAACCGTCGGCGTCATGGGCCGCCCGGATTCCTCCACGATCCGCCGGTCCTCTCGCGGGCAGCTGAGTTGGCCCGGCGTCTGGTCGACAAGCTCCGGTTTCGCCAGCTCCTTGAAGTCCCCGGTGAGGATGACGTCCACGCTCGGATCCGTCCGGCCGTCCTGGAAATAGTCCGAGCCCGGCAGGTTCCGCTGGACGCTGAACGCCGCGGACTGGCCCGCGGCGCCGGAGACGACCAACGCGACCCCGCGGTAGCCCGACGTCGTGTTGGCAACGGCCCCGACGATGAACTTGCGGGCAGCGAACTCGTCGGCCACGGAACGGGCCAGGCCAGGCCGGGAGGTCGAGTTGTAGACGTTGAGGTTGATCTTTTCGGGCGGCGTGTAGTCGAAGCGCGCTTCCGGGCAGACGGACGCGGCAGCCTGGCTGCGCTCCGCCGCCGGGATCTTGATCTGGCCGTTCATGATCGCCAGCGCCACCACCACCGCGGCGGCCACCAGCCCGACCAGCAGCACCAGGACGATACCGTGCAGGATGCGTCGTCGCTTCCTGACGGGGTTGTGGAGCAGCTCGTCGTCCTCCACGAACGTGGCCCGCAGGTCCGAGCCGGTGATGACCTGGTGTCCGTGCAGGACCGTGACGTCCTTCGGCTTTCTAGCCATTTATCACCAGCACACGCGCGTGGATCGCTGTGCGCTGGTGCAGCGCGGTCCGGACGGCCCGGTGCAGACCGTCCTCCAGGTACAGGACGCCGCGGTATTCCACGACGTGCGGGAACAAGTCGCCGAAGAACGTCGAGTCTTCTGCCAGCAGCGCCTCGAGGTCGAGCGTGCGCTTGGTAGTCACCAGATCGTCCAGCCGGACCGGTCGCGGCGGCAGCGCCGCCCAGTCCTTGGGCGTGCTGTAACCATGGTCGGGGTACGGGCGTCCCTCGCCCACGGCTTTGAATATCACCCTGCAAGCCTAAGGAACTTGGACGGGCAAAGGAATCCACGACTCCCGGTGCCGGGAGGTTGTAGCCAAACAGTAACCATTTGTCATACCATCCGCCCCGTACTGTCACAGTCAAGACCCTGCCGGAGGCACGGTTCACAGCACATGCAAAGATGCCTGGCTGCTGGGAGAATGGGGTCATGACATTTCCCGAGACCTCAGCTTCCCTCTCGCCGTCGGCTCCTCCGCTGGCACTGCTGCTCGACGTCGACGGTCCCGTGGCGAGCCCCGTCACCCGCGCGGTACAGCCGGTGATCATCGAGGACCTGCTGGCGCTGGCCGCGGCGGGGATCCCGGTCATCTTCAACACCGGCCGATCGGCTGACTTCATCCGCGAACAGGTGATGGAACCGATGATCGCCGCGGGTATGCCGGCCGGCACCCTCATCCACGCCGTCTGCGAGAAGGGCGCCGTCTGGTTCAGCTACACCTCCGCGGGCCCCGGGCCGGTCCACGTCGATCACGATCTGGCCATCCCGCGCTCCTTCGGCGACGACGTCCGCCGGCTGGTCGCCGAGGATTACGCCGAACACATGTTCTTCGACGAAACCAAGCTGGCCATGGTCTCCGTGGAGCAGCACATCGCCGTCGAGAACTCCGACTACAGGGCCGAGCAGCAACTGTTCGACGCCGATGCCATGGATCTGATGGGCCGGCACGGGCTCGGAGTGGTGCGGCTGGACCACCATGCCCCGGATTCCGATGACCGGGTCGACTACCGGGTGGATCCGACGATCATCTCCACCGACATCGAGTCGGTCCGGCTGGGCAAGGACCTTGGCGCGAGCCGGGCCGTGGAGATGCTGGCGGCGCAGGGCGTCACCCCGCAGGCCTGGCGGACGGTGGGCGATTCCCGCACCGACTACGCCATGGCCGACTGGCTGCACCACAACGACCACCCGGTGAAACACGTCGACGTCCGGCCGGCCGACGGCATCCCGGTGAAACCATACGACGTACTCACCGCGGCGGATCTGGGGCTTGGCGAGGACGTCATCCACGACGACGCCGGGGCGGCGTTCCTGCGCAGCTGGCGCCGGGCTCTGCTGGGCTGAACCGGCGGCCTGAAACTTCCCCCCGGGCCCAGGTTTTCCGGGGGAACGAGGGGCTCTCGCAGCCCACACTGGCGGCGTTTCAGCCGCTGATTTTCGGCGATTTTGGGGCGGACGATATCATGCAACTAGGGACACATTCACGCAAAGAATCACGGAGAATCGAAATTACAGACGCATTGGTCCAGGACGAAATCTACTACGGCAGCCAGGCATCGGTAGACGCCCATGATGAGGTCACTTCCGCGGCTGCCGTCGCGAGATTCCGGGCGCGCCAGGACGTTGTTCGCCGCCGGGGCCGCTACGGCCTGATCAACGAGAACCGGACGCCGTACCAGGCCATGGTCGAGGATTTGATGTTCATCCGCTCGGTGCTGGACGGCGCCGGCCTGGACTACCTCCTGGTCCGCGGCAACAACGACAGGCCCGTCATCGCCGTGGACTGGAAGGACCGTAAGGTACTCCGCGACGCGCTCGTGGAGGCCTGCCACGATGAGCCCTTCTACTCCATGAGTGTCGATGCCAAGAAGAAGTCCTCGGTGCTGGTCGCCGACGGCGAGCTCTCCCCCAACCGGCAGTCCCGGATCTTCCGGCTGTACCGTCCCCGGGTCGAACCGGAAGGCGGCTTCGAGTTCGGTGCCTCGGCCGGGGTGCAGCTGGAACTGTGGAGTTTCGAAGGCGACGAGCTGATCCTCCCGATCGAGAACTCGCTGACCCGCCGGACGCTGCTGGCCCAGGATGCCGTCCGCGGCACGGTCGAGCGGTACGGGCACACCTGGCCCACCATTGAGAACATGTTCGCGGACCACGCCAGTGACATCAGCTTCGACATCGATCTCGTGTTTTCCTGGGTGGATGGCAGTTCCCCGGAGTACATCGCAGCGCGGCGTGCGCGGATGGCCGGCGTCGTGGTGGGCGAAGGCGACGACCACGAAGCCCGCTTCCGCCAGATCGACGAACTCAAGTACGCCCTGCGCTCGGTCTATATGTTCGCGCCCTGGATCCGACGCATCTTCATTGCCACGGACTCCCCCGCACCGTCCTGGCTGGCGGATCATCCCGGGGTGACGATCGTCCGCAGCGAGGAGTTCTTCGCGGACCCCTCCGTGCTGCCTACCCACAACTCGCAAGCGGTGGAGTGCCAGCTCCACCACATCGACGGGCTGTCCGAGCACTTCCTGTACTCGAATGACGACATGTTCTTCGGACGCGCCGTCGGACCGGACTTGTTCTTCACACCCGGCGGCATCACGAAGTTCATCGAAGCGGAAACCCGGATCGGGCTCGGCGACAACGACGCGGAGCGCAGCGGGTTTGAGAACGCGGCCCGGGTGAACCGGAAGCTGCTCTGGGACCGCTTCGGCCGGATCACCACCCGGCACCTGGAGCACACGGCTGCGCCGCTGCGGCGCAGCGTCGTGGCCCAGATGGAGCAGGAATTTCCGGCGGAGTTCGCCAAGACGGCGGCAAGCACGTTCCGCGCGGCCGACAACATCTCGGTGACCAACTCGTTCTACCACTACTACGCGCTGCTCACCGGCCGGGCCGTCACCCAGACGGCGGCAAAGGTGCGCTACGTGGACACCACCGCACGGGCAGGACTCAATTACCTGCCCAAGCTGCTCTCCAAGCGGAACATGGATTTCTTCTGCCTCAACGATGGAAGCTTTCCGGAGGTCCCGGCCGAGGAACGCGCAGAACTCGTGACGGACTTCCTGGAGAAGTACTACCCCATCAAGGCCCCCTGGGAGAAGTAGGGGTTAGTTGCTGGCGGTCAGCCGGCGGTGGCCGGGAGTCCTGGCAGGGTCCTCGATTTTCGCTTTGCTGGGGATGCGGATCCCTGCCGCGGTGATCCGCCGCTGGGCTTCCTCGGCGGAGACGAGCTCGCCGACTGCCGGGGTGTCGCCGAGCAGGACCACGGAGTGCACGATGGTGTGCTCGTAAACGTGGACCAGGTTGAACGCCTGTCCGCCGTCACGTCCGCGGGTTCCGCCGACCGGAACATTGAGGTCCTGCGTGTAGCAGGTGGCCGACGCCACCGAGACCGGGATCCCCGCGAAGGTCGCCGTCGTCGAATAGTGCAAGTGGCCGCCCAAAATCGAACGGACATCGGAGTTCCGCAGAACTCCAGCCAGCGCCGTCTGGTCCCGAAGCTCCACCAAAACGGCGAGGTCCAGGACCGAGGGCACCGGCGGGTGGTGCAGGGCTAGGATGGTTCCGTCCGGGGCGGGAGTGGCGAGTTCGGCCGCCAGCCACTCCAGCTGATCAGGGCTCAGTTCCCCGTGGTGGTAGCCGGGGACTGAGGTGTCAATGGTGATGATCCGCAGCCCGTTGATGTAGTAGGTATGGTCCACGGGGGCGTCGTCGGCCGGCTGGTCCAGCAGGCCGGTGCGGAAGTGCGCGCGGTTGTCGTGGTTGCCCATCGCCCAGATGACTTTCGCGCCCATGGCCTTGCAAGCGGGCTCTACGATGGCCCGCAACTTGGCATAGGCCTCTGGTTCGCCCCGGTCAGCGAGGTCGCCGGTGAAAATCACGGCTTCGGGGCGAGCGCCGGAGGCCCGCACTTCGTCAAAGAGTTGCTGGAGCAGGGCGTCGCTGTCGACCACACCATGCAATGGTGCCGAACCTCCCAGCAGGTGGGGGTCACTCAGATGGAGTAGAAAATGACGTGGCCGGGGGTGCTCGGCCTCGATGAGCTCCATTGCTACCTTCCTGGTTGGGTGGAAGCGGTTGCTTCCAGCGTCCCTCTCAGTAATGTCTATCCAATCAGACATTCGGCCAACAATGTGCAAACTCCAGTAGGCATGTTCGAAAAGAGGCAATAACCGAGTATTCCGGCGGACACATACCTGCCCTGGTCAGGGCCGGCTGTGCCCGCCGGAATATCACTACTCGAGTGCTTGGCAGTTAGCTCAGGTACCCGTTCGGGTTCAGCACGTACTTCGTGGCGGCGCCGGCGTCGAACTCGGCGTAGCCCTTCGGTGCGTCCTCGAGCGGGATTGCCTTGGCGTTGACGTTCTTGGCGATGTGGACCTTGTCATGGAGGATCGCCATCATGAGCTGGCGGTTGTACTTCATCACCGGACACTGGCCCGTGGTGAAGCTCAGCGACTTGGCCCAGCCGGTGCCGAGGCTGAGCGAGAGCGCGCCCTTCTTGGCGGCCTCGTCGATGCCGCCCGGGTCCCCGGTGACGTAGAGTCCCGGAATACCCAGCGCACCGCCGGCGGCCGTGATCTCCATCAGCGAGTTGAGCACCGTTGCCGGAGCTTCCTTGGCATCGTGGCCGTGCCCCCGGGCTTCGAAACCGACGGCGTCGACGCCGCAGTCGACTTCGGGCACACCGAGGATCTGCTCGATCTGCTCGGCGGGCCCGCCCTGGGACAGGTCAATGGTCTCGCAGCCGAAGCTGCGTGCCTGCGCCAGACGCCCGGCGTTCAGGTCGCCGACAATCACGACGGCGGCGCCCAGCAGTTGCGCGCTTGTGGCCGCAGCCAGCCCGACAGGACCGGCACCCGCGATGTAGACCGTGGAGCCAACGCCCACGCCGGCCGTGACGGCGCCGTGGAAGCCGGTCGGGAAGATATCTGACAGCATCGTCAGGTCCATCATCTTCTCGAGGGCCTGATCCTTGTCCGGGAACTTCAGCAGGTTCCAGTCCGCATACGGCACCAGGACATAGTTGGCCTGGCCTCCGACCCAGCCTCCCATGTCCACGTAACCGTAAGCGGCGCCCGGGCGGGCAGGGTTGACGTTGAGGCAGATGCCGGTCTTGCGCTCCTTGCAGTTGCGGCAGCGGCCGCAGGCGATGTTGAAGGGGACCGAGCAGATGTCCCCCACCTTGATGAACTCGACGTCCGGTCCCACTTCCACGACTTCGCCAGTGATTTCGTGGCCCAGCACCAGGTCCGAGGGGGCTGTGGTGCGGCCCCGAACCATGTGCTGGTCGGAGCCGCAAATGTTCGTGGCAACGGTTTTGAGGATCACGCCATGGCGCACCGAACGGCCCACGTTGGCGGGGTTGACCCCCGGGCCGTCTTTGAGTTCGAAGGTGGGATAGTCAATGTCGATCAGTTCGACCTTGCCCGGCCCCTTGTAGGCAACGGCTTTGTTCCCTGTCATCACTTTCCTCCTGGTTTCACGGACCCCACTATGAGTGTCCAGTTGTGATTCACGAAGCGTGCTGATGCACCATCCCCGGGCCGGTGGCGGCTGTACCGACACCTCACACACGCGCGTCTGCGCCGCGGGTGTGCCCGGCTAATTTGGAAGGTCCGGCCAGTCTAAGCCGCAAGCATGCTTAGGGATAGGGGCCGTTGTCCCCTTGTGTGCTGGGAGCCGACTCTCAGCTGAGGGCGGACTGCACCGCTTCAATAACTTCCGGCGAATCCGGCTCGACGGTGGGGGCGAAACGTGCCACCACGACGCCGTCGCGGTTCACCAGGAACTTCTCAAAGTTCCATTTCACCAGCCCCGGCAGGAAGCCGTTCTTGAATTTCGTGAGCTCGGCGTAGAGCAGGTGCTGGTTCTTGCCGCGGACGTCGGCTTTCGTGGTGAGCGGGAACGTCACGCCAAAGTTCCGTTCGCAGAACTCAGCGATTTCGGCGTCGGCGGCGGGTTCCTGGCCGGCGAACTGGTTGCAGGGAACACCGAGCACCTCGAAGCCCTGCCCGCGGAACTTGTTGTACAGCGCTTCAAGTCCGGCGTACTGGGGCGTGAACCCGCACTGCGAAGCCACGTTCACTACCAGCACCACCTCCCCCTTGAAGCGGCCAAAGTCGGTGTCCGTGCCGTCGATGAGGGTAAGCGGAATGCTGTGCAGAGAGGTCATGGGAGGGTTCCTCGCGAAGTCGGTCATGAAGTTCGTGTCCGGAACGGTGTTCCGGATGTGGTCACGACTGTCATTCGATACCAACGCGTGGAGGTATGGGTTTGTGCCGCCTACGGGCCAGGGG
This sequence comes from Arthrobacter sp., assembly GCA_034376805.1. Taxonomy (GTDB): domain Bacteria; phylum Actinomycetota; class Actinomycetes; order Actinomycetales; family Micrococcaceae; genus Arthrobacter. The sequence continues at coordinate 7,159 of JAXMJF010000053.1, forward strand.
TCAAGGAGGGGTCCGTGGTCGCCGAAGGTTCCACGGTGGGCGCGGGCGGTGGGGGCGCCACCGTGGTCTCCGGCGGTGGAGGCGGCGGCGCGGGCGCAACGACCGGGGGCGGAGCAGGTGCCGCGGTGGGCGCCGGCGCGGGTTCCACGACCGGCGCCGGCGCAGGCTCCACGCCCGGCGGGGGCGGCGGCGGCGCCGGTTCCACGACGGGCGGCGGGGCCGGCTCCGGCTCCACGACCGGCGGGGGCGGGGGCGTCGTCGGTGCCGGTTCCACAGTCGGCGGAGGCGGGAGGGGCGGAGCCGTGGGCTCAGGCGACGGCGTCGGCGTCGGCGTCGGCGTCGGCGATTCTGGCGAGGGCGGCGGCGTGCTTGGCTCCGAGGCAGGCGGGGGCGCCGTGCTCGGCTCCGAGGCAGGCGGGGTGTCGCTCGGCGTCGTCGAGCCGTCCGTTGTGGTGGTCCCACTCGGAGACTCGACCGGCGACTGGCTGGACTCGAGCGTTGGTGTATCCGACCGCGTCTTCGTCGGCGACAGCGCGTCCCAGATGGACGGGGTGGGCGTGGCCGCGGCGGATGTGGAGTACGACGTTTGCGGCAGCGCCGCGCGGGGCAATTCCTGGGCGCCACCGGCGACTACGTGCGTCCCGTCATCGGACACCGGGATAGCCCAGCCGAGGGAAGTGTTGGAAGGCCTTCCGGCCTCGGGCGTGTAGCTGGCCATCTCGATGGCGCCCAACTGGTCCGTCTGCACGATCGGAAGAAGGATCCAATTGTTCGGGTTTTTGTGGGAGCCGTTCAGGATGGTCTCGAAATGCAGGTGGCAGCCGGTGGAAGATCCGGTCGTTCCCACCCGGGCAATGACCTCGCCAACGCGCACCGAGTCGCCCTTCTTTACGGCGATCGCCTCGAGATGGTTGTAGGTGGTGATGAGCCCGTTGCCGTGGTCGATTTCCACACGGTTTCCGCCGCCCCACGGGTGCCAGCCGACAGCCCGCACGACTCCGGCATCCGCTGAGTAGACACGGGTACCGCACGGCGCGGCAAAGTCCTGGCCCCAGTGAAATTCCCCGGCGGACCCCGTGATGGGGCTGGTTCGCAACCCGAAGGACGAGGACCCCTGGAGGGATTCGAGTGGGGCCATGAGGAAGCCTTCGGCGGGCCGTTTTAGTCCGGCGGACGCCACGTTGAGTTCCCCGGGGACGCCGTCCTTGGAGGTTGTCTCGACCGTTGACCGGGGGTAGCCCACGAGCGCCAGGGCATCCGCGGTGAAAGCCGATGTGGCCAGGGCGTCAGCCGCCGGAACAGTGCTGGCACCGGCTGTGCCGGGAGTATCCGGGTCCAGTGTGCCCGGCCCCACGACGCCGTAGGCGAGAGAGGGGGACGGGACAACGGCGGCGCCGGTGCCCGACAGTCCCTGCACGCCGAAGGTCAGGACCGCCAGAGAGAGACAGAAACCGCCGGACAGACAGCGCACAGCAATTATGCGCGCTCTGACTGCCTGCTCACTCGATGAGTTTCCCCAGTGTTTTCCCACGATGTGACTCCCGCATCCTGTTCGCCAGTCCCCAATTTCGCGGACTCACGTTCTTATGGGACCACAACCAGGGGGGCCTGTGAACCGTAAAAACTACCCCTTTCCAACTTCAGGTGGTCGCCCAGTAGTACTGGTGATCGGGCCAAGTACTGGCCCCCGCAGCGGTGGGAGAGAATGGAGTATGCGCAACCTCCTCAGGGAATGGCAGGCCGAACTCAAGCAGACGTTCACCGGGACCCGGGACGCGGTGCCGGACTGGGTTCCGCGTCTGGCGGAAGGCGACGACCCTGGCTACCACTTGCCAGGATCGGCGGTCTGGGCCGTTCATGGGGACATGCCGACGATCGTGGCGGGAATTCGCGCCCTGCTCATGCAGGCGCTCCACCCCGGCGCATTGGCCGGCGTCCACGACCACTCCCGCTTCCGCGAGGACCCCCTGGGCCGGCTTGCCGGAACGATCCGCTGGATCTTCACGGTTTCCTACGGTTCAACCGCCGCCGCCCGCGCAGCCTCCGACTGGGTGTTGCGGCTCCATGGGTCAGTGCGCGGGGACTACGTGGACGGACATGGCGTTGTCCGGAGCTACGCGGCGAATGATCCGGAGCTGCTGCGCTGGGTGCACATTGCCTTCACCGACGCTTTCCTTTCGGCACATAAGATCTGGGGCAGGCCGATTCCGGGCGGCCCCGACGCTTATGTGCGTGAGTGGGCGCAGGCCGGGAAGCTCATGGGGGTGGAGTCCCCGCCGCTCAGCGAACAGGAAATGCGCCGGCAGCTGGACCACTGGCACGACGCCGGCGAGCTCCGTTCCGACGACAGGGTCGCCGAGACCGTGGCGTTCATCCGCAATCCGCCGCTCCATCCGGTGCTCAGGCCAGGCTACCGGGTGCTGTTCGCGGCGGCCGTGGCGAGTCTGGAGCCCAAGTACCGCGATCTGCTGGGCCTGCGGCCCGCTCGGCTGGGCCCCATCCCGCTGCCGGTGCGGCTGGCGACGAAGGTGACGCTCGGCGTCGTCCATCTTGCCCTGGGTCGGGTGGGGCCCAGCGAGCAGGCTGCCCGGACCCGCCTCCGCCGGCTGGGCCACCGGGCCTGGGACCTTGGCCTCTGAGGGCGCGGTGCAGAGCTACCTAGCATGGGCAGTGACGGATGGCCGGGCCACACCGGGCTCGGCACGAGTCGCCGCGCGGTAGGAGAAGAATATGTCGAAGGTATCGAAGGCCACGGCTTCGTCGCACCACTCGTTCCCGGGCTACGTGGACGCCTACGAGCAGGAGATCGGTGACTGGACCGTCAGCTTGGAAAGCAACTTCATCGACATGGATCAGGCGCCGTTCTTCAAGGGTGCGCCGAATGATCAGTGCCAGGGCGAACCATCTGGGCTACGTCCTTAAAGGAAAGTTTGGTGTCCGGAGGGGCGACGGGGTCGAGGAGATCTTCGAGGCCGGCGACGCATTCGTCATCGAGCCCGGGCACACGCCGATCATTTTCGCCGGAGGCGAGTTTGTGGCCTTCACTCCCACCGAGGAGGCAAAGCAGCAAAGCGCGGTGATGATGCCGAACATCATGAAGTTCGCCGAAGAACACGGAATCGAACTCCCGGGGCAATAGAGACGTCTTCCGAGTCCGAAGCAACGCACCATGGGCCGGACCATGCGTTGCGCGGCGCCTCGGTCCGGCCAGGAATGCTTCCACAACCCATGACCCTCCTACCGCGGGCGGGGGTTAGCGGCCAAAATGTGTGTATGAGATCGGCTTGCTTGCCAGTGCTCGCATGGGTTTCAGGGGTGTGCACATGCTTTGAAAGCATGTGGAGTGACGGTTCCATCAAATCAGCCCCGGTGTGGTGTATGTGCTCAG
>JAXMJF010000054.1:0-76304 GCA_034376805.1 Arthrobacter sp.
ACGTCGTACCCGCCGGCGTCACCGCCCCATCCAGAACACGCGACGGATAATTCAACCGCCCCACCGCATTCTTCGACTTCGACACCACCCACACCCCACCATCGTTCAACTCCACCTCAGTGGTCTTAAACCCCGGATAGATGATGGCGCCCGTGATCAGGACGGCGGAGGCAGCAGCAAAGCCGGTTCCGGCCAGCAGACGCCGTCGGCGGGCGGTGAGAGGGCGTGCCGCACGCGGACGTCGGGTTTTTGGCCGCAGGGCGTCCAGAAAGGTCTTCATGTGTACGGTGTCCCCCAGAGTCACGGCATCCACGCATGGGCATCGCCCTGGCTGGTGTCGGATTACTTGACTATCGCATATTAGCTATCGATTAGAGAAACCCTGGCGGGGTCATGTCCGGCAGGACCGGCATCGACGCAGCTCAGGGGCCATTCCTAATCCAGGACGAGTCCGCGGCCACTGCCGCGTCGCAGCTCCACCGGGTGGATTTCGCCGAATCCCCGGACGTCTTCCGCCGGCCGCGGATGCAGCACGAAGCGGTCGTCCTCTTCCAGCGCGGCCGCGGTCATCGAATCCACCAGCACCGTGCCAGGGTCCGCCAGTGCGGTGAGCCGCGCCGCCAGGTTGACCGTCGGACCGTAGATGTCGCCGAGCCGGGAGAGGATGCGGCCCCACACCATGGCCACCCGGGCCTGCGGCAGGATCTCGTCGTCGGTGAAGGCCTGGCACAGGGCCAGGGAGATCTCGGCGCCGGCCGCGGGGGTCTCGGCAATGTACAGGACTTCGTCGCCGACCGTCTTCACCAGGCGGCCGCCGCCCACCGAGATGATCTCGGCACATTTGTTCTCGAAGCGCTGCACCAGCTGCGCGAGGGTCTTTTCGTTCATCCGGCGGGACAGGCTCGTGTAGGAGACCAGGTCCGCGAATCCGACGGCCCGTGCCAGCGGCAGCGGGGCGTCATCCTCGTCGCCTTCGCGGCCTTCCTCGCTGGACGCCAGCCCGGCCTCGGCGCGCACGGCCAGGCGCTGGACGCCGGCGTTGAGCTGGCGGCGCCAGGAGTAGAGCAGCATTTCCTCGAGCGCATCCACGAGGGACGGCAGTTCGCCCACCAGGCGCTTGCGGGCCACGGCGTCGGTGACGCCCTGGTTCTGGACCATGTCCTCGACGAGGGCTTCGACCTGCCAGACCACCATGCGGTCGGTCATCTGGCCGATGGCGCGGGTCACGGAGATGGCTGCTTCCTCGGTGAGTTTGCCGGCGCGGACAAGGTTAACGATGGTGTTCAGCGCGGCCTGGTCGCGTTCGGTGAAGGCTACGTCCTCGTCCCCGATGTTGGGGAAGCCCAGGGCCCGCCAGAGTTTCCGGGCGGAGAGCAGGGAGAGCCCTGCCCCGGAGGCGACTTCACGGCGGCGGAGCTTGCGTTCCCCGCCGAGCAGCCGCTGCTCGAGGGCTTTCAAGGCAACACGTTCGGCGGACATGGTTCCGGTGGGCGGCGCGGGGGCAGCAGTCCCTGCGGTGCTTGCGGGTCCGGCGTCGGTATCGACATTGGTGTCCGCAGCGAACTCGGCGTCGGACGGGTCCGAGTCGGTGTCCACGGAATCGGCGTCCTCGGGTTCAGCGGGTGCATCGCCGGGCTGCCCCGCAGCGGCGGCGTCAGGGGCGTCATCAGCGCCTTCGGCGATCGAATCGAGGACGGCTGCTTCGAGGCTGGCGGTCTCGACGAAGGCATCGGAAAGGTTCGACGGCTCCTCGGCCAGCAGTCCCGTGTCGCGGTTTACGTTCTCAGCGCTCATCTCTTCCACCTTCTCTCGTCTCGTCAGGCCAGGCCCCGTCGGCGTTGTACGGCCCTCCCCCGGCGCCCAGAACCCCGCCCTGCGGGAGGTCATGGATGGCGTCGAGGATGAAGTTGCGGAACGTCGCCGCTTCCGGAACGTCGGGGACCACCGTGCTGGAGGGGTACCCGGTATCCAAGGATATATTCCCGGACCGCAATACGCGTTGGAGCAACGACTGATGGATGACCACATTACGAATGGTGGCCAGCGAGACCTGCTGGTCCCGACGCCGCAGCATGCCGTACCGGGCAACCAGGCGCTGGCTCGTCAGGGTGTACTTCGTGGCCTGCCAGCTCATGACCCTCGGCAGGCAGTAACCCAGCAGCACCCAGGCCGCCAGGGTAATGCACGCACCGATCAGCCAGGGGGTCCACTCCCTGGTGGACTCCTTGATGAGCGGGACCAGCTGGGCCGGCCCGCCCTTCACAATCCAGGCGCTGGCATAGGCGGCCAGCGCCGGAACCAGGATAAATAGCAGCGCCGGGACAATCAGCATCCTGGGCTGCGGCCGGGTCACCACAATGACTTGCTCGCCCGGGAAGAGCTCTTTACGCATAACCGCTTTCGTGACCGGCATCCTGGCCGGGACGTGTCCAGGGCCGCAGGTGCACCACATCGCCGGCCGTCACCACGTGCTCGTGCCCTCCGGAGTCCACCACCATCAGTGAGCCGTAGTCATCCAGGCGGGTGGCGTGGCCAATGATTTCGTGGTCCCCGGGCAGCTGGGCGCGGACCTGTTTGCCCAGCGTCGTCAGCAGGTGCTCGACGCGCTTGTGCAGTGAGGGGCCGCCGGCCATCCCGGCGGCGGGATCGCCGTCGGCGTTGCAGAAGCTGCGGTAGAGCGTGGCGAACCGGGACAGGTAGCTCTTGAGCAGCTGGGTCCGGTCCACCGTGGTCGGGTGTTCCAGCAGGACGGACGTGGCCGTGGGCACCGGGAGTTCGGCCTCGGTGAGGGTGACGTTGAGTCCGGTACCCAGCACGACGGGCGGCACAGCGCCGCCCGTCATCGGGCCCAGCTGGGCCAGGATGCCGGCAATCTTGCGGCCGCGCACCAGGACGTCGTTGGGCCACTTGAGTTCCGCGGGGATGCCGGCCGTTTCCAGCAGCGCTTCACGCAGTGCCAGTGCAGACAGCAGTGAAAGCCAGGAATAGCTCTGGGTCGGCAGCGGCCGGCCCTCGGCGTTGACCGGGCGCAGCACCAGCGAGACGGACACGGAGCTGCCGGCCGGGGCCTCCCAGTGGCGGTCCAGCCGGCCGCGGGCGGCGCTCTGGTATTCGGCGGTCAGCACGGTGAGATCCGGATAGGCCGCGGGATCCTCGGTGACGCCGCGCAGCAGATCCGCATTGGTGGAACCGGTGGAGTCCACCACCGTGAGCCGCGGAATGCCGTTGGCGGAAAGGAACGCCTCATCACTGAGGGCGTTCACATCAAGGGGCGGACGGTCCGGGGCTTCCTGCGCGGCTTCCATGCTCTGAATCCTACCGAGTTACGCCGCCGCCGGCCTGCCCGGTCCGCGGGCTGGCCCGGAAGCCGCAGGAAACTCAGAGGAAGATGTCAGGAATCAGCCGGTCTTCGGGAGCGCCCAGGCTGTACGGGGTGAAGTCCGTGACCCCGGCGGCCGCGAGGACCTGCTCGTCGGTGTAGAAATTTCCGCTCCAGCTGCCCGATTCCGGGATGGCGTTGCTGCTGGTCAGGACGGCGTGGGCAGCGTCGGCCATGATTTCGGGTCCGCGGGCGCCCTGAACGATCTTTTCGCCGCCCGGCATGTTGCGGATGGCCGCCGTGTTGATCAGGGTGCAGGGCCACAGCGAGTTGACGCTGATGCCGTCGACCTTCAGTTCCTCGGCGAGGCCCAGGGTGGTCAGGCTCATGCCGTACTTGGCCATCGTGTACGCCAGGTGCACGCCGGCCCACTTGGGGTCCAGGTTCAGCGGCGGGGAGAGCGTCAGGATCTGGCCGGCGTCGGATTCGCGCAGCGCGGGCAGGGCGAGCTTGGAGAGCAGGAACGTGCCGCGGACGTTGATGTCCTGCATCAGGTCGTAGCGCTTCATGTCGACGTCGTCGGTTTTGGACAGGTCGATCGCGGAGGCGTTGTTGATGACGATGTCGATCCCGCCGAAGCGCTCGACGGCGGCAGCCACCGCGCCGGCGACGTCGGCGTCGTTGCGCACATCCCCGACCAGCGGCAGGGCCTGGCCGCCGGCCGCCTCGATCTGTTCGGCGGCGGAGTAGACCGTGCCTTCCAGCTTGGCGTGCGGCTGGCCGGTTTTGGCCATCAGGACGATGTTGGCGCCGTCGCGCGCGGCGCGGGTGGCGATGGCCAGGCCGATGCCGCGGCTTCCCCCGGAGATCAGGATGGTGCGGCCCTGGAGGGAACCGGCGGCCTGGTAGGGCCCTGCAGCGGTGCCCGAAGCGTCGTTGCTCAAAGTCATGAGGACACTCTAGCCGACAAATGTTACTGGTGAGTAACATTGGCGCGCCGCGGGCGTCAGGACGGCCCCGGCCGGGGCCGACGTCGTGGTTCCGGTGAGAGTTGCGGCGAATATTGTAGGTTTTCTACAGCGGCACGGACCAATAGCGTCACTAGACTTGCCATCAAGGCCCGGCTTTTGTGGATACCAGCTAAAGCGCCACGCAGGACAGGGCCTGCGCACGCCAGCGCCGCCAGCACCCCACGATTCAGCAGAACATCAGCTACAGAGCCGGAGACACTTGATGAGCCACGATCTGACCACGACCGCGGGAAAGATTGCCGACTTCCGCGACCGCCAGGCCCGTGCCGAGCAGCCCTCCGGCCCGGAAGCGATCGAGAAGCAGCACGCGCGCGGCAAGAACACCGCCCGCGAGCGCATCGACCTGCTGCTGGACGCCGGCTCCTTCGTCGAGTTCGACGCGCTTGCCGTGCACCGCTCCACCGCCTTCGGCATGGAAAAGAAGAAGCCGCTCGGCGACGGCCTGGTGTCCGGCTACGGCACCGTGGACGGCCGCCCCGTGGCCGTGTACAGCCAGGACTTTTCCGTCTACGGCGGCTCGCTGAGCCAGGTCAACGGCGAGAAGATCGTCAAGGTCCAGGAATTCGCGCTGCGCAACGGCTGCCCCGTGGTGGGCATCCTCGACGGCGGCGGTGCCCGCATCCAGGAAGGCGTCGCCTCGCTGGCGATGTTCGCGGACATCTTCCGCAACAACGTCCATGCCTCCGGCGTCGTCCCGCAGATCTCCCTGATCATGGGCCCCTCCGCCGGCGGCGCGGCGTACTCCCCCGCCCTGACCGACTATGTGGTGATGGTGGACAAGACCTCGCACATGTTCATCACCGGCCCGGACGTGATCAAAACCGTCACGGGTGAAGACGTGGACATGGAAACCCTTGGCGGCGCCCGGCAGCACAACGCCAACACGGGCACCTCCACCTACCTCGCTTCCGATGAGGCCGACGCCATCGAGTTCGTCCGCGAGCTCCTGGACTTCCTGCCCTCGAACAACCTCGCCGAAGCCCCCGTGCTGGAGCACACGCAGGAGCCGGAGCTCGACGACGAGGACCTCGCCCTGGACACGCTGATCCCGGACTCGGCCAACCAGCCGTACGACATGCGCAAGGTCATCGAGCAGATCGTGGACGACGCGCACTTCCTGGAGATGCAGTCCCTCTACGCCCCGAACGTGATGATCGGCTACGGCCGGGTCGAGGGCCACACCGTGGGCATTGTGGCCAACCAGCCGATGCAGTTCGCCGGGACCCTCGACATTGCCGCCTCGGAGAAGGCCGCCCGCTTTGTCCGGCACTGCGACGCCTTCAACATCCCGATCATTACCCTGGTGGACGTCCCGGGCTTCCTGCCCGGCAAGGACCAGGAGTTCCAGGGCATCATCCGCCGCGGCGCGAAGCTGCTCTACGCCTACGCGGAGGCCACCGTGCCGAAGCTGACCGTCATCACCCGCAAGGCCTACGGCGGGGCGTACATTGTGATGGGCTCCAAGAAGCTCGGCGCGGACCTCAACCTGGCCTGGCCCACCGCGCAGATCGGCGTCATGGGCGCCCAAGGCGCCGTCAACATCCTGTACCGCCGCGAGCTCGCCGCCGTCGCGGCGGACGGCGGCGACGTCGAGGCCAAGCGCGCCGAGGTCATCCGGCAATACGAGGAAGAGCTGCTGAACCCCTACCAGGCCGCCCAGCTCGGCTATGTGGATGCGGTCATTGCCCCGTCCGAGACCCGCGTGCAGATCATCAAGGGCCTGCGTGCCCTGCGGGATAAGCGCGCCAGCCTGCCCGCCAAGAAGCACGGGAACATCCCGCTGTGATCCCCACCGGCACCCAGCCCGCGGCTGAGCCCGGGCAGACACCGGCGGCCGAGCAGCCCCTGTTCGCCGTGGTCAAGGGCGAGCCGACGCCGGAGGAGCTCGCGGCGCTGGCCGCCGTCGTGCTGTCCGTGGGCAGCGGCGAACCGGCCGGGCCCCAGAAGCCGAGCGCCCGGCACTGGATCCGCCGGCAGCAGCTCCAGCTGGCGCCCAAGCCGGGGCCCGGGTCATGGAAGCGCAGCCGCGGCTGAGGCACCTGAGCATCGGAGCCGCCGGGTCGCCGGGCCGCTGAACCCGGGGAAAAGTGCAGCAACCCTTTCATAACAGCCCGGGCCCGGCTAGTGTCTTTCGGGTGACTACCGAACCCACTGAAAACACTGCCGCCACCAACAACGGTCCGGCGCGCCCGCACACCGCCATCGACGCCGTCGCCGATGCTTTCACGGACACCCTGATCCGGCTTAACCCGAGCTTCGCCACCGAACTCGGGCTCCCCGGGCACGAGACCGAATACCAGGACTTCTCCCCCGCCGGGCACGAGGAATTCGCGGATGCCGCACGCGAGGCGCTGGCAGCCCTGGACGGCCTGGAACCGGCGGACGACGTCGACGCCGTCACCCTCGATGCCATGCGCGAGCGCCTGGGCCTGCAGCTGGAACTCCACGAATCCGGCTGGGACCTGGCCGAGCTGAACAACATCGCCTCCCCGGCGCAGGAGATCCGCGCGATTTTCGACCTCATGCCGATGGACACCGCCGCTCAGTGGGACCACATCGCGGGCCGCGCGCACAACGTTCCCGCCGCGCTGGACGGTTACATCGTGTCGCTTCGCACCGCCCTGGAGGCCGGCAAAGTCGCCGCCGCGCGCCAGGTGAAGATCGTGATCGAACAGACCACCAAGCACGCCGCGGAGGACGGTTTCTTCGCGAAGCTCGCCGCCAACGCCAAAACCGCGGACGGCCCACTGCCCGAGGACGTGCAGTCCCGGCTCGACGCCGGCGTTGCCTCCGCACGCGTGGCCTACTCCCGGCTGGCCGGATTCCTGGAGTCCGAACTGCTGCCCGTCGCCCCGGAGAAGGATGCCGTTGGCCGCGAGCGCTACTCGCTGGCCTCCCGCGCGTTCCTGGGCGCCGCGGTGGACCTGGAGGAAACGTACGCCTGGGGTGTGCAGGAACTCGACCGGCTGATCGCCGAACAGGAGCGGGTGGCCGAGGAAATCCGCCCCGGCGCCACGGTCGAGGAAGCCAAGGAAATACTGAACAACGACCCCGCCCGGCAGCTCAAGGGCACCGAAGCCCTCCGGGTGTGGATGCAGGAACTCTCCGACCGGGCCGTGGCCGACCTCGCGGGGGTGCACTTCGACATCCCGGACGTGATGAAGACCCTGGAGTGCAAGATTGCCCCGACCGACGAGGGCGGCATCTACTACACCGGCCCCTCGGACGATTTCAGCCGGCCGGGCCGCATGTGGTGGTCCGTCCCCCCGGGTGAGGACACCTTCACCACCTGGGCCGAGACCACCACGGTCTACCACGAGGGCGTGCCGGGCCATCACCTGCAGGTAGCGACCGCCACCTACAGGCGCGAGCTGCTCAACAAGTGGCGCCGGAATGTCTGCTGGACCTCCGGGCACGGCGAAGGCTGGGCACTCTACGCCGAAAAGCTGATGCAGGAGCTGGGCTACCTCAAGGACCCGGGCGACCACATGGGCATGCTGGACATGCAGCGGATGCGGGCGGCCCGCGTGGTGTTCGACATCGGTGTCCACCTGGAGCTGGAGGTGCCCGAGCGTTGGGGGTCGGGCACCTGGACTCCGGACAAGGGGTACGGGTTCCTCCAGCAGAACCTCGCGATCAGCGAAGGCCAGCTGAGCTTCGAGTTCACCCGCTACCTCGGTTGGCCGGGCCAGGCGCCGTCGTACAAGGTGGGCCAGCGGCTCTGGGAGCAGATCCGCGCCGAGCTCGAATCCCGCCCCGGCTTCGAGCTGAAAGCCTTCCACACCAAGGCACTCAATATCGGCTCCGTGGGCCTCGACACCCTTAAGCGCGCGTTGCTGGGGTAATGCGGGCCCCCTAGGGAGACAATCGCCACACCGGAGGCTGGAATAACTTCACATGGCCCTTGAGTGGCGCCGGATTCCGGGGGTGAGAGCCTTGCGGGGCTGCAGGGGTGCCGTAACATTTCTCAACATCCGTTCGCCGTGATAGATGCGGCGGACCTAGCGTGATCCGGTGAGCACTCAGACAAGCACCCCCGCACCCGCCGGAAAGACCGGCTTCCAGCTGCCCAAATGGGCCGGCTCGTTCGGCTTCCAGATCATCGCCGCCCTGATCGTGGGCCTGGGACTGGGCCTGCTGGCCAAGTACACGGGCAGCACCAAGGCGAGCCCCAACGCCCTCGGCGCCACCCTGCAGACCATCGGCTCGAGCTACGTCTCCCTGCTGCAGACCGCCGTCGTGCCCCTCATCTTCACCGCCGTCGTCAGCTCCATCTCCAACCTGCGCGCCGTCTCCAACGCCGCCCGGCTGGCCTGGAACACGCTGCTCTGGTTCGCCATCACGGCGCTGATCTCCGTGCTGATCGGCATCGGCCTGGGCGTGTTCCTGCAGCCCGGCGCCAACACCGGCATCACCCAGGAGGCCAAGTACGCCGGCAAGTCCGGTGACTGGTGGGCGTTCCTGACCGGGCTGTTCCCGAAGAACTTCCTGGGCCTCGGCGCCAGCACCACCGTCACCGAAGGCGTCGCCACCACCGCGGTGAGCTTCAACGTCCTGCAGATCCTGGTGATCGCGATCGCCGTCGGTATGGCAGCACTCAAGGTGGGCAAGGCGGCGGAGCCGTTCCTGAACCTTAACGCCTCCGCCCTCGCCGTGATCCAGAAGGTCCTCTGGTGGATCATCCGGATCGCCCCGATCGGCACCGTCGGCCTGATCGGCAACGCTGTGGCGATCTACGGCTGGGACACCATCGGTTCCCTGGGCAAGTTCACGTTCGCCATCTATGTGGGCCTGGCCCTCGTGCTGTTCGTCGTCTACCCGGTCCTGGTCCGCGCCCACGGCCTGTCCATCAAGCAGTACTTCTCCGGCGTCTGGCCGGCCGTGCAGCTGGCCTTTGTTTCCCGTTCCTCGGTGGGCACCCTGCCGCTGACCCAGCGGGTGACCGAGCGCAGCCTGGGTGTCCCCCGCGCCTACGCCTCCTTCGCCGTCCCGCTGGGCGCCACCACCAAAATGGATGGCTGCGCCGCGATCTACCCCGCCATCTCGGCGATCTTTGTGGCCCAGTTCTTCGGCATCCAGCTGGACTTCACCCAGTACCTGCTGATCGCCCTCGTCTCCGTGCTCGGCTCCGCCGCGACCGCCGGCACCACCGGCGCCGTGGTGATGCTGACCCTGACGCTCTCCACGCTGGGACTGCCGCTGGCCGGCGTCGGGCTGCTGCTGGCGATCGACCCGATCCTGGATATGGGCCGCACCGCGGTCAACGTGGCCGGGCAGGCCCTGATCCCCACGATCGTGGCCAAGCGCCAGGGCATCCTCGACGAGTCGCTGTACAACGCACCGCGCACCGGTGACCCGTTCACCGATGACGCCGACGGCACGGTCGACCCCTCCGCTGCCGCTGCGCCCGCGGCGTCACCGGACGGCCGCGAGTTGGCCGACGCCAGAGCGTAAACTCCAGAAGCTAAAGCAGAAGTCCCCGGGAGGTTCCCGGGGACTTCTGTGGTTTGTACCGCGTCAATGGCGGCGGTGCAGGGGCTTAGCGTCCGCCTCCGCCGATCACACCCTTCTCGACGGCTTTGGCGACGGCGTCTGCCTCGGCCTGGGTCAGGGTGCCGTCACTGACCGCCGTGTCCAGCCTGGTCTTCAGCGCCGCAGCGCGGTCAGCCTGGGCGGCGCTCCGCAGCTCCTCCAGGGCCGCGGTGACCTTGGATTCCTCAATGCCCAACGACTCCGCCAGCGACTTCGCCAGTGCCGCGTCCCTGGTGGCCCGGTCCGGCTTGGTGCCCTCGGCCGGCGGGGTGGTCGGCTTGTTCGCTTCGCGGAAGGCCTGCAGGGCCTCGGTCACCTTGGCCTCGTCGACGCCGAGCTTGGCAGCCAGCTCGGCAGCCTGGGCGGCGCCGCGCTCTCCGCCCTTGCCGTGACCATGGCCGCCGCGCATGCCCTGACCATCGGTGGTTCCGGGCGTTGCCTCTGCCGAAGCGCTGGAGCTGGGGGTGGGGGTCGGAGTAGTGGCAGCTGAGGCCATCCCGGTAACTCCAAGTCCGGCGCCCAGGGCCAGAGCCCCGGCCGAGACGGCGAGCGTCATTCTCTTCGTACGTGACATGTGCTGTCTCCTGGTCTGCATCCTGGTGGTGGCTGCGATTGGTGGTTGTCTCTTCCAAGACGTAGTTCAAGTCTCTGCCGGGCCCTTCTGCGGGAGCTGTTCGGAACCTTTCATCTTCCTGTGAAGGCTGGCGGCGGTCACCGGGCAGGGGTGCGGGCCGGTTTGCCCGCTTCTGTCCCCGGACTGGCCGCCGGGAAAAGTTGCCCGGAGTGCAAACATGCACGTAGTGTAATTGTGTGCCCACATCCCCAGTTTCCGGCGCGGCCGCGCCCCCGGCGTCCCACCCGCCAGCCGAAGGCCCCTCGCGCCGCGAGCTGAACAAAGCGGCCACGCGCCAGGCCATCACCAACGCCGCCTTGGCGCTGCTCCGGTCCAACGGCCCCGGCAATTTCACCGTCGAGGACATCGCCGACGCTGCCGGCATCTCCCGCCGCACCTTTTTCAACTACTTCAGCAGCACCGAAGCGGCCATTGCTGCCGTCACCTTCGGCTTCCTGGACAAGGCACTCCAGCAGTTCCGGCGGCGCCCGGCCGGGGAACCGTTCCTGGAATCGGCGCGGGCAGCCCTCGTGGAACTCGCAGATCCGATGACGGTGGCTCCGCTGGCCGAGCTGTACAGCCTCGGCCAGGCCAACCCGCAGCTCAGCCGGTCCGAGCTGGAAGCCTGGGACCACTGCACTGCCCAGATCATCGCCGCGGCCCGCGGGCGCCTCATCGAAGGCGTCGAGCTCGACGAACTGTACCTCCGCGCCCTGGCCGGGTCAGTCATCTCCTGCGGCAAAGCCGCCATGGACGTCTGGTTCCTGCGGTGCGGCGGATCCCTCACACCGGAATCCCTGTCCACCCTCCGGCAGCTGCTGATTGATTCCATGGGCCTGCTGGGCTCCGGGTTCGCCCGTCCCGACGCCGCCCCCTCAACCGCCCAGGCCACCACCCCGGCCGGCGACTCCACGCCCACCTCCACCGCCACCCCTTCCCCAGATCGGCACTGACATGGCCCTATTGCTCTACCGCCTCGGCAAGTTCTCCTACCGCCACCGCTGGCTCGTCATCTCCCTGTGGCTCGCCGTCATGGTGGCCGTCGGTGGAGCGGCAGCCGCCTTCCACGGCACCCTGTCCAATAACTTCCAGATCCCCGGCACCGAAACGCAGCAGATGGCGGACAAGCTCAAGACCGAGCTTCCCTCGTCCTCCGGCGGCTCCGCCAGCGTGGTGTTCGAAGCCAACGACGCCCAGTTCAGCCAGGCGGGCAAGGACGCCGTCAGCGCGGCGCTGACCAAGCTCGAAACCCTGCCGGACGTCCAGGGCACGGTAGACCCGTTCGCCACCCAGGCACAGCTGGACCAAGCCGCCACCGACCTTGCCGCCGGCCAGGAGCAGTCTGCCGCCGGCAAGGCCCGGCTGGAGACGGCCGCAGCCGAACTCGCCGCCGGAAAGGCCCAGCTGGACGCTGCCGAACAGCAGATGGCGGCCGCCGGTATGCCGGCCGCTGCGATCGAGGCACGGCTCGGCCAGCAGAAGGCAGCCCTCACCGAAGGTCAGGCGAAGCTCGACGCCGGCACCAAGGAACTGCAAGCCGGCGAGGCGCAGCTGGCCCTCGGCGCCCGCCAGCTGGAGGCCTCGCAGGGCCTCCGCTTCGTCTCCGAGGACGGCAAGGCCGCGATCGCCCAGGTCCAGTTCAAGACCTCCATCAACGGCCTCAACCCCGAGGTCCGCCAGGAAGTCCAGGACATCGTCAAGGAGGTGTCCGCCGCCAACGTCACCGCGCTGCCCAGCAAGGAAATCAGCGAGGACATCTCCGAGCTCTTTGGCACCGCCGAGATTATCGGCATCGCGGTTGCCGCACTGGTCCTGATCATCATGCTCGGGACCCTGATCGCCGCCGGACTTCCGCTGCTGATGGCCCTCGTCGGCGTCGCCGTTGGTGTGGGCGGCACGTTCGCCCTCAGTGGCGCCGTAGACATGAGCTCCATCTCCCCGATGCTGGCGCTGATGCTCGGCCTCGCCGTCGGGATCGACTACTCGCTGTTCATCGTCAACCGGCATCGCGGCCAGCTGCTCTCCGGCATGGACCCCGAGGAATCCGTGGCGCTGGCCACCGGCACCTCCGGTAACGCTGTGCTCTTCGCCGGGCTGACCGTCATCATCGCCCTCGCCGCCCTCGTGGTCCCGGGCCTTCCGTTCCTGGCCGTTATGGGCCTCTCGGCCGCCGCCACGGTGGCTGTCGCCGTCGTCGTGGCCCTGACCCTGACGCCGGCCGTGCTCTCCCTGATTGGCCGGAAACTGATCTCCAAGCGGGCCTGGGCCAAGGCGGAGCAGCACAACGCCGCCCCCGGCCACGAAACCGAGGACCGCGCCAAGGACGAATACCGCAGCAGCCACGGCTGGGGAGGCATCGTCACCAAGCACCCGTGGCTGGCACTGCTCGCCGGAGTGGTCCTGCTCGGTGTCGTGGCCCTGCCCGCCAGCCAGCTGCGGCTCGCACTGCCGGACGCCAGCTCCGAGCCGGTCGCCTCGCAGGCCTTCAAGGCCTACGACGTCACCAAGCGGAGCTTCGGCGAGGGAATGACCGGCCCGATCATCGTGGTGGGCGACCTCCCCGAGGGACTCAGCGAAGCCGAGGCGCAGACCACACAGTTCGACGTCGCTGACATCCTGCGCGAGACCGAGAATGTCACCGCCGCCGTGCCGCTGGCCCTGAGCGAAGACCGCCGCACCGCAGTGTTCCAGGTCATCCCGAACGAAGGCCCGGCCAGCGCCAGCACCGTCCAGGTGGTCTCCGAACTCCGGGCCGAAAAGGGCCAGATCAAGGACACCACCGGCGTCAGCATCGGGCTCACCGGACAGACCGCCGGCAACGTCGATGTGTCCACCAAACTCGGTGACGCACTGCCGCCGTACCTGGCGATTGTGGTTGGCCTCTCGCTGATCCTGCTGCTGCTGGTCTTCCGGTCCATCTGGGTTCCGCTGCTGGCCACCGGCGGGTTCCTGCTCTCGCTCGCCGCCGCCTTCGGTGCCGTCGTCGCCGTCTACCAGTGGGGCTGGCTCGGAGCCATCTTCGGCGTCGAGAACCCGGGCGCCGTGCTGAGCTTCCTGCCGATCATCCTGATCGGTGTGCTGTTCGGCCTGGCCATGGACTACCAGGTATTCATCGCCTCCGGCATGCGCGAGTCGTACATGCACGGCGAATCGGCCAAGCACGCGGTCCGTTCGGGCTTCAGCCACGCAGCTGCCGTGGTCACCGCGGCCGCGATCATCATGGTCAGCGTGTTCTCGGGCTTCATTTTCTCCCACCTGAACATGGTCCGGCCGCTCGGTTTCGCCATGGCCTTCGGTGTGCTGATTGACGCCTTCGTGGTCCGGATGACGATCGTCCCGGCCGTGATGTACCTGCTCGGCGAAAAGGCCTGGTGGCTGCCGCGCTGGCTGGACCGCATCCTGCCCGACGTGGACGTGGAAGGCGCCAAGCTGCGCAAGCCCGAGGCTGCCGTTCCGGGTCCCGTGGCGGAACCCGAAGAGGCCGCCGTACGGTAGCCGTCACCGGATTCCCGCAAGGGTTCTACAAGCCGCCCGCTGATCATTCCGATCGGCGGGCGGCTTTGTTGTGGGCAGGTTCGGCAGGAACGGCGTCCGACGCCGACGGCTCGGCCGCGGACTAGGCGGGGCCGACGGCTGGACCATCCAGGCAGACCAGCGGCGCTCCACCGTTGTTTGTTCCGGCTGCGGGTATTTGTTCAGGCTGCGATTTGGCTTTGCCTCCGGGTGCGGAGGAGATCCTTGGCTCTTTGGTGGCGGTGGCGGCGGTGGCTCGGGCTCTTTGCCACGGCAATGTCCAGGTCCAAGTCCAGGTCCGGTTCCGCGTGACGGGCGGGCGTGCCCGGGAGGGGTGGTGCGGTGGAGTGGTAGGTGTGGCCGGTGGGGGTGGTGACGTCGAGGGTGTGTCGGGGGCCGGGGCGTGGCCGGGAGGACCAGCCGGGGGTTTCTTTGGTGTGGTTGCAGGCTTCGCAGAGCCCGGCACCGTTGCTCTGGGTGGTCGGTCCGCCGCGGTGCCAGGGGATGATGTGGTCCAGGTGCCTGATGGGCGCGTCGCAGTAGGGGGTGCGGCAGGTGGCGTCCCGGGCTGTCACGAACCGGCGGAGCCCGGGCGAGAAGAGGCGGGCGCGGGAGTCGAGTGCGACCAGGTCCCCGGTGCCGGGGGCGGTGTAGAGCCTTCGGAGCCAGATGCGCAGGTCCTCGTGCGGGTCGGAGTCCGTGCCTGTTTCCGGTCCCGCGGCGGGTCCCTGTTGCAGTACGGCTGGCGGTCCCGCGGCGGTTCCTGTCGGCGGTGCAGCTTCGGCTCCCGCTTCCGGGTCGGTGCCGGTGAGGAGTTCCCGTGCCCAGCCGGCGGGGACGATGCCGTAGCCGGGGAGGCGGGCCGGTTCGGTATCGCCCTGGAGGAGGGTGCGGTCGGTCATGACGAGCTGGATCTCGATCCCGCTGATCCCGCCGGGGGTTCCGGTGGTGCGTTCGACCAAGGCATCGGCCATGAGCTGGCCCCGGGTCCCGGGGTCCCCGGCGGCCCGGAGGGTGTCGGCGTGCCGGGTCAGGGCGGCGTAGACGGCGACACCGGCGGCGACGGGGAGCAGGGCGGTGAGGTAGCACATGGTCTCCGGGGCCGGGCGGAGGCTGACGTGCCGCTCGGTCGCGGCGTGGGCGGCGCGCTGGGTGACGGTGCGCGGGTCCCGCCGGTACGCCGCAGCCCGCGCCGCAGCGACGATGCGGCGGTCCCCGGCACCGTCGAACGTTCCGGTGTCCGCGGCGAGCTCTTCGTCGACGGCGGCCCGGTCCGCCGCGGACAGGGCCGCGGTTTCCTTCACGAGCAGGGTGGCGCGCCACTCGTTGACCTGCCCGGCCTCCAACGCCGCCAACGTGCGGGGCATCTCGGTGACCAGGGCTTTCGCGAGGCCCAGGAGGCGGCCGCCCTTGGCCGGGGACTCGCGCCGGGCCAGGGCGATCTGCGCCGCAACCCCGGCCCCCAGTTCGGCCGCGGGGACCCCGGCGGCGGCTTGTTCACGGCGCTGGACCAGGTCAAAGGCGACGGACAAGCGTGCCTGACGGGCTGACAAGGCAGACTTCTCGTCTTCAAGTTCACGGATCTCAGCAATCAACGATGCCCCGTCCAGCTCAGCACCGTTCAGGCTGGGCCCATCCAGTTCCTGCATCTCCGGCTGAACCCTATCCAACTCCGGCACCACGCTGCGCCGCGCTGCAGCTGCCTCTTCAGCTGCCACACCCTTCTCGCAACGACAGTCGCGATTGCACCCGGCTGCTGCCGGTGCTGCCGTGGCTGACTCCGTGCCGTTCATGGTTCAAGTCTCCCGTAGAGCTACGACATTATTGATGGCCAGCCGCAGCCGGTCAGCTGCCTCCGTGGCCATGGGCGAGGTCCCCATACCTGACGTAAATATCGGCGCACTCCGAAGAATCACCGCCACTTCCAACCGGGCCGTGACAACATCCATCGCTGCACTGAGCTCGTCCAGCCGCCCGATAGCTTCAAGCAACTCTGCTGCGCCCGTGGGCTCGGGCACCTGATCAATCGCGGCACCGCACATCGCGATCAGACCACGGAACTCGTCTCCCTCTTCCTGGGCTGGCCCCTTACTTGTTCCACAACGTGGTCCCCGGTTTAGCCCCTGGTTATCTTCCATGAACCAACTCTTCCAGCGACCTCCGACAAAAAAGCACGGCAGCATCCGGCCCCGGGAACTAGGCTGGAGCCGTGACCCGCCTCATTCTTGCCTCCCAGTCCCCCGCCCGCACCAAACTGCTCACCGACGCCGGCATCCGGCACGAGATCCTCGTTTCGGACGTCGACGAAGACGCCGTCCAGGCCCGCTACGGCGTCACCGACCCGCACGACACCGCCCTGCTGCTCGCCCGGGCCAAGGCCGAGGCCGTCGCCTCCCTGCCCGAGGCCGACGGCGCCCTGGTGATCGGCTGCGACTCGGTCTTCGAGTTCGACGGCGAGGCGCACGGCAAGCCGTACACGGCCGAGGTCGCCAAGGAACGGATGCTCCGGATGAGCGGCAGCAAGGGCGTGCTGCACACCGGCCACTGGCTCGTCGACTGCCGCGACACCGAGGACTCCGATGAATCCGGGACAGCCGGCTCCGGCGCAACCCTCGGGCACGTCACCTCCGCCGAGGTCCACTTCATGGAGATGCGCGCTGAAGAAATCGACGCCTACATCGCCACCGGTGAGCCGCTGCAGTGCGCCGGCTCGTTCACCATCGACGGCTACGGCGGGGCCTTCATCCGCAAGGTCGACGGCGACCCGCACGCCGTCGTCGGGCTGTCCATTTCCACCCTCCGCGGCCTGCTGGGCCAGGCGCAGGTGGGCATCACGGAACTGTGGACCACCGGCGCCGCGGATCCCGCACTACTCCGGGCCGAGTGAGCTAATTCGCAGGCCTTTGTAGCAACCCTACAAAGGTGCGGCGCTTTACCCGCGGAATCCGCAAGTAATATCGGCGGAACCCACAAAACCGCGCTAGGCTCCCTGAAGGAAAGAAGGAGACGCCTTGTCAGCAAATTCGGAGCAGTCCGCAAATCCCGCGCAGCGATCGGCCCCAGAAGGCACCGCCGCAGTCACCCATCCGCTGAGCAAGGTGCTGATCGCCAACCGTGGCGAAATCGCCGTGCGCATCATCCGTGCCGCACGCGACGAAGGCATCTCCTCCGTCGCGGTCTACGCGGATCCGGACCGCGACGCCCTGCACGTCAAGCTCGCTGACGAGGCCTACGCCCTGGGCGGCAACACCGCCGCCGAGTCCTACCTCGTGATGGACAAACTGATCGAGGTGGCCCACCGCTCCGGTGCCGATGCCATCCATCCCGGCTACGGCTTCCTGGCCGAGAACGCCGAGTTCGCCGCCAAGGTGATCGACGCCGGTATCACCTGGATCGGCCCCTCCCCCGCCGCGATCTCCGCCCTGGGCGACAAGGTCCAGGCACGCCACATCGCCGAAAAGGTCGGCGCCCCGCAAGTTCCCGGCACCGCCGACCCGGTGGAGTCCGCGGAGGAAATCCTCGAGTTCGTGGACAAGTTCGGCCTGCCGGTCGCCATCAAGGCAGCCTTCGGCGGCGGCGGACGCGGCATCAAGGTGGCCCGCACCCGCGAGGAAATCCCCGAGCTGTTTGAATCCGCCGTCCGGGAAGCCGTCGCCGCCTTCGGCCGCGGCGAGTGCTTCATCGAGCGCTTCCTGGACGCCCCGCGCCACGTCGAGACCCAGTGCCTCGCCGACGCCTACGGCAATGTTGTGGTCGTCTCCACCCGCGACTGCTCGCTGCAGCGCCGCAACCAGAAGCTCGTCGAAGAAGCACCGGCCCCGTTCCTCACCGAGGAGCAGAACCGCCGGCTCTACGAATCCTCCAAGGCCATCCTCAAGGAGGCCGGCTACCTCGGCGCCGGCACCTGCGAGTTCCTCGTGGGCCAGGACGGCACCATCTCCTTCCTCGAGGTCAACACCCGGCTCCAGGTGGAGCACTGCGTCTCCGAGGAAGTCACCGGAATCGACCTCGTCCGCGAGCAGTTCCGGCTGGCCCGCGGCGAGGCACTCGGCTACGGGGACCCGGAAGTCCGCGGCCACTCGATCGAATTCCGCATCACCGGCGAGGACCCGGGCCGGAACTTCATGCCCGCCCCGGGCACCATCACCCTGTTGAAGAACCCGACCGGCCCCGGCGTCCGGATCGACTCCGGCGTGGAGCAGGGCGACATCATCAGCGGCAACTTCGACTCGATGCTCTCCAAGCTGATCGTCACCGGCGCCACCCGCCCGCAGGCCCTGCAGCGCGCCCGCCGCGCCCTCGAGGAGATGGTGGTGGAGGGCATCCCCACCGTCATTCCGTTCGACCTCGCCGTCGTCACCAACCCCGACTTCGCCCCCGCCGAGGGCCCGTTCAAGGTCCACACCCGCTGGATCGAGACGGCCTTCGTCAACGACATTCCCGCCTGGACGCCGACCGGCACCGAGGCTGAAACGCCCGACGCCGGCGAACGCCAGCGCGTCGTCGTCGAGGTCGGCGGCAAGCGGCTTGAGGTTGTCCTCCCGGCGTCGCTCGGCACCGGAGGCGGCGCGGGCGCCGTCAAACCGGCCAAGGCCAAGAAGCGGGCCCGCGGCGGCGCCGCCGCCGCGGCAGCCAGCGGCAACGCCCTGACCTCCCCCATGCAGGGAACCATCGTGAAGGTGGCCGTCGGCGAGGGTGACCTCGTTGCCGAAGGCGACCTTGTGGTGGTGCTCGAGGCGATGAAGATGGAACAGCCCCTCACCGCGCACCGCGCCGGAATCGTGATCGGACTGTCCGCCTCGGCCGGCGAGACCGTCTCCGCCGGCGCCATCATCGCGCTGATCGAGGACAACTCCGCCGAGTAACAGCACGAAGGGCGGGACGCAGGCGCGCCTCTGGCGCCCCCGTGTCCCGCCCGTGCAGACTTGGTCTGTGAAACCATTTCTGCTCCTCGCCTCCCGGGCCGAGGACGCCGCCGCCGAGGACGAATACGAAGCCTACCTGCGCTACGGCGGGCTCGAGCCCTCGCAGGTGAGGCGGATCCGGATGGAAGCCGCTCCGCTGCCCCAACTGGACCTCTCCGAGTACTCCGGGGTAATTGTGGGCGGCAGCCCGTTCACGTCCAGCGATCCCGCCGAGCAGAAAAGCGACGTCCAGCACCGGGTGGAGCACGAGCTCGCGGCCTTGCTGGACCGGATCGTGCCTGCGGACTTCCCTTTCTTCGGCGCCTGCTACGGGGTCGGCACGCTGGGCCGGCACCAGGGCGCCGTGATCGACCGGACCTACGGCGAGGGGCTGGGCGGTGTGACCATCAAGCTGACCGAAGAAGGGCTGGTGGATCCCCTGCTGCGGGGGCTGCCGGAGAGCTTCACGGCCTTCACGGGCCACAAGGAGGCCTGCACGCTGCTCCCCCCGCACGCCGTGCTGCTGGCCAGCTCCGCCGCCTGCCCGGTGCATATGTTCCGGATCAAGACCAACCTGTACGCCACCCAGTTCCACCCCGAGCTGGATGCGCAAGGATTGGTCACCAGGATCGATATCTACCGCCATGCCGGCTACTTCCCGCCGGAATCCGCCGAAAGGCTGATGGAGGATGCCCGGCGGTTCACGGCCACGGAATCGATGAAGATCCTGCGGAACTTCGTGGAGCGGTACGCGCGCTAATCCCGGGCTGCCGCCAGGTGTTCCGACGCTCCTGCCCGGTTGCTTTTCCGGCACCCGCCCGCCGACACGGAAATGCCCGGTGCGTTCAGTGAACACACCGGGCATTTTCGTCAGTAACCGGGCTGGAGCGTCAGCCCCAGCCGGTCAACGGGGGTCAGGCGACGTTGTTGGTGTACTCCAGGTCGCGGGTTTCCTTGCTGACGAACAGTGCGATCAGCGTCAGCACGGCCATGGAGGCGAGGTAGACGCCGACCAGCACGGGGCTGCCCTTGCCCATTTCCCAGAGCCAGACGGCGATGAACGGGGCCACGGCCGCACCGAGGATGCTGGAGAAGTTGTAGCTGATGGCGGAGCCGGTGTACCGGACGTTCGTCGGGAACAGCTCCGGCAGCAGCGCACCCATGGGCCCGAAGGTCAGCCCCATCAGGGAGAAACCGATGATCAGCAGGGCCATCGTGCCGACGAAACCGGCGCTGAAGAGCGGAACGAAGAGCAGTCCGAAGGCGAAGATACCGAGGGTTACGACGATCAGCATCTTGCGGCGGCCGTACTTTTCCGCCAGCGGGCCGGAGACCAGCGTGAAGATGCCGAAGAACACGACGCCGGCAATCAGCATCCAGAGGAAGTCGTTGCGGGTGTAGCCCAGGCCGGGGACGAACGCGGCGGCCGCGGCCTCGGTCATCGGCTTGCCGGCCTTCTCCGCTGCGGCCTTCGCGGCGTCCAGGCTGGAGGCCCGGGTGCCGTAGGTCAGGGTGAAGGTGGTCATCAGGTAGAACAGCACGTAGGTGGCGAGCATGATGAACGTGCCCAGGATCAGGTTGCGCCAGCTGGACTTGAAGACGCGGGCCAGCGGCAGCTTGGCGACCTCATTGGACTCCAGGACCTTGGTGAAGGCCGGGGTCTCGATCAGCTTGAGCCGGACATAGAGGCCGATGATGACCATCACGGCACTGAGCAGGAACGGCACACGCCAGCCCCATTCCATGAAGGCAGTCGGCGACAGGGCGTAGCTGAAGACCAGGAAGATCACGTTGGCGATGATGAAGCCGATCGGCGCACCCAGCTGCGGGAACGTGCCGTAGATGGCACGCTTGTTCGCCGGGGCGTTCTCGGTGGCCAGCAGGGCGGCACCGCTCCATTCGCCGCCGAGGGCAAGGCCCTGGGCGAAGCGCATGACGACCAGCAGGGCCGGCGCCCAGAACTCCCAGCCCGGGACGAGCGCTGTCGGGAGGCAGCCGATGAGGAAGGTGGCAATACCCATGGTCAGCAGCGACGCCACCAGGGTGCCCTTGCGGCCGAACTTGTCACCGAAGTGGCCAAAAATGATGGACCCGAGCGGCCGGGCAATAAACGCGACGCCAAACACGGCGAACGAGCTCAGCAGCTGGGTGGTCTCGTTCTGGCCGGGGAAGAACAGCCGGGGGAAAACAAGCACAGCGGCGGTGGCGTACACGTAGAAGTCGTAGAACTCAACGGTGGTGCCGACCAGGCTGGCGACTATGACGCGGCCGCGCGAGTTCACCGGCTGGGCGGACCCCTGCTCTGCGGAAGTGGCGGTGGATGACATGTAATAGCGCTTTCATGAAGACCGGACCGCGGCTGTAAAAACCGTCCGGATGGGGATAAGTAGGATTACATAGTAGTTCCCGAAGTCCATTCGCTGGACAAGCGGTCCACTATTTGGACGTTTGATTTCGTCTCACGTGGTGGTCATCACACTACGTGACGCTGGGGCCCTCACCCCGCCACAAACGCGCCGATAGGCAAACGTCACAGCACGTTAACAAACGGCGAGGGTCCCGGAAACGCGGATTACCTACTTTTGAGGGACAACATCCCCCAAGGAGGTCCCCGTGACTGCTGAACGCACTGCAGATGCCCCAACCGGCATTTCCCCACGCATTTCCCCCACTTCCAACGCCGGCACCACCCTCGGCGGTCCCGCCCTTGAGTACCGTCCCGGCCGCTGGATTGCCAACTGGGATGCCGAGAACAAGGAACAGTGGGAGTCCCAGGGACGCACCATTGCCCGCCGCAATCTGAACTGGTCCATCTTCGCGGAGTTCCTCGGCTTCGTCGTCTGGCAGCTCTGGTCGATCGTGGTGGTCCAGCTGCCCGCGGCCGGCTTCACCTTCACCACCTCGGAAATCTTCTGGCTGATCTCCATGCCCAGCCTGGTCGGCGCCACCCTCCGGATCCCGTACACCTTTATGGTCCCCCGCTTCGGCGGCCGCAACTGGACCATCGTCTCTGCCCTGCTGCTGCTGATCCCCTCGATCGGCCTGGCCCTGTGCGTCTCCAACCCGGAGACCCCGTTCGGCACCATGCTGTTCGTGGCCGCGCTGGCCGGCTTCGGCGGCGGTAACTTCGCCAGCTCGATGGCCAACATCACCTTCTTCTACCCGGCCCGCGAGAAGGGCTGGGCGCTGGGTCTGAACGCCGCCGGCGGTAACCTCGGCGCCGCCGTCGCACAGCTTGCCGTCCCGATTGCCATCACCCTGCTGGCCGCCGGCACCGTGAACCTGCCCATGGCCGGCTGGATGTGGGTCCCCTTCATCCTGATCGCCGCGTTCGGCGCCTGGAAGTACATGGACAACCTAACCAGCGCCAAGGGCGACGTCGCGGGCTCGCTCGCCGCGCTCAAGGAACCGCACCTGTGGATCATGGCGCTGCTGTACATCGGCACCTTCGGCTCGTTCATCGGCTTCGCCGGGGTGTTCCCCAAGCTCATCAAGGACTACTTCCCGGCGTTCTCCTCCATCGGAGTCGGCACCGTGGCCCTGTCCCTCGCCTTCCTGGGCCCGCTGGTCGGCTCGCTTGCCCGCCCCTACGGCGGACGCATGGCCGACCGCATGGGCGGCGCCCGGATGACCGTCGCGGCCTTCGCAGCGATGGCCGTCATCACCCTGACCATGGTCTGGACCCTGCCGATGAAGAACTTCTGGCTCTTCCTGGGCCTGTTCCTCCTGCTCTTCACCGCCAGCGGCTTCGGAAACGGTGCGACCTACCGGATGATCCCGATCATCTTCGCCACCTCGAGCCGGGCAGCAAAGTCCGGCGCCAGCACGGTCACCACCCAGCGCCTCGCCTCCTCGGCCCTCGGCCTGATCTCGGCCATCGGCGCCTACGGCGGCTTCGTTATCCCGCAGGTGCTCAATGCCTCCAACAGCGCCAGCGGCTCCTACACCCCCGCGTTCTACGGCTTCGTCGGGGCCTATGTCCTGATGCTGGCCGTGTGCTGGTTCTGCTACATCCGCAACGCCAACCGAAACGCGATGGGACACGTCTAACATGACCAACGGCGCCGACACGCACTGCCCCTACTGCGCTCTGCAGTGCGCCATGACGCTCACCACCCCAGCGGCTCTGACCCCGGCTCCCCAGCCGGGGTCAGGCCCCGTGCCGGAGCAGCCCAACGCCGCCCTCCTGGACGTGGCCGGGCGGGATTTCCCCACCAACCGCGGCGGGCTGTGCCGAAAGGGCTGGACCTCGGCGTCGCTGCTGAACCACCCCGGCCGCGTCACCGAACCGCTGCTCAGGGGCGCCGACGGTGTCCACCGCCCGATCGGCTGGGACGAAGCGCTGGAGCGCATCACCGCCGCGGTGAAGTCCACCTGCGCCCGCCACGGGGCGGACGCCGTCGGAGTCTTCGGCGGCGGCGGGCTCACCAACGAGAAGGCCTACCAGCTGGGCAAATTCGCCCGGCTGGCCCTGGGCACCTCGCGGATCGACTACAACGGCCGGTTCTGCATGTCCTCCGCCGCCGCGGCCGGGATGCGCGCCTTCGGCCTGGACCGCGGCCTGCCCTTTCCGCTGGAGGACCTCGATTCCGCCAGCAGCATCCTGATGCTCGGCTCCAACGTCGCCGAGACGATGCCGCCGTTTGTGCAGCACCTGCAGGGCGCCCGCGACGCCGGCGGCCTGATCGTGGTGGACCCCCGCCGCTCCGCCACTGCGGCATTCACCTCCGACGGCGGCGGCCTGCACCTGCAGCCGCTGCCCGGCACCGACCTCGCCCTGCTGCTGGGCATTTCCCACGTCGTAATCCATGAGGGCCTGGCCGACGCCGGCTACATCGCAGCCCGCACCACCGGCTATGAGGCCCTGGTCCGCAGCGTCGCCGCCTACTGGCCCGAGCGCGTACAGTCCCTCACGGGCGTCCCGGCCGGACTGATCCGGGATACCGCGCGCCGGCTTGCCGACGGCTCCCGCCGGGGCGGCAGCTACATCCTCACCGGCCGCGGCGTGGAACAGCACGTCGACGGCACGGATACCGCCACCGCCGCCATCAACCTCGCCCTGCTGCTGGGCCTGCCCGGCTCCGCACGCAGCGGCTACGGCACGCTCACCGGCCAGGGCAACGGCCAGGGCGGCCGCGAACACGGCCAGAAAGCGGACCAGCTCCCCGGCTACCGCAAGATCACCGACCCCGCCGCCCGCGCCCACATGGCCGCCGTGTGGGGCGTCCCGGAATCGCTCATTCCCGGCCCCGGCCTCCCCGCCGTCCAGCTGCTGAAGTCCCTGGGACAGCCCGACGGCGTCCGGTGCCTCTTCGTGCACGGCGCCAACGTGGCGGTTTCCGCGCCGGACGCCAACGCCGTGATCGCCGGGCTGCGGAGCCTGGACTTCCTGGTGGTCTGCGATTTCTTCCTCTCCGAGACCGCCGCAGAGGCGGACCTGATCCTTCCGGTCACCCAGTGGGCGGAGGAGGAAGGCACCCTGACCAACCTTGAGGGCCGGGTGCTCCGCCGCCGCCGGGCCCTCGCTCCCCCGCCCGGGGTCCGCAGCGAGCTGTGGATCATGACCCGGCTGGCCGAGGCCCTGGATGCCCCGTCAATGTTCAGCGAGGATCCGGAGACCGTTTTCGAGGAACTCCGGCTCGCGTCCTCCGGCGGCCTGGCCGACTACTCCGGGATCGACTACGCCATGCTGGACCGCGGGGAGGCCGCGTTCTGGCCCTACCCCGCCGGCAGCACGGGCACCCCCCGGCTGTTTCTGGACGCCTTCGCCCACACGGACGGGCGGGCCGTGTTCACCCCGGTGACGCCCCGCCGTCGTGCATCTTCTGCTTCTGATTCCGCGGCCGCTGCGGACCGGGCCGGCGTGCCGATGACCCTGATCACCGGGCGGCTGATGGAGCATTACCAGTCCGGTGCACAGACCCGGCGGGTGGCCGCGCTGGCCGCGGCCCAGCCGGAAGCGCGGCTGCAGATCCATCCGGCGGCCGCCGCCGCGCAGGGCATCGCCGACGGCGACGTCGTCTCGATTTCCAACGGGCGCGGCGAGGTGTCCTGCCGCGCGGAGCTGAGCACGGACATCCGGCCCGAGACGGTGTTCCTCCCGTTCCACTTCCCGGAGCTGGAGAGCGCCAACCGGCTCACGGAGGCGGCCACGGATCCGATCTCCGGGATGCCCGAGTTCAAGTTCAGCCACGTCCGGGTCCGGCCCGGCGCCGCAAATCTCCGCGCCAATGAACTGCAGAAGGAAGGTGCGTCATGACTGAGCGCATTGTTGTTGCGGGCTTCGGCCCGGTGGCCGCGCGGCTGGTCGACGAGCTGATGCCGGCGGTCCGCAGCGGACTCGCGCACCTGACGGTGGTCGGCGAGGAGGCAGAAGCCGCGTACAACCGCGTACTCGTGGCGGATCTCGGGGTCGGCCGGACCACGGCGTCGGCCCTGGCCCTCTCCGACGCCGCCGCGCTGGTTGCCGACGGCGTCGACGTCCGGCTGGGCGTCCGGGTCCGCCGCGTGGACCGCGCCCGGCAGCAGCTGATCCTCAGCGACGGCACCTCCCCCGGTTACGACCGGCTGGTCTTTGCCACCGGTTCCCGCCCGGTGATCCCCAACCTCACCGGACTCAACCCTGACCCCGCCGCGCCGGTGCTGCCTGCCGGCGTCACTGCGCTCCGGGACCTGCGCGACGCTTCCGTGCTGCAGGCGGCGGTGGCCGGCGGCAAGCGCGTGGTGGTGCTGGGCGGCGGCGTGCTGGGCCTGGAGACGGCCCTCGCCGCGGCCGAGGAGGGCGCCACTGTGACGGTGGTGCACAACGGCCCGCATCCGCTGGGCCGCAACATCGACCGCGGCGGCGGCGCCGTGCTCGCGGCTTCCCTGCGGAACTGCGGCGTGCGGGTGGCCGGCAACGCGCGGTCCACCGGAGTGGAGCACAACGCGCCCGACGGCGGCTTCTCGGCGCTGCTGCTCGATGACGGGTCCGCGATCGACGGCGACCTGCTGGTGCTCTCCTGCGGCGTGCGGCCTCGGACCGAGCTGGCGGAGGGCTGCGGGCTCTCCACCGGTGCCGGGATCCTGGTGGACCACAAGTTGCGGGCCCACCATGAGCCGCACATTTTCGCGATCGGCGACTGCGCCGAGGTCCGCTGCCCCGAGCCTGACTGCACTGAGTGCCGGACGGCGCGCGGTCCGTCCGGGCTGGTGGGCCCGGGCTGGCGGCAGGCCGAATGGCTCGCCGAGTACCTGACCCTGCTGGCCTCTGGAACTCCGGACGCTGAGTTGCTGCCGGCGCTTCCGGCGGAGCTGCCGGGCGTGGTGGTGCTCAAGGCGCGTGGCATGAACATGGCAGTGGCCGGGGATGTGTCCGCAGAACCGTGGGACGAGGAGGCTCTGACTGCCGGGGCCGTGAATGGCCGGGCCAGGCTGCAGATCGCCCAGTGGGCCGATCCCGAGCACGGCCGCTACGTGAAGATGACCACCCGCGCCGGGGTCCTCGAAGGCCTGGTGGCCGTGGGCATGCCCCGCACCGCGGCCGAGTTGGTGCAGCTCTTCGAGCGCGGCGCCGAGCTTCCCGCGGACCGGTCCCTGCTGTTGCGCCTCGACGGGCCGGACCATGCGGCCGACGCCGGCGCCGCCGACCCCGAGCGCACCGTGTGCCGGTGCGCGGGGGTCAGCGGAACCAGGATCGCCGCTGCGGTGACCGACGGCTGCGGGACGGTGGCCGAGGTCTCAGGCGCCACCCGCGCCGGGACAGGCTGCGGCGGCTGCCATGACGACATCAAGGGGATCATCGAAAAGCACTTTCAGGGGGCCGTGGCGTAGCGGTCCTGAATCCGGATAGACCGGCAATTTCCGGCTCTTATCCGAATTTTTCCATAACCTGGCTCAACAGGGCCGCCAGTGCCGGGCCGGAGATCGCCAGAAGTACCCCAATCAGAACGACCGAAACCAGCGTGATGGTCAACCACATCTTCGCGTCTCCCCGCTCTGCGTGGTCGTCACCAGAAAGATTCTTCTGTGATCGTAACGGCCGCGTGGCGGACGGCCTTGGCAACTTACTGAACGCCAAAGCCAGAAGCGACATTATGATTCTGCTGCTCTTCACGTTGTCCTCTTCTCCCATACCTCTTAGCACCTCAGGGCCCATGGGCAGCCCGTGCCTCGCATTCTCGTCCAGCGTGCTTTGGTTTTCCTTGGGTCCATGGCCCAGGAGGTACGGCACCAGGAATGCCTTCAAGGCGGTTAGCGCGGACATAGCTGAGGCACAGCGGGGGAAACAACTCGCACTGCTGAGATCAGTCAGAGGGATGGTTCGGCAGGCGCTCGGGATGCCGGGGGTCCTTGCCGCGTTCCCTCCAGTATTCGTCCCGTTGCCACAACGAAAACCGAGTGGCCCATAGGGTCAGAATGATGGTTCCAGTAGCGAGGATGGCCACTTTGATCCACACCCACGGTTCGGTATCTATCGGCAGAAGGGTCAGGATCACCATGACCGGGGTGAAGACCATCATGTAGCGAGTGAGATGGCTGAATCTCCGCTGCACTTCTTCGGACACTGGTGTTGAGGATTGACCCCAGACACGTCGGGCTCCTGGTGACATATATGAACTGCACCATTAACAGCACCAATCCGGTAGGCCCCTAGCGCGGAGGCACTTTCCAGCCCGTTCTCGCTGCGGTTCACGCCCCAAAATTGCCTACTTACCGGGCAGCGCGGATATGTGAGCAACCAGTACCTTTCCAGCCGCGAAGCGGGCCTTTCTCCCCTTGGCCGGCCCGCCCCTGCCGGCGTGTACTGAACCCAGAACCGGCACATCCGCAGGAGGCACCCCATGAACGTCCCCATCATTCTGGCCCTCGGCGCGATCGCAGTGGTCGCCGTCGTGCTGGGTATTGTCCTCGCACGGGAAAAGGATCCACAGCGGCGTGCGACGGCCCTGCAGCGCACCGGGGCTGCCATCATGGCGGTGTTCACGGTCCTCGCGGGCGTCTTCATCGGCGGCTACGCCATGGAGGATCCGGGCGGAAATGCCGGCCTGCTGATGACCCTCGCCTGGGTGCTGCCGATGCTCATCTTCGCGGCCGCGGCCTGGTTCTGGCCGGCCCTGACCGCTCCCCTGTTGCTCGCCCTCGCGTCCGCCTTCATCGCGGCGTGCGTGTGGCTCGCCTTCGACCCCGCCGCCCTGCGTGAATTCATCAGCGAGAACGGCCCGGTGATAGCGGTCAGCGTCATCGCCCTCTCCTTCCCGGCCGCCGTGCTCGGCCTGAAACGTACCGCGCTGGCCGGCTGGCTGCTCCTGGCCCTGGGCGTATTGCCGCTGCTGATTGCGATTATCGGACGGTCGGGCCCGATCGCATCGCTCACGGCGGCAAGCGTTGTTCCGCTGATCTGCGGGATCGTCTATCTCGTGTCCGTCAGGATGGCG
Organism: Arthrobacter sp.; assembly: GCA_034376805.1. GTDB lineage: Bacteria > Actinomycetota > Actinomycetes > Actinomycetales > Micrococcaceae > Arthrobacter. The sequence continues at coordinate 28,329 of JAXMJF010000054.1, forward strand.
AGTGGCAGTCCGGCGTCGGGAAATGCACGGGCAGCCGCGGCCTGAAGACGCCCATAAACCTTTGCGTAACAGGAATCGGGCGGGGAACGGATGGCGGGTAGCATCGGGGCCATGAGCGCCGACGACGACGACATCACCGAAGAACTCCTGACCGACGCCGATAAGCTGACCGGGCTGAGCCTCGAACTGCTGGGCCTTGACCCGCATCCGGATGACATGACTCCGGAGCAGCGGCTCCTGTTCGACCCGGAGGACCTGGAAGAAATGGCCGCCGTCCCGGCGGAAGACCGTCAGAACGCCGTGCGCCAGACCCGCCTGCTGGCAGGCCTGCTGTGGAACTCGTCGAGCATCCTCATCGACCAGCTTTTCCGTGATCTGGGCACCCTCAGCAAGCTGGACGCCGCCACCCCGCCCGACATCGCCGGAACCTCGGTGCTGTCCTCGCTGCCGCCGCAGTTCGCCGGCAGCTACGACGCGAAATTCACCCAGAAGTTCATCGTTGTCGCCGCCGACCTGACGGCGTCCCTAGTCCGTGGCTGGACTGCCCCCGGTTGCCTCGCCGCCGAACTCGCCGTCCGTTGCCTGCTCGATCAGGCGGAAGTCACCGAGGACATCTACGAACTCGATCTCCCGGAGGAGTGGCGGGCGCAGGTGGAGGAAGTCCTGCTGGAGGACGCGGACAGCGAAGCGCTGTTCTCGGACAGCCTGGACGTTCTTGAGCACGACGCCGACCGGCTGGGCTTCGAGCACTGGTTCAAACCCTTCGCCCCCGGGGACACGGTCCCGCCCTACGCCTGCTCCTGATCCCCAGGCCTGCCCCTAGCCTGCCGGGGCAGCCAGTCCTGCCAGGAAGTCCTCGGTAAACCGCTGGACGCCGTCCCACTCGGTATAGACGTAATCGCGGGTCGTATCCAGGTCAGGGGACCCTTTGTCCTTGGTGATTTTCTTCATGAGCTGGCGTTTGAGGAAGTTGTAGTGGGTGTACAGCAGCGCGCCGGCGAACAACCCGACGTGCGCGGGTCGCCACCCCGTTTCCTCCTCGAACTTTTCCACGTAACCCTCCGCGCTCTGCTCGTCCCCGTGGACGGCCAGGCTGACCGACACCAGGGCTGACGGCAGGCGATCAAGCTCCCCGCGGTTCTTCTCCACAAAGTCGGTCACGAAGCTCTCGTGCTTCCCCATGTGCACCGACGCCGCCACGATGACGCCGTCGTAGCCGCCCGGCAGGGTGTGCTCCGAGTGCTTGAGGTCCGCCGTTTCTGCCTGGTGACCGTGGGTCCGGACCAGCTCTGCCATGTACTCCGCAATCTGGGCGGTCTGTCCTTCAACGCTCCCGTAGGGGATATAGATCTTGGCCATGTTCCACTGTGTCCTGGCACCGCAGTGGAGAAGTAGGGCCGAACGTCACCGCCGTCCCGAAAGCGCACCGCACCCTTGACGGCGGCGCCCCTACAGCATGTGATGTAGGAAGGCTCCGGTCCGGTTTCACAGTCGACCGGCCGGCGCAGTACGACGTATCCCCCACGAAAGGACAGGACATGTCCCTGCTCGACGCCTCCCTCTGGGAGGGCAAGATCCACCTCAACGGCTGGCGCCCGGGAGGCGGCGGGACGGCCGACGCCGTCGAGCCCGCCACCGGCGCGACGCTGGGCAGCTATGGCCTCGCCTCCGTGGACGATGTCCGTGAAGCCGCCACCACAGCGGCAGCCGCCCAGAAGGACTGGGCGAAACTGAACCCCGAGGACCGAGCCGCCGTGCTGCGCCGCGCCGGGATGCTCTGGGAGGAGCACGCCGCCGAGATCCAGGACTGGATCGTGCGCGAGTCCGGCGGCATTCCGCCCAAGGCGGGCCTGGAAACGCACATCGCGGCCAACGAATGCTACGACGCCTCGGCGCTGCCCTCCCTCCCGGCCGGGGATGTGCTGACCTCGAACGAAAACCGCTGGTCCTTCGCCCGCCGGCGTCCTGTCGGCGTCGTGTCCGTGATTGCGCCGTTCAACTTCCCGCTGATCCTCTCCATCCGCGCGGTCGCCCCCGCGCTGGCCCTCGGCAACGCCGTGCTGCTCAAGCCCGATCCCCGCACGGCAGTCTGCGGCGGGGTCACGCTGATACGGATCTTCGAGGAGGCCGGGCTGCCGCCGGGGCTCCTGTCCCTGCTGCCGGGCGGGGCCGACATCGGCGCCGCCGTCGTCGAGGCACCGGAGGTCAGCGTTATCGCCTTCACCGGTTCGACGGCGGCCGGGCGGAAGATCGGCGAGACGGCCGGGCGGCTGCTCAAGCGCGCGCACCTGGAACTCGGCGGCAACAACGCCCTGATCGTCCTGCCGGGCGCGGACCTGCCCAAGGCCGCCTCCGCGGCGGCGTTCGGGTCCTTTATGCACCAGGGCCAGATCTGCATGACCGCCGGGCGCCACATCGTCCACGAGGACATCTACGAGGACTATGTCAGCGCCCTCGCGGAAAAGGCCTCGCATCTGCCGGTCGGAGATCCGAAGAGTGGGACTGTGGCATTGGGCCCGATCATCGACGGGAAACAGCTGCACCGGATCGACACGATCGTCCAGGACTCGGTGCAGGCCGGAGCCCGGCTGGCAGCCGGTGGCACGCACGACGGCAACTTCTACCGGCCCACCGTCCTCGCCGACCTCGACGTGGCCAGCCCGGCCTGGAAGGACGAGATCTTCGGCCCCGTGGCCCCGGTGATGAAGTTCTCCACCGTGGAGGAAGCCGTGGCCCTCGCCAACGGCAACGAATACGGCCTCTCGATCGGCATCCTGGGCGATGTGGGCATGGCGATGACCATCGCGGACCAGCTGGACTCCGGCAAGGTCCACATCAACGAACAGACAGTGTCCGACGAGGCGAACGCACCGTTCGGCGGGATGAAGAGCTCCGGCAACGGCTCCCGGATCGGCGGCCACCACGCCAACATGGAGTCCTTCACCGAAATCCAGTGGCTCACGGTCCGCCCGGACATCGCCCCGTACCCGTTCTAAGGCCCGGACTGACCGGAAGGAAAGCATAAAGGGAGGACCCGGCGGCAGCTGCCGCCGGGTCCTCCCTTCTCGTTCAGTGCTCCGCGGGAAGGTGCATGGCGGGGTCGAAGGGCTCAAACACTGACGAGCCGATCATGAAGATGCCGCGCTGCGGGATCCAGAAGTCCCCGAGCCTGTCCTGGACGGGCTGCGCCGATTCCTGTCCCAGGTTGTGCCCGCGCAAGTGCGCTGTGCTCTCGCGGACAAACCACAGCTGCCGCGGGCGGGCACCGAAGGTCTGACCGTTGGGCACACTGCCCGTCAGCCCGATGTGTCCGGCCCCGAGCACCGGGCCGGCGACAGCCCCCATGGCGCGCAGGAATGTCCGGTTGCGCCACAGCCGCTCCGGGACCGACCCTGCCACCGCCGACATGAGCCGGGTGATCGGCGTCGCGGCCAACGTCACGTCCCAGCTCAGGTCCACGCCGTCTCCGACCTCCACGCTGAAGGAGTAGTCGTTCCGCCACCGGATGGAGATTCCGCCGGTCGACGCCGACCCGAGGGCGCTGCCAAAGTAGCGGGGACAGGAGGACCCCGGGGCTGCCGTGCTGTGCATCGTCCAGACACCGGCAGGGTCGCGGATCCAGACCGAGTTGTAGCCCGGGCCGACGGAGGAGGCGGGAAAATGCCGCAGGGCCAGGATGTAGCCGGAGCTGAACGGAACGCCCATCACGCCGTAGCCGGCAAACCGTTCTTCCGGGCCGGAGGGCAGCGCGGGGTGGCGTTCCACGGACTCAACAAGGGTGCGAGGACTCTGCATGGCTACCGCCTCCGTTGTGCTACATGTGGACGTGCAGGCGCCGGGCCGCTTCGGAGATCGAACCGCTCAGCGAGGGGTACACGGTGAAGGTGCTCGCGACGTCGTCGACGTGCAGTTTCTGGGTGACCGCGAGCGAGATCGCGAAGATCAGCTCCGAGGCGTTCGGGCCCACTACCACGCCGCCGATCACGGTGCCGGAGCCCTTGCGGGCGAAAATCTTGATAAAGCCGTCCTTGTGGTTGCGCATCTTGGCGCGGGCGTTGCTGCGCAGCGAAAGCTTCACGACGTCGGCCTGGTACTTGCCGGATTCGATCTCGGCCTCGGAGACGCCGACGTTCGCGATCTCGGGCGAGGTGAAGATGTTGGACGCCACCTGATGCAGCTTGAGCGGAGTCACGCTGTCGCCCAGGAAGTGCGCGATCGCGATCCGGCCCTGCATCGCAGCGACGGACGCGAGCGCCAGCACCCCGGTGCAGTCGCCCGCGGCGTAGATGTTCGGCGCGGTGGTGCGGGAAACGCCGTCGACCTTGATGTGGCCGCTCTCGGTGAGCGCCACGCCGGCCTCCTCAAGGCCTATCCCGGCGGTGTTCGGGATGGAGCCGACGGCGACCAGACAGTGGCTGCCGGTGACCTTGGAGCCGTCGCCGAGGGTGACGATGACGCCGTCGTCGGTGCGTTCCACGGTCTCGGCGCGGGCGCGGGACAGCACCTTGACGCCGCGGCGTTCGAAGACGCCCTCGAGCACCTCGGCGGCGTCGGTGTCCGAGCCGGGCAGCACGCGGTCGCGGCTGGAAATCAGGGTGACCTTGGAACCGAGGCCGTTGTAGGCGGAGGCGAACTCGGCGCCGGTCACACCGGAGCCGACCACGATCAGGTCCTCGGGGAGCTCGTCCATGTTGTAGATCTGCGCCCAGTTCAGGATCCGGACACCGTCCGGGCGGGCGGTGGGCAGCTCGCGCGGGTGGGCACCAACGGCCAGCAGGATCGCGTCCGCCTCGACGATTTCCGTGCCGTCGGCGGTGAGGACCTCAATGGTGTGGCTGTCCAGCATTTTGCCGGAGCCGAGCATGATCCGGACATCCTGTTTCTCAAGGCCCTTCTGGATGTCCAGGGACTGCTGCCGGGCCAGCCGCAGCAGGCGGTCGTTGATGTGCTTGAGGTCCGCGCGCATCGTCGGGGTGCAGTCGCCGCCGTCGAGGTCGAACTTGACGCCGAGCTCCCCGGCCTCACCGACGCGGGTCATCAGGTCCGCCGTGGCAATCAGGGTCTTGGAGGGCACGACGTCGGTCAGTACCGCGGAGCCGCCGAGCCCCGCCCGTTCGATGATGGTGACCTTCGCGCCAAGGGAGGCGGCGACCATGGCAGCTTCGTAGCCGCCGGGCCCTCCGCCCAGGATTGCGATGCGGGGTGAGCTGAAATCGGGATGCGTAGTCACAATCAGCCATTGTCCACCATCCGGACCGGCACCACCAAGAATCCGGGACCGCACCGCACCGGCACGGTGTTGGGCAGCGTGCTGGGCAGCACGCCGCCGGCAAGATAACTTGTACCGGTGAGTACAACAGAATTCCTGAACACGGACCCCTTCGACGCTGCCCGCGCCGCCGCCGACTACATCGCCGAAGAGACGGGGATCGACGCGCACGACGTCGCCCTGGTGCTTGGCTCGGGCTGGGGCGACGCCGCCGAACTGATCGGTGAGACCACCGCGACGCTCTCCGCGGACGAGGTCCCCGGCTTCTCTTCCCCCTCGGTGGTGGGCCACGTCGGCACCATACGCTCCGTGCTGACCAAAGAGGGCAAGCGGGCCCTGGTCCTGGGCGCCCGCACCCACTACTACGAGGGCAAAGGCGTCCGCGCCGTCGTCCACGGGGTCCGCACCGCGGCCGCGGCCGGCTGCAAGACCCTCGTCCTTACCAACGGGTGCGGCGGCCTCAACGAGGACTGGACACCCGGCACCCCCGTGCTGATCAGCGACCACATCAACCTCACCGCGACCTCCCCGCTCGAAGGCGCCACCTTCGTGGACCTCACCGACCTCTACTCGGCACGGATCCGCAGCCTGGCCCGCGAAGTCGACCCCACCCTGGACGAGGGCATCTATGCCCAGTTCACCGGCCCGCACTACGAAACTCCGGCCGAGGTGCAGTACGCCAAACGGATCGGCGCGGACCTGGTGGGTATGTCCACCGCGCTCGAGGCCATCGCCGGCCGGCACGCGGGCATGGAAGTTTTTGGCATCTCGCTGGTGACCAACCTCGCTGCCGGCATCAGCCCGGTGCCGCTGAGCCACGAGGAAGTCCTCGAATCCGGCCAGGCCGCGGGCCCGCGCATCTCCAAACTGCTGGCGGAGATCATCGCGAAGCTCTGAGGCGCCGGCTCCCCGGCGCGGTGTCAGCTTCCCGGCGCCAGGTAGCGCACCGCTTTCGCCTTGTCCTGCGGGAACCGCCGTTCCATCGAATCCGCGATCCCGGCGATGGTCTGGCGTGCCAGCGCCTGCCGCCAGGCAAGTTCGGCCTGGCGCATGGCCTGGGAGATCAGGCAGGTCCGGACGAAGTTCTGCTCGGAGTCGGCGTCCGGGACGTTGGCCAGGATGCCGTCGCAGCGGAACACCGGATCGGGGCCTTCCAGGGCCAGGACAATATCCAGGACGGTCACGTTCTCCGGCCTGCGCGCCAGGTGGAAACCACCGCGCGGGCCGGAGACGGAGCCGAGGATCCCGGCGCGCACCAGCGCCTGGAGTTGTTTATTGAGGTAGGCGCCCGGGAGCTTGTAGTACTCCGCCAGCCGGGCGCTGTTGACCGCTTCGCCGGCCGGTGTCCACGCCATGTTGACGCAACTGTGTACGGCCCATTCCACCCCACGGCCCATCTTCATATTCCAGACGCTACGTGTCCGGAAAATTGGCTGTCAAGGGTTGCGGGCAAGGACGCCTGTGATTGATCTGTAAGTCGGCCTCTCGCTTGTCGGGGAAGGCATCCGCGGCGAATGACGCTAGTTTTGTTCCTATGACGTCTTCTGCTGAACTCACCCGCCTGCTGAGCGACGCCCGGACCTGGGCCGCCCAGGACCCGGATCCCGCCACCGCCGCCGCCCTGACCGAACTGGTCCGGCTCGCCGACGACGGCGCCGCGGCGGCGCGCCAGGAGCTCGCCGACAGTTTCAGCGGCACCCTGCAGTTCGGCACCGCGGGCCTGCGGGCGGCCCTCGGCCCCGGCCCGAACCGGATGAACCGCGCTGTGGTGCGGCGCGCCGCCGCGGGGTTCACCGCCTTCCTGACCGGCGCCGTCGCCCAGGCTGCCCCCGGCGCCCGGCCGCGCGCCGTCGTCGGCTACGACGCCCGGCACAACTCGGACATCTTCGCGGAAGAGACCGCGGCGATCCTCACCGCCGCCGGCGTCGAAACCTTCCTGATGCCGTCCGCGCTGCCCACCCCGCTGCTCGCCTATGCGGTGCGGGCCCTGGAGTGCGACGGCGGCGTGATGGTCACCGCCAGCCACAACCCGCCGCAGGACAACGGCTACAAGGTCTACCTGGGCCGCCACGCCGTCGAGGAGAGCGGACGCGGCGCGCAGATCGTGGCGCCGTACGATGCCCTGATCGCGGCGGAAATCGACGCCGTCGGTGAGCTCTCCGGCGTCGCCCTGGCCACGGAGGGCTGGACCGTACTGGATCCGTCGATCGCCGCCGACTACGAGGCCGCCGTCGCCGCCCTGGCCAAACCGGAGCATTTCCCGGCCCGCGGCCTCAAGATCGTCCTGACCCCGATGCACGGGGTGGGGGGCGGGACCGCCGTCGCGGCGCTGCACGCGGCCGGTTTCGCCGACGTCACCCTGGTGAGCGAGCAGGCCGAACCGGACCCCGACTTCCCCACCGTGAACTTCCCCAACCCCGAAGAGCCCGGCGCCCTGGACCTGGCCCTCGAAACCGCGGCCCGCGTGGAGGCGGACATTGTGATCGCCAACGACCCCGACGCGGACAGGGCCGCGGTCGCCGCGAAGGACCCGGACACCGGCGCCTGGCGGATGCTGCGCGGCGACGAGGTAGGCGCCCTGCTGGGCGCGCACATCGTGGCGCGTCTGGCGGCCGGCGGCAGCGGAGAAACCACGGCCGGAGTGTTCGCGAATTCGATCGTGTCCTCGCGGCTGCTCGCCAGGATCGCTGCCGCGGCGGGCTACGCGCATGAGGAGACCCTCACCGGCTTCAAGTGGATTGCCCGTGTTCCCGGGCTGCTGTACGGCTACGAGGAGGCGCTGGGTTATTGCGTCGCGCCCTCCCTGGTCCGGGACAAGGACGGGATCTCCGCGGCGGTGCTGATTGCCGAATTCGCGGCGGCGGCGAAGGCCGACGGCAAGACCATCTTCGATACGCTCGACGAGCTGTACCTGGTCCACGGGCTGCACGCGAGCGACCAGCTCAGCATCCGGGTCGCGGACCTGGGCCTGCTGGACGCCATGATGAACCGGCTGCGCGTCAGCCCGCCGGAGTCCTTTGGCGGCTCCGCCGTCGAAACCGTCACGGACCTCGCCGAGGGCAGCGCACAGCTGCCGCCCACCGACGGCCTGTTGTACCTGACGAAGGATTCCAGCCGCATTATCATCCGCCCCAGCGGGACCGAGCCCAAGCTCAAGTGCTACCTGGAGGTCATCCGCAGCGTCGGATCGGCCGCCGAACTGCCCGGGGCGCGGCACGAGGCACGCGCCGCGCTCGACGCCGTCCTGGTGGACGTCCGCGAGGCGCTGGGACTCTAACGCCCCGGGTCAGCCGCTAAAGCTCGACCTCAATGTACCCGCCCACAATCCGGGTACCGAAGGTTGGGAGCCGCAGCGCCGGCGTGCCCAGGCACTCCCCCGTCAGGAGGTCGTAGACCTCCTTGTGCAGCGGCGAGGCAATGGTCGGGCGCGAACCGCGGGACCCGGTGATGCCGCGGCTCATCACGTGCGCGCCGGTGGCCGGATCCTCCTGGCCGACGGCGTAGACCTCACCGGACACGGTGCGGAACAACGCCACCTGCCGCCCCGCGATCAGCGCGGCCTCGCCCCAGGCCGGCTCCAGGTCCGTCACTGCGCACACGCGGTGCCAGCCGGTCCCGAAGCCGGGGTGTTCAACAAAGCTTTGTGCTGCGCTCTCAAGTACGGCAGTCATTTCGGCCCCTCTCTGATACATCTTTCCCGGGCTCAGCCGCTCCTGCGGCCATATACCTAAGCTAGGGCCGGGGTGTAACAGCAGCGTGCAGTTAATGTGTCCGGCGGGTAAAAGAGACCTCACCCGGCCGGAAACGCGTCCGTGATGCAGAAGTTAAGATCACGAAACATAAGGGAAACTGAAGCGAAACTGCGCTTGCCTAGTCTGGGTGGACACCTCGATTGAGAAGGCCGCGATGCACCGACTGCGGCCCATGCGAAAGGCCCACCGTGACCGGACAGACTTCAAGCCCCCAGAACCAGGGCGCAGAGCGCGCTACAGCACCGCGCCGCGTGGTGGTTGCCGGCGGCGGCCCTGCCGCCCACCGTTTCGCCGACGCCATGCACGCCCGGGGCCTGGACGGCTGGAATATCACCGTCCTCACCGAGGAAGCACACCTCCCCTATGACCGCGTCGCGCTGAGCAAGGCCCTCACCGACGCCGACGTCGACCTCACCCTGGGCAGCGCCGCGATGTGGGACCACGAGGCGCTGACCCTGCAGACCGGCGAGCGCGTGACCGGCATCGACACCGCCGGCAAAACCGTGACCACCGCGGCCGGCACCGTGTACCCGTATGACGAGCTGGTCGTCGCGACCGGCTCCGACGCCGCCCGCCTGCCGATCCCGGGATCCGAACTCACCCACGTCTACCGCACGCTGGAAGATGTGTGGGCCATCAACAAGGCACTCGCCGAGCTGACGGAGAAGCTGGGCCGGAAGGTTAACGCCGTCACCATCGGCGGCGGCCTGCTGGGCCTGGAATCCGCGGCCGGCACCGAGCAGCTCGGCGCCACCCCGATTGTCATCAACGGTTCCCCCTGGCTCATGAACACCCAGCTGGACCAGGGCGCCGGGCAGGCCCTGGGCCGCCTGATCGAAGCCAAGGGCTTCACCGTCCACGGCGGAGTGTTCCCCTCCGAGGTCCTGTCCGACGACGACGGCCAGGTCACCGGGGTGCTGATGGCCGACGGCCGCATCATCGACGCCGACCTCGTGATCGTCGCGATCGGCGTCAAACCCCGCGACGAGCTGTTCCGCGCCGCCAACGGCACAGGGGCCGGAGGCACAGGGGCGGGCACAGCGGCAGGCACAGCGGCGGGCACAGCGGCGGAGGATACAGTTCCGCTGTTCGACCTCGGCCCGCGCGGCGGCGTCGTCATCTCCGACGGCTGCGAGACGCAGGTCCCCGGCATCTGGGCGATCGGCGAGGTCGCCAACTTCGGCGGCATGTGCCTGGGCCTCGTGGCTCCGGCCAACACCATGGCGGAGATCGTCGCGGACCGGCTGCACGGCGGCGACGCGACGTTCCCGGGCTTCGACACCGCCACCAAGCTCAAGCTCTCCGGCGTCGACGTCGCCAGCTTCGGCGATGCCTTCGCCCGGACCGAGCACGCGCTGGAAATCGTCTACGCCGACCCGGCCCGCGGTGTCTACCAGAAGATCGTCACCACGGACGATGCCAAGACCCTGCTGGGCGGCATCTTCGTCGGGGACGCCACCCCGTACACGTCCCTGCGCCCCATGCTGGGCCGCGAACTGGCCGCCGAACCCGGCGCCTACCTCACCGCGGCCGGCGGCGGCGACGCCCCGGAGACCCAACTCCCGGACGACGCCATCCTGTGTTCGTGCAACAACGTCTCCGCCGGCACCATCCGCGACACCGTCAACGGCTGCGGGGCCTGCGACGGCAACGCCCCCGTCCAGGAGCTCGGCGAGCTAAAGGGCTGCACCCGCGCCGGAACCAGCTGCGGTTCCTGTGTGCCGATGCTCAAGAAGCTGCTGGAAACCGAACTGACCAAGTCCGGCGTCGAGGTCTCCAAGGCCCTCTGCGAGCACATCGAGCTGTCCCGCCAGGAACTGTTCGAGACCATCCGGGTCCTGGAGCTGACCTCCTTCGAGGAGGTCATGGCCAAGTACGGAACCGGCGAAGGCTGCGACATCTGCAAGCCGACCATCGCGAACATCCTGGCCAGCCAGAACAGCGCCTACGTCCTGGACGCGGGCCGCGGCACCCTGCAGGACACCAATGACCGGGCCCTGGCCAACATGCAGAAGGACGGGACCTACTCCGTGGTGCCGCGCATCGCCGGCGGTGAGATCACCCCGAAGAAGCTCGGCGTCATTGCCGCCGTGGCCGAGAAGTACAACCTCTATACCAAGATCACCGGCGGCCAGCGGATCGACATGTTCGGCGCCCGGCTGGAGCAGCTCCCGGAAATCTGGAAGGAACTGGTCGACGCCGGGTTTGAGTCCGGCCAGGCCTACGGCAAGAGCCTGCGCACGGTGAAGTCCTGCGTCGGTTCCACCTGGTGCCGCTTCGGGGTCCAGGACTCGGTGGCCATGGCCATCGCGCTGGAGCTGCGCTACCGCGGCCTCCGCAGCCCGCACAAGCTCAAGATGGGTGTCTCCGGCTGCGCCCGGGAATGCGCCGAGGCCCGCGGCAAGGACGTCGGCGTCATCGCCACCGCGGACGGTTGGAACCTCTACGTCGGCGGCAACGGCGGTGCCACCCCGGCACACGCCCAGCTGCTGGCCAAGGACCTCGACGACGAAACGCTGTTGAAGTACATCGACCGCTACTTCATGTACTACATCCGCACCGCGGACCGCCTGCAGCGCACGGCGCGGTGGCAGGAGGGGCTTGCCGGCGGCATCAAACACGTCGAGGACGTGGTGGTCCATGACACCCTGGGCATCGCCGCTGACCTCGAAGCCGCCATGGCCAAGCACGTTGACACCTATGTGGACGAGTGGGCCGACACGCTGAAGGATCCCGAACGCCTGCGCCGCTTCCGCTCCTTCGTCAACGCGCCGGACCAGAGGGATGACTCCATCACCTTCGTCCCCGACGAGCGCGGCCAGATGCGCCCCGCCACGGCAGAAGAAAAGGGGAAGGTCCTGATCGGTTCTTCCATCCCAGTCCGCGCCCGCGCCGAGAACGAGGTATAGCCATGCAGCTCAACATTGATCTCACCGGACGCGAAGTCCTTGTCACCGGCTCGGACACCGCCGCCCGCCAGGCTGTCCGCCGCTACCGGGCGGCCGGCGCCGTCGTCTCCCGGCTGAGCAGCCCGGCTGGTGCCCGCCACGACGGCCCGCTGCCGGAGCGTCCCTTCCTGGTCGCCGCGGTAGACGACGGCCAGCCCGGCTGGGAAGGGCTGCTGGACCGCTGCCGCGAAACCGGCATCCCGGTCGCGGTGGAACCTGCCGCCGGCCCCGCCGGCCATGTCACTCTGGTCGGCGGCGGTCCCGGAACCACGGAGCTGCTGACGGTCGCCGCGGTCAAGGCCCTGCGGGACGCCGACGTCGTGTTCTACGACCGGCTGGCCCCGTATCAAGAGCTGCCCGCGCTGAGCACGGCCGAGCTGGTGGATGTGGGCAAGCGCCCCGGCCACCACAAGGTCAGCCAGACCGGCATCGAGGACCTCATGGTCGAGGCCGCACTGGCCGGGAAGAACGTGGTGCGGCTCAAGGGCGGCGACCCGTACGTGTTCGGCCGCGGCGGCGAGGAAGTGGCCTCCTGCGTGAAGGCCGGTGTGCCCGTCCGGGTGATCTCCGGCGTGACGAGCGCCATTTCGGTCCCGGCCGCGGCCGGGATCCCGGTCACACACCGCGAAGTCAGCCACATGTTCACCGTGGTCTCCGGCCACGCCCCGCTGACCGAGAAGGAGCACACGCACCTCGCCGGGCTGGGCGGGACCATCGTGGTGCTGATGGGCATCGGCACACTGCACCAGCTCGCCGCCGGGCTGCGCCGGGCGGGGATGCGCGCGGACATGCCGATGGCCGTCGTCGAGCGCGGTTACCGCCCCGGCCAGCGGACCACCATCGCCGAACTGGGCACCATCACGACGGCGGCTGCGGGGTGCAGCAACCCCGCCGTGCTGGTAATCGGCGACGTCGTCCGGGTGGCCGAGGCCAACCGGGGCTGCGCGGAAGCCGAAGCCGAGCTGGACCGCCTCGCCGCGTCCCTGATGGGAGCGTGAGGGCCGTGAGCGCACTCAACGCCATCGCCCCGGCCGGGCCGCCCGGCCCCAGCCCCGACCCGACGCCGGCAGCCACGGCGGAGACCACCGCGGAGACTGTCGCGGCAACTGCGGAGTTGCCGCTGGAGGGCTTCCGGATCGGAGTGACCTCGCACCGCCGTTCCCAGGACCTGATCGAGGCCCTGGAGCGGCGCGGCGCCGAGGTGCTGCATGCGCCGGCGCTGAAGATCGCGCCCGTGCAGGAGGACGTGAACCTGATCGAGGACACCCGGGCCATCATCGCCGCCCGACCCGAGTTGTGCATCGCCACCACCGCCTACGGCATGCGGCGCTGGTGCGAGGCGGCGGACACCTTTGGGATCGGCGAGCAGCTGCTGGAAACTCTCGGCGCCACCCGGATGTTCGTCCGCGGGCCCAAGGCCCGCGGCGCCGTCCGCGCGGCCGGACTGGCCGACGTCGGGATCAGCAGCGACGAAACCACTGCCACGCTGGTGGACATGCTCCTGGCCGAGGGGGTGCGCGGTAAGACCGTCGCGGTGCAGCTGCATGGCTACACCGATGTGCGCCAGCTCGAACGCCTCCGGATGTCCGGCGCCACGGTCCTGACCGTCACCCCGTACCGCTGGGTCAAGCCCGACGGCGCGGACCGGCTGCCGCGGCTGATCGAGGCCGCGTGCAGCGGCAACCTGGACGTGCTGACCTTCACCAGCGCCCCCGCAGTGGATGCCATGTGGAGCACCGCGCATGAGATGGGCCTGTACAAGCAGCTCGTGGAGAGCCTGAAGACCACGGTGGCCACCGCCGTCGTCGGACCCATCACGGCGCAACCGCTCATTGATGCCGGACTGCAGCCGCTGGTCCCGGACCGGTTCCGGATGGGCGCCCTGATCCGGCTCGTGGTGGAGCACCTTGCCCTCAACCACGTCCGCCGCCTGGATACCGTCTCGGGCCGCGTGGAACTCCGTGGCCGCTCGCTGCGGATCGACGGCGAGTCCGTGGAGCTGGCTCCCGCCCCGCTCCTGCTCCTGCGGGCCCTCATGGGCGCCGGCGGCGCGGTGCTGTCCCGCGAGTCGCTGTCCGAACTGCTGGAACTCCGAGGTTCGGTCCATGCCCTGGACATGACGGTCAGCCGGCTGCGCTCCGCCCTGCCGGACGGCCGGCTCGTGGAAACCGTGGTGAAGCGCGGCTACCGGATCAGGGTGTGACCCACGGCATTACTGGCGGGTAAACATTGGCGAACGGGCGGCGAAAATCCCGCAACACCGGGGAAACACGCCGGAAAGATCACCCGCCTACGCTGGGTTCATCAAGCAGTCAGGCCACACCACGGGCCACCAGCGAAAGGGCCTCACCATGTCCGCCACCCCCACCGTTTCCGCCGATTCCCAGACCCGGCCCCGGATCGTCATCGCCGGGGCCGGCCCTGCCGCGCAGGCGCTCGTCCGCCAGCTCACCCGGACCCCTTTCGCCGGCGGGATCACGATGCTCAGCAACCGGGACGACGCCCCCGAGGAGCTGCTGGAACTCGCCGCCCTCCCGCAGGTTTCCGTCCGCTTCGGCCAGCCGGCGAGCTATATCGACCCGGACAGCCGCTACGTCACGACGGCGGACGGCCTGGAGTTCAGCTACGACCAGCTGGTCATCGCCACCGGGTCCTCCCCCGCCGGCACTCCGCTGGCAGGGGAAGGCCGGTGCCTGAACTACTCCACCATTGACGACGCCGCCCGGCTGGGCGAGGCCGTCAAGGACGTCACCCGGGTCCTGGGCAGGCGTCCGCTGGGCATCCTGGTTGGCACGGGGACAGCCGCGGGCCAGGCCGAGGCCGTGCTGCGCGCCCGCGGCGTCCGCCCCATCCGCACCACCCAGCGGCCGGCCTCCGTCGTTCCAACCCTCGCCGGTTCGACGCTCGCGGCCGCGGGGATTGTGTTCGAGGACGGCTCCAGCATGGCCGGGGACCTTGTAGTCCTGGCCGAGGAGCCGATTGCCCGCGACGCCCTCGCGGTCAGCGCCGGCCTGAAGACGGCGCGCCAGGGCGGTATCGTCATCGGCCGTGACTTCCGCACGTCCGTCCCGGGAATCTGGGCCATCGGGGATGCCGCCGTGTTCGACGGCGTCCGTCTGGGACTGCTGGTGGCCGCATCCTCCGCCGCCTCGGTCTGCGCCTCCCAGCTGCTCCGGGCCGGACTCACGGAGCCCCTCGCCGAGGCTGCCTGAACCCGGCGCGGACGCCCTCCGGAAGGAGGGCTGTTGTGGCAAGATGGACACCTGAGAAGCCACGAAGGGACCCCATGAGCAACGAAGCCGCCGCGACTGCCGGAAGCACCACCCCCGCTAACATTGCCTCCTACATTGACCACACCCTGCTCAAGCCGGAGGCAAGCGAGGCCGAGATCCTCAAGGTCTGTTCCGAGGCCGCCGAGTACCGGTTCAAGTCCGTGTGCGTCAACCCGGTCTGGGTCAAAACGGTCAAGACGGCCCTGAAGGGCTCCGGTGTGCTGACGTGCTCCGTCGTCGGCTTCCCGCTGGGCGCCACCCCCAGCGACGTCAAGGCCTTCGAGGCCCGCGGCGCGGTACTGGACGGCGCCGAGGAAGTCGACATGGTGATCAACATTGCCGCTGCCCGGGCCAACGACAAGGGCGCCCTGGTCGATGACATCACGGCCGTCGCCGAGGCCGTACACGACGGCGGCGCCATCCTGAAGGTCATCATCGAGACGGCGCTGCTGGACGACGCCCAGAAGGTGCTGGCCTGTGAGGCGGCCATGGCGGCGGGCGCCGACTTCGTGAAGACCTCCACTGGTTTCAACGGTGGCGGGGCCACCGCCGAGGACGTCGCGCTGATGCGCCAGACCGTGGGTCCGGACCTGGGCGTCAAGGCCTCGGGCGGGGTGCGTTCACTCGCTGACGCACAGGCTATGATTGCTGCAGGTGCAACACGAATTGGCGCCAGCTCCGGCATCGCGATCGTCAAGGGTGAACAGGGTTCCTCCGCGTACTGACTGCTATCCGATAACAACCGTAGCCGCCACAGTTTTGAGCCCCACGGGGCCGAGGAGGAACGAATGTCCAGTAAGACCACCACCGCCACGACGCCGCAGAACGAGAACAGCCTCGGCTCCAGCATCATCCTGTTCGTCCTGATGATGGTCCTCTTCGGCGCTTCCCTTTACTCCCTGAGCTTCCTGACGCTGGGCAACCCGTGGCCGATGGCCGTGTGCCTCGTCCTGTTCGCCCTGGCATTCTGGATTCCGCAGACCGTCACCGGCCGCTCGGATTCCGCCGGCGAGTTCTAAACACCACGTCCTTAAACAACTGAAGCTCCGCAACTTGCGGAGCTTCAGTTGTTTAAGCGGGGCTGTTACACGGCGGCCAGCACCCCGAAGAGGCTCCGGACCAGGCCGGTCCCCACGGCCACGGCGTCCGGCCAGTGCAGCTTGGCCAGTGCCAGCGCCGCGCCGAACATGCCGATCATGGCGTAGGCGCTGACCGGGATCAGCACGAACCATTCCCGCCGCGAGCCGGCACGGCCCAGCAGGGGGATGGAGAACGCCCCGTTGGACCTCCAGACGTTCCTCAGCAGCGGCAGTTTCCGCAGGAGCTTCGGCGGCTTGATGACGATGGGCCAGAGCAGCGGCACTCCCCCGGTAGTAATCATGTCCCCGACAATGTGGACCAGCACCCCGGTCAGCATCGAGACCGGCAGCCAGGTCCACTGGTGCGGCGCGAACCAGGTCACCAGCCCGGCCATCGTGAGGGCGAAGACCCAGTTGCTGATCCAGCCGTACTTCGGGAAGAGTTTGAGGGCTTTGGCGGCGATGTTGATCATAAACATGCACAGCAGCCCGGCGCCCACCGACAGCAGCCCCCAGTCCGTCTGCAGCTGGAGCTGCCCGGCCAGCGCCGCGAGCAGCACAAAGAACGCCGCGCCGAGCAGGGAATGCGTGCCCTGCCGGTGCCCTCCGGAGACATTCTCAATGCCGACGGCGATCACGTTCGACAGCGGCGGCAGCGAATGCGCCACCGTGCTGGAACGGTGGTCCCAGTCGCAGACCAGGGCCGTCCCTGCCGTCGCCATCCCGCCGATCACAATCCCGGTCGCGTCCAGCGGATACCAGCCCAGTGTGTACGGCCCGGTCGAGGCAATAGCCACCCACGCCGCGGCTCCCGACGCGGCGTGGTGTCCTCCCATCACTCTTTATTTCACCGACTGTGTGGCAGATACAGCCGAATCGGAGAAGATGTTGCGGATGACGCCGTTGGCCCACTCGAGGATCTCGGCGTCCTGCAGGTCCCGGCCGCCGATCCGGGCGGTCTTGGGCTTGGGGATGAGCACCGCGTCGAGGGCCGGCTTGGACTGCGCACCGGGGTACATCCGGGTGAGCCGCATGAGCTTGGACTCCGGCAGCTGCGCCGGGGAGAACTTGATGAAGTTCCCCTGCAGGGCAACGTCGCTGAGCCCGGCCTCGCGGGCGCCGACCCGGAAGCGGGCCACGTCGATCAGGTTCTTCGCGGGCAGCGGCAGCTCGCCGTAGCGGTCCACGAGCTCCGCGAGCACCTCGTCGATTGCCTCGTAGGTGATGGCCGAGGCGAGCTTGCGGTACGCCTCGAGGCGCAGCCGTTCGCCGGGCACGTAGTCGTGCGGCAGGTGCGCGTTGACCGGCAGCTCGATCTTCATCTCTGCGGCTTTCTCCTCGGCCTCGCCACGGTACTCCGCGACGGCCTCGCCGACCAGGCGGATGTAGAGGTCGAAGCCGACACCCTGGATGTGGCCGGACTGTTCCCCGCCGAGCAGGTTGCCGGCGCCGCGGATCTCGAGGTCCTTCATCGCCAGCTGCATGCCGGCGCCGAGCTCGTTGTGGGTGGCGACGGCCTTGAGCCGTTCCAGCGCCACCTCGCCCAGCGGCTTCTCCGAGGGGTACAGGAAGTACGCGTAGGCGCGTTCGCGGCCGCGGCCCACGCGGCCACGCAGCTGGTGCAGCTGGGACAGTCCGTACTTGTCCGCCCCGTCCACAATCAGCGTGTTGGCGTTGGAGATGTCCAGGCCGGTCTCAATGATGGTGGTGCAGACCAGCACGTCGAAGCGCTTCTCCCAGAAATCCACGATGATCTGCTCGAGCCGGCTCTCGGACATCTGCCCGTGCGCCACCTCCACCCGGGCCTCCGGGACCAGTTCGCGGATCTTCGCCGCGGTGCGGTCGATCGTGGACACCCGGTTGTGCACGAAGAACACCTGGCCCTCGCGCATGAGTTCGCGCCGGATCGCCGCGGAGGTCTGCTTGTCCGTGTACGGGCCCACGTAGGTCAGGACCGGGTGGCGTTCCTCGGGCGGGGTGGCCAGCGTGGAGGTCTCGCGGATGCCGGTGAGCGACATTTCCAGGGTCCTCGGAATCGGGGTGGCGCTCATCGCCAGGACGTCCACGTTGGTGCGCATCTTCTTGAGCGCTTCCTTGTGCTCGACGCCGAAGCGCTGCTCCTCGTCCACGATCACCAGGCCGAGGTCCTTGAACGCGAAGTCCTTCGACAGCAGCCGGTGGGTGCCGATCACGACGTCCACCGAACCGCCCTTGACTCCTTCGGCGGTCTCCTTGGCCTCCTTGCCGCTCTGGAAACGGGACAGCGCCTTGACCACCAGCGGGAAGCCGGAGAAGCGTTCGGTGAAGGTCTCGTAGTGCTGCTGGGCGAGCAGCGTCGTGGGCACCAGCAAGGCGACCTGTTTGCCGTCCTGGACGGCTTTGAACGCCGCCCGGACCGCGATCTCGGTCTTGCCGTAGCCGACGTCGCCGGAGATCAGCCGGTCCATCGGGATCTCCCGTTCCATGTCCGCCTTGACCTCGTTGATGGTGGTCAGCTGGTCCGGGGTTTCCACATACGGGAAGGCTTCCTCGAGTTCGCGCTGCCACGGGGTGTCCGGGCCGAAGGCGTAGCCGCGGGAGGCCATCCGGGCCGAGTAGAGCCGGATCAGCTCGCCGGCGATTTCCTTGACCGCCTTGCGGGCCTTGGACTTGGTGCTGGCCCAGTCCGCGCCGCCCATCTTGCTCAGCGCCGGGGTGTCCCCGCCGACATAACGGGTGACCTGGTCCAGCTGGTCGGTGGGCACAAAGAGCCGGTCGCCCGGGGCGCCGCGCTTGGACGGCGCGTACTCCAGCACAAGGTATTCGCGGACCCCGTCCCCGCCACCTGCCACCCTGCGCTGGATCAGTTCCACGAACCGGCCGATTCCGTGCTGTTCGTGCACCACGGAGTCGCCGGCCACGAGCTGCAGCGGGTCTACGGCGTTGCGCCGTTTCGACGGCATCCGGCGCATGTCCTTCGTGGAACCGGCGGAGGTCCGGCCCAGCAGGTCAGCCTCGGTCAGCAGCGCGAGCTTGAGCGGCTCCAGGACAAAACCGCGTCCGACGGCGGCCGTGGTCACCTCGATCAGCCCGGCCTGCGGGTCGTCGTCGAGGGAATCAACCCGGGCGCAGGGGATGTCGTTGTCGTGGAAGAGTTCGGCGAGCCGCTGGGCCGGGCCGGGGCCCTCGGTGGCGACGACGATGCGCCACTGCTCCCGCACGTGCGAGCCGATGAAGTCCATCATTTCGGCGACGTCGCCCTGGTAGCCGCGGGGTTCGCGGGCGTGCAGGTTCAGGACGTCGACGTCGGGCAGCAGTTCCTCGTCGGTGGCCAGCGAGGTGATCGACCACCAGGACACCTGGTGTTCCAGGGCTGCGGAGCGGGTTTCGGTGAGGGAACGGAAGCTGGCCGAATGTAGGGCCGCCGACGCCGCCGAGCTCAGGTCCAGCGGCGCGGTGCCGCCGTCGGACGCCGTTGACCAGGCCGCCTCGAGGAATTCCTCGTTGGTGGCGGCGAGGTCGTGGGCGCGGGTCCGGACCTTCTCGGGTTCGATCACCACCGCCATTGATCCGGCCGGGAACTGGTCCAGGAACGGCACCATGGAATCCACCAGCACCGGGGCCAGGGACTCCATGCCTTCCACGGCGATGCCGCCGGCGATCTTCTCCAGCATGTCCGCGGCGGCCGGCAGCTGTGCTTTCAGCGTCGCGGCGCGGGACATCACGGAGGGCGTGATCAGGATTTCGCGGCACGGCGGGGCGTGCAGTTCGGTGGGGTGGTGCACCCCGGGCGCGGTCAGTGAGCGCTGGTCGGCCACGGCGAACCAGCGCATCTGGTCCACTTCATCACCGAAAAACTCCACCCGGATGGGATGGTCCTCGGTGGGCGGGAAGACATCCAGCATGCCGCCGCGGACGGCGAACTCGCCGCGCCGGGTCACCATGTCCACGCGGGCGTAGGCGGCGCCGGCGAGGCTCCGGACGACGTCGCTGAACGGGACCTCCTGGCCCACCTTCAGGGTGACCGGGACGAGTTCGCCCAGTCCCGCCACGATCGGCTGCACGACGGCGCGCACCGGGGCCACCACAACGCGCAGCGCGCCGCTTGTGGAGGTTTCGGGGTGCGCGAGCCGGCGCAGCACCGACAGGCGCCGGCCCACGGTGTCCGAGCGCGGGGAGAGCCGTTCGTGCGGGAGCGTTTCCCAGCTGGGGAATTCGGCGACGGCGTCGGCCGGCAGGAAGGCGCGCAGCGCGGCGGTGAGATCCTCGGCTTCACGGCCGGTCGCGGTGATGGCCAGGACGACCGGAGCGAGGCCGCTGCCACCCCCCGCCGCGGTGTCGTCCGCTGTGTCTTCCGCTAACGCAGACAACCCGTCGGCCATTTCCGCGAGCAGCGCCGAGCGTAGCCCGGCGGGGGCGCTGATCTGGTAGTCCTCACTGCGGTCGGCGAATCCGCGGGCGGCTTCGGCCCGGACGCGGGCGTAGTTCCGGTCTTCGGCGAGGACACGGCGCAAACCGGTGAGAGAGGGGCCGTTGAGGCTCATGGCTGTAGCTCCTGAAGGGATCACGGGGATGCAGGCAACACGAATAGCCGAAATTCGTGAGAATCCCGGGTAACCCAAGCCTACCGCGCAGCCCGGAGGCAGGTCCGCATGGGGCGTATGGTCCGCCGGGCACAAGGGCCGGGCACGAAGAAAGGTCCCCCGCGTCCCGGACGGGATGCGGAGGACCTTCCTTGCGGAGCTGACGGTTACAGGATCGCCGTCATGGGGCTCCAGCCCCCGCCGAGGTCGATGCGGGTGAACCAGTCACCGGCACCGTTGTTCGGGTAGAGCCACAGCTGGCCGCTGGTGTCACGGGCGATGACGTCGGGCTTGCCGTCACCGTTCATGTCACCGGGAGCGGTGATGGCGTTCAGGGTGTTCCACCCCGACCCGAGGCTCTCCCGCGTGAACCATTCGTTCTGCCCGTTGCCCGGGTAGAGCCACAGTTCACCGCTGCTGTCGCGGGCGATCAGGTCCACCTTGCCGTCGGCGTCGAAGTCCCCCGGGGCCACGATGGAGCTCATGATGTTCCAGCCGGCACCCAGGTCAACACGGGTGAACCAGTCGCCCGCCCCGTTGTTCGGGTACAGCCACAACCGTCCGCTGCTGTCCCTGGCGATCAGGTCCGGCTTGCCGTCGGCGTTGAAATCACCCGGAGCCACGATGGAGGTCATGACGTTCCAGCCGCCACCGAGATTCTGCCGCTGGAGCCAGTCGCCGGTCCCGGTGCCCCGGTAGAGCCACAGCTCCCCGTTGTTGTCCCGGGCAATGACATCCGCATCGCCGTCGCCGTTGAAATCACCGGCACTGACGATCGAGGTCATCACGTTCCAGCCGCCGCCCAGGTCGATCCGGGTGAACCAGTCGCCGGTCCCCGTCCCCGGGTACAGCCACAGCTGCCCCGATGCGTCCCGGGAGATCACGTCCGTGTTGCCGTCACCGTTGAAGTCGTTCAACCTCATCGACGCCGCCGGAACGGCTGGGGTCACCTCGTTCGATGCCGCGGACCGTGGGCTGGTACCTCCGGCATTGACTGCCTCAACCTGGAAGTTGTAGGCGGTGCCGTTGGTCAGGCCGACCACCACGAGGTTTGTCTCCGTGGCGGCGATGCCTTCGATGGTGGTGAAGTCGGTGTCCCCGGTGCGGACCACGACGTTGAGCGTATCGGCACCCTCGGGTGCCGCGAAGCTCACTGTTGCGGTCGTATTGCCGGGGGCCGCGGTGGGGGCGGCAGGAGCCGCCGGCGCTTGCACAACTGCCGGGATAATGTCGATGGTCTGGTCGGAGAACCGCAGTTTTTCAACGTTGGTGATCCGGTCCGTGCCGTCTGCTGCCCGGCCGCCGACGTGTGTCACCGTGGTGACGCCGTCGACGGTGCTGATGTCGTACTCGTCCATTGCCCCGGAGAACGCGGCCGTGTCGACATCGGCTTCGCCCGGGCTGGAAAGGATTTCCCTGACGATCCTCACATTGCCGGGATCGACGTTGCCGGCCATGATGTCGGCCTGGAGCTCGGTCAGGGTCGTGACGGTCCGGGTTTCCTGCCCCTGGCCGTCGACAACGCTGAGCCGGACGTTGAGCCACTTGTCGCCGTCGATGATGTCATCGGCGCCGTTGCCCCAGATCTCGTCGCTGCCGGAGCCGCCGATGATGATGTTGCCGGCACCGAAGGTGGTGGCACCTGCAGGCAGCAGGTCCGCCAGGCCGTTGATCCGCGCAATGCCGGCCGCGTCCAACTCGTTGCTCAGGCCGTCGACATTGACTTCGGTGTTGGGGACAGACGGAACCTCGTCGTCGCCGCGGAGCACGTCATCCTTGTCCCAGCCGGAGAGGGCCTCGACGAGGAGGAAGCGGTCCTTGAGGGCGTTCGGCCCGTCGACGATGATCTGGCGCATGTCAGAATCGGCCGGTTCGATCGAGCGGGCATGCGTGACCCAGTCGAAGCCGAAGACCCCGTGGTTGCGTTCGATGCCGGGGCCGGCGACCATAACGTCGTCGCCGCCTTCAGCGTCGTAGTCGTCTTCACCGGAATCGCCGATCAGGACGTCATGGCCCGGAGCGTTGATGTCGTCGAAGAACGGTGCACCGCTGTCGCCCTGCAGCAGGTCGTTGGAGTTTCCGCCTTCCTGCCAGTCATCGCCGCCGCCGCCGAACACGGTGTCCGGACCGTCGCCGGCGAGGACCAGGTCGTTGCCTTCCCCGGCGAACGTTTCGTTGCCGTTGAGGCCGCCGTTGGAGAAGTCGTCGCCCTCACCGGACATGATGATGTCCAGTCCGGGTCCGGCGTCGATCGCGTCGTTGCCGGGTCCGCCCTTGAGGACGTCGTCACCGTGCGAATCCGTGATGCGGTCGTTGCCGTCGCCGCCCAGGACGGTGTCGGCGCCATCGTTGCCTTCGATGATGTCGTCGCCGTTGTTGCCCCAGACCGTGTCGTTGTCGATGCCGCCCCAGATCCTGTCCACTGCCAGCGCGGGGTCCGCGTTGTCACGGCCGTTGTAGGTGGACTGGGCGTTGAGCCCGGGACGGTCGACGGTGTTGCTGGCGCGGTACCGGATGGTGCCGTCCGCCATCCGCATGAGGAGTGCGGATTCATCGCAGGCCGAGGCCGGATCGTCGGCCACCGAGTTGCCAGTGGTCGCCACGATGTTGGCCATCTCGAACTCGCAGTCCGCGACGCCAAACACATCAGCCTTGAGGGCAGAGGCGTCGGTGTTGCGCATGATGAGCTCCGCGAGGGAGTTGCCTTCCAGCTGGGTCCGCAGGTTCAGGCCCGAGGTGCGGGAGAGGTAGTAGAGGCGGTCCCCGTCCTGGAGGTCCGTCATCTGGCGTTCAAAGATGTAGTTGAAGGTCGAGCCCAGCAGACCGCCGAAGAGGTTCTGGTACTCGGCGAGACCGCCCACCCAAAGGTCGACGCTGCCCAGGCCGGTGGCCCCGTCCGCCCAGGCGCCGGAGCTGTTGACGAACTCGAAGGAGTCCGCGGGAGTCAGCGCATCCGCCGTATCCATGTCGAAGAGCCGCTGGGCAGCCGCCCGCTTATCCACGATGGACGTCGCGGCCGTAATGGTCGGGTGCGTGCCGTAGGCAGCCATGAAGTTCACCACGGAGTCCGGGTGCTTGAGGTTCTGGCCAAAATCCACCCAGCTGGTGTACGGCTTCAGCGAGGACTCGCCGGTGCTGGCGTACAGCTGGGAGCGGAAGTTGTTCAGGGTCGGGACGCCGGTTTCCCGGCCTCGGGCCAGGTTCAGCGAGGCAAGGTCCAGGGGCAGGCCCAGGACGTTGTTCCGCAGGGTGTCGGTGACGAACTCGTCGAGTTCGGCGCCCACCTGGTCCGTCATGCCCATGGCGATGGCTCCGGCGGCCTGCTTCGGGCTCAGGGTGCCCGCCGTGCTGGAGTAGTAGGCGGTCGGATTGAGGAAAGCGTCCAGCAGCGGCATTCCAATGTCCGTGCCGCTGTTGGTCTTCCGATCGATCGTCTCGGTCAGCATCGAGTGGCCGAACCGGTAGGTGGCGTGGGCGAACTCTGCCTTGATCGCGGGATCGATCCCGGTGTCGGACTGGGTGAACACATTGAAGGGGTTGATGCCGGGCTGGATCTTGCGGGCAAAGTCCTCGAAGACAATGTGCTGGTATTCCATCTCCGTGACATACCGTGCTGCCTGGAACAGGCGTTCACCGTTCCATTGGCCGTTCGGGAGCTTCCACTCGTTCAGGTCAATGTTCTGCGTTGTGACGAGGTCCTGCATGTAGCCGACCAGCCGGTTGTGCTCTGAGTGGAACACCTGGTGGATGGCGGTCAGGCCGATGTTCTCGTTAACCCGTCCGTCGCCGGCAACAAAGTGCGCGGCCAGCTGCTCGTCGTCGTAGCTTGCCGGGTCGGCGAGGGGCTGGGTGACCGGGTTGAGGTCGCCGTCGCCGTCGGCGGTCAGGGGCAGCCCGGTCTGGGAGTTGAACGGCGCCGCGTTGTGCGCGATGTCGTCGAGGAAGGCGATGCCGATGCGCTCGACGTTTACCGGCGGCGCGACCGGGGTGGTCAGGTTGCCTTCAACCCGGCCGGTGGCGGTCTCGTACTGCGGCAGTCCGTTGGGACCGCGCAGGAAGCGCCCGTACTGGTCCGTCGCGATCTTGGGGATGTCGGCGACGTCATAGTCCGACAGTTCCAGGCCAAGAAGTTCCCGTGCCTGCGTCTTGACGTGTGCCCAGGTGGCCATGCCGCCCGGTTCGCCCTCGATCAGCTCGCCGGTGGCCACCGGCTTGTTGTTCCCGTCCAGGGCGTATTCGCGCAGGAACACCTGGTGGGTTGGATGCGAGGCATAGGTCTGGCTCTGGTCGACCCAGGGCGAGTCGGTGTTGGTGGCGTCCTGGACATCGTCCGCGGTGCCCAGAATCCCGTCGGGGCCGGCCTGGTTCTCGGCCCGGCTGAGCAGCATGAAGTTGGTGCGACCGCCCGGAACGTACAGCGGATCGTCCGCGGCCAGCGGCATCATGACGTAGTTCTTGGTCTTTTTGGTGAAATCCACGCCGTGGTCGAAGAACTGTCCGAACAGCGCGAACATGCCGTTGTACGGCGGCGAGAGCCCGAAGTCGGTGGTGACGTTCGGGATGTCAAGGGTCGCACCCTCAGGAACGCAGTTTTCCGGGAGCCCGTTGCCGTCACAAGGGACTGCCGTCGGGCTGTCATTGACCGTGCGGTGGGCCTTGCCGGCGGCCGCCACGGCCGCCGGGTTGGTGGCGGTCTGGTCGACGATCACGTTGCTGACAAAGCGCGGACCGTTGTCGGTCACGTTCGCGTTCACGGACTGGTAGCTCTGTCCGCCGGATGAGGTGCGCCACTCCGGATCAGAGAGCCTGGGGAATGCCCTGCTCGCCGAACCGAAGTGGTCCTGGCCGGCCACCAGGTTGTTTTCCGTGCCGTCCACCGTGCGCAGACCGTACGGCAGCAGCGGGTTGGCAATCTGGTTGGGCCCTAGGCCCATGAGCGGCTGGCCAGCCACATCATTGCCCTGGGCGTCCTCCTTGGTGGCGTGGTTTTCGGCGATCTTGATCTGCTTCAGAATGAACCGCATGTCGCCTGCATTGAGTGTGAATCCCTGACCGGTCGGCGCCGCGGAAACCGCCGGCGCCAACACGGACGGGACGACCCCGGCACTGAGCAGGAGAGCGAGCGCACCGGCCGCGACTTTGCGCGTAACGCCTGGTGCCGTCCCTCGAGCCAGGGGGCCGCCGTCTCTCCCCCGGGTCTTGCGATGTTTCGCCATGATTTGTTCCTCCATCGAGTCGCACCGGCTCCCCCCTCAACGTGGTCGCTCGGTTCACTGGATGGCGCCAGTTTCGTCCTGGGGCCTTGGAAAATTCTTGGGACCCGTGATTCGGAAGATGCAGCAGTAGCAGTAGTGAGCAGGGTGCAGGGGAAAGCAGGAAGGTGCCCGAGAGGTGGAGGGTACTGGTGCAAGGCAACGCGGGGTCACTAAGCGCCCATCCGGAGGGGGATTATGGGCGCGGAATGACCCCGCGTTGCCTTCATGGGGCTGGTCAGCACAGGATCGATCCGGCCTGCGGGGTCACGGACCTGCCGGCCCGGTCGACCGCCGGGCTAGGCTGGCAAGATACACGGCCGTCCGAACGGCCCGGCGCTCCGAATGCTTAATAGACGACAAGGAGTCACCATGACCGACACCCCCGAATCCGCGCCGACCCCGCCGGCACCGAACGGCAAGCCACAAACGGTGCTGGTCACCGGCGCGACCGGCTACATCGGCGGCAGGCTGGTCCCCCGGCTGCTGGAAGCCGGGCACACCGTGAAGGTCCTGGTCCGCACGCCGGCCAAGATCGCCGGCGTTCCGTGGCTGGCCGACGTCGAGGTGGTCCAGAGCAGCCTGGACGACGGCGATGCCCTGCGAGCAGCCCTGGACGGCGTCGACGTGCTCTATTACCTCGTCCACTCCATGGCGGCCGGAGCGGGCTTTGAGTCCAAGGAAAAGGCGATGGCCGAGACTGCGGCGCGGGCCGCAACCGACGCCGGCGTGGACAGGATCGTTTACCTCGGCGGCCTGCATCCCGCCAACGCCGAACTCTCCACCCACATGAGATCCCGCGAAGCCGTGGGCAAGGTCTTCCTTGACAGCCCGGTCGACGCCATCGTTTTCCAGGCGGGCGTCGTGATCGGCTCCGGTTCGGCGTCGTTCGAGATGATCCGGCACCTGTCCGAGACGCTGCCCCTGATGCCGGCCCCCAGCTGGGTGCGCAACAAGATCGAGGCGATCGCGGTTCGGGACGTGCTCCACTACCTCGTCGGGGCCGCATCGCTCGAAGGCCCGATCAACCGTACCTTCGACATCGGCTGCCGCCAGGTCCTCAGCTATGCGGGCATGATGCAGGAGTACGCTGCGGAGGCCGGCCTCCCGCACCGCGTGGTGCTGGCGCTTCCCATCCCCGCTCCCAAGCTCGCGGGCATGTGGGTCGCGTTGACCACGCCGATTCCGCTATCGATGTCCCTGCCGCTCGTGGAGTCCCTCCAGCACGACGCCGTCTCCCGGGAACACGACATTGACGCGTACATCCCGCCGCCGGAAGGAGGACTCACCCCTTACCGCGGGGCAGTGGCCCTCGCCCTGAGCAAGGAGCGCGACGGCCAGGTGGAAACCACCTGGGCCAGTGCCGGCGCCGACGCCGATCCCCTTCCTTCCGACCCCGAGTGGGCCGGCCACCTCGTCTACCTCGATGAGCGCAGCTACTCCAGCGACGTCGATCCCAAACACGTCTGGACCATTATCGAAGGAATCGGAGGGCAGAACGGCTGGTATTCCATGCCCCTGGCCTGGCGCATCCGCGGATTACTGGACAAGCTCACCGGCGGAGCCGGGCTGCTGCGCGGCCGGCGGCACCCGCACCTGCTCGCCGAAGGCGAAGTGGTGGACTGGTGGCGGGCGGAGCGGATCGATCGCGGCCGGCTGCTCCGGCTGCGTGCCGAAATGCGGGCGCCGGGCCGGGCCTGGCTGGAGCTGTCGGTGGAGCCAGAGGGAACCGGCAGCCGTTACCGCCAGCGGGCAATCTTCTTCCCGAAGGGCCTCAGCGGGCGCCTGTACTGGCTGGCGGTGCTGCCGTTCCACAGCCTGATCTTCCCTGCCATGTCCCGGAACATCACGGCCGCGGCGAAGGCCCTGCAGGATCAGGAATCGGAGCCGGCCGGGCACACCGCGTAGGATGTTTGGAGCCCGAAACGAGCAGTTCCACCCCACGGAGGACCCCCATGGCATTGAGTGCATCCACCAACCTTCCGCACCACGTTGACCGCGTCACCGCTGTTTTCGTGAATGAGGACTTCCTGCGCCACACGAGTGAACTCGTCGGCGGCACCCTCGAATCGTTCTCCGTCGACGGCGACACGGCCGGCGCCTTCAGCACCACGACCGTGCGGACCATCCCGACCAACCGGATGCCGGACATTGCCCGGAAGTTCGTCGGCGAAAGCCTGAAGGTGACACAACTCGAGAGCTGGGACGCCCCCGCTGCCGATGGTTCCCGTCTGAGCAACATCACGCTGAAAGTCTCGGGCGCGCCGCTGGACGTCAATGCCGTCCAGCGCCTCGTCTCCGACGGCGGCAGCACCCGGATCGAGCTGGAGGGCACGGTGACGTCCTCGGTGCCCTTCCTGGGCGGCAAGATTGCTGAAGCGGCCGAACCGATGGTGGGCAAGGCCCTGAACATCCAGTCCACCCAGGCGCAGGCCTGGCTCGAAAGCCACTAGCTCATGGAGCTGCCGGCAATCCTGGCCGTCGTTCTGATCGTGGCCGGCGTCTGGTCCCTTGTTGTCTGGCCGCAGTTCCTGCGCCGGGTCATGAAGGACCCCCGGGCGCGCGACACGAACGGCAAAGCCACCCGCTTCCTCACCGTCCACGTCGTCCTGGTCAGCGTCTCGATGCTGCTCGGGGCGGCGACGGCGGCCATCGGGATTGCCGGCCTGCTCGGCTAACGGCTGGGGCTGGACGCCAGGGCCTGGGCCAGGGCGTCTTCGGCCGCCACCCAGGAGATCATGGCGCACTTGACCCGGGCGGCGTATTTCGAAACCCCTTCAAAGGCGGAGGCGTCGCCGAGGATTTCGGGATCCGCGGCGAGTTTCCCCCGGGACCGCAGGACGTCCCGGAAGTTGTCGATGACCGCCGTGAAGCTGCCGACGTCCATCCCCTCGGCCATCTCGGCGAGCACCGAGGCAGAGGCCATGGAAATCGAACAACCGGCGCCGTCCCAGCGCAGCTGGGCGACCTTCCCGTCAGACACGGCCACGCGGACGGTGATCTCATCCCCGCAGACGGGATTGAGCTGGTGGGACTGCCCGGAGGACGTCCCTGCCGGAGCCGGCGTCTCCGCCAGCCCGCTGCCGGTACGCAGTTTGGCGTGTTCCAGAATGATCTGCTGGTACAGCTGTTCAAGGCTCATGCGGAAAAGTCCTTAGGCTCCAAAGTAGGCGCGGACCCCGGCGACAGCCTCGAGGAAAGCGTCCACATCAGACGTTGTGTTGTACAGGTAGGTGCTGGCCCTGGTGCTGGCCGTCAGGCCCAGGCGCCGGTGAAGCGGCTGCGCGCAGTGGTGGCCCACCCGGACGGCGATGCCCTTGCTGTCCAGGAACTGCCCGACGTCGTGCGCGTGCACACCGGCGACGTCGAAGGAGGCCAGGCCGATCCGTTCCTGACCGGGGGCCGGCCCGAGGACGCGGATGCCGGGAATCGAGGAGAGACCGTCGACGAGGCGCTGTCCGAGCAGGGACTCCCATGCGTGGATGCGGTCCATCCCCGTCTCGGTGAGGTAGTTCGCCGCCGCGGCGAGTGCGATGGCCTGGGAAACCTTCTGGGTCCCCGCTTCGAAGCGCTGCGGGGCAGGCAGGAAAGCGGCGCGTTCCATCGTCACCGTGGTGATCATCGATCCCCCGGTGAGGAACGGCGGCAGCGCGTTCAACAGTTCGGACGGGCCGTACAGCACGCCGATGCCGGTCGGTCCCAGCATCTTGTGTCCCGAGAGGACCGCGAAGTCGACGCCCAGCTCCTGCACGTCCAGCGGCAGGTGCGGCGCGGACTGGCAGGCGTCCAGCACGGTCAGCGCACCGACCTGGCGGGCCATCCCCACAAGGGTCTTGACCGGGTTGATGGTGCCCAGGACATTCGAGGCGTGGCTGAAGGCGAGGACCCGGGTGGCCGGGCCGACGATGCCGGCGGCGGCGTCGAGGTCCAGCGCACCGGCGTCGTCGACGGGGATGAAACGAAGAGTCGCGCCGGTTCGCTCCGCGAGCTGCTGCCACGGGATGAGGTTGGCGTGGTGCTCCATCTCGGTGACCACAATCTCGTCGCCGGCTCCCAGCGCGAAACGCGCCGCTGGCCCGGCGGCGCCGGGCAGGGAGGAGTTCAGGAATGCGTAACTGAGCAGGTTCAGGCCCTCGGTGGCATTGGAGGTCCAGACGATCTCGTCGGCGCCCGCGCCCAGGAAGGCAGCCAGGGTTTCGCGGGCATCCTCGAAGGACTCCGTGGCCTCCACGGCCAGCAGGTGCGC
Source organism: Arthrobacter sp. (assembly GCA_034376805.1). Taxonomy (GTDB): domain Bacteria; phylum Actinomycetota; class Actinomycetes; order Actinomycetales; family Micrococcaceae; genus Arthrobacter. The sequence goes on from JAXMJF010000054.1 coordinate 58,709, forward strand.
ACCGCGGTGAACGGCGGCGTTCCGCTGTTCATAGAACTCCTGCTCGGCCTCTATGACGCTGATCGGGTTCTGCGAGGTCGCCCCGGAGTCAAGATAGATCAGGGGGTGCCCGCCCATGGGTCGGGACAGGATGGGGAAGTCGTTGCGGATCCGCAACACCTCGTCGTCGGTCAGGGCTGGCGAGGGCAGGGCCCGGGACTCTGACGTCGGCACAAAAGCCACGCTGGCCTCCTCGGATCGGGTGAAATGGACTACTCTCCATCATCCCACGGAACGGCGCACCCCCATTCTGCCGGTGCTGCCGCCGTGCCCCGCTGGGGCCTAGGGCCGGTGGGAGTCGCCGCCGGTATCGATGAGGTCGACCCGCCGGCTGACGCCCAGTTTGGCGAACACCCGGTAGAGGTGTCCTTCCACGGTCCGCTGGGACACGCAGAGCTGCCTGGCTATCTCGGCGTTTGTGGCTCCGCCGGACACCAGGTCCAGGATTTCGGTTTCCCTGGCGGTGAGTTCCGCATCCTGTTCCGGACGGACCAGATCAATGTGGGCAGCCATTCCGGCAGCGGTCATCCGGTTCTGGATCTTGCGCTGGACAGCCAGCAGTTTCCGCTTGTCCGTGGTTTCGGCGAGGCAACGTTCCGCTTGTTGCGCCGCTTCGAGAGCCAGCAGCACAAAGCCGGCGCGGAGCGCCTTGTCACTGATCCTGACAAGTTCGGCGTCGTCAGCATGAAGCACCGCGAGCGCGTAGTCGTGCAGCATGCCGGCCTCCCGGCCTTCAACCGCGAGGCTGCTTCGGGCAAGGCCATCCGCGGCCGCCGTGTCCCCGCGGCGCACGGCCAGTCGTCTGATGTCCGTCTCGATCCCCCGCAAACCCTGCCGTTTGGCCTCCTCGGCCAGGCCCGCGAGCCTCCTGCTGACCTCGGCAACATCGCCGGCCGCGGTCGAGTACGCCTCGGCGAGCAGCGGGATTGCCCCTGGCCCGCGGTACCGGGACAGCCGGAAAGCCGTCGCGTGCTCCTCGGCCTCCCGCGCGTGGCCCACCACGGACGCGGCGTACGCTGCGACCGAATGGGCGAAGGGCAGCAATTCCCAGGGATCGGCAATCGTGAGATCCTCGACGCCGAGAACGAGTTCGGCGATTCCCTCGGGCATGCGTCCCTGACGGACACGGGCGAGGCCCCTCATCAGGTGCAGGATTCCCCCGCTGAGCAGCAGCCGCGACGGATAGTCTGCCTCGTATTCATCGAGGGCTGCGGCGAGCGCTTCCCACTCCCCCGCCCAGTTCAGGCTCAGGCTGTAGCGCACCAGGAGGTCTTCATACACAAGAGGCAAGGCCAGGCTGGCGCTCCGCGCCCCCTGCCAGGCCTCGCGTGCCAGCCCCAGGCCGTCCACCACCCGGCCCTTGGCACAGAGCAGTTCGGCGAGCAGCGACTCAGCCGGAATCTTGATTTCCTGCCGCTCACCGGCGGCCGTCACCAGGCGGCTCAGCCCTCCCTCGCGGTCCTCCTGGCTGCCGTTCGGCTGGCTGCCGGGGGTCCCCGCCGCCAGGGCAAGCGCGGCCAGGTCCAGCCATGATGGCCCCGCCCCGGCGTCGCTGCGGACGGCCCGCTGGCCGCTGGGCGGGAGCCCGACGTCGGCCGGTCCGGCTCTGCCGTCCGGTGCCGCGCCGGTTCCCGGCGTCGTCGTTCGTCCGGCCAGCCGGGCGGACAACAGGGCCGCCAGATAGCGGGAGTTTTCGTTCGGGATGGGATCCGCGAGTTGCAGGAATTTTGCGGACTGCTGGCGGTCACCCAACAGGTACCGCGCATAGGCCATCTGCAACCGGGCTTCGGGAAGCTTCGCGTCATCGGAGATTGCCTCCGCCGTCCTCAACGCGGTCCAGGCGTCGAGGGCGACGTTGGCGGTGCACGCCGCTTTGAGGAGTTCGTCCGGCGGCACGGCGGCTCCGCAGTCCAGCGCCCACCGGACCCGGTTCAGGAACGCGTCCGGGGGCACTGCCCCTGCCGGCGGCAGTGAGACGAAGCTGGCACGCAATCCGGCGCTCTTTCCCGCCGGCACCCAGCGGCGGATGATCTCTCCGATCAGCGGACTCGCGGGACGGACCGTGCGGTCGGCGCCTCGTGAGACGCTGATGATACCGGCCCTTTCCAGGGCGTCGACTGCCTTCGGGCCGCCGAACCCCAACAGCTGGCCAAGCGACAGCGGTCCCGCCAGGGCCACTATCGCCGCGGCTGTCCTTTCCTCGGGGGACATCGACCGCAGCTCGTGACCGATCAGGTCGGCCACAGGAATGTCGGCCAGGCCCGGAGATGAGATCAGGAACCAGGTGCCGTGGCGCAGCGCCAGGGCCCCCGTGTTCCGGGCGTGTTCGATCAGGGACAGCAGCATAAATGGGTTACCGGCCGACGCATCTGCGAACAGCGCGCTGGCCCACGGCGAGACATCGGCGCGGAGCACTTGCTCGCAGAGCTGGTGCACCTCGGCCCGGGTGAGCGGCTCGAGGTCGAACTTCGCCACTATCCCGTCGTCCCAGAGCGCCAGGAATTCCTCGGGGATCAGCAAACCCGGCCGGCACGTGGCCAGGATGCTGGCAGCACCGGTCGCTACGGCCTGGGCAACCAGCTGTGTTGTCCCGCGATCCAGGCACTGCGCGTCATCGATCACGAAGAGCGGCTTGCTCGGCTGGGACTTGATACTGTCTGTAACCGCCTTGACGACGGCGGCAAAGGAATCCAGATCGTGGGCGGGCAGCTCGCCCAGGTAGGGCGAGAGCGCCCCGAAGGGTACGGCCGACAATGCCGGCGTTGCGGCGAGCCGGATTACGGCCGTGTGGGGCCGGAGGTCCCGGATGACTGCCCTGGAAACTGCGGTTTTCCCGGTGCCCGGGTTACCGACGATGAGGGCGCCGGAGGTGACACCGTCGCGCAGGCACTTGACGATGTCCTTGACGACGCCGGACCGGCCAACCAGGGTGGCGGACTCAGTCAGGCTTTCCACCGGCGGGCCTCCCTGCGACAGCTCGGGCAGCACTCCGGCTCCCGGACCGCCCGGAGACGAGGTCGCCGGGTCCGCCCGGATCGCCCGGATCGCCGGGATCGCCGGGAGATGGGGGCGCCGGTCGGTTAGCCGAGGCGGGCGTGTTCCACGGGCCCGGAGATGACATCTTTGAGTTCCGACCTGCTGGCGACGTGGAGTTTCGCATACACCTGGTAGAGGTGCCCCTCGACGGTACGGACAGACACGTGCATTTCGTCAGCGATCTTCCGGTTGGACGTACCCGCGGCCGCCCTGACCGCCACCTCCGATTCGCGGGCTGTCAACGTCGAGGTCAGCAGTGAGAGCACGCCGTTTCTGGGGTTGCCGAACCGGTCCTCCAATGACTGCTGCGTGCGCTGGGCCATCCGGAGGGAGATCCGGTTCCCGGCCTCGTTGGCACAGCTGACTGCTTTCCTGGTCACATCCCTGGCGAAGACCGCGTGGCCTGCCGCATCGGCGTCCTTCGACGTCGCCAGCAGCTCCTCGCTGTCGGCATCCGCCAGCCCTTCGGCAAGCCGCGAGCACAGGCTGGCGAAGTGCCCTGTGACCTGATCCGCGAGGCCACTGAGTTTCTGGCTCGCCTGGCGGTCTCCCAGCCGGGCCACCGCCGAGAGGAACTGCAGGCCGGTTGCGAGCGCCAACGCGTCCGTGTCAACGTCAGCTTCCAGCTTCAGCGCACGGAGGGCCTCGGTCTTCTGCCCGATTTCCGCCTTGGCAGACAATTCGAAGTACCGTGCGATGCGGTTCACGAGCCAGGACGCCCGGGGCTGGGGCTCCTCGACGTCGACCAGCAGGGCACCGGCTTTTTCCTCATCTCCCTGGAGCGCGAAGGCATACGCACAGGCCGCGGCTGCGAGCCCGGCAACAGCATCCGGATCGTGCACCTTGAGCTGCCAGACCCCGGACTGCAACCGCTGGACTGCCACCGTGAGCTGACCACGATGGAGGTCCACGATCCCCTGGCCGATCTCGAACATACCGCCAAGCCGGGCTTGCTGGTCCCAGGATTCCGCGGTGTCGGCGAGGAAGTCTGCTGCCTCCCGGAACTTCGCGGACAACAGCAGGAGCAACAGGAACCGCCCGCGGATTTCACGGATCGACGAGTCGGAAAGGTCGAGGGCGCCGGCGGCAACAATTACCTGCCGGCCGAGGCCGACCGCCCCCAGGACGTCGCCGGTGACAGCCTTCGCCTCACACAACAGGCTCGCGGCAATGATCTTTGATTCGCTGCCGAGGTCGGTGGAGTCCGCATCGTCAAACATTTGCAGGATGTCGCCGTACCGGCCTTCGAAGGCGGCCAGCTCGGCATAGGCAAGTCGGACCCGATCAGCCACGGAACCCGGGTCCGCCCCGGTGTCCCCGGACACCGTGAGCCGCAACTCAATATCCTGCAGCCTGGCCAGGGCGCTGGCCGCTGTTGCGGGACTGCGCCTGTCCAACTCAGCCCACAGCAGCTGCAGCGAGGCCCACTCATCCAGTGCCAGTCCGTCACCGGCCCGCTGTTCCACGTCAGTCAGGACGCGGCGGGCTGCGTCGTCATTATGCAAGGCGATGAACGCCCGCGCAGATTCGACGGCCACTTCCGCCAGTTTCTCCCCGCCCGCGATTTCCCGGGCAAACCTCAGGGCGGACTGCGGGTCTGAGGCCTTGTTCGCGATGCGGGCCGCCGCCAGCGCCAGCCTGGGATCCACCTCCTCCCCGCAGTCCAGCGCCCATGCGACCGCCGTGGACCCCGTGAACTCGTTCAGGTCCTGGTCCTGGAGCACAGCTCCCAACCGGCGCCGAAGCTCGGCACTGCGGCCGGGCGGCACCACGCTGGCAACGATGCCGGCCGTGACCGGGTTGGCGATGCTCACCATGGGCGGGTGGTCATGGCTGACGTGGATCAGCGCCCGCTCCTGCAGGGTGTCTATGTCCTGGGCCCTGGCCACGCTCATCAGGGTCTGCAGAGGCAGGGCTCCGGCGAGCGACAAGAGCTCGAAGACATCACGCTGGCCCGGGCTGAGCCGGTTCAGGCGGGCTTTGAGGACATCCCGGATTTCACCGGCCAGAGCCACCGGCTTGTCCCCCAAAACCCAGGAACTCTCGTGCCGGACAATGATTCCAAGCTTGATCTGCTCACGTGCCAGTGAGTGCAGGAAGAGCGCGTTGCCGCCGCTGGCGTTCCAGAGCGCGCGTGCCGCGGCGTGGGAGAAATGCCCGCCGTACTCCTGGGCAAGGCTGTCGGCCGTTTCGCGGAAGTCGAAGGGGCCCACGTCCACCCGGCGCAGCAGATCGTCCTTCCAAAGTCCCATGATGTCGCTGCCCAGATTGGGCAGGTCAACGCACGCTGCAAGCAGCAGGACGTGTCCGCCGGCGCAGAGCTGGGCAACCATCATGGTGGAGAGCTCATCGAGATCATGGGCGTTATCGACAAAGAGCACCACGCTGCGTCCCTGGGCCCGGGTGTGGAGCAGCTGGGTCAGACCCCGCAGCACCATGAGGGGGTGCTCAAGGTGGGAGGCATCGAGTTCGTTAAGAAGTACGCTCAGGGCGCCGTAAGGGAGTTTGGACGAAATGGAGCTGCCCCGGACCTGGACCACCAGGTAGTCGTCCCCCAGCTGTTCAAGGGCCCGCTGGGCAATAAAGGACTTTCCAGCCCCGTGTTCCCCGACGATGACGGCCCCGCAGCCCGATCCCGTTGTCAGTGCCGCCACCACATCTTCAACGGTTTTGTGCCGTGCGTAGCGCTTCTCGGGCCGCCCCTTCCCCGGACGTTGGGCGGCTGACATCACATCTGTTCTGCCGCTGCCCGCAGGCACACCGGCTTCTTGCTGAAACATGAGAGAGACCTTCGCAATCAAAGTTATGACTACCGATAAGTCCAACTTATGGACAGCAGTAAATTTAGGGATGCGTAGGTGCTACTCGATTACCAGCGTGGCGACGGGACCTGGGCTACGTGGGTGTACTCAGGATCTGCGGGCTGGAAAGCGCTCAGATCCAAGTAGTCGGGTCCGTCCCGCCGGCCGGGAGACTGGACGCTCTGCCAGCCGGGTGTCCGTGTCGCCCAAGACTTGGGAGGGTGCCGTGCGCGGCATGATCCTGCTCCCGCCATCACAGCTCTGGCACGGCCGCCCGTCCTGCGGGCGGCCGAGCCAGGACTGCGGCCACTGAAAACTTAGGGAGCCGACGGCGGCTGGGGGGAGGAACCTCGGTCTCAGAAGGTTCCGACGCCGTCGGCTCCGTCAAAGGGGTTCACGCACGTGGCGGGAACCATTCGGGAGACCTATTCGGAGCGGATTTAGTGTCTGTTGCACCAGGGTGGGCCATCGTTCCCCACGCAAGCGATTCTGGCAGCTTCATCGCAGTACCCGGACCTCTTCCGCGTTGATGGTTCCACGTTTAACATCCTTTGTCGGGGGTGTTGCCGGGTGATTCCTGGTGCTGGGTGATTCCTGATGCTGGGTGGTTCCTGGTGCTGAATACAATCTAGCGAACCGGACGGCAACCGCGCACCGGTAGTGCGTACTCGAATTCGTGACCGGTTCAGATCGAACCTGTGGTCGAGGGTACTTGCCGCGGAGGCCGGCTCGCGACGCTGGAGCGGTCCGGCTACGCGGTCCCCATACCCGGGCAGCCTGATGCCTACTTGCCGGCCCACCGGAGCTACGCACGCCGTGAGGGGCAAAGGCAGTGATGCCTGATGGGACGGGCAGCCATGGTCGGCAGGCGACGGGAAACCGGCCCGGGGCCGGAGGATTCCCGGCGGCTAGGAGGAGGATACTCCCGGCAGCTGGTCCCGGCCTTTGACGTTGAGCTTGGCGTAGCTGCGGTAAAGGTGGCCTTCGACTGTTCGGATGGATACCTGCAGCTCGGCGGCGATCTGGCGGTCGCTGAGGCCGCGCACCGCCAGTGCCACGATGTCGCGCTCCCTGCGCGTCAGCAGGCCAAGGGCATCGACTTCGGTTTCATGTTCCTGGCCCGCGAGGCTGTCCGCCCTGTCCAGGCACCGTTTCCGCTGCGACATCGCCATGCGTTCCCGCAGGGTGTCGCCGGCCGCCCGGTACCCGGTCGCAGCGGCATCATAGGCCAGTGCCGCAAATCCCCACAGCTCGGCGTCTTCGCAGCTCTTGCCCGCTTCCAGATAGTCGGCGGTCAGGTCGGTGCTGACCGCCGCAGCATAGTGGGAAATCGCGGCGGCCCGGGGGCCTTCCAGTTCGGGTTGAAGTTCTTGCAGCCGGGCGGCCGCGTCCCGGTCCCCCAGTGCCAGGCAGAACGCGAGCGAGTCGAACTCCAGGCCTGCTGTGGAATCGTCGCCGTGGGGCCGGCCCAGCGCCCGCAATTCGTCGACGGCGCCCGGGTAGTTGCCCAGGCGGGCCTTGCCGTAGGTGACGGCCATCTGCGAGAGGATGCGCAGGTAGCGTGACACCGCCCGTGGCGCGACTTCGTAGTCGGCGAGGAATGCTGCGGCTTTGTCCTTGGCGCCGACTTCGGCGGCGGCGGCGAAGGCCATCGAGGAGGTGAGGGCGAAGAGTTGCTGGGGATCCGCGAGCCGCAATGATTCCAGCGCTGCACTGAGGGTGCCCAGGGCCTGGGTGGCCTTGCCCTGGTAGAGCAGAATGATGCCGTGCGCGGCATGGACGCCGCCGCCGAACGAGATGAGGTTAGGTCCTTGTCCGGCGACCACGCCGGCCAGCAGGTTCTCGGCGGCTTCCCAGTCGCCGCCATGGATCACGGCCGCTGCCGCCCGCGCCACGAGGAACTCAGCGAGGAAATACAGTTCGTCGTGTCCTGAGCCCGCAGTTTCCAGGGCCTCGGAGACCGCCGCGAACGCCTGGACCGCTTTGCCCTGCACAAGGAGCCGTTCGGATGTCAGCGCCAGCCTGAACGCAGCCTCCAGGTCGTTGGCCGGCGGAGGTTGCGGGCCTGCGCCAGCCTCGGCTTCCGTGCCGGCACCGTCGGAGTACTCCCCCGCAAGGGCGAACACCATGGCGTGAATGGTCGCATAGCGGTCCCGGGTTGCCGCTATGATTCCCTCTGCATCGTCCGGGTTGTCCCTGGCCAGCTGCTCCCCTGCCTCCAGAAGGGCTCCGGCGCGGTCCATGATCTCAGCGGGTGCGTGGCCGAGGGCGGCCTGCACCGCAGCCCACATGAGGGTTCCCGTGAGCAGGACAGCCACACTGAGTCCCTTGGCGAAGTCGGCCTCCAGGACGTCCCGGGCGGCAGCGTAGTCGGAGGTGTTGAAATAGGTCCGTGCCACCACGGCCCGCGCAGCCACCTGCAATTCAGGGTCCTTGACCAGCGCGGCGGCTTTACGTGCGAGGTCGTCCTCATAGAGCCGGCTGGCCAGGACGGCCGCCCGCAGCAGCTGCCGGTCCTCGACCTCCGCTCCGCATTCAATCGACCAGCTCACCTGGCGCAGCAAGCCTTCCGCCGACGTCGGTTCGTTGTCCATGAGCCGCAAGAGGCTCTGCCGGAGCTGGAGGCTGCGGGCCGGCGAAATCAGGTTGCGCAGCGTGTCGCCGTAGATGGAGTGCCAGAGCCTCAATTGCGGGTGCGGTGCCGGCGTAACCCGGATCATCTCGTGTTCGATGAGGGCGGCCACCGGGTCTTCGCCCACCGTGGATTCAATCAAGTCACGGGACACCGGCTCGGCCAGGGCGATCAGGTTCAGGGCCTGGCGTTCTTGTGGGGAGCGCCGGAGCAACTGCCGGCGCACGACGTCAGTCAAGCGGTCCCCGTGGCTGTTGAGCGGACGTGCCAGCAGCCATACCCCGTTGCGTTGCAGCAGCGTGCCGTCGCTCTTCGCGTCGTCGATGAGGCCGCTGAGCAGCAGCGGGTTGCCCTCGGAGGCTTCCCAGAGGATTTCGGCCGCGCTGGGCAGGATTTGGGGACCCAGCACGCTCTCGAGGATGTCATTGGTCTGCTGCTGGGTCAGCGGACGGAGGTCGAGTCGTTCCGCAATGCCCTCAAACCACAGCTGAAGCAGCGGTTCCGGCAACCCAGGCCGGGTGGCCGAGGCAACGAGCAGTTTCGCCCAGCCGGCAGCGGCGAGTTCCACGAGGATCCCCGCGGTGGATTCGTCGAGGTCATGGGCGTCGTCCACGACCAGCAGGAGGGGTTTCTGGGACGCCCGGCGCTCTTCCTCCAGCCGCGACCAGAAGGTCCTGAGCACCGCCAGTTGCGAGGTGGCCTCCTGCACGGGCAGCCCGACGATAAAAGGACCCAGCACGCCGTACGGCACGTGCGCCAGCGACGGGCTGCCGTGGATGCGGACCGGCGTCACGGCTGTCTGCAGTTCGGACACCACAGCGTCCAGGAGGGTGGACTTGCCGATCCCGCTGTCGCCGAGCAGCAGGACCGCAACGTGGGTGCTGCCCTGGATGGCTTCCACCGCAGAACGCAGGTCCTCCGTCCGTCCGGTCAGGGCTTTGGGTACTTCCGCCGGCTCGGGGGCGGCTGCGCGGTTACTAGATGAGTCCAAGCAGATCACTTCGCGAAGAAACTCCCAGCTTGGTGAACACCTGGTAAAGGTGTCCTTCCACTGTCCGCACTGAAATGCCGATGGCCAGGGCAATGTCCTTATTGGAGACCCCGTTGCCCGCGAGGGTGGCAATCTGCCGCTCCCTGTCTGTGAGCAGCGGCCCCTTGTTTCTGGGGATGATCGGCAGCGCAGGCAGGGTATCCGCGAGACCTTCAAGGATGGCGTGGGCGGCGCTGGCCTTCCCGCTCAGTCCCGCGGCCTTGGCGAAGTCGAAGGCGAGGGCGGCGCACCTGGCCTGGACGGCGTCGAGTTCCATGGCCGCGGCCTGGCTGGCGGCCTCCAGCATCACTGCGGCGTCCTTCTTGCGGCTGCCCACGGCAATCGTCCGGGACAGCTCCGCGAGGGGCCCCTGCCGCAACGCCGCGATGTCTTCCAGGAACTGGAAATCCTTGGTGGTGCCGTTGACCGTCGCGCCGAGCATGAAGATTCCTGCCAGGGTGAACCGGCCGGCCCGGTAATGTTCCTCGGCCGCGCGGACCAGCCGGTCCTTCGCATCCGGATCTCCCAGCCAGCGCGAGGCCATGTCCATGCAGAAGTCGGCGGAGCTTCGGACCGCGAACCGGGCGGGGCCGTCTGCCGACCGTGCCCGGTCCAGGTAAACGGTGGCTTGGACCGAGTTCCCGGTCTGGGCGTAGGCGAAGGCGGTGGCTGCGTAGGCCTGCCGCAGCGAGTGCAGGCTGGCCCTGACTTCGAGCTGTGCGATCGCGGCCAGGAGCGGGTCCAGGGCCAGGTAGCCGCGGCCGGCGTAGACATAGGCAAGACCGACGGCCAGGTCCGTGGGTGCGCTGCCCGAATGCAGCCCGTGCCCGGCCCGGCCGCTGGCGTCCTTGAGCATGTCGATGCTCTGGCGCCAGTGTCCGGACAGGAGCAGCACGTTGAAGGACCGCCAGGCAAAGTTTTCCCGGATGCGGGGAACGTTGGACCATTCCCCCAGCTGGCCGCCGATCTCACGCATCAGCTTGCGGGCGTCGACCTCCTTGCCCGTCATGCAGAGCGCTTCCATCAGGATGATGCCGGACCTGAGCCGGTGCACCGGATTGATGTCGTCCACCTCCGAGGAGGCCGCGGCACTGAGCCGGTCCATCATTGGCGTGTAGTCGCCGACGAAAGAGAGGTAGTTGAATTCGCAGAGGTCCAGGCACAGCCCGGCACGGGTGAGCTCCTGCGCTGATGCCGCCGGCTGCTCCCCGGCGAGCTCGTGGAGTCGGAGCCGGGCCTGCAGGAGCAGTTCGGGGACCTGTCCGCTCCGGTCCTGGAGCCAGGACATGCAGTCCGCCTTAGCGGCAATCAGTTCCGCGTACGCTTCGGCCCCGAGGGCGGCGAGCTGGGCCTCGGACACATCGTCCAGGGCCGCCATAGCCTGCAGGGGAAGCCCCAGCTGCAGGTAGGCTGCGGATTTCTCCAGCTGACCCTCACTCCATTCCGGGTCCTCCGGGCTCAGGCTGCCGGCGCATTTGAGCGCAAACTTCGGGTCAAAGAGTTTGACGGCGGCGCCGGCAGCCGCCACGGCGTGGGCGGGTGCCAGGGGCGCGTCGCAGTCGTGGGTCCAGGCCGCGTATGCCAGCAGGTCCTCGACGGTCAGCTCGTTGAGCTCATCCTGTTGGTGCCCCGGCACCTTGTCCCGCAGTTCCAGCCTGCGTTCCACGCTGAGCCAATTGCGGACGATGTCGCCCAGGTAGCGGTCCCCGAGCGAAACGAGGTGCCGGCCCGTCCGGTCGACAACGATCTGACCCGCGTCTTCCATGTCCGCGATGACGCCGGGGCTGTACATCCGAGCGAGCCGCGCCAGGGGCAGGGTACGGGCACAGGAGAGGACCTCGATGAGTTCCCGGGCCACCGGTGTTTCGCGGGCATACCGGGCCCGGACGATGTCTTCCAGCGCGGTGCGCCCGTCCAGGACCACCTCATCCACCAGGGTCCAGACCGATCCTGAGAGCACGAGGTTGCCCCGCTCGATCTGCTCCGAGACAACGGCCTGCAGCAGGGTCGGGCTGCCGCCGACAAGATGGTGTAGCTGGCTTGCGAGGGCGCTGGACACCCTGTGCCCAAGCGCCGCCTTGAGCACCTCCAGGGTTTCGACCTCCGTGAGGTTCGCGAGCCGGACCTCGGCCAGCTGTCCGGAGGTCAGGAGCCAGTAGAAGTCCGGGGGCAGGTCCGTCGTGCGCTGGGCGGTGGCGACGAGCCGCGCGGTCCGGGTCTGCACCAGGTTGAGCAGCACCCCGGTGCTCAGTTCGTCCAGGCTTCCGGCGTTGTCCAGCAGAATGACGCATTTGCGCCCGGCCGCGTCGTCGCGGATCAGGGACGTGATGCCGTGCAGGATGGCTGTCGGCGAACCCAGGGAGCTTTGTGGCAGGCGGGCGAGCGTAAATGCCAGGCAACCGTAGGGCGTCGCCGAGCCCGGACCGGAACTGCGGAGCTGGAGGGTGTAGACGTCGGGTCCGAAGCCCGCGACCGCTGCGCGTCCTACCTGGGTTTTTCCCACCCCGCGGTCTCCGGTGATGACCACGCCCATGCGGTCCTCCGCGAGCAGGGCGCTGCGAACCCGGTCGGCGTCGGCGTTGCGCGCGAGACCTGACCACCTGTGCCGGTCCAGGGGACCGGTCGCAGGTTCTTCTTCGGCGGGTGCCAATGTAGTGGAAACATTCCCCCAGCCCAGCGAATCCCTCGACATTTTGTTTCCTTCGTACCGCTTTGCGGACAGCAAGCCTGAGACCGTCCGCCTAGAAGTAGCGTATCCCTATCCCCCGACATGAGAGTAGAGCGATCATATCGGCATTTCAGGAAGCAAGGAAAGAAACTCGGGGGTCGGCGGCGGTGCGTTACGTGGTGCCCGCGGCTGAAGTCCCCTGGGTTTTTCCGGCTAGGGCGTCTTCGCGGGGTGGAACTGCTGCTGCGCCGCGAGCAGGCCGTCGCGGACCAAAGCTTCCGCGGCGTCCGCCGCGGTGTCGATCAGGAAGGGCAGTTCCTTCTTCTCGGAACCGGAAAAGTCCTTCAGCACGAAGTCTGCGGTGTCCATCCTGCCCGGCGGGCGTCCCACGCCGACCCGGACCCGGAGGTAGTCCTTGGTGGCGAGGGCCTTGGAGATATCGCGCAGCCCGTTGTGGCCGCCTTCGCCGCCGCCCAGCTTCACCTTGACCGTATTAAAAGGAATGTCGATTTCGTCGTGCACGGCTATGACGTGGCCAGGCTCGATGTCGTAGAACTTGCTGAGCGCCGAGACCGGGCCGCCGGATACGTTCATGTAGCTCAGCGGTTTGGCCAGCACCACACGCGGGCCGCCGATGCCGAGGCGGCCTTCCAGGACCTGGGCCCGGGACTTGTGGGACTTGAAGCCGCTCCCGATCCGGGCAGCAAGTTCGTCGAGGACCATCTGTCCGACGTTGTGCCGGTTGTGGGCGTATTCGGTTCCCGGATTGCCGAGGCCTACGATCAGCCAGGTGTCAGTCATGGTCAGTCCTTAGGTGTGGCGGGCCGGTTCCGGGCAGCGGGGGCCGGCGGTGCGCGGCGGAGACGACGGCGGCCGGGTCCCAAGAGGGACCCGGCCACCGGAGGATGCGCCGGAACTACTACTCGGCTGCTTCTGCGACCGAAGAACCTTCGGTGGTTTCGGCGGATGCTTCTTCCTCGGAGACCTCGGTGGCCTCGGAGATGTGAACGACGAGGGACTCGGCGTCGGCCAGCAGGACGGCGCCCTTCGGCAGGACCAGGTCGGAAGCGTGGATGTGCTCGCCGGCGGTGCGGCCCTCGATGCTGACCTCGATGGCGGTCGGCAGGTGGGTTGCCTCGGCCTCGAGGGAGACGGTGGTCATTTCCTGGTTGTACACGTTGCCGGGAGCCAGCTCGCCGGTGACGTGCACGGGAACGTCAACGTTGACCTTTTCGCCGGTGCGGACGGTCAGGAGGTCGAGGTGCTCGATGATCTGCTTGATCGGGTCGCGCTGGATGTCCTTGACCAGGGCGAGGTGCTGTTCGCCGTTGATGTCCAGGGTCAGCAGCGCGTTGGCAACGCGGACGGCCAGCGTGGTGGACTTGGCCGGCAGGGTGATGTGGATCGGGTCGGCGCCGTGGCCGTAGATGACGGCCGGGATCAGGCCCTCCATGCGGGCGCGGCGGGCGAAGCCCTTGCCGAATTCGGTGCGTACTTCTGCTGCGAGCTTCTGCTCAGACATGGGTATCTCCTAGTGGACTAGCGGTGTTCAGCAAGGGCGGAGGTCTGTTTGCGACCTTCAACGCCGGGCAGCCGGGGGCCGCCCTTCCGAAGGGAGATTCAGACCCAGTCGATAACGGAGACCAGCAGCCCGGTTGGCCGTGCATACGGCTGACCGGCGCTCTCCCTCGCCAAGGTTTCGGTTCAAGGCTACCAGCGCGGGGCCGCAATCGTGAAAACGGCCCCGCACCGGCGGACGGCTGGGCATGCCCAGCCGAGGGGTCAGGCGTTGCCGTCAAACAGGCTGGTGACAGAGCCGTCGTCGAACACTTCGCGGATGGCGCGGGCGATCAGCGGTGCGATGGACAGCACGGTGAGCTGCGGGAAGCGTTTGCTCGCGTCAATCGGCAGGGTGTTCGTGACGACAACCTCGCGGGCGCCGGACTCGGACAGCCGCTGCGCCGCGGGATCGGAGAAGACGGCGTGCGTTGCCGCGATGATGACATCCTTGGCGCCGGCGTTCTTGAGCACCTGGACCGCGCCGGAAATGGTTCCCCCGGTGTCGATCATGTCGTCGATCAGCACACATGTGCGGCCTTCGATCTGGCCGACGACCGTCTTGGACACCGCCTGGTTCGGGACGGTGAGGTCGCGGCTCTTGTGCACGAACGCCAGCGGCGCTCCGCCGAGGCGCTCGGCCCACTGCTCGGCCACGCGGACGCGGCCGGTGTCCGGGGAGACCACCGTGATGTCGTCGGCCCCGACGCGGGTGCGGATGTAGTCAGCGAGCAGCGGAATGGCCATGAGGTGGTCGACGGGACCGTCGAAGAAGCCCTGGATCTGCGAGGTGTGCAAATCCACGCTCATGATGCGGTCGGCGCCGGCGGTCTTGTAGAGATCGGCGATCAAGCGCGCCGAGATGGGCTCGCGGCCGCGGCCCTTCTTGTCCTGCCGGGCGTACGGGTAGAACGGCGACACCACGGTGATGCGCTTGGCGGAGGCCCGCTTGAGCGAATCGATCATGATGAGCTGTTCCATCAGCCAGTTGTTCAGCGGTGCCGGGTGCGCCTGGATGACGAAGGCGTCGGTGCCGCGCACGCTCTCCCCGGCACGGACGTAGATCTCGCCGTTGGCGAAGTCGTAGGCATCCAGGGGCAGCAGCTCGGTTCCGAGCTCCTTGGCGATTTCCCTCGCCAGCTCAGGATGCGCGCGCCCAGCGGCAAGCACCAGCTTCTTCTCGCCGCGTGCCGTAATTTCGCTCATTTTTGCTAGCCCTCTTCTGTAGATGCCGGAGTACTGGAGGAAGTCGTGGTGGCGCCGGCGGCCGCGGCCAGGGACGCGGAAACCGAGCCCGGGCGGTTCGCCAGGACCCAGCCCTCGGTGTTCTGCTGCTGGGCCAGGGAAAGGACCAGGGCACCGGGCGGAACATCACGGCGGATCACGGCGCCGGCGCCGCTGTAGGCGCCGTCACCAACCTGGACGGGGGCAACGAAGACGGTGTTGGAGCCGGTGCGGACGCCGGAACCAATGACCGTGCGGTGCTTCTTTTCGCCGTCGTAGTTCGCGGTGATGTTTCCGCAGCCGATGTTGGTGTCCTCACCGATTTCGGCGTCGCCGGCGTAGCCGAGATGGGACAGTTTGGAGCCCCGGCCGATGGTGACGTTCTTGGTCTCGTAGAACGCGCCGATCTTGCCGGTCTCGCCGAGGACGGTGCCGGGGCGCAGGTAGGTGAACGGGCCGACGCTGGCCTTGGCGCCGATCGTGGAGCCGGAACCGTGCGTGCGGATCACCTTGGCGCCCTCCCCCACCTGGACATCGGCGAGGGTCGTGTCGGGGCCGACGACGGCGTCGCGCGCCACCGTGGTGGTGCCGTGGAGCTGGGTGCTGGGCAGCAGCCGGACGTCCTCGTCGAGGGTGACGGTGGCGTCGATCCAGGTGGTGGCCGGGTCGACGACGGTGACGCCTGCGCGCATCCAGGCTTCGACGGTGCGCCGGTTGAGTTCCGCGCCGAGGGCCGAGAGCTGGACCCGGTCATTGGCGCCCTCCACCTGCCAGCGGTCTTCGGTCACGACGGCGGCGACGCGGCCTCCGGCGGCACGGGCCAGGCCCAGCACGTCGGTGAGGTACTTCTCGCCCTGGGCGTTGTCGGTCGTGACGTGGGCCAGCGAATCGCGGAGCACGGCGGCGTCGAAGGCGTAGATGCCGGAGTTGACCTCCCGGATGTCACGTTCGGCGTCGGTGGCGTCCTTGTGCTCCCGGATGCCGGTGACCGTTCCGTCCGCAGCCCGCAGGATGCGGCCGTAACCGGTGGCGTCGGCCAGGACGGCGGTCAGGACGGTGACGGCGTTGCGCCCGGCCTCGTGGCTGGCGACGAGTTCGGCGAGCAGCCCGCCGGTGAGCAGGGGGACGTCGCCGTAGGTGACGACGACCGTTCCGCTGAGCCGCCCCTGGGGGTGGAGGGCGTCGAGGGCCTCGAGGGCGGCTTCGACGGCGCGTCCGGTGCCGGGCACCTCGTCCTGGTCGACGATCAGGGCGGAGGGGTCGACGGCGGCGATGTGGGCGGCCACGAGGTCGCGTTCATGCCGGACGACGAGGGCGAGTTCCTGCGGCTGGATCGTGCGGGCGGCATGCAGCGCGTGGCCGACGAGGGACCGGCCGCCGATCTCGTGCAGGATTTTGGGGGTACGGGACTTCATCCGGGTACCGGCACCTGCAGCTAGGACGATGACGGCGGCTGGGCCGGTCTTCTCGGGGCTCACGTACGGGCTCTCCTTGCTCAGTGGCTTCGCTCATGCCGCTGCTTGGTGAATCTGGGTGGCCGGCGGCTGAGGCCAGCTGGTGCACCTCTGGTTGCCGGATCCGCGCGGGTTGGGCGGGCCGGACTTCGGTCACGGCACCGGATTCATCCTACTGGACTCTCGCCGGGCCGCGCCCGGCGGGTGCCGTTTCCCGGCCCCGCGACGCACAGCCGTTCCGCCCATAGGACTCGAACCTATACTCCACGGCTCCAAAGGCCGGGGTGCTGCCATTACACCAGGGCGGACCATGCCCAGGCGCTGAGCCTGTGGCACGAGAGTCAATTCTGCCATACTGCGTTGCCCCCACGTGTTGGCGTCCCGGGCCGGACCCGGCGGCACCCCTCCCGGTGGATGATCTGGGGCATGATGGAGCTGTGAGCAACAGCGCAGGGGTGTCCGGGGGGGCGGAGGGCCGCAACGGCCGGCCCGTCCGGCCCGCCGGCTACGTACCCCGGATCCGGATGACGGGACCCCAGCGCCGCAGCCAGCTGATCGGCATCGGGCGCGGGCTTTTCGCCCTGCGCGGACTGGACGGGACCACGATCGAGGAGATCGCCGCTGCTGCGGGCGTTTCCAAGCCGGTGATTTACGAGCACTTCGGCTCCAAGGAAGGCCTGTACACGCAGGTCGTTGAGTGCGAGTTCCGGATCCTGCTGAGCTCCATCAACGAGGCCCTGTCCGAGGAGGCAAAGCCTCGCGTCATGGTCGAGCGGGCCGCTTTGGCCCTGCTGAGCTACATCGAGGACCGCACCGAAGGCTTCCGCATCCTCATGCGCGATGCGCCGCCAACGCAGCCGGAAGGAGCCTTCTCCACCTTGCTCTCCCACGTCACGGCCCGCGTGGAATACATCCTGGCCGACGAGTTCGCGCGCCGTGGCTTCACCTCGGCTGACGGCGCGATGTACGCGCAGATGCTGGTCGGAATGGTGGCGATGACGGGCCAGTGGTGGCAGGACAGCCGGACCCCGGACAAGCGCGAAGTCGCCGCGCACCTGGTCAACCTCGCCTGGAACGGCCTCACCGGCCTCCAAAAAGAACCCGAACTCCGCAGCGACGACTAAGTCCCCGCGGGACATGCCCTCCCCTGGCCCC
>JAXMJF010000055.1:0-221461 GCA_034376805.1 Arthrobacter sp.
CGCGGGCCTGCTGAAGGACCGCCGCATGGTGGACGAGACCCTGCCGCTGGTCGTCACGGGACGCATGCCGTGGCGCAGTGAAATCGAGTCCCGCGGGGTCAGCCTGTCGCTGCGGGCGATTCCCCTGCGTGACGAGCAGCAGCGCTTTGGTGCGCTGGTGCTCTGCCGCGACGTCTCCGAATTGCGGCGGCGGGAGATGGAACTCGTGACGAAGGACGCCACGATCCGCGAGATCCACCACCGGGTCAAGAACAACCTGCAGACCGTGGCTGCGCTGTTGCGGATGCAATCGCGGCGCATGGTCAGCGACGAGGCCAAACAGGGACTCGAGCAGGCGATGCGACGCGTGGCCACGATTGCGCTGGTGCATGAGACACTCTCGCAGGGCCTGACCCAGAGCGTCGACTTCGATGAGCTCATTGGCCGCCAGTTCCGGCTCTCGGCAGAGGTGGCCTCCCCGTCCCAGCAAGTGAAGACGGAGCGCTCCGGACTCTTCGGCGAGCTGCCGAGCGACTTTGCCACGCCGCTTGCCTTGGTGATCAACGAATTGGTGGCGAACGCCGTCGAACACGGCCTGGAGGGCCGGACCGGCACCGTCTGGCTGATCGCGGACCGCTCCGAAAGCGAGGACGGCGAGGAACTGCTCACCGTGACGGTCGCGGACGACGGGGTCGGCATCCCCGCCACCCCCTATGTGGAGGGACTTGGCCTGCAGATCGTGCGCACCCTGGTGACGAGCGAATTGGGCGGCGGCATCCAGTGGAAGGCGAGGGAGGGCGGCGGAACGGCTGTGCAGATTGTGCTGAGCCTGGCCAAAAGGTAGCGCCCGGCCGGCGGCGGTGGCTCCATCCTTCGGCTCACCGCCCGTCCGGCCGCCGGATGGCTTGCTTAACGGGCAATGGCCGCAGACGGAGGTCTGCGGCCATTCCTGTCCTGTCGCTCAAAGCGGATCGCCGGCGGGCCGGCTTCAGGAACCTGGTGTCAGGAGGCGCGGCGGGCGCGGGCAGCGCGGCGCTTCAGGGCGCGGCGCTCGTCCTCGCTCATGCCGCCCCAGACGCCGGCGTCCTGCCCGGACTCGAGGGCCCACTGCAGGCAGGTGTCGACGACGGGGCATCGCCGGCAAACACTTTTGGCTTCCTCGATCTGCAGGAGGGCGGGGCCGGTATTTCCTACGGGGAAGAAAAGCTCCGGGTCCTTGTCAAGGCACGCTGCGCGGTTACGCCAATCCATGCTGATCAGTCACTCCATTTCCTGGGCACACGTTAAAGGCCTTTGTGAAATTATTCACTAGAGGCTTCATAAGAAAGGGGCCCTCTGGGGCCCCCTCGGTCATCTGGATTAAGCGTGTCATGTTAACGCTGCGTAAACAAGGGGTACTTGGCTGCAAAATACCTTGGGATCGTGAGCGATGCATCACATTGGCTGGCGGTGTCCGCGCATCTAGCCGACTATGTCCGGTACTGTGCCAGTGTGTCAAGAGCCCCTGAAGACCCCTCCGAATCCGCCGATAACCGCGACGCCGAGTCCGCGGGGATGCCGGCAGGTGGCGCCGGGTCCGGCGCTCCCGCACGGCCCTCGGGCATCCTGGTGATCGCGGTCATCGTGGCCCTGGAGGCGACCGCGCTGCTGCTGGCAGCCATCTGGTACGGAAGCCAACTGTTGACGGGCGCCCCGGTGCTCTCGTTCTGGGGGGCCGTTTTCACAATGGGGCTCCTCCTGGCCTTTTCCGCCTGGCTTTACGCGGTGTGCACCTTCCTGTTCCGGGGCTACCGGTGGCCGCGAGCGAGCGCCCTGGTGGCGCAGCTCTTTACGCTGACGATCGGTTTTCCAACGATGTCGGGCGGGTACCCGCTGGCGGGCCTGGCGATGCTGGTGCCGGCGGTGCTCGCCATCGTTCTGCTGTTCGACAAGCGTGTCATCGCGTTCGCTTCACGCACCGGCGGGGCGCCGCCTGCCCTGTAGCCCGGCCCTGCGGCCTGGCCCCGTGGTCCGGTCCCGTGGCCAGTGCTTAAAGTACCCGGCCCCCGCTCTGTGCAGCCGGATCGAACGCGAGCTGCACCGCCCGCGTCCGCCCGTCCGAAATCAGGACGGCGCGGCCCGGGGGAGGATTCTGCTCCAGTTCGAACCTGACTCCGAACACGTCTCCGTCCATTAAGGCCCGCGGGGCGATCAGCACGCCCCGGCCCAGGCCCACCGCATTCTGCATCAGCGGTACCCGTAGCCGAAGGTTCGGGCTGAAGCCGGCCGTCAGCACCACCCGCCAGCCCAGGGCGTTGAGCAGGAGCAGCCGGTTGTTGGTTTCGGGCGACTGCAGATCGAGGTCGTCCACCAGGAGTATCGCCGCCGGGTCCAGGGCGCCGGCGAGCGCTGCCTCGTGGGTCCCGGTCCACCAGCGCTCCGGTTCCGTTGCCGCCGGGCCCCGCAGCCAGCATGCGCCGGGATTGAGGCCCGGCAGGGCCGACAGCAGCGCGGTCTTCCCTGCAGCCTGGCCGCCGAGGACGGCCAGGACAGCGGCGGGAGGCAGCGGGACGTACGCCGGAAGAAGTTCATCGCCTTCGACTCCGAGGCACAGATGCCCTGGCGGCGGAGCAAGCCCAGGCGGGGTGCCGGTGGAGGGCAGCGGGGCGCCTCCGCGGCGGGCCGTGCCGTGTCCGGCGCGGGACCGGACGTCAGCGACGCTCACCTGCACGGGAAGTGGCTCGACGCGGAAAGGCCGGGACCGGGCGGCCGGCCCGGTCCCGCCCGGGACCGCAGGCGCGCCGGGCCCGAAGAGCTGCCCCACGTGACCGGACGAAGAGGATGCGACGGAGATCGGCCCAAATACCACCACCCGTCCGGCAGCCGCCCCGATGGCCGGCAGCCGGGGCCAGGCAAGGCGCCCCTCTTCCGTGGAACCGGCGGGCAGGAAGATCCGGTTCGGTACGGCCGCAAAGAACCGTGACGTGACGAGTTCACGTTCGCCCGAAACCAGCACGGTGATCCCCGCCCGGGCGCCGTCGCGGACGATGTCCTGGACCAGGTCCTCTGCCCACGCCAGTGGGCCGGCTCGAAACGCCGACACCCAGGAACCCCAGCCGCACAGAGCAAGGACGAGGGCAGGCCGGCCGGCCGTGGGGCCGCCGCCCAGCCGCCGGGTCATCTCTTCGGAGACGCGCTGCAGCACCCGCGCGGACCGGCGGAGGTCGTCCAGTCCCACGACCGCCCCGGCCCTGGGGTGGGAGGCCGCTGCGCTGAAAGTACCGGCGGCATCCAAAAAATACACGTGCGATTCTTTATCGCAGTCGAGGAGCTGGTGCACGATGAGCCCCAGGGCTGTGTCGGCACTACCGGCCAGCCCCGAGACGAGTCCCAGGTGGCCGTGCGTGCCAGGATCCCAGCCGAACTCGGCCACACGCTGCTCCTCGGGTAGATCCAGCAGCCCGAGCCTGATCCGGCTGCGGTTCCCGTCCACGGGGAACGGCACATACCGGGGGAGGGGCACGGCGACCGGACGCCGCGGTGCCGGACTGCCGGCTGCCGCCCATGCTGCAGTCACCGCCTCCGCCAACTGGTCCGCCGCCGTCGACGTCGGCGGGGCGCCGCCGCCCGCCCGGCCGGGGGACCGGGCGGCTGCTGGACGATTGAGGAGCTCCATCGCCTCCATCACGGTCGGGCTGCTGCCCGTCTCCGGAACGGGTGACGTGAGGGTGGCCGACTGGAACTCCTCCGGCGCTGCGTTTCCGCGGACAAGATATGCGCGGCCCGGACTCGTGACCGGGATGGCGGCCGCCAGCCGGGAATTGATGATGTCGAGGGATTCCAGCTCGGATTGAACCCGCAAGGCGATGCAGCTGGTCACGTTCGCGCGGATATCCGCGGAAACGGCTCCCTGGGGACGCTGGGTTGCCATGATCAGGTGTATCCCCAGTGAGCGGCCGATGGCAGCGATCCGCATGAGCTCGGCCAGCGCGTCCGGCGCCTCGTCCACCAGCATCCGGAATTCGTCAATGATGAGGACAAGATGGGGCAGCGGCGGTCCGCACGGATCAAGTGCCTCATAGGCCGTGAGATCGGCGGCCTGATGCGAGGCGAGGAGCACCTCCCTGCGGCGGACTTCGGCACCCAGGGACACCAGGGTGCGCCCCACCTCATCAAGGTCGAGATCCGTGAGGAGCCCGACGCAGTGGGCCAGGCCGGCCAGCGGCCGCAGACCGGATCCGCCCTTGAAATCGATGAACAGCAGATTGACCCGGTCAGGGGGATGTGCGGCCGCCAACGCCGCCGCGAGGGTCCGGAGGAACTCCGATTTGCCGGATCCGGTGGTGCCCGCCACCAGGAAGTGGGGGCCGTTGGCCTGGAGATCCAGCCGCAGGGGGCCGGAACTTCCGAGCCCGACCAGGACGGGAAGGCCGCCCGGGCCGCGGGACGCGGCCCAACGCGAGGACACGTCCTCCGCGGAGATCCGGAGCAGCCCGCCCAGGGAACAGGCCTCCGGGATGTCCGTCCCGGGAGCTGACGCGGGGGCCCGCGCCCCCAGCCGGCGGCAGATGCGGTCGAAAACACCGGAGGGAACCAGATCCGGCATGAACTCCAGCGACGAGCCGGCAGATGAAAGCCATGCAGAGCGCTCAGTGAGAACCAGGGACGCACCGGCAGCCGGGGCCGGATCGCCGGCGCAGTCGATCACCTGCCAGCCGCAGCTGACCGCCACGCCGCGCAGACCGGCCGTTCGAGGGGCAGCGAGGATGAGGAGCACCCCGCGCTCATAGTCCCGGCCCGGGCCAGCGGCCAGGGTCTCCAGCGTGGAAGCCTCATGAACGGAGAGAATGGCGGCCGGCAGGAAGCGGGCGGCAAGAAGCGGCGGGGTCGGACCGTGAATGAGGATCCTGGTCCGCCGGGCCGCGGGATAGCAGCCAAGCTGCAACACGAAGGATCTGACCAACCCGGCCACAGCGGGTTCCGGGCCACGAAGGGTCGTCACCGCCGTCGAAGGATCAAGTGTCACCGGCATCCTGCCGAGGAACGGCGGCCGAAATCCGGGATCAGGCGGTTCAAGCCGGATATTCGCACTTTGCTGAGCCTGGCCGAGCCGCAACCAGACCGGGCCCGTGCCGGCAGAAACCTTCAGGCGGCCGGGTTCCGCGGACGAAACTCCCAGGGACAGCTCCCCGGCGGACGGCGCGGCCCGCCGTCGTCTTTCCTTGTCCTTGTGTGCCGCCGCGGTGACGGCAGCCCGGAGTTCGCAGCGCTGCCGTCTGCCCGCGGCGACGGGCACGATCACCGATACGGCTGACACCGCCGTGAATGCCAGGAAAATCCACAGTCCGGTCAGGACGGCCAGGCCAACTCCGATGGCCAAAGGCAGCGCGGCAGCCACCAGCAGCGCCCCTCTGTTGCTGTTGGCCGCAGGGTTGCTGACCACTAATGGTGCCGTGACGTCCGACCCGGCAGCGGCCCGGCTGCCGGGATCGGGGGTGCCGCCAAAGACCAGTGACATCGACGAACCGCCGCAGCCGATCAAGGAATCCGTGGAGACGGCCGCCCCGCGGACCCTCCTCCCGTCGACCCTGACACCGTTGACACTGCCGAGATCGGAAAGGGTGACGGCGGAATCGGTCACATCCAGCCGCGCATGTTCGCGGGACAACTCGGCATCCGGAATGACAACCTCGGTTCCGCTCCGGCCGATCCGGAACCGCCCGCGCCGCAGTGCAAAGACGAGGCCGGCGCCCGGCCCGCTGTGCACGACCAGGGCGAGCGGTGCCATCGTCCGGGCGGCGGCCGGGGCAGCGCCGTCCACCAGAACGGCGCCCTGGAGAAGGGGGTCCTCGCCGACAGTCAAAGCGGCCACCGGCACACGGCCCACCGACAGTGCCCCGGTGCCGTAGCGCCGGGAGATGGCCGCCTGGAGATCCGCACCGGGGCACCCGGCGGGCAGTTCGATGGCCAGTTCCACCGGCACGGAGCGGAGGGCGGACCCGGGAGCCGCAACCAGGGTGCAGTGCAGCATCATCGAGGAAGACTCCTTTCCCGCCGCGTCGTTTGGATCCCACGGTAGGCGCGGTTTCCCTGACCCGTGGCGGGGGATTCTGCCTATGTGGACGAAGGCGTGCGTGGCCGATTCCGTTGGGCGCTCGGGTAGGCTAGAGCAGCAGACAATGCGCAACATTGCGCTGCCCGCATTCGAATCAGGAGAGTTTGTGACCGCTGACCTCGTCATCGTAGGGTCGGGCTTCTTCGGCCTGACAATCGCAGAACAGGCCGCCACGGAGCTGGGCTTGAAGGTCGTTGTCATCGACCGCCGCCATCACATCGGCGGCAACGCCTACAGCGAAAAGGAAGAGCAGACCGGCATCGAGGTGCACCGCTACGGTGCGCATCTTTTCCACACCTCCAATGAGCGCGTCTGGGAGTATGTGAACCGTTTTACGACGTTCACCAACTACGTGCACAAGGTCTACGGCGTCCACAAGGGTGAGGTCTACTCCCTGCCGATCAACCTCGCCACCATCAACCAGTTCTTCCGCGCGAACCTGACGCCGGGGCAGGCGAAGGAACTGATCAAGGAGCAGGCCGGCGAGCTCGCCGGCACCGATCCGCAGAACCTGAACGACAAGGGCATCCAGCTCATCGGCCGCCCGCTGTACGAGGCGTTCATCAAGCACTACACCGGCAAGCAGTGGCAAACCGATCCGAAGGACCTGCCCGCGGGCATCATCTCCCGCCTCCCGGTGCGCTACAACTACGACAACCGGTATTTCAACGACACGTACGAGGGCCTGCCGACGAACGGCTACACCGCCTGGATCGAGAAGATGGCGGAACACCCGAACATCGAGGTCCGCCTCAACACCGACTTCTTTGACGAGTCGCAGGAGTACAGCAAGAACAAGGTCGTCGGGAACATCCCCGTGATCTACACCGGACCGGTTGACCGGTACTTCGACTTCGCCGAGGGCGATCTCTCCTGGCGCACCATCGACTTTGAGGAAGAAGTGCTCGACGTCGGCGATTTCCAGGGGACGTCGGTGGTCAACTACAACGACGCCGACGTTGCCTACACCCGGATCATCGAGCCGCGCCACTTCCACCCGGAGCGCGACTACCAGACGGAAAAGACCGTCATCATGCGCGAATTTTCGCGGGCTGCCGAAAAGGGCGACGAGCCCTACTACCCGATCAACACCGCCGCGGACCGTGAGCGCCTGCTCAAGTACCGCGACCTGGCGGCGGCCGAGAAGGACGTCCTCTTCGGCGGACGGCTCGGCACCTACAAGTACCTTGACATGCACATGGCCATCGGCTCTGCCCTGACCATGTTCGACAACAAGATCCGGCCGCATTTCGAAGCCGGTGCCACGATTGAAAGCGGAGGAGTGGACGCATGAGCGCCGCCGAAGGAACCACAGCCTGGGCCACTATCCAGCGCGTCATCCTGCCCTCGACGGACCAGCCGGACACAGTTTCCCTGTACGCGGACGCGGGGACGGCCAGCGGCATCCGGCTGCGCGAGAACGATGAGCTGGCCCGGACGCCCAAGCTTCCCGAAGACAAACTGCAGATGTTTAGCTCCGGCAGCCAGCAGGCCCACTTCGAAGACCTCCTCACCCGGCATTCGATGCGTGTCCGGTCCGGTGAACAGATTTCTTTCGGCACCTACTTCAACGCGTTCGCGGCGAGCTACTGGCGGCGCTGGACGTCCGTCCGGGACATCCGGCTGGTCGTCCGGACGAGCGGCACAGGCACGGTCACCGTGTACAAGTCGAACGCCCGGGGCTCCGTCCAGCGCGTCGACGGTGTCCACGTCGACGGCGACGCCACCTCGGCGTTCGAGCTTTCGCTGAAGCCGTTTGGCGACGGCGGGTGGTACTGGTTCGACCTCGCCGCCAGTGCGGACGGACTGGTACTCGAGAGCGCCCAGTGGGAGACCGCGGCTACCGACGGCCCCAAGGGGCAGGTGACCCTCGAAATCACGACCATGAACAAGCCTGACTTCTGCCTGAACAACGCCCGCATCCTGGCGGATAACCCGGACGTTCTTGAGAACGTCAAGGAAATCCTGATCGTGGACCAGGGCACGCAGAAAGTCGAGGACCAGGAGGGCTTCGCCGCTGTCCGGGATGCCCTCGGCGGCAAGCTCCGGATCATCAACCAGGCAAACCTTGGCGGATCCGGAGGCTTCGCGCGCGGCATGTTCGAGGCCGTCGAAAACGGCAGTGACTACGCCCTGCTGCTCGACGACGACATCGTCGTCGAACCCGAAAGCATCGTGCGGCTCCTGACGTTCGCCGACCACTGCCGCAAGCCGACGATCGTCGGCGGCCACATGTTCGACCTCTACAACCGCAGCGTCCTGCACACCTTCGGTGAGGTGGTGGACCCCTTCCGGATTGTCCCTGCCCTGCCCCACGCCGACATGGAGACGCGGCACGATTTCAGCGTCGCGAACCTTCGCCAGACCCCGTGGCTGCACCGCCGCGTGGACGTGGACTACAACGGCTGGTGGATGTGCCTGATCCCCACCAAGGTGATCCAGGAAATCGGGCTGTCGCTGCCGCTTTTCATCAAGTGGGACGACGCCGAGTACGGACTGCGTGCACGGGAAGCCGGTTTCGCCACGGTGTCGATGCCCGGCGCTGCCGTCTGGCACGTGTCGTGGATCGACAAGGACGACCTGGTCGGCTGGCAGGCCTACTTCCATGCGCGCAACCGGCTGATCACTACCCTGATCCACAGCCCGTACCCCAAGGGCGGCCGGGTGCTGCGCGAATCTTTCCAGTCCGACGTCAAGCACCTCGTGTCGATGCAGTACTTCACCGAACACGGGCACATCGAAGCGCTGCGCGACCTCCTGAAGGGCCCCGACGACCTGCACCAGGTGCTCGGCACCAAACTGCCGGAAATCAACGCACTGAAGGCCGACTACCCTGACGCCCAGCTGAAGGAAGACGTCGATGACTTCCCCGCGCCCAAGATCGGCCGTGGACCGATGGGCGGGACCGTTGTGGGGCTGCCCAGCAAGAAGCAGCTCATCCCGTGGGGCATCAAGACCGTCGCGCGGCAGCTGATCAAAGCACCCGGCCCTGAAAGTGCCGAAAGGCCGCAGGGGTACCTGGCCCACCGGGACAACCGCTGGTACAGGGTGGCCCACTATGACAGTGTCGTAGTGTCCAACGCCGAAGGCACCGGCGCGTCCTGGTACCAGCGGGACCCCAAGAAACTGAAATCAATGCTGACCGAAACTACGCGGCTGCACCTGCAGCTCTTCCGCGACTGGGACAAGCTTGCCCAGCAGTACAGGTCCGCCGTGGCGGAGATCAGCTCCTTCGACGCGTGGAAAAAGACCTTCGAGGCGAACTCCAAGGACGGCGACTAGATGGCGGGTCAGACCGACCAGCTGGTGAAGCCCGGAAGCGGGCGGGGGCTCCTGGATGTCTACGGGGACCGTTTTCTCCTGAAGCTGCTGGTGCGCAAGGAAATCAAGGTGCGGTACCGCGGCTCGGTCCTGGGGCTGCTGTGGTCGTACGTAAAGCCCCTCGTGCAGTTCCTGATCTACTTCGTGGCGCTGGGCGTCTTCCTGGACCTCCAGCGGGGCACGCCCAACTATGCGATCTATCTCTTCGCCGGCATCGTCCTGGTCAACTTCTTCACGGAATGCCTCTCCAACGCCACACGGTCGATCGTGGACAACCGGGATCTGATCCGGAAGATCTACCTGCCGCGGGAGCTCTTTCCGGTGGCCACGGTCTGGGTGTCTGCGGCGCACTTCCTGCCGCAACTCCTGGTGCTGGTCGGGGCCTGCCTCGTGGTGGGATGGACGCCGTCGATCCTCCAGGTGGCCGCCGCGGTCCTGATCTTCCTTATGGTTGCGGTGCTCGCCACCGGCCTGGGCCTGATCTTCGGTGCCATCAACGTGTACTTCCGCGATTCCGAAAATATTGTCGACATGATCGTCATGGTGGTGACGTGGGCTTCACCCGTCCTCTACGTCTGGACGATGGTCGAGAACGTTATGGGCCCCTGGTTCTGGGTTTACCAGCTCAACCCCATGACGGTCGCCGTCGAGGTCTTCCACTGGGTCTTCTGGGAGCCGACGCTCAGCGCCGAACAACTGGTGATTGAAACCATTCCGCCGGGCCTGCTCACGGTCTGGCTTCCGATCGCAATGCTGATCTCCCTCGGCCTGCTGTTCCTCGGCCAGCTGACGTTCCGCCGGCTCGCCGTCCACTTCGCACAGGAGCTCTGACATGACCTCGCATGGCCAGGTAGCCATCAGCTGCATCGACCTCCGGAAGCAGTTCGTCCTGCGCCACACCCGTTCCCTCAAAGAGGCCCTGGTCTGGCTGGTCAAGGGCCGGAAGGGGGACCTGTCGAAGAAATTCCTGGCCCTCGACCACGTTTCGCTGGAGGTCAAACAGGGCGAAACTGTGGCGCTCATGGGCCTCAACGGCTCCGGAAAATCAACCCTCCTGAAGCTCATCTCCGGCGTCCTGCAGCCCGACGGCGGAACGGTACGCACGCGCGGCCGCGTGGCCGGCCTCATCGAAGTCGGCGCAGGCTTCCACCATGACCTCAGCGGACGGGACAACGTTTACCTCAACGGCGCCATCCTCGGCATGACCGAGAAGCAGATCGACGAGAAGTTTGACTCCATCGTGGAATTCTCCGAGATCGGCGAGTTCATCGACACCGAGGTGAAGTTCTATTCCTCCGGCATGTACCTGCGGCTGGCGTTTTCCATCGCGGTGCACACGGATCCGGAGGTCTTCCTGATCGACGAGATTCTCGCCGTGGGGGACGAGCCCTTCCAGCGCAAGTGCATCGCGAAAATCAAGGAACTCTCGGAAATGGGGAAGACCCTGTTTGTGGTGAGCCATGACCTGGACCTGGTCGCCACCGTCTGTGAGCGCGGCGTACTGCTCGAGCACGGCAAGGTGGTCATGGACGGGGAAGTGCACGCCGTCGTGACAGAGCTGAGGCGGCGTTCGGCGCACGCGGAGTCCGAGGACAGTTTGTGACCCACTTGCGCAAGCGCAGCGATCTCACGTGGCTGACCGCAACGGTGGTCGCTGCCTTCCTCGGTTCATTGATTCCGCTCATCACCAACAACAGGTTCTACTACTACGACGATACCCAGGCCGGGGCGTTCGGCATCTGGTTCGAAATTGGAACCAAAATCAGAGCAGGGGAGTGGCCGCTCTTCAGTGACAGCGCATGGGGGGCCGGCAACTATGCCGCCGAAGGGCAGTGGGGGATCTGGAACCCGATCATCCTCCTCATCGGCTGGATGGCAAGCCGCTCGGACAACATTGTCGTCTTCTCGACAATCCTCAAGATCAGTTTCCTTTGCGTGCTGGCTGCCGGCACGTTTCTGCTGGCCAGGAGCTACAAGGCCAGGCCGGAATGGTCAGCCATCGCCGGGGTCGCGGTCACCCTGACCGGATTCACCGTGTACATCGACGCGGCGTCGTGGGTCACCGGGCTGATGGTGTTCAGCCTGCTGCCCCTCACCTGGTACGGACTGCGCCGGATGGCCTTCGACGACGGCAATCCGTTCTTCGCGCTGGTTCCGGCCTACGTGCTCATCACCGTCGGCTACGTGCACGGGACGCTGATGCTCGTCGTCGTCTTCGCGGGGCTGCTGCTGGAGGCATGGCTGCACGGGGGCCGCAGGGTTGGACTCCGCTTGCTCCTCGCCGGCCTGGTGTGCGGACTGATAGCGACGGCGGTGTACCTCCCCGGTGTTCTCACCGCGCCCGTGACGGCACGCTCCGGCGGGATCGCGAACAGCGGTTTCCTGACGCCCGACCTGACCGGGCTGTTTACCGCCTGGGTGCCGGGGAGCCTGCCCCAGGTCACCGGCTGGTGGGGCGGGTTTG
Source organism: Arthrobacter sp. (assembly GCA_034376805.1). Classification (GTDB taxonomy): domain Bacteria; phylum Actinomycetota; class Actinomycetes; order Actinomycetales; family Micrococcaceae; genus Arthrobacter. The sequence goes on from JAXMJF010000055.1 coordinate 11,859, forward strand.
CGACGGTGCCCCTGCTGTACGTGGCATGGTTCCTCCCGGTCCTGGCGATTGTGGACTACTCCAAGGTGAAGAAAGCCAGCAGGGAACTGGCAGCGCTCTGGGTTGTCGGGCTGATGTCCTTGGCCCTCACGTTGGCGCCCAGCGACCTGGGGCCGCTCCGCTTCCCCATCAGGATCATGCCGTATGTCTCCCTGGCTGTCCTGCTGGCGCTGGCGGTGATGGTCTCACGTTTCAGGGTGCCCGTCCTCAGCCGCGGACGCCTGATCGTCACGGCGGCGACGGTGCTCTCCGGGCTGTATCTTGCCTGGAGCCAGTTCCCGTCCTTCCGCGTGGCGGCGCTCTTCGGGGTTCTGGCGGTCGCGGGAATCGCTGCCCTCCTCTTCTTCCTGTATTCCCCCCGCCTGCCGTCCGGCTTCAGGGGGCCGGTGGTTCTGGCCGGCGGGGTGGTGCTCATGAGCATGGTCATTGCCGCCGGACAGCACGTCGCCTTCAAGTCCTCGCCGTTGCCTGACTACCGGATGCCTGATGACCCGGCCAGTTACTCCCGTCAGCTTCCCGACGCCAAAGGTGGCACCTTCATCGTCGGCGATCCCACCAAGCTGGGACCGGAGATCTGGAACGAGACGCTGGCAGCGAACGCCTGGTATCTGAATGCGGCCGAAGTCCAGAACCTGTATTCGCCCATCATGTTTGCCAAATACGCTGAAGACCTGTGCATCGCGAGCCACGGATGGACCTGCACAGCGGCAGCCGGGAAGCTCTTCGAAACAGACGCTGCGACGGGCAAGGTTCTGGCGGATCTCCTGTCCGTCGACACGGTCCAGCTCCTCCGCGATCCGGACCCCGCGTCCAACGAGGCCTTTAATGGCGCCCCTCCGAGCGGGTGGCGCGAAGCCAGCAGGTCCGCGGACTCGGTCGTGTGGGTCCGGGACCAACCCTTGCTGAACACCGGGCAGCTCGTCTGGACATCCGAGGGAACAGAGCTTTCACTGGTCTCGGAGAGCAGCCAGGAGGTTGTGATCCGCGTGGACCGGATGGGCGATGCACCGGGCAAGGCCGTGCTCAGCCGGCTGGCGTGGCCCGGATACGACGCCGACGGGGCAGCTGTCCCGGCGCCGCTCCGCGGTTACCTCCTCGCACTGGACATCCCCGCCGGTTCTGAAGGGCAAACGATCACCGTGCGTTTCGATCCGCCCGGTTGGCCGGCTGTTGTCGCCTGCATCATTCTGGCCGTGGGGGTGACCGCCGCGTGGAGTGTCGCAGAACTGGTTCTGCGCCGCCGGCGGAGGCGTTCCACGCCCGACGTGGGAGCCGGGAGCGCCGCGGCAGCAGAGAGAGTGGCCACCTAAACCGTCACCCCGGTGCACCGGAAACCTCTGCCGCACTAAAAAGCACTCCGGGGAGGAGCACATCGTGATCCTCCCCGGAGTGCTTTTTAGTGCGCTGCCGGCGTGGTTGGCCGCTGTACGCCTAGACCGTACTCTGCACGGCGTGCTGATGACCCATGCGCCGGTTCAGCCGGACATAGGCGAGCCGGCGGGCGTACGACATGGCGATCGCCTTGGCATTGCCAATCGTGACATCGACCCAGCTCAACAGTGACGGATCGTCCTTCCGGAGCTGGTTGTGGAACGCAATCGCCTGATCGGACTGCTGGCGGGCCAGCCGGACACTCCACTGGCTTGCACTGATCCTGAAGGATGCCAGGGTCTCCCGGAGGGCAACGAAGTCGCCGTGGCGGCAGATGCGCACCAGGGTCGCCTCATCAATGAGATAGGGGTGGGAGTTATCCCACCACCCCTCCTTGGCCAGCAGCTCACGCTTGAACAGCGAGCAGGCGGGCTCACCAAAGATGTTGGACCCGGCGCGGACCGTCGCCCGAATGGCCTGGCGTCCGGTGACGCGGCCCTTGACGCCCTGCAGGCCGCGGCCCTTCAGGAACAGCCCGCCGTCGGCGTCGACGAGATCGCGGCGGGACGAAACCAGAACGGCGCCCGGGTTGTCGTCAAGGGCCTTGACCTGCAGCTCCAGCGCATCGGGCGTGATCAGGTCATCGCCGCAGACCAGCTTGAGGTATTCACCGGCAGCGGCCTGGCTGACGCGGTTCCAGTTCGCCTGGGCGCCGCCGCCGGTCGGCGTGGGCGTCAGGACACGAACCTTGGGGTTGTCCGCAAACCGGGCAATCACCTCAGCCGTGCCGTCGATCGACGAATGGTCGGCAACCACCACCTCGTAATCGTCGAAGGTCTGGTTCAACACCGAGTGGAGGGTCTCTTCGATGTACTGGACATTGTTGTACGCCGGAATGACGATCGAGACTTTGGGGCTCATGGTGTGCTTTCCTCGGTGGCTTTCTTGGGGGACACGGGTTCGGGGCTCCGCCTGAAGGAGAAGTATTTGTGGCCGAAATAGTTGATGATGACCGTCACGCAGGTAATGGCGATCTGGGCCGGAATCTGGGGGTATCCGAGTACCTCGTGGGCCACCAGCAGCAACGCCATGTTGGTGAAGAACATCGTGAGGTTGACCAGGGTGAACCTGCCGAGATCCAGCCAGAAGTGCCCTTTGACCCGGAAGACCAGCTTCCGGTAGACGAAGAATACGGCGACGAGGGAAATGACGAAGGCGATACTCAGGACCACCGGCGAGGGCAGGTCCGGATACAACCACGCAACAGCGATGAAGAGGCCCGTACTGAAGGCGGTGTTGGCGCCGCCCACCAGCACAAACGCCACGCGTTGGTCCTTGATGATCCTTAGCAGGGGACCGGGGGGACCGCCATGGATACCCTTAACAGCCTCCTCGGGGACAGCCTCCCCGGGCGTTTCGGGCTGCTTCATGGTACGCACCTATTCCTTGAACTCTTGGGGCCGATAACCGGCAAAGACACACTCTAGACTACCGAAGAGCGGCAACGCCGTGCCAACAGGGCGGTCTGGCCGGGCGTTGGGAAGACGTTTCGGGCGGGCTCAGAGTTGACCCGAGAGGGCCAGCCGCTGGACTTCCTGCACCGTGGTGTTGATCCCCACCGCAAGCGGCGTTACGGGGTGCGCGTCGAGTTCAGGCCAGACGACGGATCTCAGGCGGAGGTCGTGCGCCTGGGCCTTCGCGAACGGGGAGGCACCGAGAATGATCAGCGGCCGGCGCTTGAAGATCGCACGGCAGGCACCGATGAGGTTGCCGATGGTGTCGGCCCGCTGGGAGGCCAGGATCTTCACGACAGTCTCACCCGGGTGGACGTCGGGGAGGACCAGGCGGTCCAGCCCGTCCGCGACCAGCCGGCTCGCGTCGTCGACGAACAGGTAGTCCCGCAGGGTGTCCAATGACACGTAGACCGAAACCGGCGCGCCCGTGAGGTGTGCCTTGGCGAACACCGAGATGAGGCCCTGCGGCTTCTGCAGGTTTTGACCGGGACCGTATAAATTGCTGACCCTGCCGACGAGGGTCCGGACCCCGGTACGCCGCGCGAAGTCAGCGACCGTCGCTTCGGCCCGGAGTTTGGCGAAGCCGTAGGGTGCCAGGGGCTGGACGGGGCTGTGCTCGGTGAACGGGGGTGTGCTGGCCCCGGCGTAGACTCCGCCGGCGGAGGACGCCAGGAACATTGCCCCGTTTTCCCCAGCGTCGCAGAGTATTTCTTCGAACACTTCAAGTGCCCGGGCGAAGAGGGAGAGTTCTGCTTCGAGGGCCTCGGGCGAGGTTCCGGTGACGCCTGCGCCTGCGCACCATGCGATCGTCCATGGCCCTGAAGCCGCAGCTTCACGGAGACTTTCGGCACCCTGCCGGAACGCTGTGAGCGCAGACTCCGGATCGGACCATGGGATCGTGCTGGTCAGGACAGCGCCGCCGCGGGATTGGAGTTCTCTGACGACGGCTTTGCCGAGGAGCCCGCCGGCGCCGATCACCCAAGTGGGCCTAGCCTGCATCGGCCACCGGGCCGGAGGGCAACGTCGCCGGCGCTTTGTGCACGGTCTTGCCGAGCGGGCCTAACGCCGGATCGCTCACAATCAGGTAGGCGGGCTTCCCCATGGCCATATTGACGTTCACGCCCACGTATTCCGCGATCACCCCGAGGGCAAACAGGATGGCACCGGTGCTGACGAGAAGGACCACCATGGTGGACGTCCAGCCCTGCTGCCCGGCTCCGTGGCCGGTCAGGTACGCGATCACGAAGTAGATGGCCAGCCCGATGCCCGCGAGCGCGAAGACGGCGCCGATGAAACTAACCAGGCGAAGCCCACGGGTCCCGCTGGAGATCACCATGCGCCAGAAGTGGGAGAGCAACGAGCGCAGGCGGTAACCGGAGCGGCGGTCGCCCTCCTCGCGCAGCATCACCGGGCAGGTCGCCGTCTTATCGGCAATCCAGCCCATAGCAACGTCGAGGTAGACCCCGTGGCCGGCGTAGGCGGCAACCGAGCGTGCGACTTCGCCGGTGACCAGACGGAAGCTCTGGTAGCTCGTGGCGTCGTCGCTGGAGAGCAGGAATCGGACGGTCCGCTTGGCACTTTTGGACGCCATGTTCCGGAGGAATCCATGCGGGGCGGGGTTGCTGGGCATCGCGTACGTGACAGACGCGTTCTCGGCCATGGCCGTGTCGAGCAGGTCCCCGATGGCCGCGGGATCATGCTGGCCGTCCTCATCCATGGTGACCACCCAGTCGCCGCCGGCGGAGGCCATCCCGGCCAGGGTGGCGGCGTGCTGCCCGAAGTTCCGGCTCAGCCAGACGCCACGGACGATGTCGATGGAAGTCGTCAGGGACCGGATCACGGCGGCTGAGTTGTCGGGTCCGTGATCGAAGACCAGCAGGACTTCCGAAATTACGTAATCGTGGCCGCCCTTGGTGGTGGACACGTCCCGGTAGGGGAGAAGTTCGTTGACCACTCCGACCAGAGTCTTTTCGCCTTGGTATACGGGTATGACCACTGAAATGCGATGGGGCGTCGAGTTGGTCTCTGGTTGAGCGAGTGTCATATCAGGAGATTCTACCGGCTCCCGTCATCACCGGCGTCGCAGGGGCCCCCCGGGGGGGCCGGTCCGCGCCGTGCCGCGGCCGTTGTTTGGAGCCCGGGAAAGCCCACTCGGGTAATATGAACCTGTCCCTCGCGCGCCGTCCTGCGGTGGACGCATGCCCAAACTGAACGGATCGTGAATTGCAGCCTTCCCTATCGTCCTCGTCGAGCAACAGGAAATGGCTATTGTTGACCGCCGGATCAGTGTTGGTACTGAGTCTGATTCCGCTTGTATTCTACGGTCGCTTCTATTTTCAGGACGATACCGAAAATGGTGCTTACGGCGTCTGGTATCACCTCGGCGAAAGCCTGTTCCGGGGGGAAGTGCCGGTACTCAATCCTTCCGTCTGGTCCAGTGGCAATTACATTGCTGAGGGGCAGTGGGGTACCTGGAACCCTTTGGTCATGCTTTTCGGCGTGCTCGCCTACCTCAGCCCGAACACGGTGGTCCTGACAACTCTCCTGAAGGTCGCCATTCTGGTGGCTGCAGGCATGGGAACCTTCGTTTTGGCACGGAGCTATTCGCTGTCCCCGGAGTGGGCGTTCATCGCCGGCATTGCCGTGCCGCTGAACGGTTTTACGATGTACTTTGATGCCCCTTCGTGGGTGACGGGCGCGCTGGTGTGGGCCATCTTCCCCTTCTTCTGGGCCGAGCTGCGGCAACTGATGGCCGGCAAGAGGAACCCGTTCTGGGCCTTTATCACCGGGTACCTGATTGTCACCGTGGGCTACGTGGCCGGCACTGTGGCGATCGGGTTCATCCTGCTGGCAGTTGGCATCGAGACGCTGATCCGCCGGGCATGGCGGCCCGCCGTCCGCATTGCGGTCACCGGCGTTTCGATGGGGCTCGTGGCGGTTGTCGTGTTCCTGCCGGGCGTGCTGACCGCGGCGGTGACGACGCGTGGAACCACGGGCATCTGGAACGACGATTACATGAGCATCGATTTCAACAGCCTGCTGATGGCACCCATTGCCACCGCGTATCCGCAGCTGCTGTCGTGGTGGTGGGACGGGACTGGCGCCACGAGCCCCGCTGCGTACATCGCGTGGTTCCTGCCGGCTATCGCTTTCGTGAGCTGGAGCCGTTTCAAGAAGCTGACCCCCGAGCTGCGCGACCTCTTCTTTTTCCTGGCCGCGGCCGTCGCCTTCGTCCTGCTGCCAACGACCATCGGGCCCCTTCGGTACCCCGCACGGTTCATGCCGTACGTGGCAACCGGGGCGGTGCTGTTGGTGATCGTGTCACTGGCGCGCGCACGGCGGCCGCATATCGGGCGCCCTTCCCTGTACTTCGCGCTCGGCCTGGTGGTGCTCGGGTCCTACCTTGGCTGGGCTCAGGTCCCCTCGCGCTATTTCACAATTTTTGCCGCGGCAATGGTCGTCGCAGCAGCGCTCGTGGCGCTGTGGTGGCTCCTGAATCACCCTGAAGCGCAAACCCACCGGTGGAACAAATACGGCCTGAGCTCACTGTCGCTGATTGCCATCGGGGTGTTGTTGGCGACGACCGCGACCACCGTGCTGCAGCACCGGACGTCCAACAAGAGTGGCCTCTCCATCGCCAACCAGCCGGCAGATGTCTCCACCTACAAAGGCGTGCTCGAGGGTGTCCAGAACGACGTGCTGGTTGTCGGCGACGCCCTGGACTACCCCCAGGAGAAGGAAACGTGGGAGCAGACCCTCATGGCCAACGCCTGGTACCTGAGCGACGCCAGCGTGATGAACCGATACCAGCTGGTGGGTTTTTCGAAATTCAACGAGCTCCTGTGTTTGCGCTACCTGGGGGGAACCTGCCCGGAGCTGGCAGAGCGGCTCTTCAACCGCAGGGCAGAGACGGGCCTGATGCTCGTGGATGAGCTGCACATCGACAATGTGCAGATACTCAAGGAGTCCTTCAATAAGCCGCAGAGGGCCAAGGCGTCCAACAACTACGTGACGCGGGATGAAGAACTGGAGATCCCCGCTGTTCCTGCCGGATGGCACGTCGCCGCGGAGAGCGAAGGCACCGTGCTGTGGAGCAGGGACGTGCCGCTTGGCCCGGCCGGGGGCCTGACCTGGAGCCAGCCCGGCACCCGCGTGAGCGAGGTCTCACGGGACGACACCAAAATTGTGCTGAAGGTCGATGAGGTCCCGGCAGGGGGCGGCCGCGTTGCCCTGAGCCGGCTGCCGTGGCCGGGCTACACCGTCGATGGGGCAGAATTGATGAAGCGTCCCGTCGGCGGGTACCTGCTCGGACTGGAAGTCCCCGCGGATGCCCAGGGCAAGCTCATCACCATCAGCTTTGAGCCGCCCGGCTGGCGGATCGGCATTCCCGTGTGGGCTGCTGCGGTCGTAGGCATGCTGGGCTGGAGCCTGGTGGTCATGTGGCGTTCACGCCGGGATCCGTCAGGGCAGCCGGAAAAAGTACACGAGGGGACGAAGTAGCAACATGACAGAAGTCGGGAGCAAAGTGCGTTTTCCAGCCGCGACCAAGGTCTTGGTGATCATGCCGGCGTGGAACGAACGGGCCTGTATTGGCAACACCGTCCGGGAAGTCATTGACCTCGGACGGAACTACGACGTTCTCGTCGTCGACGACGGCTCGGAAGACGGCACCCCGGAACTGGCCGAGGCTGCCGGGGCGCATGTTCTCCGGCTGCCCTTCAACCTCGGTGTCGGCGGTGCGATGCGGGCAGGGTTCAAATACGCGCACCGGATGGGCTATGACGCCGTCGTCCAGGTGGACGCGGACGGGCAGCACGACCCCAAGGACATTCCGTCGGTCATCGCCGGCCTGGAACACTCGGACATTTCGATCGGTGCCCGGTTCGCGGACAAGGGACAGTACACCGTCAGCGGCCCCAGGAAATGGGCGATGCGGCTGCTGGCGGCCGTGATCTCCCGCATCGCGGGGACTGAGCTGACGGATGTGACCTCAGGGTTCCGCGCCGGCAACGTCCGCGCCATTTCCCAGTACCTGAAGCACTATCCCGCCGAATACTTGGGCGACACCATCGACTCGCTCGTGGTGGCGATCCGCTCAGGGTGCGTCGTCTCCCAGACCGGAGTCGAGATGCGGCCCCGTCAGGGCGGGCAGCCCAGCCACAACCCGGCGAAGTCGGCAATCTACCTGGTCCGGTCGCTGTTGGCACTCCTGTTTGCCATGACCCGGGGCAAGGCCCGCACCTCTCACGAAAGCGACGTCTGACCGTGGAAAGCATTGCAGCCCTGATCTTCTCCCTGCTTGTCCTGGGCAGTGTCATCTTCCTGCTGCGCGGCAAGGGCCTGCGTGAAAAGTACGCGTTCTTGTGGCTTTTGGTCGGCATCGCGTGTCTGGTGCTGACGGCCATCCCAGGCATGCTGCGCGGGGTTACTGCCCTGATCGGCGTACAGGTGCCGTCCAATCTGCTTTTTGCCATGGGCATCATCTTCCTGACCGGCGTCGCCCTGCACCTCTCGTGGGAAGTCTCCGTCCTGGAGGAAGAAGCACGCACCCTGTCCGAGGAGGCCGCCATTGGGCGTGTCCGGCTGGAAGAGCTCGAGCGTAAGGTTGAGGCTTTGTCGGCTACGGTCGGCGAGGCACGACGGAACGCGCCGGACGTGCCGTCGACCACAGCGGAATGGCAGTCACAGCGGCCAACTGATTGATCTCCAGGATCGATCTGACTAGCAGCCTCCCAGCACCACGTCCGGGTGGACGTGCCCGCGATGGTGTGGAGCGCATGGAGGAACTAAGTTGAAAACGCGATTTCCCACGCCTGTTGCCGAGACAGGCCGCAGATTCCACCGTTGGGTTTGTGTCAATGACCGGGCGGCGCGCCTGCTGACAGTGCTGGGCTTCGTGGTCCTCGTGCTGTTTGGGATTACGACGTCGAACGTCGGCATTTCCGACCTGCGGCAGGATCCCGCCAACCCGTTGGGCTGGCAGTTCGGCAAGTCCCGGCCGATCCGGTCTGATGAGATCCACGCTTTTTCGGCCATTGTCATCTCCATCCTGGCAACTCACGGCGCCCCGAGCCTCAGTCCGCTCGCCGCGCGGGCCGATCTGGTGCACCGGTTCCCGACCGACGGTTTCTTCGAGCAATTTGTCTTTTTCGACTCGACCATGCTCCGCGCCGCGGTGGTCATTCCTGACCACATGCTGTTCGCCGCGCACTGGTGGCTCCCGTCGCTGATCCTGCTGCTCGCCATGCCGACCTGGTTCCACCAGCTCGGTCGCTCCCGCCGGTTCGGCTGGTTCGCTGCGATCCTGATCGTGCTGTCGCCGTCGAGCGCGTGGTGGTCCCTGATGCCGGTGGCGCTGATTGCCTACACGCTCGGCGGCTGCGTGCTGATGATCGCCGCCTTCCAGCGATTCCAGAAAGGGCAGCGGCTCGCACCCGTGGCGATGGCGGTCCTCGGAGGCATCCTGATCGCGGGCCTTCCCAGCTTCTACGCCCCGTGGTCCCTGCTGCTCGGCCTCCCGGTCCTGATTGCCTCGACAGCGTGGATCCTGCTTCGGGGCGGCGGCTGGGCACCCCGGCTGAAGTCCATCCTTATCACCGGCGGCACAGCCGTGGTCTTTGGCGTCGGAACGCTGCTGGAGAACAGGGACGGGCTCCAGGCCCTGTTCAACACGGTCTATCCTGGCTCGCGGCGGGTGGAATCCGATCCCCAGCCCCTGGGCCGCCTGCTCGGGGCGCCGGCCCTCGGGCCGCTGCAGTACAGCGAACCTGTCGGCATCAACGCCAGCGAATTGTCCTCCTCGTTCACCGTTTTCTTCGTGTGGATCCTCGTCCTCCTCCTGGCCGCACAATGGCGCCTGACCTTCCGGGACAACATCGTCGAATGGACGTTCGGCACCTGGTCCGCCCTGTGGATTGTCTGGATCACCCTGGACCTGGGGCCCACGAGCCAGAAGTTCCCGCTGCTGAACCTCGTCACGCCGCCGCGGGCAGGCCAGGTGGTGGGCGTGCTTGCGGTGATCCTCCTCGGCCTCCTGCTCAGCCGTTGGTCCCCGCCTGCCTCGTGGCGCGCACCGCTCGTGGCCGGTGCCGCGTGCGCCCTGGCCACCGGGTACGCGGCGTCGCTGCTGAAGGCGGCGGATTTGCCCTCGCTGACCACGACGCTGATTCTCTTGGTGTCGGCAGCGGTCGGCGTGGCGGTTGCCGCCGTCACGAAGTATCCCCGGCGGCTGTGGCCCCTGGCGCTCTGCATTGTCCTGGCAGCGCTGCCCGTCGCCCGGGCGAATCCGGTTCTGGCCGGCCTGGGCGATCTGCGGGCGTCGGACACTGCCAAGGCCGTGGCTGCCCAGGCTCCTGCGGCAAGGGCCGGGGGCAAGCTCTGGGCGGCGGACACCCCGGCACTTAACACCCTGCTGCTGACCAACGGCATGCCGTCACTCTCGGGCCTGCAGCGCTCCGGCCCGGACGTGGCGGCGTGGCAGAAGCTGGATCCCGAGTCGGCCTTCGCCAACAAGTGGAACCGCGGGGGAGGTTACATCTTCTTCGCCTGGACCCCCGGCCACCCGACGAACTATGTGACCAACGACTTTGACGCCGTCGGGGTGAGCATTGATCCCTGCACGCTCAAGAGTGCCTGGCAGAATCTGGACAAGATCGTCTCCTCGCTGCCGCTCGAAGCAGCGTGCCTGACCCTGGATGCTGAACTTCAGTGGGAGGGGAAACCCGCCTACGTCTACGCCGTCCGCTAAGATCCGGCGGATTCGCCGGACCCGTCCTCTCCCGACCCGTCCTCTCCCGACCGTAAGGCCGGGGGAGGGCCTCAGGCGGCCGGCTCGGCCGCGCGGCGCTCCGCGCGGACGGCACGGCGCAGCAGCCACAGCGCCACAAGCAGCATCACGGCGAAGCCGGCTAGGCTCAGCAGTGTTCCGCCCGGCGGCTGCCATGAAGGTTCGGTGATCATCTCGAACCAGCGGCGGTCCACTGCCCACCCGGTGACATAGCGCCGCAGGGTGTGCGCGAAGGTCCAGAAGTGGAAGACCGCAACGAGGACCGCCGTGGCATTGAGGATCGCCGCGGCCTGCGGCGAGAAACCGCGCGCGTCCATACGGTCCAGGGCGAGGCCGCACACCATCAGCAGCGGGACGAAGACGGCGAGGATGTACCGGCCCTGCCAGACGATCCCGATTGTCCCGACGGCCTGGGCCTGGAGCAGCGGAGGAAGCAGCAGCAGGGCGGCGAGCAGGAAGACCGTTGCGGTCCGGCCGCGGCCCCTGGCCAGCACGACGGCGGCCATCACAAGTGCCGTGCCGAGCCCCAGCCAGAGTACAAACGCGCCCATCGGTGCCGGTACTTCCAGCCAGCCAAACTGTCCGACGTATCCGGTGGCGTAGTCGAACGTCCGGTCCAGCATGATCTCGGCTCCGGTGAGCGGGGAGGACCCTGCTGCCTCGAACGGATTGCTGGAGAGGCTGTCGTGCCGGGTGATCCAGTAGAGGGCAAAGGCGCAGGACAGGCCAATAGCCGCAGACCCGGCCCACACCCAGGCGTTGCGGCTCAGCGCTCTGATCTGCGGCCAGGTGCCAAGAATGCCTGCGGTGGCGGCCATGAGGGCCAGCCAGAGCAGGGACAGGCCCTTGGTGTTGGCCAGCACGCAGGCCGCCGCTGTGATGGCGGGGACATACCGCCGGTAGGCTCCCGGGTCGGCGGAGCGCTCCAGCAGCAACACCAGGTTGGCCAGCAGCGCGGCCGAGGTGGCGTACTCCAGGGAATTCGGGTTAACGGCACCGTTGAGGAACAGAACCATCGGTGTCATGGCAGCGGCTGTGGCGGCGACGGCCCATTTCCGGCGCCGAAGCTGTGAGAGGGCCGAGAACGCCGAGGCCAGGAACAGGCAGCTGAGCAGGGCGCTGACGAGGCGCATCCCGTACACGGCGGCGGCGCCGTTGTTGACCAGGGACGGCAGCCCAACAACTGCATAGTAGATGGGATTGTAGTTGCCGGCAGACGTCCGGGCGTCCACCAGGGCGCTCTGGTCCCCGCTGAAGGGCGGGACGCAGGACGGCGGGGTGTCCTTCTTCTGGGCGAAGCAGCCGAACGTGTCGAAATAGCCGATGCCGGCCGGCACCGTAACAAGCTGGAACGCGCCGCCGTCGGGCATTGCACGGCCGGTCAGTTCTCCGCGGACCACGGCGGCAGCCTTGATGACGTGGGCGGGTTCGTCCGGAACCCCCATCAGGGGTGTGGCGAAGGTCCAGGCGCTGGACAGGCCCATCAGGACCAGGAAAGCCCACCAGAACGTTCGACGTCGGCCGGACCCGGTCGTACGGTCAGCCGGGCGTTCGTCGCCTGCGCTGTCAAAGTCCTGTCGTCGACGCACCGGCGCCTGGATCAACGACCGTTTTCCAGCAGACCGAGGAGGTAGCTGCCGTACCCGCTCTTCATCAGCGGTTCGGCACGCTGGCGGAGCTCGTCGTCGCTGAGGAAGCCCAGGCGCCAGGAGATCTCTTCAGGGGCGCCGATCTTCAGTCCCTGGCGGTTCTCCGTCGTCCGGACAAAGTTGGAGGCGTCGTTCAGGTCGTTGAACGTTCCGGTATCCAGCCAGGCCGTGCCGCGGGGAAGGATCTCCACGTGGAGCTTCTCGCGTTCGAGATAGGTCCGGTTGACGTCCGTGATCTCCAGCTCACCGCGCGCGGAGGGCTTGAGGTTCCGGGCAATTTCGACGACGTCGTTGTCGTAGAAGTAGAGGCCGGGCACGGCGTAGTGGCTCTTGGGCTTGGCCGGCTTCTCCTCGAGGGAAATGGCCTTGCCGCTGGAATCGAACTCGACCACGCCGTACGACTTCGGGTCGGACACCCAATAGCCGAAGACGGCGCCGCCGTCGATGTTCTCGAAACGGCGCAGCTGGGTGCCCATGCCGGGGCCGTAGAAGATATTGTCACCAAGAACCAGCGCAACGGGCTCGTTGCCGATGTGCTCGGCTCCGAGCACGAAGGCCTGGGCGAGGCCGTCAGGGGAGGGCTGCTGCAGGTAGGTGAGGTTCACACCGAACTGCGAGCCGTCGCCCAGGAGGCGCTGGAACTGCTCGGCGTCGTGAGGGGTGGTGATGATCAGGATGTCCCGGATACCAGCCAGGATCAGGGTGGAGAGCGGGTAGTAGATCATCGGCTTGTCGAAGACCGGCATCAGCTGCTTGCTGACGCCGAGTGTAATCGGATGGAGCCTAGAGCCGGTACCGCCGGCCAAAATGATTCCGCGCATACAGGCCATCTTTCCTGCTCACTCGTGTATCGGCCAAATCCGGTAACCTTTGAAACTATGCAGCGACTACTAGTAACCGGCGGCGCCGGCTTCATCGGCTCCAATTTTGTCCACTACGTCATGTCCACCACGGACAACTTCGTGACTGTCCTCGACAAGATGACGTACGCGGGTAACCTGGAGTCGCTCAAGCATCTTCCGGCCGACCGGTTCCGGTTCGTCAAGGGGGACATCTGCGACCAGCCGCTGGTCGACGAGCTGGTGGCCGCCCACGACGTCGTGGTGCATTACGCCGCGGAATCACACAATGACAACTCGCTGCAGGATCCGCGTCCGTTCCTGGACACCAACATCATCGGCACGTACACCCTCATCGAGGCGGCCCGGAAGCACAATAAGCGCTTCCACCACATCTCGACCGACGAGGTCTACGGGGACCTGGAACTCGACGATCCGGAGCGGTTCACCGAGAACACCCCGTACAACCCCTCCAGCCCCTATTCCTCCACCAAGGCCGGTTCGGACCTGCTGGTGCGAGCCTGGGTGCGGTCCTTCGGGCTGCAGGCGACGATCAGCAACTGCTCGAACAACTACGGCCCGTACCAGCACGTGGAGAAGTTCATTCCGCGCCAGATCACCAACGTGATCGACGGGATCCGCCCCAAGCTGTACGGCAAGGGCGAGAATGTCCGCGACTGGATCCACGCGAATGACCACTCCTCGGCCGTGCTGGCGATCATCGACAAGGGCCTGATCGGCGAAACGTACCTGATCGGCGCTGACGGGGAGAAGAACAACAAGGACGTGGTGGAACTCATCCTGCAGCACATGGGCCAGCCGCGGGACGCCTATGACCACGTCATCGACCGGCCCGGCCACGACCTGCGCTACGCGATCGACTCCACCAAGCTCCGCAACGAGCTCGGCTGGCAGCCGCAGTTCTCGAACTTCGACGCCGGTATTGAGGACACCATTGACTGGTACCGGGCCAACGAGGACTGGTGGCGGCCGCAGAAGGCTGCCACGGAAGCCAAGTACAAGGAGCAGGGCCAGTAGGAATGGAGTTTCAGAAAAAGCTCTCCGTCACGGAGACCCCCATCCCGGGGGTCCTCCTCTTCGACCTCCCGGTCCACGGGGACAACCGCGGCTGGTTCAAAGAGAACTGGCAGCGCGAGAGGATGCTGGCCGCCGGTCTCCCCGATTTCGGGCCGGTCCAGAACAACATCTCCTTCAACGACAAGGCCGGAACCACCCGAGGCATCCATGCCGAGCCCTGGGACAAATTCGTCTCGGTGGCCTGCGGACGCATCTTCGGTGCCTGGGTGGACCTGCGGGAAGGTCCGAGCTTCGGCACGGTCTTCACCGCCGAGCTGGACGCCAGCAAGGCGATCTTTATTCCGCGCGGGGTCGCCAACTCCTACCAGACCCTGGAAGACGACACCTCGTACGTCTACCTCGTCAATGATCACTGGTCCGCGGACGCGGAATACACCTTCCTCAACCTCGCGGACGAAACCGTCAGCATCCCCTGGCCCATTCCCCTGGACCAGGCCGAGCTTTCGGACAAGGACAAGGCCCACCCGCGGCTGAAGGATGTCGTCCCGATGGCGCCCCGGCGCACGCTGGTGCTGGGCGCCGGCGGACAGCTGGGCAAGGCACTGCGGGCCGCCTATGCCGGCGATACGAGCGTGGAGTTCGCGGACCGCGGTGACTTCGATGTGGCCGATCCTGCGTCGTTTACCAGCCGGAACTGGCGGCGGTACTCCACCATCATCAACGCGGCTGCGTACACGGCGGTGGATGAGGCGGAAACGGACGAGGGACGGAGCGCGGCGTGGGCCCTCAACGTCACAGCGGTCGCCGAACTGTCCAAAATTTCCGCGCGCTACGGGCTCGTGCTGGTGCACATTTCCAGCGACTACGTTTT
Organism: Arthrobacter sp.; assembly: GCA_034376805.1. Taxonomy (GTDB): domain Bacteria; phylum Actinomycetota; class Actinomycetes; order Actinomycetales; family Micrococcaceae; genus Arthrobacter. The sequence goes on from JAXMJF010000055.1 coordinate 26,966, forward strand.
TGACGGCTCCATGAAGAGCCACAGTGAGGACGAGGGGCTGGCTCCGCTGGGGGTCTACGGCCAGACAAAGGCCGCAGGGGAAGCCGTCGTCAGCGTTGTTCCCAGCCACTACATCGTCCGCACCAGTTGGGTCATTGGGGAAGGCAACAACTTTGTCCGCACCATGGCGTCGCTGGCGGCCAGGGGAGTCACCCCGACGGTCGTCGACGACCAGGTGGGCAGGCTGACGTTTGCCGGTGACCTTGCCGCGGGCATCAGGCACCTCCTGGAGGTCAAGGCGCCTTTTGGCATCTACAACCTGACCAACGACGGCGAGCCCCAGTCCTGGGCCGACATCGCCGCTGACGTCTTTGAGCTGGCGGGGGCAGCCCGCGGGGATGTCACCGGGGTCTCCACCGAAGACTACTTCCGGGGGAAGGCTGCGGCACCCCGGCCGCTCAACAGCGTCCTGGAGCTGGACAAGATCAAGGCGACCGGGTTTGCCCCGGCCGACGCCTCGCAGCGGCTGGCGGAATACCTGCGCAACCCCGCCTAGCGCGACGCCGTTGGACATAACGAAGGCCCGGACTGGATCCCAGTCCGGGCCTTCGTCGTTGGGCCGCTGCTCCTATGAGGACTCCGGGTGCGCCCGCGCCGGTTCCCCGGCCGACGTCGGCTCTCCCGCCTCCGGGGCCTGGGACCGGGTGTCGCCAGCCTCCGCCAGCAGGTGCTTGTGCTCATGGGCGCCGTGGTGCGCCGGCTTTCCCCCGAACACCCAGTGCTGGTACAGGAAGTAGTTCCAGACCGTCATGGCCGCTGTGGAGATGACCTTGCCGCCCATGTAACCCAGGAGCGTTGGCGTCAGCAGCTGCACGATGAGCACCGTGGCCAGGGTATTGGCCACCACCAGGATTCCGTAGCGGATCATGCTGACGTGGGTCCGGTGCCCGGAGTCGAAGGAGAACTTCCGGTTCACCAGGAAGTTGAAGACAAGGCTGCTGAGGAAGGCCGTGGCGCTGGCAATCCCGACATCCCAGTGGAAGACCTCGCGCAGGAGAACGAGGAGGCCAAAATCGACGGCGAACGAGAGCCCGCCCACGATCAGGTAACGGACGGCGCTGTGGCCAAAGAATTTCGCCAGCAGCCCCCGGGGCTTTTTCGCGGCCGTGGCGTCGGCGGGAGTCGTCCGGCTCATGGCTTGCCCAGGTTGACCGGCGCACGGCGTTCCCGCTCGCTGGCGGGGGACGCCGCGCCGGGGGCGTCGGGCAGGGTGGAGTCCGTGGCGGGAACGGTCGGGTCCGCCAGGGCGGCGTCCGGGGTGGAACCTGCGGCGGCCACCGAGTTGGAGCAGACATGCCGCAGCATCAGGAACGCGCCGAGGAGTGTGCCGGCGGCAAAGATCGTCACGACGACCAGGGTCCCCAGCGGGGGCTGCCACTGCGGGTTGCGGATCATTTCAACCCACCGGATGTCCATGGCCAGGCCGGTGACGTAGCGCCGCAGGACCCAGATGAAGGTCACGACGTGGCACACCGCGAGCAGCACAATGAGGGTGTTGAGGGCGGGCACGGCGGGCGCGGGCCAGGACCGGGGATTCGCGTTGTCCAGCGCGACGCCCGCGATCATGAGGCAGGGAACGAAAATCGCCAGGATGTACCGGCCCTGCCACACCATTCCCTGGTCGGTGATGATAACGGCCTGCAGCACAATGGGGAGCAGGAGCAGGGCCGCGGAGACGAAAATGGTCGAGATGCGGTAGCGGCCCCGGCCGTAGATGATTCCCGCGAGGGCGGCGGAGAAGAAGACCGCAGTCCACAGCGCCATGACGCCGGTGGGCGCGTCCAGCTCGAGCCAGCCGAACTGGCCGATGTAGCCGTGCATAAAGAGGAATGTCTTATCGATCATGATTTCAGCCCCGGCATCAAAACCCAGCCCGGCGCCGTCGAACGGCTTGCTGGCGAGACTGTTGTGGCTGGCGACCCACCAGAGCGCGTAGGCGCACGACGCCCCGATGACCGCGGCGCCGGCCCACACCGCCGGCCGGCGCAGCAGGGCCTTGAGCTCGGCCGCGGTGCCGAGGATAAGGACAGCGACTACGACGACGAGCAGCCAGAGCAGTGAGAGCGCCTTGGTGTTGGCGAGCAGCGCTGCCGCGACCGTCGTGGCGACCACCGGCACCACGAGAGCTCGGCCCTGCAGGGACCCCTTCAGCAGGAGCAGCAGGTTCGCCGCAATGGCTGCTGTTGTGCCGTATTCCAGGCTGTTCGGGTTGACGGAGCCGCTCAGGAAGAGAGTCATGGGGGTGACGGCGGCGGCCAGGGTGGCGATGGCCCACTTGTTCCGCGGCAGGCGGGACAATGCTGAAAACGCCAGCGCCAGGAAGATGCTGGTAAGGAGGGCGCTCACGAGCCGCATGCCATAGACGGCCTTGAAGCCGCTGACCACCAGCGAAGGCCAGCCGACGGCGGCATAGTAGACGGGGTTGTACAGGCCGGCGGTCGTCAGTCCCGAGACTACTTCGGTGGGGTCTCCGGGGATTGCCGGCGAGCACTTCGGGGTGGCCGTGAGGTCCCTCACAAAGCACGTGATCTGGTTGGTGTGCTCAATAAAGCGGGGGACCTGGACCGCCAGGAGCGGACCGCCCTCACCTGCCTGGGTTCCGACCAGTTCGCCGCGGACCACCGCAGCAGCCTTGACGATGTGGGCCGGTTCGTCGGGGATGGATGAGATTGGCGACGCCAGCGCCCATCCGGAGCTCATCACGAAGATGACAAGCAGCGGCCACCAGAACCATCTGGCACCGGGGCTGCGGTCCGGTGGACTCATGATGGCGTGCTTCAAGGTGCGGGCTCCTCAGGGAATGGCGGGCATCGTCCGTGCTGCCGACGGCTCTGCCTCAAGTCATGGCTCTATGTAGTCTAAGTCAGAGAACCACGGCCAGAATGCGGGGGAGGTAGCCCTCACTGGGCTTCATGCCGGTTCCCGAGTACGCCCAGAGGGAGCCGTCCGGCCGCCGTGCCACCAGATCCGGGTTCCCGTCGCTGTTGAGGTTCCAGCCGTTGAGGACCCTGTCGTAGACGTTCCAGCCGGTTCCGATCCGGATGGTCGCACCGGGCTTGCCGCTGCCGTCTCCGGGGTAAAGCCACAACGTGCCGTCGGGCCTGCGGGCGAGAAGGTCGTTCCTTCCGTCGGCGTTGAAGTCGCCGGCGCCCCAGAGCTGATCGAAGGCCTCCCAACCGTAGTCCCCGACCTTTACTGCACCCTGGTAGCCGCTGTTTGAGGCATCGACTTTCCCGGTGCCCTTGTAGAGCCACAAAGAGCCGTTGGGCTTGCGGGCGAGGAGGTCGTTCCGGCCATCGCCGTTGAGATCCCCGACGCCGGTGATCGTGTCGAAGACCTCCCAGCCGGCCAGGCCGATCTTGATTGCCCCGGCATAGCCGTTGCTGCCCGCATCAACGCGGCCTGTCCCCGGATAAAGCCACAGCGTCCCGTCCGGTTTCCTCGCCACGAGGTCGTTCCTGCCGTCGCCGTTGAAGTCCCCGACGCCGGCAAAGGCATCGAAGGCGTTCCAGCCGTAGTCGCCGATCTTCTTCGGGGTTCCGTAGGCGCCTGTCCCGTTGCCGGGGTAGAACCACAGGGTCCCGTCGGGCTTGCGGGCCAGCAGGTCTCCCTTTCCGTCCCCGTTGAAGTCCTGGACCGCCGTGAGAGCGTTGAAGGCGCCCCAGCCGTACTCTCCGATTTTCCGGGCGGCCTGGTAGCCCTGGTCCTTCATGGCGGTTCCTGCGTAGAAGAAGACCGCCCCGGTGGGGTCACTGGCTACGAAGTCCGCCATCCGGTCGCCATTGCCGTCCCCGGTCCCGACAATCTCGTCGTAGACTCCCCAGCCTGAACCTATCTGGCGTCCGTTGACCATCACGGCGCGGCCGGTGTTGGAGTAGAGCCACAGGGTACCGTCGGACCGTCGGCCCGCCAGATCGTTGGTGCCGTCGCCGTCGAAGTCCTGGATGGAGATGAGCTGGTCAAAGATCTGCCAGCCGTAGTCAATCTTGCGTGCAGTCCCGGTCTGGCCGGCGCCGGTCCCCGAGTAGAGGTACAGGCTTCCGTCCGGAGTGCGTGCCGCCAGGTCGGGCTTTCCATCGCCGTCGAAATCCCGGACGCCGAGGAGGCTATTAAAGGCATCCCAGCCGAATTCCCCGATCTTCACGACGGGGCGGTAGCCCTCGTCGGTGGCCGACACCCGTCCGGTGCCCGCGTAGAACCAGAGGGAGCCGTCCAGTCTCCTCGCGACCAGGTCGTTCCGTCCATCGGAGTTGTAGTCACCCACACCGAGGACCCGGTCATAGATTCCCCAGCCGGAACCGATCCGCCGTCCGGCCAGATACTGGCCGGCGCCGTTGCCGGGATAGAACCAGAGCTCGCCGTCGGCCCTGCGCTGGATCTTGTCGGCCAGGCCGTCGCCGTCGAAATCTCCGGGCGACACGAGCCTGCGGGTCGGATCGGTCGGGACCGGCGGGGCGGGCGGGGGCGGGGGAGGAGCCGGGGCACTGGCCGTGGCGAAGCGCTTGAGCGAGGTGTAGTCCCCGTTCCACACGTTGGAGTCGCCGCCGTTGGCAAAGGGGCCGGACTCGCTGTACTGCCAGAAGCTGAAGTTGGTCCAGCTGGAGGGCAGGGTGCCGGGGCTGTCGCTGGGCGAGCTCGGCCAGCGGGCAATCCACAGCGGCCAGTCGCCGAAACCGGAGGGTGCGCCGGTGCAGTAGTTCCACCACGAGGTGGTGGTGTACATAACCGGCAGTCGGCCGGTCAATGCCTTCATGGTGTTGCCAAAATCGCGGGCCCAGGACGTCAGCTGGGCAGGGGTCATGTCATAGCAGGTGTTGCCCTGGTAGTAGCCGCCAATGGTCTGGCCGGCGTAGGGGTTACCCTCAAAGTCGAGCACGGGAGGCAGGGTGTAACCGTCGGCGCTCCAGCCGCCGCCGTTCTGGACGAAGATCCGGGCCTGGTCGGCGCCGGAGGACGCTGCAGGGTTGGCGAAATGGTAGGCGCCTCGGATCATCCCGACCGCCCTGGATCCCTGGTACTGGTCGCTGAACGTGGTGCTGGTGTAGTAGTTTCCTTCGGTGGCCTTGATGTAGGCGAAGCGCGCGCCCATGTTCCACTGGGTCTGCCAGTTCATTCCGGCCTGGTACTTGCTGACGTCGAGCCCCTGAACGCCGTAGCTGGGCATCCAGGTGCCTTCCGTGGCCAGTGCCTCGGTGGCCGCCGCCTTGTCCCCGTCGAGCGATACGTCGGCTGCCCGCGTTCCCTGCCCCATCTCGGCCCCGCCGGCCTTGGTAGCCTCGGCCATGGCGTTCCGGTAGGCCTCCGACGACTTATCAACCGTCACCTGGGCACTGCCTGCCGAAGGTGTGGGTTCCGGTGCGGGTGAGGGCGTCACAGTGGTCTGGGCGGGCGCAGCCGTGGCGGCCGTTCCCGACGTCGCTGTCGTGTCACCGGTGGCGGCAGGTGTTGCCGTAGGTGCCGGCTCGACGCCGGCTGCGGGTGTAGCCAGGCCGGGACCGGCGAGCAGGGAAACGGCCAGCAGCGCGGCCCCGACCCGGCTGCCGAGGTGACTGTTGGGGGGAAGGAAAGTCCGCTTCATTTGTCGCTCCGGAAGAACACGCTCATGGCAGTGTCATAGTGATCCCGCGCCCGGTGGAGAGCAGACGAAGCTGCCCGGATGTGAGAATGTCTGACTTGTCGCGCCCACCCTAACACCGCCAGGTAGTCGGAACCAGAGTTCCTGGTGTTACTGGTGTGAAAATTGTTATGAACTCGGCCGCCGGTTTTCCACATGTGACCCTGTGGGCCCTTGTCCGGCAGCCCGCCCACCCATAGTTTTAACCCAATTGCAGCGCCCGTGGGGGACCGGGCAGCAGTCATTTGGGGGCCATTGTGGAGGCTGTACGCATTGTCGAGGACGAAGTCCGCGAGCTGATCCGCCGGCGCGGGCTCGACCCCCTGAGGCAGGCCGGTGAAGTCCGGCGCCTCGTTGAGGCAGCGGTGCTGGATTATGACGAGCGGGCCTTGTTGGCGCCCCTCCCGCCGATCGGTCCGCTGGAAACCGCCCGAAGGTTCGTCTTCGACGCCGTGGCCGGGTTCGGGGCCCTTCAGCCGCTGCTGGACGATCCTGCCATTGAGGAAATCTGGCTTAATGCGCCCAATGAGATCTATGTGGCACGGAACGGCGAATCCGAACTGACCTCGGTCTCGCTCACTGACCAGCAGGTCCGGGACCTCGTGGAACGGATGCTCAAGAGCTCGGGGCGCCGCCTCGACATGTCCTCCCCGTTCGTGGATGCCGCGCTGCCCGACGGCTCCCGGCTGCATGTTGTCATCCCGGACGTGACGCGGCGTCACTGGGCCATCAATATCCGCAAGTTCGTGGTGAAGGCCAGCCGGCTCGAGCACCTGGTGGAACTGGGCACGCTGACGCCGCATGCAGCCAGGTTTCTCGGCGCCGCCGTGGCCAGCGGGCTGAACATCCTGGTCTCCGGCGCCACCCAGGCGGGCAAGACCACCATGCTCAATTGTCTGGCGGCGAGCATCGGAACCCGCGAGCGCGTCATCACGGTCGAGGAGATCTTCGAGCTGCAGTTCCCGCTGCGGGACGTCGTGGGGCTGCAGTGCCGGCAGCCAAATCTGGAGGGCGAAGGCGAAATCCCGATGCGCAGGCTGGTCAAGGAGGCCCTGCGCATGCGCCCCGACCGTTTGGTGGTGGGCGAGGTCCGGGAGGCCGAAAGCCTGGATATGCTGATCGCCCTGAATTCCGGGCTTCCCGGAATGTGCACCGTCCATGCGAATTCGGCCCGCGACGCCGTCACGAAGATCTGCACACTCCCGCTGCTGGCAGGCGAGAACATTTCCAGTGCCTTTGTGGTCCCGACGGTCGCTTCCTGCATCGACCTCGTGGTCCACTGTGCCCGCCACGGCAGCGGGCGCAGGGAAGTGACGGAGATTCTGTCGCTGGGCCGGCGGGTGGAGAACGGCATTATCGAGTCATCCATGGTGTTCGCCCTTGCTGACGGCCAGCTGAAGCCGAGGGCCAACTCGATGCCGTCAGCTGAGAAGTTTGCCCGCGCAGGATACGACGTCGCGGCCCTGCTGGAGCCGCGCTGATGGCGGCGCTGCTGGGCATGCTTGCCGGCGCCGGGCTCCTGCTGATCTGGTGGTCGGCCTGGGAACAGCCGCACGCCGCCAGACGCAGGCCGGGCCCGAGCCGTCTGGAGGATCTGCTGCGCTCCGCAGGAATCGAGAGGGTAAGCGGCCCCGGCTTGCTGGCGAGCTGCATCGGCGTCGGAGCGTTTACGACGATCGTCTTCTTCGCAGTGACGAGGTCGTGGCCGATCGCGGGCTGCTTTGGCCTGTTTGGGGGCTGGCTGCCGATGGCCGTCGTGAAGTGGCGCGCGCACAAGCGCACCGCTGTCCTGCGCCAGTTGTGGCCCGACGTCGTCGACCATCTCCGCTCGGCGATCCGCGCCGGCCTGTCGCTGCCGGAAGCCCTCATCCAGTTGGGCGACAAAGGTCCTGAGGAACTCCGTCAGGTGTTCCGGGATTTTGGCTCCGACTACCGCGCCGGAGGACAGTTCGATCCCTCCCTGACCAGGCTGAAGGACCGGCTGGCGGATCCCGTGGCCGACCGGATCGTGGAGGCGCTGCGCTTAACGAGGGAAGTGGGCGGCTCGGATCTCGGCCGGCTGCTGGGCACCCTGGCGGAATTCCTGCGCGAAAGTGCCCGGACCAGGAGCGAGCTGGAGGCCCGGCAGTCCTGGACCGTCAACGCTGCGCGGCTGGCAGTGGCCGCCCCCTGGATCGTGCTGATGCTGCTGGCAAGCCGGCCTGAAGCGGTGGCGGCCTACAACACGCCGCTCGGCGCCGCCGTGCTGATGGGGGGACTGGCGGTGTCCCTGGTCTCCTATGCCGTCATGCTGCGCATCGGAGCGCTACCGGCAGACGAGCGGGTCCTCCGATGACAGGGCTAATGGCGGCTGCCGTTGCCTGCGGAGTCGTCCTGGGCTGCGGTGCCTGGTTGTTGCTGATCAGGCTGCCGTTCATGCGGCCGACCACTTTCGTTGAGCGCATCGGGCCGCAGTTGAAGTCCCACAACCTGGAATCCCGGCTCCTGCGCGCAGTGCCGAGAAACTTCACTCCCTTCGGTCCTTTGGAGCGAATCCTGCGCCCGGTCATCGGCGATGCAGTTTTGTGGCTGGGGCGGCTGAACCCCGGCTCCTCGGCCCTGGACCGCCGCCTGACGAGGGCCGGAAGCGTCAAGTCTCCAGCGGATTTCCGGGCAGAGCAGCTCATCTGGGGAGCGGGCGGTTTTGTCGCGGCGGTCAGCGCCGTCGTGCTCTTCGGTGCGGCCGGACGGTCCAGCCCCCTCCTCGCCGTCGTGCTGGTGCTTGGCAGCGCCGCCGGTGGATTCCTGTTGCGCGATTACCTGCTGGGCGCACAGGTCAGGAAGCGCGAAGCCCGCATGATGGCGGAGTTCCCCAGCATCGCCGAGCTCATGGCGCTCGCCGTCAGCGCGGGAGAGAGTGCCACCGGCGCACTGGACAGAGTCTGCCGCAGCGCCCGGGGTGAGCTGTCCAAGGACTTCACCCGCGTCCTGGCGGAGACCCGGGCCGGGAAACCACTCGTGGAAGCCCTGCAGGAATTCTCGTCACGGACGGAGCTGGGCCCGTTGCTCCGTTTTGTGGACGGACTGATCGTGGCGGTCGAACGCGGGACTCCCCTGGCTGAGGTGCTGAGGGCCCAGGCCCAGGACGTCCGGGACACGGCAAAGCGCGAGCTGATGGAGTCCGCCGGAAAGAAGGAAATCGGGATGATGGTGCCCGTCGTTTTCGGCGTCCTGCCGCTGACAGTCGTGTTCGCCGTTTTCCCCGGCCTGGCCGCCATCAGCATGGGCCTTTAGCAGCAACTAAAAGGAACCGCGGGGAAGCCGCAGCAAAACCAATGAAGCACCAACCAAAGGGGAGAACGTGAAACAGATCCTGAACCGCATGGCGCTGTTGATGTTGTGCACCATCAGCCTGGTGCCCGGTCACGCCAGGAGGCAGGCGGCCACTATCCGGGAGCCGGGGCTGCCCGGTGATCACCGCGAGCGGGGGGACGTGCCCGGCTGGGTGATGATCACCTTGATGTCGGCCGTCCTCGTCGCTGCCCTCCTCGCGCTGGCCGGCCCGGCCCTGGAGGGACTGTTCAACCAGGCCATGGACAAGGTCGGGCAGTAGCACGTGGGTCGGCCCGGCGCCGGCTGGGGCAGATCTGACGAGCGGGGTTCGGCGGTGGTGGATTTCGTCCTGGTCGGCGGGCTGTTGACACTGTTCTTCCTCGCCATCGTCCAGCTCACCCTCGTCCTGCACGTGCGGAACACGCTGATCGACGCCGCGGCGTCGGGCGCCAGATACGGTACCCTCGCGGACCGGAGCGCCGTTGATGCCAAGGAGCGGACTGCCCAGCTCATTGGCGTCGCGCTCAACCCTGCGTTCGCCCAGGACGTGAGCACGAGCGAAGCCACGTACCAGGGCATCCGGACCCTGGAAGTCACGGTCCGCGCGCCGTTGCCCGTGATCGGGCTGATCGGTCCCCGCGCAGTTCTGGAGGTGAAGGGGCATGCGGCCATCCAGCCCTGACGCTCTATCCAGCCCTGATGCTCTATCCAGCCCAGACGCACCGGACCGTGGACCCGGGGGAGTCGCCGCGGCGGCGGACGCCCGCCTCCCTGACGGCACAGAACGGGGAAGCGCCGTCGTCGAGTTCACGTTCCTGTCGCTGCTGCTGATGGTCCCGCTGGTCTACTTCATCATCACGATGGGTCAGCTCCAGGGCGGCTCATTCGCGGTGGTCGGCGCAGCGGACCAGGCCGCGAAGGTCTTCGTTGCCCAGGCGGATGCCGCGGGCGGCCGGGCCGCCGCTGAGCAGGCCGTCCTGCTGGCGCTCGCCGATCACGGCCATTCCGCGGCGAATGCCCGGGTCGAAACCAGTTGCGCCCCCGCGGACTGCCTGGCAGCCGGATCCGCCGTGACCGTTACCGTACATCTGACGGTGCCGCTGCCGTTCGTCCCGTTCAGCGAGGTGCTGGACCTGAACGCCGGGCAGCTGAGTGCCTCCGCCACCCAACTGGTGGGCCGCTTCCGATGAACCGTCCCCGGAGGCAGCATGCCGGGCGCCCGCGGCGGGCACCGGAAACGGAACCGCCGGGCCGGGGCCAGGGCGGCGACGACGGGCAACTGATGGTGCTGATCATCGGCTTTGTGCTGCTCGCCCTGCTGCTCGCGACCGTGGTCATCGGCGCCTCCAGCGTCTACATCGAGCACAAGAAGCTCTTGTCGCTGGCCGACGGCGCCTCGGTCGCCGCCGCGGACAGCTTCACCCTTGGACAGCTCGAAACCGGCGGCGGCAGCCCGACCGCCATCCTGACCGGAGCCCGTGTGCGGAGCGCCGCCGTCGAGTTCCTGGACCGCAGCAGTGCCACCACCCGCTTCAGCGGCCTCGCCGTCGGGCCGGGAACGGGCAGCCCGGACGGTTCCACCGCCGTCGTGGTGCTCAGCGCCGCCGTCCACCCGCCGGTGGTGAACTTCCTGGTCCCCGACGGCATCAGGATCGAAGCGAGTTCGACGGCGCGTTCCCGGCTCACGAGGTAGCTGCCCGGGCGGGCCCCGGCGGCACCACGGACGTGCCCGCAACCCAGTCCGGGCGGCTCGCATGGATAGCGTAGGCTTAAAAAACCATGGCAAACATTGATTTTCCCGCAGAAATCCGCGCCCTGCGCGCCACCTACGCCTCCATCGAGAACGTTTCGAATGTCGAGGCGCTGAAGGAAGACATCGCCGAACTGAGCGAACGGGCCGGCGAACCGAATCTGTGGGACGACCCCGCGGCTGCCCAGGTCATCACCTCGAGGCTCTCGCACCGCCAGTCCGAACTGGCCCGCCTCGACTCCCTCACCTCGCGGATCGACGATCTTGAGGTCCTCGTGGAGCTGGGCCAGGACGAGGACGACGCCGACTCCATGGGCGAGGCCGCCGTCGAGCTGGAATCGATCCGCAAGGCACTGAAGGAACTCGAGGTCGTGACCCTGCTGTCCGGCGAGTTCGACGAGCGTGAAGCCGTCGTCACCATCCGCGCCGGCGCCGGCGGCGTGGACGCCGCGGACTTCGCCGAGATGCTGCTCCGGATGTACCTGCGCTGGGCGGAACGCCACGGCTACCCGACCACCATCATGGACACTTCCTACGCCGAAGAAGCCGGACTCAAGTCCGCCACCTTCGAGGTCAAGGCCCCCTACGCCTACGGCACGCTCAGCGTCGAGGCCGGCACACACCGCCTGGTCCGGATCAGCCCCTTCGACAACCAGGGCCGCCGCCAGACCTCGTTCGCCGCCGTCGAGGTCATCCCGCTGATCGAACAGACGGACTCCATTGACATCCCGGATAACGAGATCCGCGTCGACGTCTTCCGTTCCTCCGGCCCGGGCGGCCAGTCCGTTAACACGACGGACTCCGCCGTGCGCCTGACCCACATCCCCACCGGCACCGTCGTGTCCATGCAGAACGAGAAGTCCCAGCTGCAGAACCGTGCCGCGGCCCTGCGCGTGCTGCAGTCCCGGCTCCTCCTGCTGAAGAAGGAGCAGGAGGATGCGGAGAAGAAGGCGTTCGCCGGCGACGTCAAGGCCTCTTGGGGCGACCAGATGCGCTCCTACGTCCTCAACCCGTACCAGATGGTCAAGGACCTCCGCACCGAGCACGAGGTCGGCAACACCTCGGCCGTGTTCGACGGCGAGATCGACGACTTCATCGACGCCGGCATCCGCTGGCGCACCGACAACCGCAACGCGGACAAGTAGCTCCGGACAACTAACCCCGGACAAGTAGCCCGTGGACGGCTGACCCGCCGACGGCAGAGTTGCCCCGGCGGCTTTGGTGCGGCCCTGCTGCCTCCTGCGTCACACCGGCCCCTCCCGTCTATTCCTGCGACACGCCTGCGCACTCAGGCCGATCCGCCGCGGCCCGTGCGTATAGTCGAGAAGCCGGAGCTCTACTTCCCCCACTAGAAAGCCCGCGCGCCGGCAGCAGAACAGGGCCGTACCCGTCCACGTCCTGCAGGGTACTTAGGGCCATGATCCGTTTCGAAAATGTCACCAAGGTCTATGACCAGAAGGCGCGACCCGCGCTGGATTCGATCAACCTTGAGATCGACCGCGGCGAATTCGCCTTCCTTGTTGGGGCCTCCGGGTCCGGCAAGTCCACTTTCCTGCGCCTGGTCCTCAAAGAGGACCGCGCCTCCTCCGGTGCCGTCTACGTCGCCGGCCAGAACGTCGCGAACATCTCCAGCTGGCGCGTGCCCCGGCTCCGCCGCGGGATCGGCGTCGTATTCCAGGATTTCCGCCTGCTGCCGCAGAAAACCGTGTTCGCCAACGTCGCCTTCGCCATGCAGGTCATCGGCAAGAGCCGCAGCGTCATCCGCGACACCGTTCCCGAGGTCCTGAAAACCGTCGGCCTCGAAGGCAAGGAAAACCGCCTTCCGCACGAACTCTCCGGCGGTGAGCAGCAGCGCGTGGCGATCGCCCGCGCCGTCGTCAACCGGCCCGGCATCCTCCTGGCCGATGAGCCCACCGGCAACCTGGACCCCACCACCTCCATGGGCATCATGGGGGTGCTGGACAAGATCAACCAGAACGGCACCACGGTCGTTATGGCCACGCACGACGACGACATCGTCAACGAGATGCGCAAACGCGTTGTTGAACTGCGCAACGGCGTCATCATCCGGGACGAGGCCAAAGCCCTCTACACCTCCATGATTCCGGTCGTGGGACAGTCACGCCGCCTGCGGGATGCCAGCGGGCGGGAACCCCAGCCCGCTGCCGCCACCGGCTCCGACGCCCGCGCCGCCGGGGAGGTCCAGCTGTGAGGCTCCAATTCGTCCTCGCCGAAATCGGCAGCGGCCTGCGCCGCAACCTCTCCATGGTGGTCTCGGTCATCCTGGTGACGTTCGTGTCCCTGACCTTCGTCGGCGCCGCCGGCATGCTGCAACTGCAGATCAACCAGATGAAGGGCTACTGGTACGACAAAGTCCAGGTCGCCATCTTCCTCTGCAGCGACGGTTCGACGGCGGCCGGCTGCGCCACCGGCCCCGCCACCCCGGAACAACAGGACAACCTGGGCAAGCTGCTCGAATCGCCCGCGGTGGCCCAGTACGTCAACGACTTCCAGTTCGAGTCCAAGGACGACGCGTACAAGCACTTCAAGGAACAGTTCTCCAATTCCCCAATTGTCGACTCAGTGACGCCGGACCAGCTTCCGGCCTCCTTCCGGATCAACATGAAGGACCCGGAGAAGTACCAGATCATCAGCGAGACATTCTCCTCGCAGGCCGGCGTCGAAACCGTGATCGACCAGCGCCAGCTCCTGGAACGGCTCTTCTCGGTCATGAACGCCGCGTCGCTCGTGGCCGTCAGCGTCGCCGGCGTCATGATCGTCTGTGCCATCCTGCTGATCGCCACCACGATCCGGCTTTCGGCCTTCAGCCGGCGACGGGAGACCGGGATCATGCGCCTGGTCGGGGCGTCGAAGATGGTGATTCAGCTGCCGTTCATCCTTGAAGGCGTGATCGCCGCCGTGATCGGCGCGGCGCTGGCCTCGGCAACGCTGTGGGCCGTGGCGCACTTCTTCCTGGGCGGGTACCTGTCCCAGCAATATCCGGACACCGCCTTTATCTCCGCAGCGCAGACGCTGATTCTGGCCCCGGCCCTGATTGGCCTCGGCGTCCTGCTGGCAGGAGTATCATCACTCCTGACCCTCCGGCGATACTTGAGGGTTTAGCGTGCACAACGAAAAGGGAAAGCCCATGACACGGATGCACCGACCCGCACCGCAGCCGGTTTCGACCAGGCTCCCGGTGGCCGGCCGCCGCAGCCGCATCGTCGGCGCTACACTGGCGCTGGTCCTGGCCGCCAGCCTGGGTGCCCCCACCCCGGTGGCGTTTGCCGATACCCTCGAGGACCAGCAGGCCGCCCTCCGCGAGGAAGCGGCCCGGGTCCAGCATTCCCTCGAATTCGTGGACTCCCGGATCGCGCAGGCCGCCGCGGACCTCGTTCTGTACCAAGGCCAGCTCCCCGGCGCGCAGCAGGCCCTGCTGGAGGCCCAAGGCCGCGTGGCCAGTGCCGTAAAGGAGGCCGAGGCCCTCGCCGCCCGCGTGGACCTGGCGCAGCAGAACAAGGCAAAGATCACCCAGCAGCTCGAGACGGACAAGCAGAAAATCGCCGACACCAAAAAGCTGATCGGTCAGATCGCCACCCAGGCCTACAAGTCCGGCGGCGTGCCCTCCAACCTTTCGCTGTTCTTCGGCTCGAACAACGGCGGCAGCCTCACCGACACCATCGACCTGGCCGACCAGGCGATGCGCAGCCAGAACTCCGCGATGGACAAGCTCACCCAGCAGAACGCCACCAACGTCAACTCCCAGGCCAGGCTTGAAGCAGTGGAAGCCGAGATCACGGACCTCAAGGCCAAGGCCGACGCCGCTCTGGCCCGGGAACAGGCCGCGCGTGACGAGGCCGAGGCCAAAAAGGCCCAGGTGGACCAGCTCATCACCGACACCACCCGGCTCGACGCCGAACTCCAGGCCGCCAAACCCGCCATCCAGACGCAGATCGCCCAGGTCAAGGCACAGCAGGACGCTGTCGCGGCGGACATCGTCGAACGCGACCGCAAGCTGCGCGAGGCCTGGGAAGCCGAACAGCGCCGGATCGCAGAGGCCGCCAGGGCAGCTGCGGCCGCCGCCGCCGCCGCCGCCGCAGCCGCCGACGCGGCCGCCCGTGCCCAGGGGCAGATCAGGCCGCCGGCGCCGGCCCCGGCGCCGTACGTCCCCGCCCCGCCCGGAAACCCGTCGGCGTTCGGGCTCCGGCACCCCTTCAACGGCGTGCGGATCAGTTCCGGCTTCGGCTGGCGCGTGACTCCGCCAGGCACCACCGACTTCTACGGCCAAGGCGGCTACATGCACACCGGCATCGACTTCGCCGCGGCCTGCGGCACGCCGGTCTACGCTGCGGCTGCCGGCAACGTTTTCTCAGCCGGCTGGGCCAACGACGGCGGCGGCAACAATGTGAAGATCTCGCACGGCGTCGTCCAGGGAAACTCGCTGACCACCGTGTACTACCACAACGTCAGTGTGACGGTTTCCCCCGGACAGCAGGTCAGCCAGGGACAGCTGATCGCCTACTCGGGAACCACCGGCAACTCCACCGGCTGCCATTCGCACTTCGAGACCTGGCTCAACGGCCGGGCCGTGGACCCGATGAACCTGCTCTGATCCGCCCGGAGCGGAAGGCCCGCGGCTGGGCTGCGGCTCTGCCGTAAACTGGAAGAAGCCCGCGCCGTCCCGGCAGCGGGCCCACCCATCGATTCAAGGAGTTCTACCGTGCCGAAAGAAAGTGGCCGTAAGGTAGTGGCCACCAACCGTAAGGCCCGGCACGACTATACGATCCTCGACACCTACGAGGCCGGGATCGCGCTTATGGGCACCGAGGTGAAGTCCCTCCGTGAGGGCCATGCCTCCATGGTCGACGGCTTCTGCACCTTCTACAACGACGAGCTGTGGATGGAGGGCATCCACATCCCCGAATACCACCAGGGGAGCTGGACCAACCACGCCGCGCGCCGCCGTCGGAAGCTGCTGCTGCACCGCGACGAACTCACCAAGATCTCGCACAAGATCCGCGAATCAGGCTTCACGATCGTCCCGCTCCAGCTGTACTTCCTGGACGGCCGGGCGAAGGTGGAGATCGGCGTCGCCCGCGGCAAGAAGGAATACGACAAGCGCCAGACCCTGCGCGAGCAGCAGGACAAGCGCGAGGCCCTGCGTGTCATGCGCGAGCGGAACCGGCGCTAGTCACGAACGTCCGAAACCCGCGGGAATGATTCCGCGGGGACGTGCGTTATGCTAATAGTCCGGGAAGAAACGGCGCGGAAACCGCAATAGCGGCCAGGCGCCAGACCTGATCGGTTTGATAAAAAAATACGGGGATGATCGGTTTCGACGATGTTAGTCGCGACAGGTGAAGCGGGCCGAGGATGCAGAATTATCTCGTAAACGCTGTCTGCAAACCAATAAGTGCCGAATCAAAACGCACTGACTTCGCTCTCGCTGCCTAAGCAGTAAGACAGTCCGTCAGCCCGAGGTTGCTATTGCCCCGGATCCTGGCGTCATTTAAATAGCCACTGCTGTTTACCCCCGTCATCGGGGTGAACGGGACTCTTTGATGACTGGGCCCGGATCAGCCAGCTGTTTGCAGCATGGCTGGGGCCGAGAAAATCCGACGCAAACTGCGCCCGGAGAAGCCCTGACAACACGACATCGGACGGGGGTTCAATTCCCCCCATCTCCACCATCGGAGCCCCGGAGACGGTGCTCCACCCCGTAAAGTTCCACACAGAAGGCCGGAAGCGTCAGCTTCCGGCCTTCTGTTTTGCCCATTTGTGGGCAGAAGCGGCTGCCCGGCTGGCGGGCCGTGCTCAGCGCTTCTTGATGTGGGCGACCGGGTCCGTGTGCGTCTCCGCGACGTTCTTGGACTTCTTCTCGGCCCGTTTTTCCTTGATGGTTTTCACCGGTTTCTTGGCCGTGCTCTGGTGCGGCGTTTTGTCAGGCATGTGGGCGCTCCCTAACAGCAGGGGGGCCGGGATGGCCCCGTGATACTAAATTACGCCTCGGGCACCGCAACGTCCACGATGCCGACGAAGCGGCTGCCCACACCCTCATACTCGCTGCGGACCAGCCCGGCAGCCACACCCGGGATCTCGTACGGCGCGTGGTGGGCGCAGCACACGTAGGTGAACTCCGGCCACCACTTCTTCGGCCGGGCCGCCTCGGAGAACCCGCACACCGCGCAGGTCAGCTGGACCCAGATGGGGCGCTTGCCGGTGCGGTTGGCCTTGGACTGCACGAGCCAGGCCGGCGGGTTGTCCAGGAGGTCGCCGAGCTCGGCGTCGCTCAGCCGGGGCGGGATGCCGTGACGGTGGGCCATTTCCAGCGGAATATCGAGGATCTGGGCTGCTTCACGTCGGGTAACCATCCTTCAACGATACGGGATGGGACGGTCCCCGAGTCGCCGTCAGGACGCCGGAGTAAGGCTCGTCACAGCCCCGTGAGGGCCAGGCCGAGGGCTGCCGCTGCAAGGCCGGCGACCAGGTTCGCGGCAACGTTGAGGGCAGCGGCGCGGTAGCGGGTCTCGCTCACCAGCCGCACCGTGGCGGTGGTCCAGGAACTGAAGGTGGTGAGACCTCCGGCGAGCCCGGCCGTGAGGCCGGACTGCCACTCGGCCCCGAGCCCCAGCTGGCCCGTGATCCCCAGGGCGGCGCCGATGATGAAGGAGCCGGTTACGTTGACGGTGAGGGTCGCCCAGGGCCAGTGCGGATGACGCCCCGGGTGGTGCGCAAACCAGGAGTCGACGGCGAAACGCAGCAGGGCGCCGGCGACGCCGAAGACGCCCACCAGCACGGCGGTGATCATGCGGCTCCGCCGCTGAGGTCGGCCAGGGCCTTGCCGGTTTTCCAGCCGGCGGCCGCGGCGCCGAGGCCCAGGACCAGCGACAGGCCCAGGTAGGCCAGCCAGCTGGCATGGAAACCGGCACGGAACTGCTGGTCGATGGCGAACACCACGGCCGAAAAAGTGGTGAAGGAACCGAGCAGTCCGGGCCCCAGCCCGGCCCGGAGCCAGAACGCTGTCTTCGGCCGGGCGATCCAGACCGTGGTGAGGGCCGCCAGGACAAAGCTCCCGACGACGTTGATCACCAGGGTGGTCCAGGGGATGGCGCCGGCTGTCTCGGGGAACACCAGGCCGGCACCGTAGCGCAGTTCCGTTCCGATCAGGCCGCCGACGGCGACCGCGGCCCACGCACGCCAGCCGTTAGTTGCGCTCAAGGCTGCAGCCGGGATGGCCGGACTCGCTGTGGACCCAGAGGGCGGAGGCGACTTCCTCGGCGAGGTCGAACTCGTGCCGGGCCGCCCCGGATCCGATGCGCACCACCAGGGCGCCGCCGAACGGCTTGCGGCCCAGGACCTCCACGTCCGCGTCCAGAGCGATCTCCTCGGCGGAAAGGTAGCGCAGCAATTCGGGGTTCTCGTCGCTGATGCGGGTGATCCGGCCCTTGTGCCCGTCATCGAGTTCGCTCATCCGGTGGGCAGCGGGCATCAGGACGGAACCGTCCGCGGCCGGGATCGGATCGCCGTGCGGGTCCCGCACCGGGTTCCCGAGCTTTGCTGCCATCCGGTCGATGAAATTGTCCGAGACGGCGTGCTCCAGGAGCTCGGCCTCGTCGTGGACCTCGTCCCAGCGGTAGCCGAGTTCACGGACCAGGAAGGTTTCGATGAGCCGGTGCCGCCGGACCATGGACAACGCCAGCCGGACGCCGTCGGCCGTCAGCGTGATGGCGCTGTAGGGCTGGTGGTCCACGAGGCCCTGGTCCTTGAGCTTGCGCACCATTTCGGAGACCGAGGAGTTGGCTACGCCGAGCCGTTGGGCCAGCTGGGTGGAGGTGATGGGCTTGTCCTGCCACTCCGTAAAGGAGTAGATGACCTTGACGTAGTCCTCGATCGAGGAGGAGGGCAGACTGGTCTTCACAGTTTCCAGCCTACCGTCAGGCGGCGCCGGAGACGGTCAGGCCCGGACGGCCCGCCAGCTCTGCGTCAGGTAGGGGAGCGGAATCACCTCGCCGGGGCGGTGGCCAAGGTGCTCGTGCAGGTACCAGTCGAGGTTGCCCAGGACCTTGGCCCGGGTTGTTTCGCTGGCGGCCAGGTAGTAGCTGCGGGACTTCGTCAGTTCCATGATGTCGGCGGTCCGCACCGGATCTTCCCAGCGGGTGAGGTGGCTCTCCAGCCCCGTGAATTCCGGGCCAAGGGGCGGTGTGAAGTGGGGTTTGTGCACATCGCCGGCGTGCATGATGCGCGAGAGGCGGTGCACCCAGGGAACGGACGTGTCCAGCTGGTTCCAGATCAGCCCCAGCACCCCGTGGGGGCGGAGGATCCGGGCGATCTCCGTGCTGGCCAGGAGCGGATCGCACCAGTGCCAGGCCTGGGCGACGGTGACGACGTCGAATGCCCCCGCGGGCAGCCCGGTCTGCTCGGAGGTACCCTCGACGGCGGTGACGCCCGGGAGCGTCCGGCGCAGTCGTTCCAGCATGTCGGCGGACGGGTCCACCGCGACCGTGTGTAGGCCGCGCGCGACCAGCAGCGCGGTGAACTTCCCGGTGCCGGCGCCGAGGTCCGCGGCGTCCTTGGCGCCCTGGGGGACCAGCCAGTCGGCCGAATCGTCGGGGTACCCGGGACGGACGCGTTCGTAGTGTTCCCCGCCGTCCTGGAAACTCTGCCCCAGCTCCTGGCGCCGTTTGTGATGCAGTTTGGGTCCGCCGCGTGCCACGTGCGCTCTCCTTCGGCAGGTCCGGATGGTACCTTTCGAATTTACCGCACGCGGCAGGGCCGGTGTTTCCCCGCCGGGACCTCAGCGGGGGCTGTCAGTCCTGCGTGCAGGGGGCCGCGCCGGCGGTGCCGGGCGTGTTGGGGGCCCAGTGCGGGTAGCTGCGGGTGTCGTTGGACGGCACCCAGCGTCCGGCGTCCACGACGTAGTCCCAGCCGAGGCCGGTCCGGCGCAGCTCCTGGAGGGCGGCGAGCAGCCGCTGGGCGTCCTCGAGCCGGGACCCCAGCCCGAAACTGGCCCGCAGGGAGCCCGAAGGGAGCCCGAGCCGCCGGAGCAGGGGGTGCGCGCAGAAGCGGCCGTCGCGCAGCCCGATGCCGTGTTCGGCCGACAGGTACGCCGCCACCAGTCCCGCGTCGTAGCCTTCCACCGAGAAGTTGACGACGCCGATCGTTCCGGTACCGGCACCGGCCGCGGTACCCGGCCCGGCGCCTGCCGGAGCGTCGAAGGAGGCACTGTCCGAGAAGATCTGGTGGACCGTCACACCGTCAATCCGGGCAAGGCCCTCGACGAGGAAGGACCGGATGGCGTTTTCGTGCGCGTGCCACTGGTCCACGTCCAGATCGGCGATCACCTGGGTGGCCCGGGCCAGGGCGGCGGCGCCAAGGACGTTCGGGGAGCCGCCTTCATGCCGGGCCGGGCCGGTGGTCCAGCTGACGCTGTCAATCCTGGCGTCCTGCACGGCTCCGCCGCCGGCCAGGTGCGGGGTGCCGGCGTCGAGCCAGTCGGGACGGCCGATCAGAACCCCGGCACCGAACGGTGCGTAGAGCTTGTGCCCGGAGAAGGCGAGGTAGTCGACGTCGTCCGCGGCGATGTCGATCCGCCGGTGGGGTGCCAGCTGGGCGGCATCCACGACGATCCTGGCGCCGTAGTCGTGAGCCAGAGCGGCCAGAGCCGGGATGGGCAGGATCTCGCCGGTGACGTTCGAGGCGCCGGTCACGGCGAGCAGGCTGACGCCGCCGTGGGCGAGCTCCGCGCGGAGCAGTTCCAGCGTGGCGGCGAGGGTGGGGGCGGCGATGACGCTGCGGTGCGGGACGCGCTGCCACGGCAGCAGGTTGGCGTGGTGCTCGATGTCGAGGTACAGCACCTCGCCCGTGTGCACACCGTCGACGGCGGGCAGGCACCCGGCCAGCAGGTTCAGGGAATCTGTGGTGTTCCGGGTGAAGATCACGGCATCGTCCGGCCGGCCGCCCACGAATTCCCGGACAATGGTGCGGGCGTTCTCGTAGACCGAGGTGCTGATCTGCGAGGCGTACCCGGCGCCGCGGTGGACGCTGGCGTAGTACGGCAGGATCTCGTTGAGGTAGGCCGAGACGACGGACAGGGCAGGGGCCGAGGCGCCGTAGTCCAGGTTGGCGTAGCGGACGTGGCCGCCGTGAATGAGCGGTGCCTGGATCTCGGCGCCGGTCACGGCGGCCAGCGGACGTCGGGCTACGGCGAACCGCGCGTCGGGACGGGCCTGGCTGGCGCCGGTCTGAAAGTCAGGGGTGGCAGGAATGGTGGCAGTCGTCATGGGACCTCGCTCGAAAAGGACCCCACACAGGGGATCCGCGCTTGCCGGGTCCGTTCCGGACCGGCCAGGTCGTCACCCGGGGCACCCCACCGCGAATGGAGGGTTGCCGGCCAGCAAACCGGGGTTTAGCGCTGGCACTCGTGACCTGATTCGAGCGTAGGACATGCCTGCCGCCGCAGAAAAGGCGGGGCATGAATGTGAAGCCGTTTGTTACAAGGCCCCGCCGATGATGACCGGACGGCCCAGAGACTGATCGTGGCGCGACGGTCCCGGCGCTGCAACCCCTAGAGGGCCGCTGCGGCAGTCCCGTTGCCGGGCTGGACGCTGAGGCCGAACAGCGTGTCCAGCGCCGCCGTGTAATCGTCCTGGCGTCCGAGGGCGGCGAGCTCCCGGGCGCGGACCGTCGGGGTATGGAGCACGCGCCGCATCATGCGCCGGAGGGCGAGGTTGATGTCTTCAGTCGAGGCGCCCCGGGCGTGATGTTTACTGACCCGCTCCATTTCGCTCAGCAGGACCTGATGCAGGTGCTCACGCAGGGCGACGACGGCGGCGTCGACAGCGCGGGCCGCGTCTTGCTCCTCGAAGAGGCGTGCCGATTGCCGGACCAGGGAGCGCGCGAGGCGCAGTGCCTCGGCATCCGCCGGGGGAGCAGCGAGGTGGACCGATTCCAAAGTAATGAGGTCCACACCCGGCAGTTCCGCCACGTGCGGGTCGAAATCGTGGCTGGGAGCGAGGTCGACGACGGTGAGGGGACGCGCCGCACCCGCACGCCACCGGGCGAGGGCGGCAGCGTCGACTCGCACCCCTGCACCGCTGCAGCCAATGACTAGGTCGGATCCGGCAACCGCTGCCGGCAGCCGCCGCGCCGATAGCGCAATGCCTCCCCTGGCCGCCACGAAGGTCTTCGCGCGGCCAGACTGGGAGAAGACCGAAATCTCGGAGCATTGTCGGTTTCTGAGCAGTTCGGCCACGCATCCTGCGTAGGCGCCGGTACCGAAAAGAACGGCCGATGTGCCGGCAATCCCGTCCCTGCGGGTTCTGGCGGCGAGGTCCAAGGCGACCGATGCGATGGATCGGCCCGCGCTGCTGAGCGCGGTCTGGGCCCCGACATCCTTGGCCGTGCGGGACGCGGCCTGGAACAGCCTGCCCAGCCGTCCGCTGGT
Organism: Arthrobacter sp.; assembly: GCA_034376805.1. Taxonomy (GTDB): domain Bacteria; phylum Actinomycetota; class Actinomycetes; order Actinomycetales; family Micrococcaceae; genus Arthrobacter. Next base: position 49,124 of record JAXMJF010000055.1, read on the forward strand.
GGTTCCGGCGGCTTGTGCGTCGGCGAGTGCGCGCCGGACCTGGCCGGCGACTTCCCGCTCACCCACGACGACCGAATCAAGGCCCGCTGCAACGGCGAAGAGATGTTCGACAGCCGCGCCTCCCCGGAGCTCCTCGAAAAGGGCCGAAAGGCGGATCGTTGGCAGCCCGGAGCAGTACTGGACTGAATCCAGGACGTATGCGCGGGCGGTTTCAAGGACCGTCAGGGACGGGACTTCGCAATAGATTTCGAAACGGTTGCAGGTGGACAGGACCACGGATGCTGCGACGGCCGGACTGCCGGTAAGAATATGCTGTGCCAGCCCAGCGGAAGCGGTGTGCAGGGCGGCGGCGGATGCGGGGTCCAGGTCCCGGTACTTCGCCACCAGCGCCAGCAGAACCGGGCTGACGACGGCGGTGCCGCGAATCGAGGCTTGACGTGTGTCAGACAAGGCTGCTCTCCTCCCAAAAAGATGCCCTAGCCTTGAGGCCGGCTTTGGGGGCCGGCGTCTTTGCCAGAGTCGTACAGGGAGCTTGAGGAATCCTTGGAAGCGGGTTGCTAGAGCAGGTCGTCCAGGCCCGGGTTGAGGCGCTTGAGAACCTCCGAGTGCAGGATGGAGTTGGTGGCGAGGGCGTTGCCGCCGAACGGGCCGTCTTCGCCTTCGAGGGAGGTGAAGCGTCCCCCCGCCTCCGTGACGATCGGGACCAGCGCGGCCATGTCGTAGAGGTTCAGTTCGGGCTCGCAGGCGATGTCGACGGCACCTTCGGCCACGAGGCAGTAGGACCAGAAGTCGCCGTACGCGCGGGTGCGCCAGACCTTCTCGGTGAGGTCAAGGAACTCGTCGAGGTTGCCGCGCTGCTTCCAGCCGCCCAGGCTGGAATAGGACAGGGAGGCGTCCGCGAGCTGGGAGACGTTGGAGACTTTCAGCCGGGTGGCGGCAGCCAACGAACGGCCCATATAGGCTCCGGCGCCCTTGGCGGCCCACCAGCGCTTGCCCAGCGCCGGGGCGCTGACGACGCCGACGACCGGCTCGCCCTCGTCGACGAGGGCAATCAGCGTGGCCCAGACCGGGACGCCGCGGACGAAGTTCTTGGTCCCGTCAATCGGGTCGATGATCCACCGGCGGGAGCCATGGCCGGAACTGCCAAACTCCTCGCCGAGGACGGCGTCGCGCGGACGGGAGCGGGAGAGCTGGCCGCGGATGGCCTCCTCGACCGATTTGTCGGCGTCGGTTACCGGCGTCAGGTCCGGCTTCGTCTCAATCCGAAGGTCGAGTGCCTTGAAGCGGCTCATGGTCTGGGAATCTACGGAATCTGCCAGTACATGGGCAAGGCGCAGGTCATCGTTGTAGCTCGAAGCGGGTTGACTCATAGTTCCAAACTACCGCCAAAGCGGGCGGGGGAGCGGTAGGCTGCGCCGCAGCCCCTTAGGAGACGGTGCCCAGTTCCTTGACGTCCTGGGCTTCCATCCGCGGGTCCGTCCCCAGCAGGCGGCGGAGCGAGGCGAGCCGGGCGGGGCCGGACTCGCCGGCATGGCCGGCCGCCACCCAGGCGTCCACCCCGCAGTTGACGGCGCTGGAATCGTGCTTGCAGCCCCGCTCGCAGTCGTCGGTGCCGGGCTCGAGGTCCGGGAAGGAGCGCAGGATCCGGTCGGGGTCCACATGGGCCAGACCAAAGGAGCGGATACCGGGGGTGTCGATGATCCAGCTGCCCGGCGGCGCATCGTTGACCTTGAGGGCCAGCGCGGAGGAGGAGGTGTGGCGGCCGCGCCCGGTCACGGCGTTGACGCCGCCGGTGGCGCGCTCGGCGCCGGTCAGGGCGTTGACCATGGTGGACTTGCCCACACCGGAGTGGCCCAGCATGACGGTGACCTTCCCGTCGAGGTGGGCGCGCAGCTGGGAGACGGCGTCCTTGTCCAGCCGGGCGGAAAGCCCGTCGTCCGAGCGGGCGTCGATGCCGGAGGCGGCGGAGTCCGCCGTCTTGGAGATGATCACCGGGAAGGCAAGGTGCTGGTAGTTGGAGAGGAGTTCCGCGGGATCCTTGACGTCGGCCTTGGTGACGAGCAGCAGCGGCTCGATTCCGGCGTCGTACGCTGCCACGAGGGCCCGGTCGATGAAACCGGTCCGGGGCTCCGGATTGGCGGCCGCCACCACGATCACCAGCGTGTCGGCATTCGCGACCACGGCGCGCTCGATCGGATCGGTGTCGTCGGCGCTGCGCCGCAGCAGGGTCCTGCGGTCCTGGATCTTGACCAGCCGGGCCAGGGTGTCCGGTTCGCCGCTGACGTCCCCGACGAGGGAGACGAAGTCGCCGGCGACGACGGGGTTGCGGCGCAGTTCCCGGGCCCGGGCGGCAATGATCTTGCGTTCTTCGGGAGTGCCTTCGGCGACGACGGCGGTGTAGCGTCCCCGGTCAACGGTGATGATCCGCCCGGTGACGGCGTCATCGTAGGCGGGCCGGTCCTTGGTGCGGGGCCGGGTGCCCTTTTTGTTGGGGCGGATCCGGACGTCGGATTCGTCCCAGGAGTCAGTGCTGCGTGCCACCGGAGGCGTCCTTCTTCGCGGGGGCTGCGCTTCCGGCGGTGCCCTGGGCGAGCATGGACTCCCACAACTGCGGGAAGTCCGGCATCGTCTTGGCGGTGGTCGCAATGTCCTCGACTTCGATGCCGGGAACGGCCAGGCCCAGGATGGCGCCTGCGGTGGCCATACGGTGGTCAGCGTAGCTGTGGACGACACCGCCGTGCAGCGGTGCGGGCCGGATGATGAGGCCGTCGGAGGTCTCCTCGGCGTCGCCGCCCAGGCGGTTGATCTCTGCAACGAGAGCGGCCAGCCGGTCTGTTTCGTGCCCGCGGAGATGCGCGATGCCGCTCAGCCGCGAGGGTCCGCTGGCCAGGGCGCAAAGTGCGGCGACTGTGGGGGCGAGTTCGCTGGTCTCGTCGAAGTCCGCGCCCTTGATCTCCGGGCCGCCGGTGACGGTCAGGGTGCCGTCCGTAAGCGTGACAGTGGCCCCCATCGTCGTGAGGATACTGCGCCACAGATCGCCGACCTGGGTGGTCTCGGCCGGCCAGTTGGGGATGCGGACTGTGCCGCGGGTCGCGAGGGCCGCCGCCAGGAAGGGGCCCGCATTGGAGAGGTCCTGTTCGATCCTGAGGTCAAAGGCGCGGATGGGCCCGGGGGAGACAATCCAGTGGTTCGGGCGGGAATCGTCCACGGCGACCCCGGCTCCGCGGAGTACGGCGACCGTCATGTTGATGTGGTCCAGGCTGGGGACGGGCTTCCCGGCCTGGTCCTGGCTCTGATGCTCAAGGTGCAGTCCCTCGGTGAAGCGGGCCCCGGTCAGGAGCAGCGCGGACACAAACTGCGAGGAAGCGCTGGCATCGATGACGAGGTGGCCGCCCCGCACGTCGCCGGTACCGGCGACGGCGAACGGCAGCGAGGACGCGGGACCGCCGTCGGGTGCGGTGACGGCGACGCCCAGCCCGGTGAGCGCCTCGATGATCGGCCCCATCGGGCGTTTGCGCGCGTGCGGATCGCCGTCGAACAGTGTCACTCCCCGGCGCAGGGCCGCGACGGGCGGGACGAACCGCATGACCGTCCCGGCGAGTCCGCAGTCGATGCCGGTTGGGGACCCGGCGGGTTCCTGGCTGATGGGCGTGATGGCCAGGTCGGGACCGAAATCGCCGTCCCCCGGAACCTCCGTGATGGTGGCCCCGAGTTGCCGCAGTGCCTCGATCATGAGCGCGGAGTCCCGGGAATGCAGCGGGGCCCGCAACCGCGAGGGTCCATCGGCGAGGGCGGCCAGCACGAGGTACCGGTTGGTCAGGGATTTGGATCCCGGAACGGTGACCGTTGCGTCGAGCGGCTGTTCGGCGAACGGAGCCCGCCAGAGCGGTGCGCCAGCGGCGGGGACGGAGGGGGCAGCTGCGGTGGGGGTGGTGCCTGTCATTGCTGCTTTAGGCTCCGACGGTGTGGTCTACAGCTTTGCGCACGGCTTTGTCGGCCTTCTTCAGCTGCTTGTTGGTGGTCTTCTTGACATCGGTGGCGAGGTGGCCGGTGGACTTTTTGACATCGGCGGCGAAGTGGCCGGCGTTCTTCTTGGCGTCCGCGGCGAGGTGCTCGGCCCGCCAGGCCAGGCTGGGCCGGCCGTTCGTGTCGACGGCAGCCAGCAGCACGCCTCCGGTCAGCGAGACGTTCTTGAGCAGCTGCTTGCGGCGGGCGTCGCGGCCCTCCTTGGAGGTGATGTCGGCGCTGCGCCATTCCACGTAGCCGTTGAGCGCGGAGATGACGGCAAGGACGGTGGCGGCGAGGCGTGCTGACTTGCCGAGCGCGAAGAGCACGCCCGCTCCCACCTGGGTTCCGCCGATCACGCGGGCCAGCACCTTTTCGTTGGTCTGAAAGGGCAGGGATTCAGCCGCACGGCGCAGCAGGGGTGACAGCTGCGTGGCCGTGTCATCCGCGTTCTTGAGCTTGTCCATGCCTGCAAGGACGAAACTGGAGGCGAGCATGGGCCGGGCGAGAAAGCGGACAAAGGACATGAATTTCCTCCTGGATGAACGAACCGCGGAATCGATGCGGGGGAACCGGTTCTAGTCTTGCACTTTTGCGGAATATTTGCCTGCCGGACGGGGTTGTGAATGAAAGATCCCGGCCGCCGTTGTGCGGCTGGATGATGAGCTGACGATGAGCGGGGAGGCGGAGATTTGATTCTGGTGAAGGACGCGCATTTGGCGGCAGACCCGGCGGAATTGTGGACGATGGCCCTGCAGGAACGAACCAGCCCGGCAGTTCCGGCAGTTCCGGGCGCCCGCCGCAAGGTGACAGTAGACTGGGACGCAATGAGCACCATGGATCCGGCCGTTGCGGCCATGCACGAGGTCGCCGGAAACGGCGCCACGCCCGCGAAATCACCTGCTGCCGGCCCCGCCGGCACACTCCCCGAACCTGCCCCGGAAGCCGGAGCGGTGCCCGAGTCCGGCTCCGCCGCAGGGACGGAGGCCCCAGCGGCTGACGGCGCGGCGACAGCTGCCGTGCAGGATGCTGCCGCCCGGGAGACGATCGTGGACGGGCAGACCCTGGACGTGGCGACGGAAACCACGGAGGAACGCCGGGTACGGTTCGAGCGCGACGCGATGCAATACGTCGACCAGCTGTACTCCGCGGCCATGCGGATGGCCAGGAATCCCGCGGACGCCGAGGACCTGGTCCAGGAGGCGTACACGAAGGCGTTCTCCGCGTTCCACCAGTACAAGCCGGGCACCAACCTCAAAGCCTGGCTGTACCGCATCCTGACGAACACCTACATCAACCTCTACCGCAAACGGCAACGCGAGCCGCTGCAGTCGAACTCGGACACCATCGAGGACTGGCAGCTCGCCCGGGCCGAGTCGCACACCTCGTCCGGACTCCGGTCGGCTGAGGCCGAGGCGCTGGACCACCTGCCGGACTCCGACGTGAAGCGCGCACTGCAGGCCATTCCCGAGGAATTCCGGCTGGCGGTCTACTTCGCCGACGTCGAGGGATTCGCGTACAAGGAAATTTCAGACATCATGAACACCCCGATCGGGACCGTGATGTCCCGCCTGCACCGGGGCCGGAAGATGCTGCGGGACATGCTCGCCGACTACGCCGCCGAGCGGGGATTCAGGGCCGCCGATGCCACTGCGGCGGCCGGAAGCAACAAACAGGAGAACAGGAAATGAGCGACTGCCAGGGACTGGGCGATTGCGACGACGCCCGGATGCAACGTATCTACGAGTATCTGGATGGTGCCCTCACGCACGATGACATCGCCGAGATCAAGGACCACCTGGACGGGTGCCCGGAATGCTTTGAGCAGTACGACCTCGAATGTGTCATCCGCGTCATGGTGAAGCGCTCCTGCACCGAGGCTGCCCCGGAGAATCTCAAGAACTCGATCCTGGACCGCATTCACTCCAGCTCAGTCGAGGCCTGACCCGGGGGACACCGCGGCGTCACGCCAGGCAAAAACGAATGACCCCGGAAACCGAGAGGTTTCCGGGGTCATTCGTTTAAAGCTGTCATTCCAAGCTTTGCTTAGGCGTTGGGGCGCTTGCCGTGGTTCGCGCCGCCACGCTTACGGTCACGACGTTTGCGTGCACGCTTGCTCATAGCTGGCCTCCTTAATTTTTGGTACTCAAAAGAGCTGCCCTCAAGTCTCCCACATCAGGACACCCGCCGCGAACCGGCGGGGCGGGAAGCGCCCCGCAGGGACAAGCACAGGGACAAGCACAGCGACAAGCACAGCGCGTATTAGTCCAGGGAGTTGCGAATGGAGATCCGTGCCTGGTCCAGCACCGTCTTGACCGTCTCCAGCGTTACGGGAGTAATCGGATGCCGGCCGCCGTGCCGGCGCAGTTCCACGCGGATGTCGTCGCGGAACGCCTGCACCAGCATCTCCGCTTCACGCAGCCGGCTGTCGCCCTCCTGCGAGTAGCGCTGGCCCGCGAGTGAGGCGACAGTGGATCCGGCCGCACGGGCCGAGGACCGCGCGGCCTCGGCTGTGGCGGCCAGATCTGCCCGCAGACCCCGCATGTTGGCCTTGATGTCGTGCCGCAGGTTGTCCGCGAGCCGCCGGACTGATGCGGAGATGTCATTTTCGACGTCGGCGAGTTCGTCCCGCCGGCTGTTCAGTTCCACGAGCCCGGCCGGGGTGATGCTGTAGTAGGTCCGGCGCCCCTCGGTGTGGGTGGCCACGAGGCCCTCGTCCTCGAGCTTGCCCAGCCGCGGGTAGATGGTTCCGGCGCTGGGGGAGTAGGTGCCGCCGAATCGTGCGCTGAGGGCCTTGATGAGTTCGTAGCCGTGCTTCGGGCCGGACTCCAGCAGCGCGAGCAGATACAGGCGCAGCGCCCCGTGGGCAAAGACGGGAGGCATCAGGGCCCCGTAGTGGTATCGGTGCCGGGCCGGCCGTGGAAGATCGACGTCCTGCCCGAGACGGAGTTGGTGCGGACCAGCATGAGCTGCGCATCGGGCCCGGCTATGGTCTGCACGGTGCCGCTGGGCTGGTTGTAGCTCAGGTCGTCAATCACGATGGCGCCGCTGGCGGACTTGGCAATGATGTCCACGCCGACGTCGTGCGGGAGGCGGATGGTGACATTACCCGAGACCGCGTTGGCGCCGAAGTCCTGGGTAAAGCCGTGCAGGTCGAAGCTCAGGTCCCCGCTGACGGTGTTGGCGCGGATGTGGCTGAAATCGCCGGAGGCCGTGATCTCTCCGGAGACGCTCTTGGCCGTCAGCACGCCGTGGTGGTTGCGTGCGATCACTTCGCCGCTGACGGTGTTGACGGACAGGTCCCCGGAGGTGCCGTCGGCCAGGACGGAACCGGACACCGTGTTCAGCCGGGTGCGCCCGCTGATCCCGGAGACCATGCCGTCGCCGCTGACCGTGCCGGCTTCAACCTCGACGCCGGCGGGCAGGGCGATGCTGATGACCACCGAGTTGCTGCTGCTGTTATTGACGGTTCCCATGAGGTTCTTGAACCAGCCCTGCGGCCCGTGCAGCTGGTGCCGGACCTCGAGGCGGCCGTCGACGAGGCTGATCGCCAGCGGGTCGCCGTGTACATCGGACACTTCGATCCGGGTGACGGCCTCATCGTGGGCGACGATGTCGAAACGGCCCCGGACGATGCCAAGCTTGATCGAGCTGACGCCGTCGACGTCGATGGTCTGCGGACCGGTGACGGTCCAGTTGTTCTCTGTCATGGTTCCTCCGGGCAGGCGACACTTCATGCTGCTCATTGCGATATATCGTGACTATGAAGTCACGATATATCGCCGGATTTGAACAGTCAAGATATATCGCGAAATTCCCGGGCGGCCGTGGCCGGGCAGGCTACTCCGGGGCGTCGATTCTCAGCCACTGGAACCAGCCGCGGTGCAGCACGAGCCAGGCCATCAGCCCGTAGCCGGCCTGGCCGGGGGTGCCGCCGTTGGCAGCGAGGTCCTGGCGCCACTGCTCGTGGTTCAGCAGGGGGGAGAAGGTGTCGACGTAGAGGTGTTTGCGGCGCGTGGTGACGTCGGCGAAAGCGGTGTTGAGCTCGCCGAGCCTGCGGTTCTGGGTCGGGTCCAGGGTCGGCGGCGGGCCGACGACGAAGACCTCGATCTTGTTCTGTGACGCGGAGTCGAGGATGTTGGCGAGGTTGAGCCGGCTGCGGGCCGTGGAGAGCCCAAACTCGACATCGCGTCCGGAGAGCCCGATGACCAGACGGTTCTCGTGGTGGTCGTTGAAGCGCCGGCCGGCTTCCTGGAGCCAGCGTGCGGCCAGGCCTTCCGTGCCTTCCTGCGGGCAGGGGAGGGAATAGCATTCCAGGGAGAGCCCGTCCTGCGGCGTGCGCGCCAGCACCCGCCCCAGCCAGCCCAAGGCGCGGGGATCACCCAGCCCGGCCAGCATTTCATCGCCCACGGCTGCGATCCGCAGCTTTCGATCTTCCACGACTACCTCTTCACTTCAGAGCGTCCATTATCCCGTCCCCACCATCCAGGATGGTGCGGGACAAGGCCGGTTAAACAACGGTGCCCGGCCGGAGTTGCGTGTGTACATCTCCGGCCGGGCAGCGCTGACCTTACTTACGTGCGAATGCCTGCTTGAGCAGCGCGTCCTGCTCCGCCGCGTGGCGTTTCATCGATCCTGCCGCGGTGGAGGCCGAAGCGGGGCGGGAAACGAGGCGGACCCTGCGGTCCAGGGCGTCCGGAAGGTTGAGGCCGATGAACGGCCACGGACCCTGGTTGGCGGGCTCGTCCTGTGCCCAGACAACCTCGGCGTTCGGGTACTTGGCAAGTTCCGTGGCGATCTCGGCGGCGGGCAGCGGGTAAAGCTGCTCGACCCGGACGATCGCCGTCGTCTTGTCTCCGGTCTTCTGCCGGGTGGACAGCAGATCGTAGTACAGCCGGCCGGACACCAGCAGGACACGCTCGACGGCGTCGCCCTGCAGCTGCTCGTGCTCGGGGATGACCGTCTGGAAGGTGCCGGTGGTGAAGTCCTCCACCGATGACGCAGCGGCCTTGAGGCGGAGCAGCTGCTTCGGCGTGAAGATGATCAGCGGCTTGCGCGGCCGGCTGTACGCCTGGCGGCGCAGCAGGTGGAAGTGCGACGCCGAGGTCGTGGGGTTGGCCACGATCATGTTCTCTTCGGCGCACATCTGCAGGAAGCGCTCGATCCGGGCGGACGAGTGGTCCGGTCCCTGGCCTTCGTAGCCGTGCGGCAGCATCAGCACCAGCGAGGAGCGCTGGCCCCACTTCTGCTCGGCCGAGGAGATGAACTCATCGATGATGGTCTGCGCGCCGTTGACGAAGTCACCGAACTGCGCCTCCCAGAGCACCAGGGCATCCGGGCGTTCCACCGAGTAACCGTATTCGAAGCCCATGGCCGCGTATTCCGACAGCAGGGAGTCGTAGATCCACAGCTTTGCCTGGTCCTCGGAGAGGTGGGCCAGGGGCAGCCATTCGTCGCCGTTGGCGCGGTCGTGGAAGACGGCGTGGCGCTGAACGAACGTGCCGCGGCGTGAGTCCTGGCCGGCGAGCCGGACGGGGACGCCTTCCATGATGAGCGAACCGAAGGCGGCCAGCTCGCCAAAGCCCCAGTCGATGCCGCCTTCGCGGGACATCACTTCACGCTTCTCCAGCAGCTGCTTGAGCTTGGCGTGGACCGTGAAGCCCTCGGGGATGTCGACGTGCGCCTTGCCGATGCGCGCCAGGGTCTCGGCGGAGATCGCCGTCGAGGCCGGAGCGCTGATGCCGGAATCGGTCTGCTGAGCCATCGGGCGCTCCAGATCGGACACCGCGGCGGAATCCGCCTTGATGATCGGAATCGGGGAGGTTTGCGCAGCGTGGGTCTCGGCGAAGACACGCTCCAGCCGTTCCTGGTAGTCGCGCAGCAGCTGTTCGGCTTCTTCCTCGGTGATGTCACCGCGGCCGATCAGGGATTCGGTGTACAGCTTGCGGACCGAACGCTTGGCTTCGATCAGGTTGTACATCAGCGGCTGGGTCATCGAGGGGTCGTCGCCCTCGTTGTGGCCGCGGCGGCGGTAGCAGACCATGTCGATGACAACGTCCTTGTGGAACCGCTGGCGGAACTCATAGGCGAGCTGCCCGATCCGGACCACAGCTTCCGGGTCATCACCGTTGACGTGGAACACCGGCGCCTGGATCATCTTGGCGACGTCCGTGGAGTAAGTGGACGAACGGGACGACGACGGGGCGGTGGTGAAGCCGACCTGGTTGTTGACCACGATGTGGATGGTGCCGCCGGTGCGGTAGCCGCGCAGCTGGGAAAGGTTCAGCGTCTCCGCCACGACGCCCTGGCCGGCGAAAGCGGCGTCGCCGTGCACCATGATCGGCAGCACGGGGAAGGCTTCGCCCTGGTCGAGGCGGTCCTGCTTGGCGCGGACGATGCCTTCGAGGACGGAGTCCACAGCTTCGAGGTGGGACGGGTTGGCGGCAAGGTAGACCTTGGTCTCCTTGCCGTTGTCGGAGGTGAAGGTGCCCTCGGTGCCGAGGTGGTACTTCACGTCGCCGGAGCCCTGCACGGAGCGCGGGTCCTGGGTGCCTTCGAATTCGCGGAAGACCTGGGCGTAGGTCTTGCCTGCAATGTTCGTGAGCACGTTGAGCCGGCCGCGGTGGGCCATGCCGATCGCCACTTCGTCGAGTTCGTCGTCGGCCGCATCGGAGATGATGGCGTCCAGCAGCGGGATCAGGGACTCGCCGCCCTCAAGCGAGAAGCGCTTCTGGCCGACGAACTTCGTCTGCAGGAAGGTCTCGAAGGCCTCGGCCGCGTTGAGCTTGGAGACGATGCGGAGCTGCTCGTCGCGGCTCGGCTTGGAGTACGGGTGCTCGATCTGGTCCTGGAACCACTTGCGTTCTTCCGGGTCCTGGATGTGCATGTATTCGATGCCCGTGGTGCGGCAGTAGGCATCGCGGAGCACGCCGAGGATGTCGCGGAAGGCGAGCATCGGCTTTCCGCCGAAGCCACCCGTGGGCCACTCGCGGTCCAGGTCCCACAGCGTGAGGCCGTAGGTGAGGACGTCGAGGTCCGGGTGCTTGCGCTGTACGTACTCGAGGGGATCGGTGTCCGCCATGAGGTGGCCGCGGACGCGGTAGGCGTGGATGAGCTGCTGGATCCGGGCGACCTTGTTGATCTCGTCGGCCGGGTCCACCTGCAGGTCCGGGCTCCAGCGCACGGGCTCGTACGGGATGCGCAGGGACTCGAAGATGTCATCGTAGAAGTTCTGCGCGCCCAGCAGGAGCTGGTGCACGAGCTTCAGGAACTCTCCGCTGCCGGCACCCTGGATGACGCGGTGGTCATAGGTGGAGGTCAGGGTGAGGACCTTGCTGATGGCGTTGTGCGCGATGATCTTCGCGCTGGCCCCCTGGAATTCTGCCGGGTAGTCCAGTGCGCCGACGCCGATGATGGCGGCCTGGCCCTTGGACAGGCGCGGAACCGAGTGCACGGTTCCGATGCCGCCGGGGTTGGTCAGCGAGACCGTGGTGCCGGAGTGGTCGTCGGCGGTCAGCTTGCCGGCGCGGGCACGCTTGATCAGGTCCTCGTAGGTGTGCCAGAACTCGGAGAAGTTGAGGGTCTCCGCCTTCTTGATGTTGGGCACCATCAGCAGGCGGGAGCCGTCGGGCTTCGGCATGTCGATGGCGATGCCGAAGTTCACGTGCGCCGGCTGGATCGCGACAGGCTTGCCGTCGACCTCGTCGTAGTAGACGTTCATCGACGGGAACTGGGCCAGGGCGCGGATGACGGCGTAGCCGATCAGGTGCGTGAAGGACACCTTGCCGCCGCGGGCACGGGCCAGGTTGGAGTTGATGACCACGCGGTTGTCGATCAGCAGCTTCGCCGGGATCGCCCGCACACTGGTGGCGGTCGGAACCTCCAGGCTAGTGATCATGTTGGTGGCGATGGCCTTGGCCGGGCCGCGGAGGACGGAAACGACGTCTTCCTCGGGGGCGGTCGGGGCCTTGATGTTCTTGGGGAGCTGGGCCGGGATCGGTGCCGTGCCGGGGCCGGCTTCCTTGGTCTTGGAGCCGTCGCGGGCCACGGTGGCCGGGGCCTTCTTCGCCGCGGCAGGGGCGGCGGCAGGCGCGGCGGGGGCAGCGGCCGGGGCGGGCGCGGCCGGCTGCGTTGCCGTCGCGGCAGCCGGGGCTACTACGGGAAGTTCGCGGGTGGCGGGGTGCGCAACTGTCGCTGCGCCTGAGGCTCCGTTGGTGGAAGAACTGTCTCCGGCATCGAAGGATTCGAACAAGGGCCACCATTTGGCATCCACCGTGTTCTTGTCCTGCTGATACCGCTCGTACAGTTCGTCAACGAGCCACTCGTTTCCGCCAAATTCCTCTGGTAGACGGTGGCTAGGCTGCTCTGGCACTTGAATTACGCCTCTTCCATGAGTTTGATTCCCACTGGTTTCACGGTGCCGCAGCACGCCAATTGAACCAGTCTCCGCGTCCAGTGAACCCAGACCCATGCCAGTCTAGTGACGATTCTTGCCAAACCGCCAATAAGGGTGACTCAAATCATCAAGTCGTCTCAACGCGCCGTCACGGCACCCTATTTGGCAGTCCGGAGGCCGGCCGGAGCCGCCGCCCGGTCAGGTGCCGGACGGGCGCCGGGCAGTTGCCGGAGGCTGCGGGAAGCCTCGCTAGAATCACACTGAGAACCCGTTGAGCACCGGAATGCCTATTTAAGGAGCAACCGTGCGTTTCCTGACTGATCCCACCACCGACCTGACCTATTCGGACCTCTTCCTTGTTCCGTCCCGTTCCGATGTCACCTCCCGGCTGGATGTGGACCTGGCGGCGGACGACGGGACCGGCTCCGCCATTCCCCTCGTCGCGGCCAATATGACGGCGGTGACCGGCAAGCGCATGGCCGAGACCATGGCCCGGCGCGGCGGGCTGGCGGTCCTGCCGCAGGACGTACCGCTGGACGTGATCCGGGACGTCACGGCCTGGATCAAGACCCGCCACACCGTCCTGGAAACCCCGGTCACGCTGTCGCCGGCCGACACGGTCATTGATGCCCTGCACCTGATGGGCAAGCGTCCGCACGGGGCGATCATGGTCGTGGATGACTCGGGTGCCGTGACCGGCGTCGTCCGTGCCTCGGACTGCGAGGGCCAGGACCGGTTCGCCTCGCTCGCATCGGTGATGCGCCACCAGCCGCTGGTACTGGACGCGGCACTGCTGGAAGACTCGCCCGACGGCGGCGGATCCGGCGCCGGATCGGGGGCCGGCCTGCGCCGGGCCTTCGACGCGATGGACGCCGCCGGAACCGACTTTGCCCCCGTGCAGCGGGACGGCGTCCTGGCCGGCGTGCTCACGCGGAAGGGCGCCCTGCGCTCCACGCTGTACCGGCCCTCGCTGGACCCTGCCGGTCGGCTCAAGGTGGCCGCCGCCGTCGGAATCAACGGCGATGTCGCCCGTCGTGCCTCGGAACTCCTCGCCGCCGGGGTCGACGTGCTGGTCCTCGACACCGCACACGGCCACCAGCAGAAGATGTTTGACGCCCTGGCCGCGGTGAAGGCCCTCAACCCCGGCGTTCCCGTGGTGGCAGGGAACGTGGTCACAGCGGAGGCGACACGCGAACTCATCCAGGCCGGCGCGGACATCGTCAAGGTCGGCGTTGGTCCCGGGGCCATGTGCACCACGCGCATGATGACGGCCGTGGGCCGTCCGCAGTTCTCCGCCGTCCTTGAGTGCTCGGCGGCCGCTCGGGCCGCCGGCGGGCGGGTCTGGGCCGACGGCGGAGTCCGCTACCCCCGCGACGTGGCGCTGGCCCTGGCCGCCGGTGCCAGCCAGGTGATGATCGGATCCTGGTTCGCCGGCACGCACGAGAGCCCCGGAGATCTGCAGCAGGACGCCGCCGGGCGGCAGTTCAAGGAGAGCTTCGGCATGGCGTCCGCGCGCGCCGTGCAGAACCGCAACCAGCGCGAGGGCGCCTTCGAAAAGGACCGAAAGGCCCTCTTCGAGGAAGGCATCTCCACCTCCCGGATGTTCATCGATCCGGCGCGGCCCGGCGTCGAGGACCTGCTGGACATGATCACTGCCGGGCTCCGCAGCTCGATGAGCTATGCCGGTGCTGCGGACCTCGCGCAGTTCCGGGAACGCGCTGTCGCGGGAATCCAGTCCGCGGCCGGGTATGAGGAAGGCCGTCCGGTCCCGCAAAGCTGGTGAGCTGCGCCGCTGGCGGAAGCGGTCGCCGTCGGGCATCACCTGCGGTGTCACGACGGCGGTCGGCGCCTGGCGCTCCTGTAGACTAAAACTCTTATGGACAGTAAATCTAGGTGCCGGCCTGGGGGCTGTCAGCGGGGAATTGAAACCCTTCCCGCGCAGTCCACCCGAAGAGCCGGCAAACCCCGAACACGCGCCCATCATTCTCCGGCGGCACACCAGCCACGTGCCTTTCAGAAAACAGGGTCCTTCCAGGAAACAGGGTCGGCCTCGGCTGACCATCCTCCGCCGGGCAGCCCGTTCCGGCACCCGGACACCCGATACCCCGGCAGCCGGGCGCCACGCCGCCCCGCCGGCCCGGAAGCAGGCCGCTAAATGGAGTGGCTTCTTCTCGGAGCAGGCCTGCTGCTCATCCTTGGAACCGGCTTCTTCGTAGCCGTTGAATTTTCCCTCGTGGCCCTTGACCAGGCCACGGTCCAGCGGGCGGTCGATGACGGCGATACTGCCGCCGCGCCCCTGCTCAAATGCCTCAAGTCCCTGTCCACGCAGCTCTCCAGCTGCCAGCTCGGCATCACCATCACCACCCTGCTCACCGGCTACGTGATGGAGCCATCGGTGGGCAAACTGCTCGAAGGCCCACTGGGCGCCCTGGGCCTGCCGGACGCCGCAGTTTCCTCCGTCTCGCTGGTCCTGGCGATGGCCTTCGCGACCCTCCTGTCCATGCTGATCGGCGAGCTGGTCCCGAAGAACATGGCCATTGCGCTGTCGTTCCAGGTCGGCAAGGCCCTGGCCCGCCCGCAGCTGATCTTCACGGCAGTCTTCAAACCCGCCATTATGGTGCTCAACGGCTTCTCCAACAAGGTGCTCAATATCTTCGGCCTGGAGGCCAAGGAAGAAATATCGGGCGCGCGGACTCCGGCCGAGCTGGCCTCCCTTGTGCGCCGTTCGGCGGCGATGGGTACCCTCGACGCCGGGACCGCCAACTTCATCGCCCGGACCCTCAAGTTCTCGGGCCGGACGGCGGCGGACGTCATGACGCCCCGCATCCGGGTCGAGACCATCGACGGCGACCAGCCGGTCTCCGACATTGTCGAAGCCGCACGCCGCACCGGTTATTCGCGCTTCCCGGTCATCGGGGAATCCTCGGACGACATCCGCGGCGTGGTGCACATCAAGAAGGCCATCGCCGTTCCCTCGGACCGGCGCGCCAAGCTGGAGGCCGGTGCCATCATGACCGACGTGCTCCGGGTCCCGGAGACCATTCACCTCGATGCCCTGCTGGCCGAATTGCGCGAAGGCAACCTGCAGCTGGCCGTGGTCCTGGATGAGTACGGCGGCACCGCCGGCATCGCCACCCTGGAGGACCTCGTGGAAGAAATCGTCGGGGAAGTGGCCGATGAACACGACAAGGTACGTCCTGGACTGCTGCAGAGCGCGTCGGGGGACTGGTACTTCCCGGGTCTGCTTCGCCCCGATGAGCTCTCCGAACAGATCCCGGGCCTGACCGTGCCCGACGAGTCTGCCTACGAAACGGTGGGAGGCTACGTCATGAGCAAGTTGGGCCGGATCGCAGCGGTGGGGGACACCGTCGACGTCGCCGGCGGCACCCTGGCCGTCACCCGCATGGACGGGCGCAGGATTGACCGGATCTGCTTCAAACCCGTCCGGGTGCACCACGAGGAGCACGCCAACGGCCAGGTCGGTGCCGCATGAGCGACTGGGCCGGCATTGTTTGGCTAGTGGTGCTGCTGCTCGGCAACGCCTTCTTTGTGGGTGCGGAATTCGCGGTCATGTCCGCCCGCCGGAGCCAGATCGAGCCGCTCGCCGAGGCGGGATCCAAGCGGGCGCAAACCACTCTGCGCGCCATGGAAAACGTCTCGCTGATGCTCGCCTGCGCGCAGCTCGGGATCACCGTCTGCTCGCTGCTGATCCTGCAGGTGGCCGAACCGGCGATCCACCACTTGATGGCCGTGCCGCTGGAGGCGGTCGGCATACCGGTGGAAATCGCCGACATTGTGGCCTTCGCCGTCGCCCTGCTGGTGGTCACCTTCCTGCACGTCACCATCGGCGAGATGGTCCCGAAGAACATTTCGGTCTCCGTGGCGGACAAGGCGGCGCTGCTGCTGGCCCCGCCGCTGATGTTCATCGCCCGGCTGGTGAAGCCGGTGATCGTGGCGCTCAACTGGTCCGCGAACCACATCCTGAAACTGATGAGGATCGAGCCGAAGGATGAGGTCACCTCCTCTTTCACGCTCGAGGAAGTCCAGTCGATCGTGCAGGAATCCACCCGCCACGGACTCGTGGACGACGACGCCGGACTCATCACGGGAGCGTTGGAGTTCTCCGAACACACCGCGTCCGACGTGATGGTCCCGCTCGACAAGCTCGTCATGATGAAGTCGAACACCACTCCGGTGGAGTTCGAGAAGGCCGTGAGCCGCACCGGTTTCTCCCGCTTCCCGATGCTTGATGACGACGGGATGCTTTCCGGCTACCTGCACATCAAGGACGTGCTCTCCATCCCCGACGCGGCGTACCACCAGCCGATTGCGGAGAGCCACATCCGGTCGCTGGCGAACCTGGCGATGGACGACGAGATCGAGAAAGCCATGTCCGTCATGCAGCGGACCGGATCGCACCTGGCCCGCGTGATCGGCCCGGACGGCCTCACCCAGGGCGTCCTGTTCCTGGAAGACGTCATCGAGCAGCTCGTCGGCGAGATCCGGGATGCCACCCAGGCCACCGGCTACCGGAGGCTCGGCCAGGACCAGTAGCTGCCGGTGTATCCCTAAATAGGAATCATTCCTATTTAGGGATACACTCGAGCTATTGCTCCTGATTCTCAATAACAGATCCGAGGTTTCCCGTGCACCGTCCCGCTGCCCGTGCCATCGTCGCCGCCCTTGCCGGCGCCACCCTGCTGCTGACGGCCTGCGCCCCGACGTCGGGAAACTCCGCTTCGGGGAATTCCGACGGTGCCGACGGAATCGTCGAGGTCGTTGCCTCCACCAGCGTCTACGGGGACATTGTCAGCACCATTGGCGCAGACAAGGTGCGCGTCAATTCCATCATCACGCGCACCAGCCAGGACCCGCACTCCTACGAGGCCACCACGCAGGACAAGCTGGCGGTATCAAAAGCCGAATTGGTGGTCGAAAACGGCGGCGGTTACGACAGTTTCCTCCACAAGCTCGTGGACGACACGGGACTGGATCACGGAAGTGTACTGAATGCCGTGGAGCTTTCGGGGCTGGCCCCGGAAGAGACTGCAGGCGCGTCCGCCGAGGCCGACGGCCACGGCCACGAACATCCCGGCTTCAACGAGCACGTCTGGTACAGCCTGCCGGCCATGGCCCGGCTGGCTGACGCCGTAGCGGCCAAGCTCGGCGAGCTCGAGCCGTCCTCCGCCGAGACGTTCCGCAGCAACGCCGCGGCCTTCAAGGAGTCGCTCGGCAGCCTCGAAGCCGAGCTGGCGGGAATCAAGGCATCCGCCGGTGCGGCGCCTGTGGCCGTGACGGAACCGGTGCCGCTCTACCTGCTCGATGCCGCAGGCCTGGAAAACCAGACCCCGGACGATTATACCGCCGCGATCGAAGAAGACACCGACGTCCCGCCCGCCGCGCTCAAGGCCACCACCGACCTGATGGGGTCGGGCAGCATCAGGCTGCTGGCCTACAACCAGCAGACCGAAGGCCCGCAAACCCTCGCCGTCAAGGACGCGGCAGCTGCTGCCGGGGTCCCGGTGGTGAACTTCAGCGAGACCCTGCCCGAGGGCAAGTCCTACCTGCAATGGATGACAGACAACGTCGACAACATCGGCAAGGCACTGGCCTAAGATTAGCGGGACAGCGTGACCTGACTGCGAAGCAAGACCGACCAGCCAGGCAGCCCTGCCAGACCGTCAAGCCAGACACTCCTGGCGCAGAGTGCGAGCCAGAGGCTTGTGCAGAATTCGAGGAAATCCAAGTTGACACCCGTAGTGAGCCTCCGTGGAGCCTCCCTCGCGTTCGGTAAACGCACGCTGTGGGAGGGCCTGGACCTGGACATTAACCCGGGTGAATTCTTCGCCGTACTCGGCCCCAACGGCAGCGGGAAAACGACGTTCCTCAAGGTGTTGCTTGGACTGCAGGAGCTGAGCTCCGGCTCGGCCCTGCTCGCCGGCCGGCCCGTGGAGCGGGGCAACCGGGGGATCGGCTATGTCCCGCAGCAGAAGTCCTTCGACCCTGACACGCCGCTGCGCGCCCGCGACCTCGTGGGGCTCGGCGTCGACGGCCACCGCTGGGGGCTCCGGCTCGGCGGGGCGAAAGCAAACCGCAGAATCGATGAACTGCTCGAGTTGGTGGGAGCCGCCGATTACGCAAAGGTCCCCGTCGGCCAGCTGTCCGGCGGCGAGCAGCAGCGGTTGCGGGTGGCGCAGGCTCTTGCCGCCGACCCCCAGGTGCTGCTCTGCGACGAACCCCTGCTGTCCCTGGACCTGCAGCACCAGCAGGCGGTCAGTGCCCTGATCAACAAACAATGCCACGACCAGGACAGTGCCGTGGTGTTCGTAACGCACGAGATCAACCCGATCATGGACTATGTGGACAGGGTGTTGTATCTGGCCGGCGGACGGTTCCGGGTGGGCACGCCGGAGGAGGTCATGACCACGGAAGTCCTGTCCGATCTTTACGGCAGTCACGTCGAAGTGATCAACGCGAACGGACGGCTGATCGTCGTCGGACTGCCGGATGCCACGACGCATCACCACGAGGACGCCCACGCGGTGGCGGGGGAGGTGGGCTAGATGGATCTGGACAGCCTCCTCAATTCAATCTTCAACTTTGAAAACTACGGCGAGTTGCTTTTGCTGGTGCAGAATTCCCTCTGGGCGGGGGCGGTGCTGGGCCTGCTCGGCGGTCTGATAGGCACCTTCGTGATGAAGCGGGACCTGGCCTTCGCCGTCCATGGGATCTCCGAGCTCTCTTTTGCCGGCGCGGCCTTTGCCCTGCTGATCGGGGCAGACATCGTCCTGGGCTCCCTGGTGGGATCCGTCGTGGCGGCGCTGTTGCTGGGTCTGCTGGGCGTCCGCGCCCGGGACAAAAACTCGATCATTGGCGTCATCATGCCGTTCGGGCTGGGCCTGGGCATCCTCTTCCTCTCCCTGTACGAGGGGCGCGCCGCCAACAAGTTCGGCCTGCTCACCGGTCAGATCGTTTCCGTCGGAACCGTCCAGCTCCAGGTGCTCGCGGTCGCCGCCGTCGTGGTGATGATTGCCCTGGTGGCAATCTGGCGTCCGCTCACCTTTGCCAGCGTGGACCCCGACGTCGCCTCGGCCCGCGGTGTGCCCGTGCGGGCACTTGCCATCGGGTTCATGCTGCTGCTCGGCGTCAGCGTGGCCCTCTCCATCCAGATTGTTGGCGCCCTGCTGGTGCTGGCGCTGCTGATCACTCCCGCGGCGGCGGCCATGCGGGTGACGTCTTCACCCCGGCTGGTGGTGATCCTCAGTGTGGTGTTCGCCATGACGGCCACCGTCGGAGGCATCCTGCTGGCCCTGGGCGGCCGGATTCCCATCAGCCCCTACGTGACTACGCTGTCCTTCCTGATCTACGTCGTCTGCCGGATAATCGGCGGGATCCGGGCTAAGCGCGGCCTGAACGGCCGGGTGCTGCGCGGCGCGGAGCTGCCGGCCACCTGACTGGCTCCACACTCGACGGATAGTTGCATCACTGCAAGTATGCATTTGTGCAATCATTGCAGTCGTGCAAATATTTAACCCATGACTACCGCTTCTCCGCTGCCCCTGCGCGAGCGCAAAAAGGCCGAGACCTGGACGGCCCTCCATGAGGCCGCCGCATCCCTTGCCCTGCTGCACGGCGCCGACCAGACCACAGTGGAGGCCATCGCCTCCAGTGCCGGCGTCTCCGCGCGGACTCTCTTCAACTATTTCCAGGTGAAGGAAGACGCGATTCTGGGGTTGCGCGAACCCGTCCTGGACGAGGAACAGCTTTCCCGGATCTCCACCACCGCCGAGGATTTGGTCGGGCAGGTTTCGCGGCTGCTCGTGACCGTCGCCGGGACGGCGATCGGGGGCACCGACCGCGCCCGGCGCCGCCAGCTGATTGCGCGCTATCCCCAACTGGGACGCCGCCATATGGATTACATGGTCAAGGCCGAGGGCCTCGTCTGCCGGGGCATCTCCGGCGTGCTGGCCCAGGATCCCGCCTGGGCGGCCGGCGCCGAAGGCTTCAGCCTGGAGGAAGCCGCACGCATGCTGGTCATGATCGCCGGAGTCCCCATCCGCTTCGATATCACCTCCACCGATTTTGACCCCGTCGAGGGGATCTCCCCGGAGACCCTTGGGCCGTCGCTGGCCCTGCTCCACCATTTACTAAGGAAAATTTCATGACCAAGCACGCAGTCCCCGCGGCGGCACCGGCCGAAGGCAAGCAACACATGGTGCTGCTCTTCGTGGGCCTGATGCTCTCGATGCTCCTGGCGGCCCTGAACCAGACCGTGCTCAGCACGGCCCTGCCCACCATCGTGGGCGAACTCCACGGCGTCAGCGACATGCTCTGGGTCATCACCGCCTTCATTCTCGCGTCCACCATCACCATGCCCATCTACGGCAAACTCGGTGACCTGATGGGACGCAAGGCCCTGCTGATGGCCGCCATCATCCTGTTCATGATCGGGTCCGTCATCGGCGGCCTGGCAAACGACATGGGTGTGTTGATCACCGCCCGGGTGGTCCAGGGACTTGGTGGCGGTGGTTTGATGATCCTGTCGCAGGCCGTCATCGCCGACGTCGTACCGGCCCGCGAACGCGGCAAATACATGGGGATGATGGGCGGGGTCTTCGCCATTGCTTCCGTTGCCGGTCCGCTGCTGGGCGGCTGGTTCACCGAAGGGCCCGGCTGGCGCTGGGTGTTCTGGATCAACATCCCCCTGGGCCTGCTCGCGCTGGCCGGTGCGGTGTTCTTCCTCAAGCTGCCGAAGCACAGCGGCAAGCCGCGCCTGGACCTCGGCGGCATGGTGTTGCTGGCGATCGCAACGACCTGCCTCGTGCTGTTCGCCACCTGGGGCGGCAGCAAGTACGAGTGGAGCGACCCCGTCATCCTGGCGCTGATCGCCGGAACAGTTCTCAGTGCGGTCGCCTTCGTCCTGGTGGAGCGCCGCACTGCCGAGCCGATCATCCCGCTGCACCTGTTCAAGGACCGCAACTTCAATCTTGCGACGGTCGCCGGCCTGCTGATCGGCGTGGCGATGTTCGGCGCCATCGGTTACCTGCCGACCTACCTCCAGATGGCGTTCAGCGTCAACGCCACCGAATCCGGGCTGCTGATGATCCCGATGATGGGCGCCCTGCTGGTTGCCTCGGTGGTCTCCGGACAGATGGTCAGCCGCACCGGCCGTTACAAGTGGATGCCGATCGCCGGCGGCGTGCTGGTCGCCATCGCCCTTGTGCTGCTCTCAACGCTCACGCCGGGAGCGCCGCTCTGGGAAATCTGCGCCTATCTGGCCGTGATGGGCCTGGGTCTGGGGTTGAGCATGCAGATCATGGTGCTCATCGTGCAGAACTCCTTCCCGCTGCGCGAAGTGGGTACCGCAACGGCGTCGAACAACTTTTTCCGGCAGATCGGCGCCACCCTTGGCTCCGCAGTGGTGGGAAGTCTCTTCGCGAGCCGGCTGGCCGAACTGCTCGCCGAGCGCCTCCCGGCCACTGCAACCGGGGGCGGAACACCGGGAGGATCGAACTCGCTGACTCCGGCAGTGGTCGGCCAGTTGCCTGCGCCGATCAAGGAGGCCATCATCTCCTCCTACAACGACGCGCTGACACCCATCTTCATCTGGATGGTCCCGCTGGCCGTGGTTGCCGCCGTGCTGATGTGCTTCGTCAAGCAAAAGCCGCTGGCCACCGCCATTGAGCACGACGTTCTGTCCGAATCCATTTCGGAGGGCAACATCCTGATCACCGCCGACGACGCCGACGACGACGGGGCCCTGGTTCCGGCCAGCAGGGCCAAGAACTAGCCGGCAGCCCGGGCCGTGCAGTCCGGGCACAGCCCGAAGATCTCGACCGTGTGTTCCACCGAGGTGAAGCCGTGCTCGGTTGCCGTCCGTGCTGCCCAGGCCTCGACCGCGGGTGCCTCGACCTCGACGGCCTTGCCGCAACTGCGGCACAGCAGGTGGTGGTGATGGCCGGTGACGGCGCAACGCCGGTACACGGCCTCGCCGTCGGCATTCCGAAGGACGTCCACCAGGCCCTCGTCCGCCAGGGACTGCAGAATCCGGTACGAGGTGGCGAGGGACACCGAGGTGCCGCGGTCCTGCAGAATGCGGTGCAGCTCCTGGGTGCTGACGAAGTCCGTCAGCTCGTCGAGGACGGCGCTGACCGCGAGGCGCTGCTTGGTGACACGCTGCTCCTTGGCCGCGGCAGGAGCCGGCGCCGTGGCCCGGCTGCCGTCGGCTATGGCGCCTTGGGACATCGTGGAACTCGCTTCACTGTGGTCTCGATACGGGTTGGTGGCAAGGTCCCAGATTACCAGCCGGGCGCGTGGACACCGCCGGTGCGGAACCCTAGGCTGGCCCGATGAAGCTGACGAAGTTCACGCATGCCTGTGTCCGGCTCGAGAAGGACGGCAAGGTGCTGGTGTTCGATCCGGGGAACTTCTCCGAGACGGACCAGGCCCTCGCCGGCGCCGACGCCGTGCTGATCACCCACGAACATGCCGACCACATCGACGTCGACGCCGTGGCGGCCGCCCTCTTGGCCGGCACGTCCCTGCAGCTGCATGCGCCGGCCGGTGTCGCGGCGCAACTGCGCGACAAGGCGCCCGGCGCCGGGCCGCGGATTCATGCCGTAGCCCCCGGCGAGGACTTCGAGGCGGCAGGGTTCTCCGTCCGGTGTTTTGGCGGGCAGCACGCGCTGATTCATCCGCAGATTCCGGTGGTGGCCAACATCGGCTATCTTGTGGACTCCAACGTCTACCACCCCGGCGATTCGTTCATTGTGCCCGACGGGGTGGAGGTCCGGACGCTGCTGGTGCCGATCCACGCACCCTGGAACAAGGTGGGGGAGGTGGTCGACTTCGTGATTGGAGTCCGCGCTCCGAAGGCCTTCCCGATCCACGACGCCCTGCTCAATGACAACGGGCGCGGCATCGTGGAAGGGCATGTGATCCGGTTTGGCGCGAAGTACGGCACCGAATACCGGCACCTCTCCAGCGGGGACAGCGTCGAGGTCTAGGAAACAGGGACGCCCTAGTTCGGCCAGGTCCCGGTGGCGAAGAATTCCCGGATGGTCGCTTCGTGCGGTTCGGGGTCCAGGCCCTGGGACTGTAGCCACTCAGGGTTGTAGTAGTTCCCGGCGTAGCGGTCTCCGCCGTCGCACATCAGCGACACGACACTGCCGCGGCGGCCCTGGGCGATCATCTCCGCGATGAGCTGCCAGACGCCCCACAGGTTGGTGCCGGTGGAGGGCCCGGCGTGCAGGCCAGCGTGCTCGAGCAGATGGCGCATCGCCGCCACCGAGGCCGCATCCGGGACCTGGACCATGTGGTCGATGACCGCTGGGACAAAGCTCGGTTCCAGCCGCGCCCGGCCGATGCCCTCGATCCGCGAGGGCTGGCACCCGCCGGCCAAAGCGTCGACCGGTTCCGTGCCGGCGGGGTCTGAAGTGTCGTGGCGGGGTCCGCCGCCGGCAGCGTGGCGGCTTTCCAGCCAGCCCGGGTAAAACGCGGAGTTCTCCGGGTCCACGACGGCGAGTTCCGTGGAGTGGCGGTGGTACCGCAGGTAACGGCCGATGGTGGCGCTGGTGCCGCCAGTGCCCGCGCCCACCACGATCCAGTGGGGGATCGGATGTTCTTCCAGAGCCAGCTGGTCGAAGATGGACTCGGCGATGTTGTTGTTGCCCCGCCAGTCCGTGGCCCGCTCCGCGTAGGTGAACTGGTCCATGTAGTGGCCGTTGGTGCGCTGCGCGAGTTCCGCGGCGGCCTCGTAGACTTCCGACGCGTGGTCCACGAGCAGGCAGGAGCCGCCGAACTGCTCGATCAGTGCGATTTTCTCGCGGCTGGTGGTCCGGGCCATCACCGCAATGAAGGGCAGTCCCAGCAACCGGGCGAAATAGGCTTCCGATACGGCCGTGCTGCCGCTGGAGGCCTCAACGATGGTGGTGCCCTCCGAGATCCAGCCGTTGACCAGCCCGAAGAGGAACAGCGAGCGGGCCAGCCGGTGCTTCAGGCTGCCGGTCCGGTGCGTTGACTCGTCCTTGAGGTACAGCTGGACGCCCCAGTGCTCGGGAAGCGGGACGGAATACAAGTGGGTGTCTGCGGACCGGTTGTTCTCTGCGTTGATTCTGCGGATGGCCTCGGCGGCCCACGCCCTGTCCTGCTGTCTTGCTCTGATCACCGCACCAGCCTACCCGCGGCGGCAGATTCTGATGGATAGAGTTGGCGGATGCAGACCCTCATGGATGTAGCCACCTTGAAGGACCGGCTGGACGCAGCCGACAACACCGGCCGGCGGACCGTGCTACTGGATGTGCGCTGGGCGCTCGGCGACCCACATGGCCGGGAACACTACCTCGCCGAACACCTCCCCGGCGCCGTCTTCGTGGACCTCGCCACTGAACTGGCCGGACCCGCGGATCCGAGCCGCGGCCGGCACCCGCTCCCGGCCCTGGAGCAGTTCCAGGCATCCGTCCGCTCCTGGGGCGTCCGCAGCGGTGACGCTGTGGTGGCCTATGACGACAGCGGCAACCAGGCCGCCGCCCGGCTCTGGTGGATGCTGCGGAACGCCGGCTTTTCCGACGTCTACCTGCTCGACGGCGGCCTGGCCGCCTGGCGCGGCGCGGGCTTCGACGTCGAAAGTGGCGAACGCCAAGCGGCGCCCGGGGACGTGGTCCTGACGGGTGGTGCCCTGCCCGTGATCGACGCCGGGGAGGCGGCCTCCTGGGGCCAGCGGGGCCTTCTGCTGGACGCCCGGGCGGGGGAGCGGTACCGGGGCGAATTCGAGCCGGTGGACCCGCGCGCCGGCCACATTCCGGGCGCCGTGAGCGCCCCCACCACCGGAAACCTCGGCGCAGGCGGCAAATTCCTGTCTGCGGCGGCCTTGCGGGAGCGCTTCACCGGTCTTGGCGTGCGCGCCGACGTCCCCACAGCCGTCTACTGCGGCTCCGGCGTCACGGCCGCCCACGAAATTGCTGCCCTCGAAATCGCCGGATTCCCTGCTGCGCTCTATCCCGGGTCATTCTCGGAGTGGTCCAACAATGCCTCGAACCCCGTTGTGACCGGCGATTCGCCCTACGCCGACGGCTCGGCCGCGGACTAGGCGGGACCAGCCAGGCAGACCCGCGGCACTCCACCATTGGTTGTTCAGGCTGTGGGTTGTTCGTTCAGGCTGCACGTTGCCTTTGTCTCCGGGCGCGGTGGAGGTCCTTGGTTCTTTGGCGGCGTTGGCGGCGGTGGCCCGGGCTCTTTGCCACGGCAATGTCCAGGTCCAAGTCCAGGTCCGGTTCCGGTTCCGCGTGACGGGCGGGGGTTCCCGGCAGTGGTGGTGCGGTGGATTGGTAGGTGTGGCCGGTGGGGGTGGTGACGTCGAGGGTGTGCCGGGGGCCGGGGCGTGGCCGGGAGGACCAGCCGGGGGTTTCTTTGGTGTGGTTGCAGGCTTCGCAGAGCCCGGCACCGTTGCTCTGGGTGGTCGGTCCGCCGCGGTGCCAGGGGATGATGTGGTCGTAGTGGCGGATCGGGGCGTCGCAGTAGGGCGTGCGGCAGGTGTCGTCGCGGGCGGAGAGGAAGCGGCGGAGCCCGGGCGGGAAGAGGCGGGCGCGGGAGTCCAGTGCGGTCAGCTCGCCGGTGCCCGGGGCGGTGTAGAGCCGGCGCAGCCACACGTTCATGTCCTTGTCCCCGGTGCTGTCGCCGGCCTGGCCGCCCGTTTCCGCCGCACCCGCGACCGCTCCCGCACCCGTTGCCGCATTGCCCGTTCCCGTGCCCGTTTCCGTGCCGGGGTTTGTGAGGAGTGCGCGGGCCCAGCCGGCGGGGACGATGCCGTAGCCGGGGAGGCGGGCGGGTTCGGTGTCGCCCTGGAGGAGGGTGCGGTCGGTCATGACGAGCTGGATCTCGATCCCGCTGATCCCGCCGGGGGTTCCGGTGGTGCGTTCGACCAGGGCGTCGGCCATGAGCTGGCCCCGGGTCCCGGGGTCCCCGGCAGCCCGGAGGGTGTCGGCGTGCCGGGTCAGGGCGGCGTAGACGGCGACACCGGCGGCGACGGGGAGCAGGGCGGTGAGGTAGCACATGGTGTCCGGGGCCGGGCGGAGGTTGACGTGCCGCTCGGTCGCGGCGTGGCTGGCGCGCTGGGTCACGGTGCGCGGGTCCCGCCGGTACGCGGCTGCCCGCGCCGCGGCAATGATGGCCCGGTCCCCGGCTCCGTCGAACGTCCCGGTGTCGGGGGCGAGTTCGGCGTCGACGGCGGCCCGTTCCTCCGCGGACAGGCATGCGGTTTCGCGCACGAGGAGGGTGGTGCGCCATTCGTTGAGCTGCCCGGCCTCCAAGGCGGCGAGGGTGTGGGGCATTTCGGTGACGAGGGCTTTGGCCAGGCCCAGGAGCCGGCCGCCGCGGGCCGGGGATTCCCGCCGGGCCAGGGCGATCTGCGCGCCGACTCCGGCACCAAGTTCCGCCGCGGGCACCCCGGCGTCGGCCTGTTCACGGCGCTGGACCAGGTCAAAGGCGACGGACAAGCGTGCCTGACGGGCTGACAAGGCAGACTTCTCGTCTTCAAGTTCACGGATCTCAGCAATCAACGATGCCCCGTCCAGCTCAGCACCGTCCCCGGACGGCCGGACAGCGGTCAGCGTCCGGGCCACATCCATGACCGTCACGTCTTCTGGCTGAGCCACTTCTGGCCCCTGATTGCCGTCCATGGAAACACACTATCGGGCACCTCAGACAATAAGATGCCGGCTGATCCGCCGCCGCATTTTGACGACTTGCCGGCCCGATTGCCCCCGCCGGGCCGCCGTAACCGCGCCCGTGAAGCACCGGACGGACGCGGGGGTCAGCGCCCATAATTCGCCTACGAAGACGCATGGGCAGCGTTCCCGGATGCGGCGCCGGCGCTACTACCGTGTGGATGTCGAGGGGGCGCGGACCGCCGGGGCTAAGGGCCATCCACCTCGCGCGCCACGATTCGGAGCGCCCAGGGTCCGGTCCCAACGAAGCCGCCCAACCCTCCTGATTGGATAAGTCCCGTCACCCGGGGGTAGCGTCGAGTCATGACTCCTGGACGCCCCGTACCACCGCCCCTCGCCAAGCCGCTGCCCGATCTGGGCGCGCCGACAGAAGTCGCTGGCGGCCCGCGCCTTGCCGCTGCGTACGGCGCGACAGCCAGCGACAGCGGACTGGTTCCCCTCACGGTGGCCCGCCGCGCGCCCAAGGACGACGACGTCGAGATCGCCATCGAATTCTGCGGACTCTGCCACTCGGACGTCCACGCCACCCGGGGCGAATGGGGAAACCAGAAATACCCGCTGGTCCCCGGCCACGAGATCGTGGGCCGGGTCAGCCGCGTCGGTTCCGCCGTCGACGACTTCACCCCCGGCGAGCTGGTCGGCGTCGGCTGCCTGGTCGATTCCTGCCGTGAGTGCGACAGCTGCCTCGACGGCCTGGAGCAGTACTGCGAAAACGGCATGACCGGGACTTACGGCTCGAAGGACCGCCGCAACGGGGACGCCATCACGCAGGGCGGCTACGCCACCTCCGTCGTCGTGGACCGCCGCTACGTGCTTCACGTCCCCGAAAGCCTCGACCCGGCCGCGGCGGCGCCGCTGCTGTGCGCCGGCGTCACGACCTACTCGCCGCTGCGCCACTTCGACGTCGAAGAGGGGGACGTCGTCGGCGTTGTTGGCCTGGGCGGACTGGGCCACATGGCCGTCAAGCTGGCCAAGGCGATGGGCGCCGAAGTGAAGGTCTTCACCACGTCGGAATCCAAAATCGCCGCCGCCCTGGAACTCGGCGCGGACGAGGTCATCCTGTCCCGGGACGATGCCGCGATGGACGCCGCGAACCGGAGCATCGACGTCATCATCGACACCGTCGCCGCGCCCCACGACCTCAACCCGTACTTCCGCACCCTGCGTGTTGACGGGGCCCTCTTCCAGCTCGGGCTCCCCTCGGAGGACATGCCGCCGGTGAACCCCGGCGCGCTGATCCGGCGCCGGATCGCTTATGCCGGCTCGCTGATCGGCGGCATTGCCGAGACCCAGGAGATGCTGGACTTCTGCGCCGAGCACGGCGTCACCTCGGACGTTGAGGTGGTCCGCGCCGACCAGCTCAATGAAGCCTACGACCGTATGGTGGCCGGCGATGTGAAGTACCGTTTTGTCCTGGACACCAGTACCCTCGGAACACCCGCGGAAAGGGCAGACGCATGAGCACTCTCTTCACCAGGATCATCAACGGCGAGATCCCCGGCCGTTTCGTCTGGCGCGAGGACGACGTCGTGGCGTTCCTGACGGTGGGCCCGCTCGCCGACGGGCACACCCTTGTGGTGCCGACCGAGGAAGTGGACCGCTGGACGGACGCGCCGCCCGAGCTGCTGGCCCGCGTGATGCAGGTGGCCCAAAAGATCGGCGCCGTCCAGGTCGAGGTGTTTGACGCGGCACGCGCGGGCCTCATTGTGGCCGGTTACGAGATCAACCATCTGCACGTCCACGTGTGGCCGTCCAACACCATGGCGGACTTTGATTTCGGCTCGGTGGACCAGAACCCCGATCCGGCACGGCTGGACGCCAACGCCGAGACGCTCCGCGAAGGGCTCCGGAACGCCGGACACGCGGCCCACGTCCCGGAGGCCTAAGGCCCGCCCCGTCCCACCGCAGGCGCTGGCCTGACTGTCCCCACCGGGCGTCAGACCGGCGCCAGCGCTTTGTTAAGCACAGCCCGGATCCGCTTTTCGGAGACGGAATAGGCGGTGCCCAGTTCGACGGCGAAGAGGCTCACCCGGAGCTCCTCGATCATCCAGCGGACCTGGGTTAACTCCGCTCCGGCCCGCCGGCCGGGGAGCAGCGCCGACACTGCGTCGTCGTAGTCGTCCTCCAGGGCCTGGACCGCGGCCATGTTCTGGGCGTCCCGCTGGACGTTGCCGGGGAGCTTCTCCAGCCGCTTCTCGATCGCGGCGAGGTAGCGCGGCAGCTGGCTGAGCTGGCTGTAGCCCGTGCGTGCCACAAAACCCGGGTACACGAGTTGTTCCAGCTGGCTCTTGATGTCGTTGAGGGCGCTGATCAGGGCCAGGCTGGTGGTTCCCTTGAGCGCCTTCTCGATCCGCCGGGTGCTGGCCAGGATGCGCTCCACGGTGGCGGTGACGGTGAAGACCGTGTCGATCAGCTCGGCGCGGACCTTTTCGTACAGTGCATTGAAGGATGCCTCGTCCCAGGACAGTTCGGCCGGGGTGAGCTTGTCGATGGCGGCGAGGGCGCAGTCGGCAATGAGTGCCGTGACGGAGCCGTGCGGGTTCTGGCTGAACGTGAGCTTTTCGGTGTTGTTCAGGTGTTCCAGGACGTAGCGGTCCGGCGGCGGCACCTTCAATGCGAGCAGGCGGATGACGCCGCCGCGCATTGCCTGCTCCTGTTCGGAACGCGTCTGGAAAAGCCGCAGGGCCACGGTCTGGCCCTCATCCACGAGCGCGGGGTAGCCGGTGACGGTATGTCCCTTCACCGTTCCCTGGACCTGGCGCTGCAGTGTTCCGAAGGACCAGGAGGTCAGCCCCGCCTGCTCGGCGAAACCGGTCGAGGCTGCCGACACCGCGGAAACCGTGGTGCCCGCTGCCGTGCCGGCGGCCTGGCCTGCCGCCTTGCCGTTCGCTTTCCCGTTGGACCGGCCGTTTGCTTGGGGCGCCGTCGTCGCGGGCGTGGCACCCAGCGACTCGGCGATCGCCCGGCGGGTGGCCGGCGCCAGCCGTTCCTGCAGCACTCCGAGGTCCTTGCCCTCGTCCAGCACCTTGCCCCGGGAATCCACGACGCGGAAACTGACCCGCAGGTGCGGCGGAATGGCGTCCCAGTTCCAGGAATTCGGCGGGATGACCTGGCCGCGGAGCCGGCGCAGGACGAGCTCCAGGGAGGCCTCCAGTTCGTCGGTGGCCGGATCGAAGTCCGCCTCAAGGGCCGCGACGGCCTGCCGGGCGACGTCCGGGGCCGGCACGAAGTTCTTGCGCACCTGCTTGGGCAGCGACTTGATGAGGGCCGTGACCAGCTCCACCCGCTGGCCGGGAATCAGCCAGCGGAACGCCGCGTCGTCGAGCTGGTTCAGGAACAGCACGGGAACCTCGGCGGTGACGCCGTCGGACGGGTTGGGCGGTGAGCCGGGGGCCACGGGGTGGAACTCGTAGCTCAGCGGCAGCTCAAAGCCCTTGTGCATGAGGGTCTTCGGGTAGGCCGAGTCATCCAGGGCATCCGCGTCTTCGCTGATCAGCAGCGCCTGGTCGAAGTCGAGCAGCGCGGGGTCCTGCTGCCGCGCCTCCTTCCACCATTTGTCGAAGTGCCGCTCTGACACGACCTCCCTGCCGATCCGGGCGTCGTAGAACTCGAAGAGTGTCTCGTCGTCCACCAGGATGTCCCGGCGCCGCATCCGCGCCTCGAGCTCCTCAACCTCGTGGAGGAGTGCCCGGTTGCGGTGGAAGAACTTGTGGTGGGTCTGCCAGTCGCCCTCGACCAGGGCATGCCGGATGAACAGCTCCCGGCAGAGCTCCGGATCCACCTTGCCGTAGTTGATCCGGCGGCTCGGAATGATGGGCACGCCGTACAGCGTGACCTTCTCATGGGCCATCACCGAGCCCATCTTCTTGGACCAGTGCGGTTCGCTGTAGCTGCGCTTGACCAGGTCCGGCGCCACCTGCTCGACCCAGAGCGGATCGAATTTCGCGGCCACCCGGGCCCACAGCCGGCTCGTCTCCACGAGTTCGGCGGCCATAACGAACGTGGGGGACTTCTTGAATAGGGCCGAGCCCGGGAAGATCGCGAAGCGGCTGCCGCGGGCGCCGGCGTACTCGCGCTTGCGCTCATCAAGGATGCCCACGTGGCTCAGCAGGCCCGAGAGCAGGCTGATGTGGATCCCTTCATGGTTGCCCACCGGATCCGCCAGCCGCTTGTTGTCCAGGCTGATGCCGAGCGGCCGGGCCAGCTGGCGCAGCTGCGCAAACAGGTCCTGCCACTCGCGGACGCGCAGGTAGTTGATGAACTCGGCGCGGCACAGCCTCCGGAAGGCCGTGGAGGAGAGCTCCTGCTGCTTCTCCTGGATGTAGTTCCAGAGGTTCAGGAAGCCGGTGAAGTCCGAGTTCTCGTCCCGGAAGCGCGCATGCTTCTCCGCGGCGAGCTGCTGTTTGTCGGTAGGACGCTCGCGCGGGTCCTGGATGGTCAGCGCGGCGGCGAGGATCATGACCTCGCGGACACAGCCGCGCTTGCCGGACTCGACGATCATCCGGCCGAGCCTCGGGTCCACGGGAAGCTGGGCAAGCTGCTGCCCGACGGCGGTCAGCCCGCCGCCGCTTCTTCCTGCGTTCCTGGCTGCGTTCCTGTCGTTGGAAAGTTGGCGGCCGGGGCGGCCGTCGCCGTCGCCGGTCTCTTCCTGCGGACGCGCGGCGCTCAGGGCGCCCAATTCGCGCAGCAGGGTGACGCCGTCGTTGATGGCACGGGAGTCCGGCGGCTCCACAAACGGGAAGTTCTCAACATCCTTCGGCCCGCGGGCGACGCCCATGGCGGTCATCTGGAGGATGACGGCGGCGAGGTTGGTGCGCAGGATTTCGGGATCGGTGTACGGCGGCCGGGACTCGAAGTCCTCCTCCGAGTACAGCCGGATGGCGATGCCGTCGGAGACGCGGCCACAGCGGCCGGAGCGCTGGTTCGCGGACGCCTGCGAAACCCGCTCGATCGGCAGGCGCTGGACCTTGGTGCGGTGCGAGTACCGCGAGATGCGGGCGGTGCCGGTGTCAATGACGTACTTGATGCCGGGAACCGTCAGTGAGGTCTCGGCGACGTTGGTGGCGAGCACGATCCTGCGCTTGCTGCCGGGATGGAAGACCTTGTGCTGTTCCTGCAGGCTCAGCCGCGCGAAGAGCGGGAGCACCTCGGTGCCGGCCAGCTTCCGGTTGGACTGGATCCTGCCGTTGAGGGCCTCCGCGGCGTCGCGGATTTCACGTTCGCCGGAGAAGAAGATCAGGATGTCGCCGGGCGCCTCCTGCGCGAGTTCGTCGACGGCGTCGCAGACGGCGTCCAGCGGATCGCGGTCCTCTTCCAGCTCGTCGTCGGAGGCCGCAACTGCAGCGTCGTCGGCGCTGTCACCGGCGGCGCCGCCGGCGGGCTGGGACAGCGGCCGGTAGCGGATCTCGACCGGGTAGGTTCGTCCGGAGACTTCGATGATCGGAGACGGCTCCTCCTCGCTGCCGAAGTGCTTGGCGAAGCGCTGCGGATCGATCGTGGCCGAGGTGATGATGATTTTCAGGTCCGGCCGCTGCGGCAGGATCCGCTTGAGGTACCCGAGGATGAAGTCGATGTTGAGGCTGCGCTCATGCGCCTCGTCGATGATGATGGCGTTGTACTTGCGCAGCAGCTTGTCGCGCTGGATCTCGGCCAGCAGGATGCCGTCGGTCATGAGCTTGACCTTGGTGTTGCGGCTGACCTCCCCGGTGAAACGGACCTGGAAGCCGACTTCCTGGCCGATTTCGACGCCGAGTTCCTCCGCGATGCGCTCTGCGACCGTGCGGGCGGCCAGCCGGCGCGGCTGCGTGTGGCCGATCAACCCGTTCTCACCCAGGCCAAGCTCCAGGCACATCTTCGGAATCTGGGTCGTCTTACCGGAACCGGTCTCGCCGGCGATGATCGTCACCTGGTTGGCCGCGATGGCGGCCATCAGGTCCTCGCGGCGCTCGGAGACCGGCAGCTCGGCGGGGTAGGAGATATGCAGTGTCATGGCTGCACACAGTCTACTGGGAACTGTCCGCGCGGCGGTTGCGGGACAAAAGAAGGGCCCGGTCCCTGTCGGGGCCGGGCAGCAGGTGGTGGACGGGATGGTGGACGGATGCGGTGTGATCGGATCTGCCGGGGCTCAGAAGATCCGGAAGGTGTAATTGGTGCTCGGCAGGTCCAGGGCCGACCAGTAGTCCTCCGAACGGACCGGCGGGTTGTGGCCCAGCCCGTCCTTGCGGAGTGCTGCGATGGTGGCGGCGAGGCCGACGACGATGAGGACGATGAGGGCGATTCCGATGAGTTCCATACCTCCATGGTTCTCCGGCGGCAGAGGCAAAAGAAGTGGCAGAAATGCCCAAAAAGCTATAATTTCTGCCACTGTTTCTGTCAGAATGGAGTCATGATCAAATCAGTGGCGATGGTTGTGGTTCCCAACTTCTCGATCTTCGAGTTCGGGACCGCGTTTGAGGTCTTTGGCGTGGACCGGTCGGACCGGGGGACCGGTGTTCCCGCCTTCGATTTCCGCGTCTGCACCCCCGTCCCGGGCGATGTCCCGATGAAGTCCGGGCTGTCAATGCACGTGGGTCTCGGGCTTGAGGCGGCAGCGGACGCGGACCTGGTGATCATGACTCCCTACGGCCGGGATGAGGATCTTCCGGAATCCGTCGTCGACACACTGCGGGCGGCGCATGCCCGCGGGGCCTGGGTCATGTCCATTTGTTCGGGAGCTTTCGCCCTGGCCCGGGCCGGGCTGCTGGACGGCCGTCGCTGCACCACGCACTGGCACTACTCCCAGGAGCTCGCCACCCGCTACCCCGCTGCCAGGGTGGATGAAAACGTCCTCTACGTCGAGGACAGCCGCATCATTACCAGCGCGGGCACTGCCGCGGGCATCGACGCCTGCCTGCACTTGGTCCGGCTGGAGTTCGGCGCCAACGTGGCGGCGGCCATCGCCAGGGACATGGTGGTTCCCCCGCACCGCGACGGCGGCCAGGCCCAGTTCATTGACCGGCCGATCCCGGCCTGCGGCTCCGAACCCATGGAGGAACTGCTGCAGTGGATGGTGCGGCATCTGGGGGAGGAACATTCGGTCAACGAGCTCGCCGCGCGTGTCCACATGTCGCCCCGGACCTTCGCCCGGCGCTTCCGCTCCGAGACGGGTGCGACGCCTGCGGCCTGGCTCAACTCACAGCGGGTGCTGCGGGCCCAGGAACTGCTCGAGACCACGGACCTGAACATCGACGAAATCGCCCGCGAATCCGGCTTCGGCCATTCAGTGCTGTTGCGGCACCACTTCGCCAAGGTGCTGGACACCAGCCCGCAGTCCTACCGGCGCACCTTCCGCGGACACCTGGCCGCCGCAGTCTAGCCGCGGCCGCGCGGCGGCGGTGGCTCGGCCGCCGCTTTGGCCGTCTCCACGAGATCCCGCCAGGGGCCGGTGACTGCCTGTTCGGGCAGTGTGGCGCGGTGCTGTCCGGCCCGGATGTTGTACAGGAACCGGTCCGGCGCACCGGCGGCACCCCGGCCGGACTTGGGGACGGCGTCCCACGGGCAGGCCTCAATAAGGGGCTGCCAGAGGTCCGTATCCTCCGGGGGCGTGGGCTGCACGGTCCACGTCCGCGTTATGCCGGCCATGCCGCCGCTGCGCTGGACAGTGATTTTCATCGGTCTCGCATCGTCAGGAGACGGTAACGTTCATGGCTCTCGGACCGCCATGAGCTGGGTTACCGTCTGGCTCCAGGGAACTTTACCTTCACAGTTTCCCACGCAGACCGTACGGCGTCATGCTCTGTGGAATCCGCTCCGAAAAGTTCCTTGGCGGAGGCGGCTGTGGCCTTGGCGAACGCCCCGAACGTGGCGGTCGGGGACAGCGCGCCGCCCGTCAGGGTCTCGTACCAGATCCGGCCGGGCGCGTCCCACGCGTTGCCGCCGAGCGCGGTGGCAACCAGGTAGAACGCCCGGTTGGGGATCCCGGAGTTGATATGCACCCCGCCGTTGTCAGCGCTCGTGTGAACGTAGCCGTCCATGGAATCCGGCTGCGGATCCTTGCCGAGCACATCGTCGTCGTACGCCGTCCCCGGAGCCTTCAGGGAACGCAAAGCGGTCCCTTGGACCTGGTCCGTGAAGAGGCCCTCGCCGATCAGCCAGCTGGCCTCCGCCGTCGACTGCTCCCGGACATGCTGCTCAACGAGCGCCCCAAAGACATCGGACATCGATTCGTTCAGCGCCCCTGCCTGGTGGCGGTAGACCAGCCCCGCGGAGTACTGGGTGACGCCGTGGGCGAGTTCATGGCCGATCACGCTCAACGACTTCGTGAACCGCTGGAACACCTGTCCGTCGCCGTCGCCGAACACCATTTGCCGGCCGTCCCAGAAAGCGTTGTCGTACAGGCGGCCGTAGTGGACTGTGGCCTCAAGGTGGAGACCGTTGCCGTCGATCGAGTTCCGGCCAAAGGCTTCTGCGTAGAGGCGGTGGGTATGCCCCAGCCCGTCGTAGGCCTCATCGGCCGCGGGATCGCCGGTGGGCGGTTCCCCCTCTTTGCGGACCACGCTGCCGGGGAGCTGCTCGGCGAACTCGGCGTCGTAGACCGTCCGTTCCGGCGGGGACGGACGGAGCTCCCGCATCCCCGGATGGCTGCCGGGACCGGGCAGGGCGCGGGACGCATGGAAGCCCGGGACGTGGTGGAGGGCTTCCTTCGCCGCGCGGGCGGCGTCGGAAAGCTCCGGTTCGCGCTGGGCTGCCAGGCGGCGGAGCATGTACGGAGGGATGATGGAACAGTGCATGGTGAGACCCCTTAGTGCTTCGGCGGGATCCCGTGGTGGTGCGGCAGCCGGCACCCAGTCCAGCCACCCGGCCGCCGGAACCCCGCTGCCGATGCAGACAGCCTACGAGCGGGCACCGACAATTGGCAGGGTGGCGCGCCCCGTTTGTTGCCCGTTCCGCACGGCGGCCTGTTCCGCGGTTCCGGTCCGGACGTAAAATCACGCATGAAAAAGTTAAGGTATTCGGTGACGATCAACGCCCCCGTGCAGGACGTGTGGACCACAATGCTGAGCGATGCCACGTACAGGGAATGGGCCAGCGTATTCAGCAGCGGTTCCTACTACGAGGGGGACTGGAACCAGGGCAGTGAAATCCGATTCCTCGGGCCCGACGGCGACGGCTCGCTGGGGGGAATGATCGCCACGGTCGAGGAAAACAGGCCGAACGAACTCATTTCCCTGCGATATGTCGGGCAGATCGTCAATGGCGAGGAGGACACCACCAGCGAGGAAGCGAAAGCTTTTATGGGCGCCCATGAGAAGTACGCCTTCAGCGCTGCCGGCGGGGTGACGACAGTGGACGTGGAGCTCGACAGTGAGGACGAGTTCGTCGCCATGTTCGACGAGGCCTGGCCACTGGCGCTGGAGAAGCTCAAGGACATCGTGGAGGCCCGGAGCTGAGCCGGCCGGAAGTTTTCTTCCGGCCTCTCAGGGTGACCGCGGATCAAGGACGAACTGCTGCACCATGGTCCACAAATTGGTGGTGGTCCAGTAGATCAGGACGCCGATGGGGAAGATGATGCCACCAATGCCGAAAACGATCGGCAAGGCGTAGAGCACCGCTTTCTGCTGCCGCATGAAGGGGTCCGCCGTGGACTCGGCGGGCACTGTCCTGGCCATGATGTGCTTCTGCGTGATGAACTGCGCCGCCGTCATGGCCAGGATCATCATGATCGAAAGGATCCACACCGCGACCACGTTGCCGCCCCCGGGCGTGCCGTGAAGCAGGGACGCGGACAGCGGGGCACCGAAGATACTCGACTCGTCGAACTGAACCACTTGCTCGTGGCTCATGGCGCCGATGCCCGTACCGCTGATGGCCGCCGTCGTAATGCCGGACAGCACGGTGAAGAGGGCAAAGAAGAACGGCACCTGGATCAGCAGCGGAAGGCACGCCGATAGCGGGTTGGTGCCGTGTTGTTTGTAGAGGGCCATCTGCTCCTGCACCATGGCCTGGCGGGAGAGCGGGTCCGTCGTTCCCTTGTACTTGTCCTGCAATTTCCTCAGCTCCGGCTGCAGCAGCCGCATGCGGCGCTGGGCCGTGACTTGCTGCAGCGCTACCGGAATCAGGGCGGCGCGGATGACCAGGACGAGCCCGATGATGGACAGGGTCCACGCCCAGCCGCCGGCAGCGGGCATCCCGAGGGCGCTCAGGCCGTCGTGGAGTCCCACCATGATGGCAGAGACCAGCCATTGGAACGGAAACAGCAACGCTTCACCGAAGTCCACGCGATGCCCCCGTTCGTAGGGCCGCAACGCGGCCTTTGACCTTGCACCCTGACAGCCAACACGAAAGAACCCCCAGAATCCAGTGGATCCTAGGGGTTCTTGTGTGTGCCCTCGATTGGAATCGAACCAACGACCTTCTGCTCCGGAGGCAGACGCTCTATCCCCTGAGCTACGAGGGCAGTCAGGGTTCCTGCCGTTACCGGCGGGACGTCCTAGAGCTTAGCAGGAAGGTGGGCTCCAAGGGAAAATCGGCGCGCTCAGTAGCCCGCAAAGGAGTCCACCTGGATCTTCCGCGCCCCGGCCCGGCGGGCGGCGGCGCGGAGGGAACGGACACTCGCCGGCGAGCCCGAGACATAGACAACCCGGCCCGCGATGTCGGGGAAGAGCTCCTTCAGTGCGGCGCCGTCGATCCGGACGGTGCCCGCGTCCTGCATGAACACCGGCGGCGCGGACCCGTCGGAAAGCCGGGCGATGACCCGGGTCCCGGTGCGTTCGAGTTCCTCGGCGTAGGCGAGCTCGGCGGCAGTCCTGGCCAGGTACAGCAGGACCATATCCCGGTCCCCGGCGGAGCCCCCGGACACCTGGGCCAGATACGGGGTGATGCCGATGCCGGCCGCGATCAGCAGCACGGGCGCCCCGGGACTGCGCGGCAGGACAAAGTCGCCGCCCACGGTGGTGGCCGTCAGCTCGTCGCCTGGCTCGAGGGCGAGGAGCGATTGCTTTGCCGAGGACCGCGGTTCGGCCGTTCCCACGCCGATGGTCAGCTCCGGGGAGTCCGGGGGACTGGTCAGGCTGAACACCCGCCGGCGGCCTTTGTGGTCGGCCTTCCCCTGCGGCAGGTTCAGCTCGATGTACTGTCCCGGGGTGAAGCGGAGCGGCCGCTCGGGCTGGAAGCGGAATTCCGTCGTCGTCGGGGTCAACGGGCGAGAGCCCCGGAAGCGGAGCAGGATGCGGCCGCGCTGGCCGGCGGTGAAAGCGAGCGCGTTCCCCACGAGCAGCGCCAGTTCGGGGGAGTTGGCCACGAAGCCCAGGTTGTAGGGGATGGCGAACAGCAGTCCGACGACGGCGGCCAGCGCCAGTTGCTGCCAGCGGCGCGGCGGCAGGGTCAGCGGCTCGGTCAGCATAAAGCCGACAAAAAACAGTACCGGGCGCTGGGCGATGGCCTGCCACAGCGCTTCGCCCGCTCCCATGCCGGCGCGCAGCAGTTCCACGGACACGATCGACACCGCCACCACGGTGAAGACGGACGCCATCAGCAGCTTCCGGACCCGGTAGAGCACCAGCAGCGCCCCCGGCAGCACCAGCCACAGCATCGCGGGGGTGGCGGCCCACCAGGTGGCGATATTGAGTCCGGTCAGCCCGGTGATGAACGCGCCGGCCGCCGCGGGATTGAAGATGTGGCGGCCGCGCCAGGCCAGGGCGTATTTGGACGCCGACGCGAGGACGCAGGCGAGGGCAACCCCGGCCAGGTCCAGGTACTGCAGTCCCGCCGAGAACTGCGTCGGCCAGAAGAGAAAGTAGAGCAGCAGGCCCGTGATCAGGGACGACTCGGAGTGCGGCCGCACGTGGAACACGGCGCCGATCGCCCGGTTGGAGGCGTAGCTCAGGCCGAGGCAGAGCGCCAGGTGCGCGAGCATCTCCGGGAGTCCGAATGTCAGCCAGCCCAGCACCTCCAGCAGCAGGCTGTAGCCGGCCAGCACGGCCAGGATCCAGAGGACCAGCCGGTACATCGTGAACCGGCCCAGGGCAGAGTCCAGCCGCGGACCGATGGGAGTGGAGATGGTGGCGGTCATGAAAACAACACCCCTTCAAAATCGGCCGAATACTCCGCGTGGCCATCCGAGTGGACGGTCAGCCAGGAACAATCGAACTCCTCCCGCAGGCGGGACCCCTCAACGACGAACAGTGCGGTTGCCAGCGCGTCGGCCACCATGGCGCTCGCCGCCATCGCCCAGCTGGCGACGACGGTGCGCACCGGCGCCCCGGTGGTGCCGTCCAGCACGTGGTGCAGCCCATCGCCCCAGGCGCGCCGGTTGGCAGCGGAAGCGCAGAGTGCCCCGGCTCCGAGGCTGACGATGCCAATGGCCCGGGCGGGATCGTAGGGATGCTCCAGGCCCACCTCCACCGGCGCGGATCCCGTGTTGACCAGGTCGCCGCTCGCGTCGATGACGTGCTCGCCGGCGCCACCGTCGCGCAGTTCGGCGGACAGCAGATCCGCCAACTGGCCCTTTCCGGCGGCGCCGACGTCGATCACTACCGGGGCATGGGTGGTCAGGACCGTGCCCTGCCAGTCGAGCACCTCGTCCCAGGGCGGGGCAGGCAGCGGCGGGCCTCCAGGGCGAAGGGAGTAGCTGGCGTCATAGCCGAGTTGTTCGAGGCTGCCGCCAATCAGTGGGGTCATGGCACCGCCGGTGAGCCGGTACAGGGTCTGGTAGAGCGGACCCAGGGCGGCTGCCCCGGCCGGCAGGGTGTACCGCCCCGGCTGCCGCGCGGCGGCCGCGACCACGGAGTCCGGCCGGAAGCGGGACCACGCGGCGTCGTAGTCCGCCACGGTTCCCAGCAGCCGGTGGCGGAGCGCGCCGGAGAGCGGGGACGGTGTTGAGATGTCCCAACGGGTACCGATCCCGTCGAAACTGAAATCCGTCCAGCCCGGATGCGGCACGTTTCCTCCTGGGGCTACTGGCTGCCTACGGCGTGCTGTTTACGACTGGGCCTCGGACTTGATCTTTTCCACAGCCTGGTTGAAGCCGCCGCTCGTCAGCGATGAACCGGCCACCTTGGAGACCTTGATCTCGTTGAGGCTCTTGCCCACGATCTGGGACTGGATGCCGCCGGCGAATTCGCCCTGGAACTTCCTGGTGTTGGGGTTGGACGGATGCTGGGTGATCTGGACGTCGGACACGGTACCGCCGGCCAGGGTCAGGGTCACCCCCACGGTCTCCGTGCCGTTCGGCGAGACGTAGTTGCCGTCCGCGCTGAAGGTGCCGTCCTTGTAGCTGGCGCTGCCCGCGGCGGCTGGCGGT
This sequence comes from Arthrobacter sp., assembly GCA_034376805.1. Classification (GTDB taxonomy): domain Bacteria; phylum Actinomycetota; class Actinomycetes; order Actinomycetales; family Micrococcaceae; genus Arthrobacter. Next base: position 89,526 of record JAXMJF010000055.1, read on the forward strand.
GCGGCGGGCGTTTCCGGGGTGCCGCTGGCCTGCCCGGGCGCACAGCCGGCGGCGGAGCCGGCCAGGGACAGTCCGGCGATGCCGACGAAAACGCTTTTCCGGAAAGAGGTATTCATGCGGCGGCTCATTTCTCTGGCGACGGTCGGAGGGGACTGAGGAAATGCTGTGACCCGCGAGCGGCGGCCCGCCGCGGACACCAATGACAACGTATGAAACAGCGTAGTGGTTCACCCTGTGATCCTGCTGTCATCACGGGCGCCAAATTCCGCGACACTGCAGGCCCCCGGTAGGCTGGAACCGTGACCCCTGAAGAACTCTCCCTCGCCATATCCGCCTGCCTGAAGGACGCCGTCGCCGCCGGTGAAATCGCCCTCCCCGCCTCCGAGGTTCCGGATGCGGTGCGCGTTGAGCGTCCGAAGAACCGGGACCACGGCGACTGGGCCACCAACATCGCCCTTCAGCTGGCCAAAACGGCCGGCACCAACCCCCGGGAGTTCGCCTCCGTGCTGAGTGCCCGGCTGAAGTCCATCGACGGGGTCTCCGCCGTCGACATCGCCGGACCGGGATTCCTGAACATCACCGTGGACGCTGCCGCCGCCGGCGCCCTGGCCAAGGCCATCGTCGAGGCCGGTCCGGACTACGGCACCAACACCGCGCTCGCTGGCCACACGGTCAACATGGAATTCGTCTCCGCCAACCCCACCGGCCCGCTGCACATCGGCCACACCCGCTGGGCGGCCCTGGGCGACGCGATCGCCCGCGTCCTGCGGGCTTCCGGCGCCGAGGTCACGGCCGAGTACTACATCAATGACGCAGGGTCGCAGATGAACGTCTTCGCCCACTCGGTGCTCTCCCGGCTGCACGGCCGCGGAGTCCCGGAGGGTGGCTACCCCGGCGAGTACATCGCCGATCTTGGCCACGAGGTGCTGACCCAGCACCCGGACATCCGCGAACTGACCGACGTCGCCGCGCTGCCGGTGATCCGGGGCGCGGCGTACAAGGCGCAGCTGCACGACATCAAGCGCACCCTGGCCGAGTTCGGCGTCGCGTTCGATGTCTACTTCTCCGAGCAGGAACTCCACGACGCCGGCGCGATCGAGGACGCCGTTGCGCGGCTCCGGGAACAGGGCCACGTGTACGACGACGGCGGCGCGGTCTGGCTGCGCACCACGGACTTCGGTGACGACAAGGACCGCGTGATGATCCGCGCGAACGGCGAGCCGACGTACTTCGCCGCCGACGCCGCCTACTACCTGTCCAAGAAGGACCGCGGGTACACCGAGAAGATTTACCTGCTCGGGGCGGACCACCACGGCTACATCAACCGGCTCAAGGCCATTGCGGCCGCCGCAGGGGACGATCCCGAGGTCAACATTGAGGTCCTGATCGGACAGCTGGTCTCCGTCAACGGCGCCAAGCTCTCCAAGCGTGCCGGAAACATCATCGAGCTTAAGGACCTCATCTCCTGGCTGGGCAAGGACGCGGTCCGCTACTCGCTGGCACGTTTCCCGGCCGATTCGCCGCTGACCCTGGACCCGGAACTGCTGAAGAAGCACAGCAACGAGAACCAGGTGTTCTACGTCCAGTACGCGCACGCCCGTTCCCGCGGCACGGCCCGCAACGCCGTTGCCGCCGGGGTGCAGCGCCGCGTGGACGGCAAAGACTGCTTCGAGGCGTCCCTGCTCGAGCATGCGACCGAGAACGAGCTGCTCTCCTACCTCGGCAGCTACCCCTCGATCGTGGCCAAGGCCGCCGAACTGCGCGAGCCGCACCGGGTGGCCCGCCACCTCGAGGTCATCGCCGGCGCCTACCACCGCTGGTACGACGCCTGCCGTGTGGCGCCGCAGGGCGATGAGCCGATCACCGACCTCAACCGCACCCGGCTTTGGCTCAATGACGCCACGAGCCAGGTGCTGGCCAACGGACTGGAACTGCTGGGCGTCTCGGCGCCGGAACGGATGTAACTGCCATGACCACCAACCCGTCCACCACCGCCGGCGCAGCCTCCCCGCTCGCGCCGGAATGGCTGCAGGTCCCCGCTGACCTCAATGCCCTGCACGAGCCGCTGTGGGCCAGCGGGGTCAGCCGGAACGACGCCGGCGAACTCGCCATTGACGGCATCCCCGCCAGCGAGCTCCAGCGCCAGTTCGGCACCCCCTTGTTTGTGATGAGCGAGAACGACTTCCGGGCCCGGGCCCGCGCTTTCAGCGACGCCTTCAACGACGCCTTCGCCGACATCTGCGGGGGAGTGGACGTCTACTACGCCGGCAAGTCCTTCCTGTGCACGGCGGTGGTCCGCTGGGTGGAGGAAGAGGGGCTGCGGCTGGACACGGCCTCCGGCGGGGAACTCGCCGTCGCCGCCCGCGCCGGGATCCCCGGCGCCGACGTCGCGCTCCACGGCAACAACAAGTCCGACGGCGAGATCCAGCGGGCCCTCGACATGCAGCTGGGCCGGATCGTGGTCGACAGCCTCGCCGAGCTCGAACGCGTCGCCAGGATTGCCGAGGCCCGCGGCGAAACCGCGAAGGTCATGCTGCGGCTGACCCCGGGCGTGCACGCCCACACCCACGAATTCATCGCCACGGCCCACGAGGACCAGAAGTTTGGCCTCTCCATGGCCGGGGACTCCACCGAGCAGGCCGGCCTGTCCGCGGCCGAGGAAGCCGTGGCCGCCGCGTCGGGCTACCCCGGCGTCGAGCTGCTGGGCCTGCACTGCCATATCGGGTCGCAGATCTTCGAGCCGGACGGCTTCGCCCTGGCAGCGGAGAAGCTGCTGGACTTCCTCGCCGCGATGCAGACCAAGTACTCGATTGTGCTCCCCGAACTGGATCTCGGCGGCGGCTACGGCATCGCCTACACTCCCGTGGACACCCCGCGCCCGGCCGCCGAAATCGCCCAGGCGATGGCCGCCGTCGTCCGTGCCAAATGCGCCGAGCTGGGGATCACCGCCCCGCGGATCTCGATCGAACCGGGCCGTGCGATCGTCGGCAGCAGCACCTTCACACTCTATGAAGTGGGCACGCTGAAGACCGTCCGGGTCGATGCCCCGGCAGCCGGCGCCGGCGATTCCGGAGAACCCGGGGAAGCCGGGAAAGCCGCCAAGCCAGGCGAAAACGTTACGTACCCGCGCCGGTATGTGTCGGTGGACGGCGGGATGAGCGATAACCCGCGTCCGGTGCTGTACGACGCGGATTACTCGGCCATTCTGGCCTCCCGCACGTCGGATGCGGCCCCGCAGCTGTCCCGAGTCGTGGGCAAACATTGCGAGAGCGGCGACATAGTTGTTAGAGATGTATATCTGCCCGAGGACGTGGCAGCCGGTGATCTGCTCGCTGTACCGGGGACCGGCGCCTACTGCTGGGCCCTGTCAAGCAACTACAACTATCTGGCCCGGCCGGGCGTTGTCGCTGTGCGCGACGGATCTGTCCGGCTCATTGTCCGCGGGGAAACCGAAGAAGATCTGCTCAACCGCGACATGGGAGTCTGAATGACCGAATTGCGAACCCTGAAAGTAGCCCTGCTGGGCTGTGGCAACGTCGGGGCCCAGGTTGCGCGGATTCTCCTTGACGATGCCGACATGCTGGCGTCGCGCGCCGGCGCCCGCCTGGAGCTGGTCGGCATCGCCGTGCGCAACCTCGACGCCCCCCGCGAAGTCGAGCTGCCCCGCGGGCTCTTCACCACCGATGCCGAGGCACTGGTCAAGGACGCCGATCTGGTCATCGAGCTGATGGGCGGGATCGAACCGGCACGGACCCTGATCCTGACCGCCATGCGCAACGGCGCCTGCGTGGTCACCGGCAACAAGGCACTCGTTGCCAAGGACGGCCCCACCCTCCACGAGGAAGCGGACAAGGCCGGTGTGCAGCTTTCCTACGAGGCCGCCGTCGCCGGAGCGATCCCCATTCTGCGGCCCATCCGGGACAGCCTTTCCGGCGACCGGATCACCCGGGTGCTCGGCATCGTCAACGGCACCACCAACTTCATCCTGGACCAGATGGATTCCACCGGGGCGCAGTTCTCCGACGCCCTGGCCGAGGCCCAGCGCCTGGGCTACGCGGAAGCCGACCCCACCGCCGACGTCGAGGGCCACGACGCCGCCTCCAAGGCCGCGATCCTTGCCTCGCTGTCCTTCCACACCCGTTTCTCCCTGGACGACGTGTACTGCGAGGGCATCAGCTCCGTCACAGCGGCCGACATAGCCGCCGCGAAAGACGCCGGCTTCGTCATCAAGCTGCTGGCGATTGCGGAGAAGCTCACGGCCGAAGGCACAAAAACAGGCGCCGACGGGACCACCGGCGTGTCCGTCCGTGTGCACCCGACGCTGCTGCCGCGCGAACACCCGCTGGCAGCGGTACGCGGGGCGTTCAACGCCGTCTTCATCGAGGCCGAAAACGCCGGCGAGCTGATGTTCTACGGCCAGGGCGCCGGCGGCAAGCCGACTGCCTCTGCCGTGATGGGCGATCTCATCTCCGCTGCCCGAAGCATTGTCCTGGGCGGCCCCGGCCGCGCCGAGACCACGACCGGCCAGGTGTCCGCGCTTCCCATCTCCGCTGCGGTCACCAGCTACTACATCGGACTCGACGTCGCGGACCAGCCCGGTGTGCTGGCCAGGATTGCCCAGCTCTTCGCCGAGCACGGCGTCTCCATTGAAATCATGCGGCAGACCATCCACCGCGATGCTGACTCGAATATCGAATCGGCAGAACTCCGGATCGTGACCCACCGCGCAAGCGAGGCTGCACTGGCAGCCACCGTTGAGGCCGTCAAGGGCCTGGACGTTATCAATTCCGTTACATCCGTACTGCGGGTAGAAGGAGTCTAAGTGGCTCACCAATGGCGCGGCGTCATCCGCGAATACGCTGAACGACTGCCCGTTACCGAGGCAACGAAGGTCATCACCCTCGGGGAGGGCGGCACCCCTCTCGTCTACGCGCAGCAGCTTTCCGCGCTCACCGGCAGCGATGTCTACCTCAAGGTCGAGGGCATGAACCCGACCGGATCCTTCAAGGACCGCGGCATGACCATGGCCATGACGGCAGCGGTGGCCGCCGGCGCAAAGGCCGTGGTGTGTGCCTCCACCGGGAACACCTCCGCGTCCGCCGCCGCATATGCCACTGCCGCCGGCCTGAGGTGCGTGGTGCTGGTGCCCGAAGGCAAGATCTCGATGGGCAAGCTGAGCCAGGCGATCGCACACGGCGCAACCCTGCTCCAGGTCGACGGCAACTTCGACGACTGCCTCGACATTGCCCGCAAGCTGGGGGAGTCCTACCCGGTATTCCTGGTCAACTCGGTCAACCCGGCCCGGATCGAGGGCCAGAAGACCGGCGCCTTCGAGGTGGTCGACTGGCTCGGTGACGCTCCGGACTACCATGTGCTCCCGGTGGGCAACGCCGGCAACATCACCGCGTACTGGAAGGGCTACAAGGAGTACTCCGCGCCGTTCGAATCCGCCACCGCCGGGACGTTGGCCGCAGTCTCCACCAGGACCCCGGTCATGTGGGGCTTCCAGGCCGCCGGCGCCGCGCCGTTCGTCGCCGGCCACCCGATCACGGAACCGGACACAATCGCTACCGCCATCCGGATCGGCAACCCCGCGTCCTGGGACACCGCCATCGCCGCACGCGACGAGTCCGGCGGCGTGATCGAAGCCGTGACCGATGAGGAAATCCTGTCCGCCCACCGCTGGCTGTCCGCCCGTGAAGGCGTCTTCGTCGAGCCCGGTTCTGCTGCCGGCGTCGCCGGCCTGATCAAGAAGCACGCAGCCGGGGAAGTGCCGGCCGGCAAGACCATCGTCATCACGGTCACCGGCCACGGCCTCAAGGACCCGCAGTGGGCGCTCCGCACCGAGGACGGCAGCGAAGTGCAGCCCGTCAAGGTCTCGAACGACGTGGTCACCGTGGCCACGGCCCTGGGACTGGAAGAAAAGTAACCGTGGAAACCACCCTCACCATCCCGGCCGAGTCCGCCGCCGACGCGCCGGCGGTTCCGGCCGGGCAGCTCGTGACGGTCCGCGTGCCGGCCACGAGCGCGAACCTCGGCCCAGGGTATGACAGCCTGGGCCTGGCCCTGACGCTGTTCGACACGCTGACGGTGGAGACCCTGGACAGCGGCGAGCTGGAATTCGAGCTCAGCGGGGAGGGGGCGGAATCCCTGCCCCGCGACGCCACCCACCTGGTGGTCAGGGCCATCACGGAGGCCCTGCACCGCCTCGGCTTCCGGCACGACGGCCTGCGGATCACGGCTGACAACATCAATCCGCACGGCCGCGGCCTGGGCTCATCGGCCTGTGCCGTGGTGGCCGCGGTAACCGCCGCCAACGCCCTCGTTCCGGAGGCATCCCGCCGGGGCAAGGACTGGGTCCTGCAGCTCACAAGTGAGATGGAAGGACACCCTGACAACGTCGCACCCGCGATTTTCGGCGGACTGGCGCTGTCATGGCAGGACAGTGACCAGTACAGCAGCACCTGCGCGACGGTCGCCTCAGCGGTGGTTCCGGTGGTTGCGGTGCCGGACTTTGAATTGTCCACCGACGCCGCACGTGCGCTGCTGCCTGCCTCGGTGGGCCACCACGCCGCGGCCATGAATTCCGGACGTGCGGCCCTGCTGATCCACGCCCTGACGCAAAAACCCGAACTCCTGCTGGCGGGCACCGAGGACTACCTGCACCAGAGTTACCGTGCGGACGCCATGCGGCCCAGCGCGGACCTGATCGCCGCCCTGCGGCAGGCGGGCTTTGCCGCCGTCGTCTCCGGCGCCGGCCCCACGGTGCTGGTCCTGGCCAACGGGGAGGCCCAGGCCGATGCCGCCGTCGAGTTCATCGGCGACTTCACGACCGGCAACACGCCGGACGTGGGCTGGCGTGTGATGAAGCTGGCTGTGGACGATGAAGGTGCTAAAGTGGAAGTGCACCGGCGGTAATCACGCAGGCAGTAATTCAGTTACTGTTCAAAAGACCGCGATGTTGGCCTAGTTGCCTCTCTCTATCTTTCACTGCGCAATATTTTTCGGTGCCACCTGCTTTTGGTCTGACGCAGGAATCCGCAGAAACAATCTCTGCACCCCTGAAAAGTCAGCCCGCCGTTCCTTATCTTCCGGAACGCGCCAGGTGTAGCTATATCCGGCCGTGCTGGCCAATATCCATCCGGCAAGGCCGAAATCCCGGCTGCGGATCTGAACTGCAGCCCAGATCAAATCATCGCGTCCAGCTCCTAGCCTGGACGCCGTCGAGGGGGAAGGATCCTTCGTGACCGAAACCACTGAGCTGTCTTCAGCTGTGGAAACATCATCTTCTGCTGCCGGATCGTCTACGGCAGCACCCGCCAAGAGCAGTGGCCTCGCCGGCCTCAAGCTCGCCCAGCTCCAGGCACTTGCCAGCCAGCTGGGGATTTCCGGCGGTTCCCGGATGCGGAAGGGCGATCTCGTGTCGGCCATTTCCGCCCACCGCGCCGGCACTCCCGTGAGCAAAGCTCCGGCCCGCGCTGCTGAAAAGGCGACCGACAACGGCACCGTCTCCCAGGCCGCGGCTCCGGCCGCCGCGCCTGCTGCCGACTCCGAGGCCCCGGCCCAGGAGAACCCGCGTGCCCGGGGACGCGGCCGCAGCCGCCGCGCCGGCAGCGACGGCGTCATCACGACTCCCGCCGCCGAGGCGCCCGCAACTGCTCCGGCAGTGGAGGCCCCCGGGGCTTCCGCCGAGGCCGGCTCAGCCGAGAACGGCACTGCCGCTTCCTCGACGGAAGGCGGCGAACGCACCCGCCAGCCGCGCACCCGCAACCGCCGCCGCGGCGAAGCCGCCGCCCAGGCCACAGGCCAGGGCGCCGATCAGTCCGCCGGACAGGGCGCAGCCCCGGCCGCAACCGCCGTCGAGGCCCCGGCCGAGCAGCGTCAGGCTGAACAGCGCACCGAACAGCGCACCGAACAGCGTTCGGAACAGCGCACCGAACAGCGCCAGGCAGAGCAGGGCAGCGAAGACGGCCAGCGCCGTGAGCGCACCCGCGGCGGCCGCGACGACGCTGCCGGCAACCGCGACACCCGCGACAACACTGCCAACCGTGACAACAACCGCGACAACAACCGCGACAACCGCGACGACGACAGCGACGGCGGTAGCCGACGGAATCGCCGGAACCGGCGCGACCGCAACGACCGTCCCGAGCGCTCCGGCGGGCAGGACAGCCGCGATAACAGCTCGCGCAACGACCGCTTCCGCGACCGCAACGACCGCCGTCGGGGACGCGTCCAGGGACCGGACGTCGACGACGTCGAGGTCACCGAGGACGACGTCCTGCTGCCCGTCGCCGGCATCCTGGACGTGCTCGAGAACTACGCGTTCATCCGCACCTCCGGCTACCTGCCGGGCCCGAACGACGTCTACGTGTCCCTCGCCCAGGTCAAGAAGTACAACCTGCGCAAGGGTGACGCCGTCGTCGGTGCCATCCGTGCGCCGCGTGAAGGCGAGGCCCAGCAGGGGAACCAGCAGCAGACCGCGCGCCAGAAGTTCAACGCGCTGGTCCGCGTCACCTCGGTCAACGGCAAGACCCCCGAGGAACTCAAGGACCGCGTCGAGTTCGCGAAGCTCGTCCCGCTGTACCCCTCCGAGCGCCTGCGCCTTGAGACGGACCCGAAGAAGATCGGCCCCCGCGTCATCGACCTGGTTGCCCCGATCGGCAAGGGCCAGCGCGGCCTGATCGTTTCGCCGCCGAAGGCCGGCAAGACGCTCATCCTGCAGTCGATCGCCAACGCCATCACCACCAACAATCCTGAGGTCCACCTCATGATGGTGCTCGTTGACGAACGCCCCGAAGAAGTCACGGACATGCAGCGCACCGTCAAGGGCGAGGTCATTGCCTCCACCTTCGACCGTCCGGCCGACGACCACACCACCGTGGCCGAGCTCTCCATCGAGCGTGCCAAGCGTCTCGTGGAAATGGGCATGGACGTTGTGGTGCTCCTCGACTCGATGACCCGCCTGGGCCGTGCCTACAACCTGGCGGCCCCGGCCTCCGGCCGTATTCTCTCCGGTGGTGTCGACTCCGCAGCGCTGTACCCGCCGAAGCGCTTCTTCGGTGCAGCCCGCAACATCGAAAACGGTGGCTCGCTCACCATCCTGGCAACCGCGCTCGTTGAGACCGGTTCCAAGATGGACGAGGTCATCTTCGAAGAGTTCAAGGGCACCGGCAACATGGAACTGCGCCTGTCCCGCCAGCTCGCGGACAAGCGCATCTTCCCGGCCGTGGACGTCAACGCGTCCGGTACCCGCCGCGAGGAAAACCTGCTGTCCCCCGAGGAAGTCAAGATCATGTGGAAGCTGCGCCGCGTCCTGTCCGGACTCGAAACACAGCAGAGCCTTGAGCTGCTGACCAACAAGATTCGGGAGACCCAGAGCAACGTCGAGTTCCTCATGCAGGTGCAGAAGACGACGCTTGGTGCGAAGTCCGATAACGACAAGTAGCTACGCGTAACCGCTCGGACATTGGCGGCCCCTGCCCGGGCCGCCAATGTCCCGGGCGGTTGTTGCGTTAACCGGTTCCTCCGCTTCAAGAAGCAACGCGGGGTCACTTAGAGCCCATCAGGGCACCTCGAATGGGCGGTAAGTGACCCCGCGTTGCAGTAACTAGACTTGTAAGAGTCGAAAGAGGTTTTGAAAATGTTTGAGTCCGTACAGGGCCTGTTGGATGAGCATGATGCTATCCAGGCACAGCTTGGGGATCCTGCTGTTTATGCTGACCAGAAGATTGCCCGGAAGCTGGGGCGGCGGTCGGCTCAGCTGAACGGCATTGTCGAGGCTTACCATGACTGGCACGGCATCCAGGATGACCTTGCGGCGGCCAAGGAAATGGCGGGGGAGGACCCGGAGTTTGCGGCCGAGGTGCCGGAGCTTGAGGCTGCGCTGGAGACGGCTGCGGCCAAGCTGCGCCGGCTGCTGATCCCGCGCGACCCGGACGACGCCCGCAACGTGATCCTCGAAGTCAAGGGCGGCGAAGGCGGGGACGAGGCTGCCCTGTTCGCGGCCGACCTGTTGCGGATGTACACCCGGTACGCGGAATCCCGCGGCTGGAAGACTGAGATGATTTCCGCCAACGAATCGGACCTGGGCGGCTACAAGGATGTCCAGGTGGCCATCAAGGGCAACTCGAACGATCCGGCCGAGGGCGTCTACGCGCGGCTCAAGTTCGAAGGCGGCGTGCACCGTGTGCAGCGCGTCCCCGTGACGGAATCCCAGGGCCGCATCCACACCTCCGCGGCCGGCGTGCTGGTGCTCCCGGAAGTGGACGAGCCCGAGGAACTTGAGATCAACCAGAACGACCTCAAGATTGACGTCTACCGTTCCTCCGGCCCCGGCGGCCAGTCCGTGAACACCACCGACTCCGCCGTCCGGATCACCCACCTTCCCACCGGAATCGTGGTGGCCATGCAGAACGAGAAGTCGCAGCTGCAGAACCGCGAAGCCGGCATGCGCGTCCTCCGCGCCCGCATCCTGGCCCACCAGCAGGAGCAGATCGACGCCGAGAACTCGGCCCAGCGCAAGTCGCAGATCCGCACCATGGACCGCTCGGAGCGCATCCGGACCTACAACTACCCGGAGAACCGGATCGCGGACCACCGTACCGGCTACAAGGCCTACAACCTGGACCAGGTCATGAACGGCGACCTGGAGCCGGTCATCCAGTCGGCCATCGAGATGGACGAACAGGCCCGCCTCGACGCCATCGGCGACTAGTCCCGGCCCCGCGCAGTGATGACAGAAGGAACCGGGCTGAGCCTCGCGGACGCGGTCCGCGAGGCCACCGCCGTCCTGGCGGCCGCGGGCGTCCCGAGCCCCCGCGCCGACGCCGAACTCCTCGCGGAGCATTTGCTCGGCGTCGGGCTCGGACGGCTCCGCGCCCTGATGCTGGGGGACACCCCGGCCCCGGACGGCTACCCGGAGCTCATCGCCGAGCGGGCCCAGCGCATTCCGCTGCAGCACATCACCGGCGTCGCGCATTTCCGCTACCTGGAACTGGCCGTCGGGCCGGGGGTGTTCATTCCCCGCCCGGAAACCGAATCCGTCGTGCAGCTCGTGATCGACAGGCTGCAGGGCCTGGCGCATCCCAAGGTGGTGGATCTTGGCACCGGGTCCGGCGCCATCGCCGGCTCGATTGCGCACGAGGTCCCCGGCGCGGAGGTCCACGCCGTCGAATTCAGCGAATTTGCGCACGCCTGGGCCGCCCGGAACCTGCTGCCGCTCGGCGTCCACCTGGTCCGCGGTGACCTGCGCGATGCCCTGCCGGAGCACAACGGGACGTTCGACGTGGTGGTCTCCAACCCGCCGTACATTCCCGCCGAAGCGGTCCCCAACGAACCCGAAGTGGCACTGCACGATCCCCCCGAAGCCCTGTACGGCGGGGGAGCGGACGGCATGGAACTTCCGACGGCGGCCGCGGCCTCCGCGGCGCGGCTGCTGGTTCCCGGCGGCTACTTTGTGATGGAACACGCCGAAGTCCAGGCCGGCTGGATCGCCACGATGCTGGAGCGCTCCGGGCTGTGGGCCGAGGTGGCCACCCATCGTGACCTTAACGGCAGGGACCGGGCCACCAGCGCCGTCCTTGCCGACCCGGCTGCCTCACGGTGAACCGGGCAGCGCACGAAGTGATGAAAGAATAGGCCAGTGACGACTAGCTACGATTGCACGGCAGCTGAGCAGCGCGCTGCCGGACTTGAACATGCCCAGCGGGCCATCCGGGACCACAAGTGCGTGGTCTTCCCGACCGACACCGTGTACGGGATCGCCGCCGACGCGTTCTCACCCCTCGCGGTGACCCTGCTGCTGGCCTCGAAAGGCCGCAGCCGAAAGATGCCGCCGCCGGTCCTCATTCCCAGGCTCAACGCCCTCGACGGCCTCGCCACGGACGTGCCGGCCGAGGCCCGGCGCCTGGCCGAGGCCTTCTGGCCGGGCGGGCTCACGCTGATCCTGCATGCCCAGCCGTCCCTGGACTGGGATCTTGGCGAAACCAAGGGCACCGTCGCCCTGCGGATCCCGGCCGACGACGTTGCCCAGGACCTGCTGACGCTGACCGGGCCGCTGGCCGTCTCCTCGGCGAACCGCACGGGCCAGGCCGCGGCGCTGACCGCCTCCGAGGCCGAAGCCCAGCTGGCAGAATCAGTGGAGGTCTACCTCGAAGGCGGACCACGTCCGGCCGAGGGCGCCGACGCGCTGCCGTCCACCATTGTCGATGCCACCGCCGTGCCGCTGCGGGTGGTCCGCCAGGGCGCCATCAGCCTGGAACGGCTCCGCGAGGTTGTCCCGTCAGTGCTCGGCGTTGGCGAGGAACCGGAAGCCGCAGAGGAGGGGGCCGCGGCCGGGGAAGCCGCTGAAACCGCGCACGTTACTGAGACCGGGGCACCTGCGGAGCCCGCTGTGACAGGGGAGACCCTTGCGGCTGCCGAACGTCCCAACCCGGGGGCCGGAACCGCATGACCCTCCAGCGACAACACGTCCCCGTCCTCGACGTGGACGCGACGCCCCTGACTGTCCCGGAACTGACCGGGGTGCTGAACCGCTTCGTGGCCGAAGGCACAACCCGCACGGTGGTGGGACACAATCTGCACAGCGTCACGCTGTGCCACGCCGACCCGGCCTTCCGCGCCTTCTACGATCAAAGCGACGTGGTCCTGATCGACGGCGCCCCGGTGCTGATGCTCTGGGCCCGCGGCAGCGGCGCCCGGACCGGCGGGGGACCCGTCATGGACTACCGGCTGGGTTCCACGGACTGGATCCCTGCGCTGGCGGAGGTCGACGGGCTCGAGCGGATCGCCGTGATCGGAGCCGGACCCGAGGCGAACTCCCAGGCCGTTGCCAGGCTCGCTGCCCTGGTACCGCAGGCCCGCGTGGCCGGACTGCCGGGGGAGGGCTGGAACGAGGAACTCGAGGACTCGGCCGTCACGTGGCTCTCGGAGTTCCGGCCGCAGCTGGTCCTGCTGGGCCTGGGCATGCCGCTGCAGGAACAGGTTCTCAACCGCCGGCTGGCAATGCTGCCCCCGGCGGTCTACTGTGCCGTCGGCGGTGCGATCGAGCAAATTGCGGGGATCCAAAAACTGGCACCCCGGTGGCTTGGACGCCTGGGCCTGGAGTGGGCCTGGCGGCTGATCCTGCACCCCCGGCGCGTCGCCTACCGCGTCTTCGGCGAGCCCTGGCTGCTCACCGGGCTGCTGATCCGGCGCCGGCTACAGCCCAGGCGCTAGAACTTCTGGTCCTTGAGCGGGCCAAAGCCCTTGCCGCGCAGCCCGGCGGAAAAAGCCCCGAACCAGTCGGCCAGGCCGCGGAGATCCCCGCGCTGCAGGAAGTAGCCGAGGTAACCGCCCACGTCCGCGACGAACGACTTAATCCGGAAGTGGCGGCGGATGAGGTACCCGCGGTTCCGGTAATAGAAGTAGCGCTTGAAGGCCGACTCCGGCACGATGACGTGCCAGCGGGCGCCATAGACATGCTTGGTCTCGGAAAAGGCGTGCGGATGCGTGATCGCCGTCGTCGTGACGGTGCCGAAGCGGATACCGGCCTTGCGGAGCCGGATGGTGAAGTCCACCTCGTCACCGCGGATGAACAGGCGCATGTCCGGCAGTCCGACTTTGAAGAAGACGTCCGAGCGGATCAGGGCGCCGTTGAAGAAGTGTCCGTCGTTTGGCAGGAACCCGATCTTCTCGACCTCGGCACGGTCGTGGGTGACTTTTCCGTCCAGGCGGAAGAAGAAGGAGAGCCGGTCGGGGTGGCCGGGGGCGACCACGAGCGGAACGACGGCCTCCAGGTCCCTGGCCTCCGCCTCGCGGACGAGCGTGGCGAGGCATTCCGGGTCGGCGGGCTCGGCGTCGTCGTCCATCATCCAGATCCAGTCGGCCCCGGTGGCGACCGCCTTGAGGATCGCGAGGGAGAAACCTCCGGCGCCGCCAAGGTTGGCCTCGGAGCGTACGTAATCGACGTTTTCGTGCGCCTGCGCGACTTCCTGCGCGGGGACCGTGCCGGAGTCGATGAGGCAGATCGAACGAACCGAGGCCGTCTGGTTGTTGATGGCGTTCAGCAGAACTGCCAGCTCCCGGGGACGGTCAAACGTCACGGCAGCAACTGCAACCGACAGGGTCATCGAGTGTTCCTTTCAGCACGGCCGCCGGTGGTTTTCCCGCCGGCAATGGGCCGTGTGACGCGAAGACAAGTGGCCGTTGGCGTTAGTATCTTGACTAGAGTCCACTGTAATACAGCCCTGTCAGGCACTACGCACTGCCTGCCCTGCGCACGGCGACGGAGAAGTTTCATTTATCGCAAGACAGACCCACAGCAACTGAGTTCACCCCACCCCCGGAGCCACGGAGCAACACCGTGGCTCCTGGCTGTGAAACCGGGTGTGCCCTGTGCCGACGGCTGCGAGCGGGTGTCTTCGCAGTGATTATGTACCTGCTCATGATGCTTTCAGCGGCAGTCGTGAGCTACACAGCGACCTGGGGTGCCCGCTTTGTCGGCAACCGGATGGAGCTGTTCTCCCCGATCCGCAGCCGTGACATGCACTCGACCCCCGTGTCGAGGCTTGGCGGGCTGGGCATCTTCGCCGGATTCTTCGTCGCACTGCTCATCGCCAGCCAGTCGTTCTTCGTCAAGGACATCTTCCGTAACAACGACGGGCCCTGGGGGATCCTCGCGGGCGCCGCCGTGATCGTGCTGGTCGGCGTGGCGGACGACCTGCTGGACCTGCGCTGGTGGGTCAAGCTCATCGGCCAAAGTGCCGCGGCCCTGGTGGTGGCGGTCTGGGGCGTCCGGATGACCATCATTCCGTTCATCCCTGAGCCGTTTGTGATCGAGAACGACGCCATGAGTATCGCGCTGACTGCCGGACTGATTGTGACGACGATGAATGCGTTCAATTTCATCGACGGCCTGGACGGCCTGGCTGCGGGCGTGGCCATCATTGGGGGGACGGCGTTCTTCCTCACGGCGTACTGGGTGCACCGGACTGCCGTTCTGCTGGACCGCTCGGACCTGGCCACCCTGCTGACCGCCGTGCTCGTCGGCGCCTGCATCGGCTTCCTGCCGCACAACTGGTTTCCCGCCAAGATCTTCATGGGCGACTCCGGCGCCATGCTGATCGGCCTGATCATGGCGTCGGCGGGCATCGTGTCCACCGGCCAGATCACGTCCGGTCTGTACGACCGGGCCAACGGCATCCCCACGATCATCCCGATCCTGCTTCCCTTTGCGGTGCTGTTCCTGCCGCTGCTGGACCTCGGCCTGGCTGTTGTGCGCCGTACCGCGCACGGACGCTCGCCATGGTCAGCAGACCGCGGCCATCTGCACCACAAGCTCCTGGACATCGGTTACTCGCACCGCAGTGCGGTGATCCTGATGTACCTGTGGACCTGTGTCCTGGCGTTCGGAGGCCTCGCCCTCGCCGTCTTCCAGTGGCAGGTCGTCATGGTCGTGAACCTGGCGGCGATGATCGTCATGGCGGGCGTCACGGCCTGGCCTTACCTGCGCCACAAGGCCCCGGGGAGAGGCCCGCGTTCCTCGGCCGAGGAAGAATGACACCGGCGATGAATTACCCGGAACCGGGCTTTTCCGAATAATTTCTATCTCATGTAGAATTCATGTGCGGTCCTTCGCCGCGCCACCGCGACCAGCACACCACCCCTCGACGATTGGGATCTCATGACCTCCAACGCCGAACCCGGACGGAAGTCCGGCGCCGGAGAAGTTGGTGTCTCGGGTCCCACAAAATCGTTGTGGCTGCGGCTGCTCGCTATCAGTTCGGCCGTCGGCGGCGCAGCCCTGCTGCTCACCAGCCTGGCGGCGCTCCTTCTTGATGGCATGGCGGCTGCGCTGTCATCCCTCTTTGGCGGGGCGCTGGTGATCGCATTCTTTTCGATCAGCCTTCTGGTTGGCCATTTCGGCGGCCGCAATCATTCCTCCGGAGCCATTGGCCTGTTCGCGGCCACCTATTTCATCAAGGTCGTCGGCTTCGCGGTGGTGTTGTTTGCCATCGGCAGCCCCGAGTGGCTGAACGGGCGCTGGTTCCTGGCCGGCGCCGTCGTGACTGTGGTCCTGTGGCAAGCCGCCGAAATCTACGGTTTCAGCAAGGCCCGGCTCCAGCTCTACAACGACCCCGAGACCCCGGAAGGCGGCACCGATGTTTAACCGCAAAGAGCGCCCCGCGGATAAGCCCCGCACCCCGGAAAAGACCTCCGGAGCCCCCGGTGTATCTGACAACGGACGGGACGGCGGATACAACGCCGGCATCGCCGTCTTCAGCTACATTGTTGGCGGAATCCTCGTCTGGAGTTTGATAGGGTGGGGTCTGGATAATCTGTGGGGAACCCGCTGGATTGTGCTCGCAGGCGCCCTGCTGGGAGCCGCGGGAGGGTTCTATCTTTCTCATATGCACGGCCTCACCAGCCCGGATAAATCCGCGGGCGGGGACAATGCTGCACGTGGCCCGTCTCAGGACGAGGATCAGTAATGCCAAATAATTTCACAGGGGGAGAGTGTGACAGTAACGTCGCCTTTCCCCGACAAACGCCCAATGATGGACACTGCAGAGAGGAAACGCGTTGATCGCGCTTGCGCTCCCGGCCCAAGATTCAGGAACTTTTACGCCTCCTGGAATTGATGAAATGCACCTGCCGGCAATCCTGCCGTGGGGGGCGGTCGATGGATTCTCCAAGCAGATGCTGCTGGTAATCCTTTCGGTCGTTATTATCGCCACATTCTTTCTGCTAGCTGCCCGCAAGGGGCAGCTTGTTCCCGGCAAACTGCAGTTCGCCGGCGAGGCCGCCTATGGCTTCGTCCGCAACGGCATTGCCAAGGACATCATCGGCGGCAAAGACTTCATGAAGTATGTCCCGCTGCTGTTCAGCCTGTTCTTCTTCATCCTGGTGAACAACATCTACGGCGCCATTCCGGTGATCCAGCTCCCGAGCTTCTCGCACGTCGGCGGCGCCTACGTGCTCGCCGGAATCGTGTACTTCACGTGGATCGCCATCGGCGTCAAGAAGAACGGCCTCAAGTACTTCAAGCTGGCCACCGTGCCGTCCGGAGTCCCGGTCTACATTCTTCCGATCGTCATTCCGATCGAGATCATCTCCAACTTCCTGGTCCGCCCCGTCACGCACAGCCTCCGTCTGTTCGCGACCATGCTGGCCGGCCACCTGATCGTGATGATTGCCGGTTCGGGCATCGAGTTCCTCGTTATGCAGGAGAACATCCTGCTGAAGGGCACCTCGGTCCTCGTGCTTGGCGGCGCGATCGCCATGTACATGCTCGAAGCGCTGATCATGGCGCTGCAGGCCTACGTGTTCACCCTGCTGACCGCCATCTACATTGAAGGCGCGCTGCACGCGGATAGCCACTAGGCACCCCACAAACTTCCCCTCACGGGGTAGAAGCACACCAAACAACCTGCCACATAGATGGCATCTTGAAAGGAAAAAAATGGAAGGCAATCTCAACCTCGTAGGTTACGGTCTGTCCGCAATCGGCGGTGGTATCGGTGTTGGTCTCGTGTTCGCCGCTTACATCAACGGCGTTGCACGTCAGCCGGAGGCACAGCGTGTGCTCCAGCCGATCGCATTCCTCGGCCTCGCGCTGACTGAAGCCCTCGCCATCCTCGGCCTGGTCTTCGCGTTCGTTCTCTAGTCTGAACTTTAGAACTAAGCGAACATCCAGAACCGAGTAGATAAGGACGGGTGAATTATGAATCAGCTGATCATCTCAGCCGCCACAGAGGGCGCCAACCCTCTGGTTCCCAATGTCTGGGAAATGGGCGTCGTCTTCGCCGGCTTCGCTGTTCTCATGTTCATCGTGGTCAAGTACGTTGTCCCGATGTTCGAGAAGACCTTCGCAGAGCGTGCGGAGGCCATTGAAGGTGGCATCGCCAAGGCTGAAAAGGCCCAGGCAGAGGCTTCCGCTGCACTCGAAGAGTACAAGCAGCAGCTCACCGATGCCCGTGCCGAGGCCAACCGGATCCGCGAGGAAGCACGTGCCGAAGGCGCTCAGATCCTTGCGGACCTGAAGGAGAAGGCAGCTGTCGAGTCTGCCCGCATCACGGCTCAGGCACACGCGGCGATCCAGTCCGAGCGCCAGGCGGCCGTTGTGTCGCTCCGCACGGAAGTTGGCACCCTTGCCACCACGCTGGCAGGCCGCATCGTTGGCGAGTCCCTCGAGGACGACGCGCGTTCAGCCCGTGTGGTTGACCGCTTCCTGGCAGATCTGGAGAACCAGAACGCAGGTGCAGCTAAGTAATGGCAGGTGTATCGAGCGAATCGCTCACCGCGGCCTTGGTGGCGCTGGAAGCCAAGCTTCCCTTCGCCTCGCTGCAGTTGGCTAAGGAACTCTTCGGAATCCTGGGAACGGTGGACAGCTCGGCTGGCTTGCGCCGCGCCCTGACTGACCCGTCCCGTAGCGGTGACGAAAAGTCGGCGCTTATCAAGCAGCTCTTCGGCGGGAAAGTCTCCGCGGATGCTGTGGAAATCGCGGGCGGACTGGCCAGCTCGCGCTGGGCGTCGGCCCGGGATATCGGCGATGCACTCGAGACTCTTGCCGCTTCGGTGGTAATTGCCGTTGCTGAGAACAAGTCTGCCGTCTCTGCCTCAGGGATCACCGGCCTGGAAGCGCTGGAGAACGACCTGTTCTCCTTCAACCGGGCCGTCGAGTCCAACCACGAGGTACAGCGTGCTGTGTCCGAGCCGCAGGCCAGCTCGGCCGCCAAGGTTGCCCTCGCCGAAAAGCTCGTACCCGGTGCAAGCGAGGAAGCGAAGGTCCTTATCGGACAGGCAGTTTCGCAGCCCCGTGGCCTCAAGGCGACCAAGCTCGTCCGTCGTTTCGCGGAGCTTGCAGCCAAGCGCCAGCAGCGCTGGATTGCAACGGTCAGCGTCACCCGTCCGCTGACGGAGACACAGACTAGCCGCCTGCAGGCGGGGCTGAATGCCCTTTACGGGCGCGAGCTCAAGATCAACATGAACGTTGACCCGGCACTGATCGGTGGCATCCGGATCCAGGTTGGTGACGAAGTGGTAGACGCTTCGGTCCTCGCCCGCCTGGGCCAGCTCCACCGCCAGCTTGCTTAGCCAGCCGGACCAGCACAACTAAACGAAACGAAACCCCGGTCATCGTGAGCAACGATGATCACGAAAACAGGAGAGCAGGGACTGCAGATGGCCGAATTGACCATCAACGCCGACGACGTCCGTAATGCGTTGAACGAGTTCGCGGCGTCCTACGAACCCGGAAACGCAGAGCGCGTAGAGGTCGGCCGTGTAACAACCGCAGGTGACGGCATCGCCCGTGTTGAGGGCCTTCCCTCGGTCATGGCGAACGAGCTGCTTCGCTTCGAAGACGGCACCCTGGGCCTGGCCCAGAACCTCGACGTCCGCGAGATCGGCGTCATCATCCTCGGTGACTTCACCGGTATCGAAGAAGGCCAGGAAGTTCACCGCACCGGACAGGTTCTGTCCGTACCGGTGGGCGATGCCTTCCTCGGCCGCGTTGTCGACCCGCTGGGCGAGCCCATCGATGACCTCGGCGAGATCAAGGCCGAAACCACCCGTGCACTGGAACTCCAGGCGCCCGGCGTGACCCAGCGCAAGTCGGTTCACGAGCCGATGCAGACCGGTCTCAAGGCTATCGACGCCATGATCCCGATCGGCCGCGGCCAGCGTCAGCTGATCATCGGTGACCGTCAGACCGGCAAGTCGGCAATCGCCATCGACACGATCATCAACCAGAAGGCCAACTGGGCTTCCGGGGATGTCAACAAGCAGGTGCGCTGCATCTATGTAGCCATCGGCCAGAAGGCATCCACGATCGCGGCCGTCCGCCAGACCCTCGAGGACAACGGCGCACTGGAATACACGACCATCGTGGCTTCCCCCGCATCCGACCCCGCAGGCTTCAAGTACCTGGCACCCTACGCCGGTTCGGCGATCGGCCAGCACTGGATGTACGGCGGCAAGCACGTCCTCATCGTGTTTGATGACCTCTCCAAGCAGGCCGAGGCCTACCGTGCAGTGTCGCTGCTGCTCCGCCGCCCGCCGGGACGCGAAGCCTACCCGGGCGACGTCTTCTACTTGCACTCCCGCCTGCTGGAGCGTTGTGCCAAGCTCTCCGACGAGCTCGGTGCAGGTTCGATGACCGGCCTGCCGCTCATCGAAACGAAGGCAAACGACGTCTCCGCCTACATCCCGACCAACGTGATCTCCATCACCGATGGCCAGATCTTCCTGCAGTCGGACCTCTTCAACGCCAACCAGCGTCCCGCCGTCGACGTGGGTGTCTCCGTTTCCCGCGTTGGTGGCGCTGCCCAGGTGAAGTCCATGAAGAAGGTCTCCGGCACCTTGAAGCTGGAACTGGCTCAGTACCGCGACATGCAGGCGTTCGCAATGTTCGCGTCGGACCTCGACGCCGCATCGCGCCAGCAGCTGACCCGTGGCGCACGCCTGATGGAACTGCTCAAGCAGGGCCAGTACTCGCCGTTCCCGGTTGAGAACCAGGTCGTCTCCATCTGGGCCGGCACCAACGGGCACCTCGACAACGTTCCGGTTGAGGACATCAACCGCTTCGAAACCGAGTTCCTGGAGCACCTCAAGCACAAGTCCTCCATCCTGACGACGCTGGCCCAGACCAACGTCATGAGCGATGACACTGCAGAAGCACTGAAGACCGCGATCGTGGACTTCAAGAAGGGCTTCTTCGGCGAGGGAGACAACCACCTGGTTGGTGCGGGGCACGAAGAACACGCCCCCATCGACGAGGCACAGGTCGACCAGGAAAAAATCGTCAAGCAGAAGCGCTAGTTTCGCTGGCAGGGACTGCCGGAGCCCACTTAGGTTCCGGCAGTCCCGGCCATCGGGATCTTAGGAAAGGATAAGTATGGGAGCCCAGATCCGGGTCTACCGCCAGAAGATCAGCTCGACGACGTCGATGCGCAAGATCTTCAAGGCGATGGAACTGATCGCTACCTCGCGCATCGGGAAGGCCCGAGCACGCGTAGCAGCTTCACTGCCTTACGCAAACGCCATCACGCGTGCCGTTTCTGCTGTCGCAAGCCAGAGCGAAATCGACCACCCGCTGACCACCGAGCCGGAGCAGATCCGCCGGGCCGCCGTCCTGGTAATCACCTCGGACCGTGGCCTTGCAGGCTCGTACTCCGCAAGCGTGCTCAAGCAGGCGGAAGGCCTCAACGAGCTGCTCGTCGAGGAGGGCAAGGAAGTCAAGTTTTACCTGGTCGGCCGCAAGGCGCAGGCCTACTTCGACTTCCGGAACCGTCCCTACGGGCGTGTTTGGACCGGCGGCACGGATGCGCCGGAGTTTGCCACCGCACAGGAAATCGGCGAGGCATTGCTGTCTGACTTTGCGACGGACTATGCAGAGGGAGGCGTGGACGAGATCCATGTCGTCTACACCCGCTTCAAGTCCATGGTCACCCAGGAGCCGACGGTCATCCGTCTTCTCCCGCTTGAGGTTGTCGAAGAGCAGGCTGCGTCCGAATCGGACCTCCTGCCACTCTACGAATTCGAGCCGGAAACGGAGCAGGTTCTTGACGCTCTGCTGCCGCGCTACATCGAATCACGCATCTTCGCCGCAATGCTGCAGGCAGCAGCTTCGGAACTCGCTGCCCGCCAGCGGGCAATGAAGTCCGCCGGCGACAACGCCACGGAGCTCATCAAGAAGTTCACGCGTCTGCGCAATACTGCCCGCCAGGCTGAAATTACGCAGGAGCTTTCCGAAATCGTGGCCGGCGCCGACGCGTTGAACGCGTCCTAGCCTTCCAGGTTCGGATCCCAGCTGTACCTGCACCAAAGTAAACTTAACCCCAACGCCATCTACTGAGTGAAGTGAGAGAGATGACTGCCACTGCTACCGAACACGTAGCCGCGACGACCGGTGCTACCGGCCGTATTGCACGTGTTATTGGCCCGGTTGTCGACGTCGAATTCCCGGCTGACGCAATCCCCTCGATTTACAACGCACTCACCACCGAGATTACTCTCAACGGTGAGACCAAGACGATCACGTTCGAGGTTGCCCTGCACCTCGGCGACAACGTCATTCGCGCCATCTCCCTGCAGGCAACCGACGGACTTGTCCGCGGCACCGCTGTAGTGGACTCGGGTGCCCCCATCTCCGTTCCCGTCGGCGACGTCGTGAAGGGACACATCTTCAACGTCCTCGGACAGCCGCTGGACGTGGCTGAGTCGGAACTCGGGATCACCGAGCGCTGGCCCATCCACCGCAAGGCTCCTGCCTTCGCGACGCTCGAGGGTTCCACCGAGATGATGGAAACCGGCATCAAGGTCATCGACCTTCTCACCCCGTACATCAAGGGTGGCAAGATTGGTCTGTTCGGTGGTGCCGGCGTCGGCAAGACCGTGCTGATCCAGGAAATGATCACCCGTGTTGCCCGCAACTTCGGCGGCACCTCGGTGTTCGCCGGTGTCGGCGAGCGTACCCGTGAAGGTAACGACCTCTGGGTTGAAATGGAAGAGGCAGGCGTCCTCAAGGACACCGCCCTTGTCTTCGGCCAGATGGATGAGCCGCCGGGAACGCGTCTGCGCGTGGCACTGTCCGCCCTGACCATGGCGGAGTACTTCCGCGATGTTCAGAACCAGGACGTGCTGCTCTTCATCGACAACATCTTCCGCTTCACCCAGGCAGGCTCCGAGGTTTCCACCCTCCTCGGCCGCATGCCGTCGGCCGTGGGCTACCAGCCCAACCTGGCTGACGAGATGGGCCTCCTTCAGGAGCGCATCACGTCCACCAAGGGCCACTCGATCACCTCGATGCAGGCCATCTACGTCCCCGCAGATGACTACACCGACCCGGCCCCGGCCACGACCTTCGCACACCTCGACGCGACCACGGAACTTTCCCGTGAAATCGCTTCCCGTGGTCTGTACCCGGCCGTTGACCCGCTGACGTCGACTTCCCGCATCCTGGATCCGCAGTACATCGGCCACGACCACTACAACACGGCCGTCCGCGTCAAGCAGATCCTGCAGAAGAACAAGGAACTTCAGGACATCATCGCCATCCTCGGCGTTGACGAACTCTCTGAAGAAGACAAGATCGTCGTGTCGCGTGCACGCCGCATCCAGCAGTTCCTCTCGCAGAACACCTACACCGCCAAGCAGTTCACCGGCGTCGAAGGCTCCACCGTGACCATCAAGGACACCGTTGAAGGCTTCACCGCGATCTGCGACGGCGAACTCGACCACATCGCAGAGCAGGCGTTCTTCAACGTCGGCGGCCTGGATGACGTTGAGCGCCAGTGGGCCAAGATCCAGGAACAGACCAAGTAATATGGCTGAGCTTGAGGTTGAGATTGTCGCAGCGGACCACTTCGTGTGGTCCGGAGCGGCCACGATGGTCAAGGCCCGCACCAGCGATGGTGAAATCGGAATCCTGCCCGGCCACGCGCCCCTGCTGGCGATTCTGGCCGAAGGTGAGCTGGCAATCCAGCCGGTATCCGGTGACCGCATTGCTGTAGTCGTCGACGGCGGATTCTTCTCCGTCGACAACAACCGGGTCGTCATTGTTGCTGACAACGCCCAAATGGGCGACGCGGCTACTGCGGGGATCCGCTAGCACGACCTTGATGAACGATACTGTTATTCCGTTCATCGTCCTGGCAACGATCTTTTCGTTGCTGGTACTTGCACTGTGCCTTTCCGGGGTGCGCCGCTTCAATCTGCGGCGTGCCCTGGGCACGGTGGACGCCTCCATTTGCACGGCTGGAAACAGCTGGCAGATGGGGGTTTGTCGTTATCAGGACAACGACCTCGAGTGGTTCCGCCTCGCCTCGCTCAGCATGCGTCCGAAGCACACCTTCCGCCGGAGTTCACTTGAGCTGATCGGCCGGCGCAAGCCCACCGAGTCCGAGCTTGTCAAAGTCCAACCCGATGCCGTGATTGTCGAACTCCGCTACGAAGGGCAGGACATACTGCTCGCGATGCGGTTCGACGCCTACACCGGGCTCTCGTCCTGGCTTGAGGCAGGACCCGTCATCGGCGTCGGCACCTGGCGCTAGCCGCGGTGGACCTCATCGAAGACCTCCGGCTCGTCGACGGGCCGGTGCTGTGGGTCGCCTGGACCGCTGGCGCCGCGGGCCTGCTCTTCCTCCTGTGGCAGGGCGGACGACGCCCCGCCCGGGTCACCGCCGCCCCCCGCTGGCTGGCTTTCCTGCTCCGCCCCGCCGCCGCCGTCCTGCTTGCCTCCGCGCTGCTGGCCGGAGCGCACTGGGCGATGATCTACCTTTTCGCCGTCTTCCCGGGCGAACTTCCCCGCGAGGTCCTGGCCTGGTCGCTTCCCGCCGTCACGGCGCTGCTGCTCTGGCTGATGAGCCTGTGGCGCATCTGGCGGCCCACGGGTGCCCGGGCCCCCGGCCGCGGGGAACCCCGGCGTCCGGCCCTGACGACGGCGGTGGCCACAGCCGCCCTGCTCGGCGTCGTCCTGCTCTCCGCCGTCCAGATCAACGGCTACTTTGGCCTCAACCACACGGTGAGTGACCTGACGGGCACCGCCCTGGCGCGGATCCAGCCGCTGGAAGACGGGCTGAAACGCGCCCCCGGGCCCTCCGCCACCGTCAACCTGGACCAGTGGGACCCGCCGGCCAGCCTGCCCGACGGCGGTGAGCTGCGGCGAGCCGAAATCCCCGGGACCCGTTCGGGGTTCCAGAGCCGCGAGGCCTACATCTACCTTCCGCCCGCCTACCAGGCCACGCCCCGGCCCGCCCTTCCCGTCCTGGTTCTCTTCGCCGGCCAGCCGGGCGCCCCGGCAGACTGGCTCACCGGAGGGGCACTGCGCAGCCGGATGGACCGGTACGCCGCAGCGCACCACGGACTGGCTCCGGTGGTGGTCGTCGTGGACCCGAACGGTTCGGCCGCGGGCAACACCCTCTGCATGGACAGCAGGATCGCCCGGGCCGACACCTTCCTCGCCGAGGACGTGCCGGCCTGGATCAACCGCACGCTGGACGTGGACCCGGACCCCGGGCAGTGGGCGGCCGGTGGATTCTCCTTCGGCGCGACCTGCGCGATGCAGATGGTGACCCGTCACCCGGACATCTACAGCTCCGCCCTGGCCTTTTCCAGCGAGCAGGAACCCGCCCTGGCCAAGGAACGGGAGAAGACCATCGCCGCCTCCTTCGACGGCGACACTGAAGCCTTTGACCGCCAGACACCGCTGCGGATCATAAGGGAGAACCGCTTCGACGGGCACGCCGTCTACTTTGCCGCCGGCGAGCGGGATCCTGAGTTCATCCGTTACCTTGAGGTCTTGTCCGAGGCCGCGCGCACCGCCGGGTTCACCGTGGAGGCGCGGCTGGTCCCCGGTGCGGGGCACTCCTGGGAGACCGGGTCCAGGGGACTGCCCTCCGGGCTGGACTTCCTGGCGTCCCGCTGGGGCATCCCGCAGTGAGCCCGGCAACACCGGCACGGCAGCGGGGGAGCGGCGCCGCCTCCCTCCGGGGCCTGGGCCGCGAGGGCCTGCGGCAGTCCGTGAGCCATCTGCGGGCCATACCGTTCACCCTCGCCGTCCTCGCGGCCTTCCTCGTCACCGGCGCGGCCACCGGAAGCTTCCTCGCCGGGCCGCCGGAGTCACTCCTGGACCTGGCGTCCGTCAGTGCCCCAGAGCTGAAGGCCGGGAGCTGGTGGGCGATGTTCAGCTCGATGTTCTTCGCCACGAACCTGCTGGCCTACACCGCGGCCGCGCTGATGATCCTCCTCCTGCTGGGCCTCGCCGAGCGGCAGCTGGGCACCCGGCGCACGGCCGTGTTCTACTTCGCCGCCCAGTTCGCCGCGGTGACGCTGTTCCTGCTGGTGACACAACTTGCCCGCTATGCCGACGACGGCTGGCTCAGCACGATGGTGGACGCCCGGCTCATGGGCCCGTACGCGGCCGTCCTCGCCGTCTCGCTGGCGTCCAGCGGGCTGCTGCCCACGCTGTGGCAGCGGCGGCTGCGCACCTCCGTCGTCTCCGTTTCCCTGATGCTCGTGCTGTACGTGGGGCATGCGGAGACCGTCGTCGGGTTCGCCGGCGCGCTGGCCGGGCTGGCGGCCGGCTGGTGGATCCAGGGCGACAAGGGCACCCTGCACCGGCACCGCTCCACCGGGCGCGAAACCCGGAACCTGCTCGCCCTCACCGTCGCGATCTTCGCCGTCGGACCCATCCTGACCGCCACCGTCCGGACCCCTACCGGCCCGCTGGCGCTGCTGCGCGACGTCGTCCTCAACCCGCTGCCCACGCTGAACCAGCTGGAGCAGAACTGCGGCGGCACCATCGATGCCACCTGCCTGGAGGCCGGCCGCGCCGGCTTTGCCGGGCCGCTGGGCCTCGCGCTGGCGGTGGTCCCCGTGGTGCTGCTGCTCATTTGCGCCGACGGCATGCGGCACGGACGCCGGCTCGCCCTGCGGATCGCGATCACCCTCCAACTCGCAGTGACCGTCATGGCCGCCGTCTACCTGTCCCTGTTCGCCAGGATTCCGCAGTACGCCAACCGTCCGCACACCGGCGTGATGGGCTCCGGGATCGCCCACGTGCTGCCCCTGGTGGTGGTTCCGCTCGTGCTCGTTGTCCTCCTCGCGGTCAACCGCCGCCAGTTCCGGGTCGAGACGAGTCCCCGGGCACGCCGGGCCCTCGCCGCGGTTGTCGGCGGCACCTGGCTCGTACTGGCGTCCCTCTACACCGGCGTCTGGCTGGCCGCCGGCGGTATGGACCGCGACGGCGGCCTGCTGGGCCTGGCCGCCGAGCTCTCCCGCCAGTACCTGCCGCTGCCCATCCCCGGAATCTACAGCCGCGTCTTCCAGGGCCGCGACGCCGTCGAGGCCTTCCTCTTCGCCGCCTCCGGCATCATCTTCTGGGCCGTCGCCCTGGCCGCCGTCTGGCTGGTCCTGCAGCGCCGGCTGCACCCGACCGACGCGGGGGCGGGCGACCGCGATGTGGCCCGCAGCCTGATCCGCCAGGGCGGCGACTCCCTGTCCTGGATGGCGCTGTGGGAGCCCAACAAATACTGGTTCGCGCCGGAGGGCCGCGGGGGAGTGGCCTACCAGGAGCATGGCAACGTCGCGCTGACGCTGGCCGGACCCTTCGGCCCGGCGGAGTTCCATGAGGAAACCGCGGCGGGCTTCATCCAGTACTGCGCCGAGCATGCCCTCATTCCCTGTTTCTACTCCTGCACGGACGAGCTGTGGCCGCTGCTGGAGGGCCGGGGGTTCCGGCGGGTCGCGGTGGCACAGGAGACCCGGCTGGCCGTGCGCTCACTTGAGTTCAAGGGAAAGGACTGGCAGAACGTCCGGACCGCCCTGAACCGGGCCAAGAAGTCCGGGGTGCACGCGGTGTGGGGCCGCTACACCGACTTCGCGCCTTCGGTGCGCGCCCAGCTGAGCGAGGTCTCGGAGGAATGGGCCGCCCAGAAGTCCGTCCCGGAGATGGGCTTCACGCTCGGCGGCATCGATGAGCTTGAGGACCCGGAGGTGCTCTGCTGCCTCGCGGTGGACGCCGAGGGGCAGGTCCAGGGCGTCACCAGCTGGCTGCCGGTGTACGAGGACGGCCGCCTCGTAAGCTGGACGCTGGACTTCATGCGCCGGCGCGGCGATGCCTTCCCCGGCGTCATGGAATTCCTGATCGCCTCGGCGGTGCAGGAGCTCCGGAGCTCCGTGGAGGTTATCTCGCTGTCCGGATCCCCGCTGGCGAAGGACGAGGCCACGGTGGCGGATGCTTCCGGCGATGAGCCCGGGCCCGAGGCGCTGGCCAGAATCCTCGACGTCGTCGGGAAAGCGCTCGAGCCCGTGTACGGCTTCCGTTCGCTGGCTACGTTCAAGTCCCGCTTCAAGCCCGACTACCGGACGCTGTACCTGTATTACCAGGACCCGCTGCAGCTGCCCGCCATGGGCCGGGCGCTGAGCCGGGCGTATCTGCCGGGACTGTCCGTGCGGCAAAGTGCGCGGCTGCTGAGGACCCTCGTGCGCTGAAGTAAAAAAAATGGTCCCCGGCTTGGAAGCCGGGGACCATTTCTTGCGCGGAGGCTGCCGCAGGCAGTTCCGCTGCGGGGGACTAGACCAGCGTCACGCCGGTAGCCTGGGGGCCCTTGGCGCCCTGGCCGATTTCGAACTGAACGCGAGCGTTCTCGTCGAGGGTCTTGAAGCCACCGGTCTGGATCTCCGAGTAGTGAACGAAGACATCGCCATCGGAGTCATCCGGGGTGATGAAGCCGAAGCCCTTTTCAGCGTTGAACCACTTGACAGTTCCCTGTGCCATGTAAATCTCCTCATTATGGATCTTGGTTAAGTCAGGCACACTTCGTGCCGGACTCGGTCACTCCGCGAGAAGAACCTTGGCTGTGGGGCCGGATTAACCGGACTTCGGCGGCAGGCGCTTCACGCTCGCAACATGTCTTGCGAGCATGAAAAAACACCTACACAAAGACTGGTATAAGAATTTCATGCCAATTGCGTCAGGTCAACGGGCCCGGCGCACAATTGGCATAAAATTTGTACAAACCATCGATGAACGATTTCACCGGTGAATAGCGCCGCCCCATTTGCAGAGCCTTCCGGTTCTGAAGCCAACTGAGCGAGGCATTGTCCGTGCCTGCATCGCTCAATCGGGAAGCCCCGACGCAGTGGAGATTTGGTGCGGGATCGACCCTAAACTGGCGCAGGACCGCTATGAGTCGCGCCAGAGGCACACGATCCATTCAATGGGGGCATGAGCGGCCACGGCCTGGGCCCACAACCGGTTCGAAGGCCGGCACGGGGTTTTAGAAAAGCCGGGACTCGACGTCGTCGACGCCGCGCATGGCGTCGTAGTCGAGGGTGACGCAGTCAATTCCGCGGTCGTTTGCCAGGACCTTGGCCTGGGGTTTGATCTGCTGGGCGGCGAAGATCCCGCGGACCGGAGCCAGGAGCGGGTCGCGGTTGAGCAGTTCAAGGTAGCGGGTGAGCTGCTCGACGCCGTCGATGTCACCGCGGCGCTTGAGCTCGATGGCCACGGTGGCGCCCTTGGCGTCCCTGGCAAGAATGTCCACCGGGCCGATGGCGGTGAAGTACTCGCGGCGGATGAGGGAGAACCCGGCGCCGAGGAGTTCGATCTGGTCGGCCAGCAGCCGCTGCAGGTCCGCCTCCACGCCGTCCTTGATCAGCCCGGGGTCCTGGCCGAGCTCATGGGAGGTGTCATGCAACTGCTCATGGATGTTGATGATCAGCCGGTCGTCGGTTTTGGCCGACTGGACGGTCCACTGTTCGACCACGCCGATTTCGACGTCGACCTCGTCCGGGGTGGAGACCCGCAGGGACGCCGGGGGGCTCATCCAGTTCAGCGGCTTGTAGGATCCGCCGTCCGAGTGGACCAAAACGGAACCGTCGGCCTTGACCAGCAGGAGCCGGGTGGCGAGCGGGAGATGGGCTTTGAGCCGGCCGACATAATCAACGGAGCAACGGGCTATGACTAAACGCACCCGGTCAACACTACCGTCTGCGGGGACAACGGGCACCCGGACTGGGGCAGAATGGAACCATGCCCCGTTCCAACCGTCCCCGCCGAGCCGTGTCAGGACGAGCCGGTTCAGGCAAAGCCGCCAAGCCCGGAGCCAAGGGCGGGCCGGTGCCGGAGCTGGACCTGGAGCGCGCACGCTCGGGCTTCGCGCGGCGGGAAAGCGCGCCGGACGGCGAGTGGTCGGTCCGGCCCGTGACCGCAAGCCGTGCGGAGAAGACCTATATCTGTCCGGGCTGCTCGGCGGCGGTGCAGCCCGGCGTGGCGCACCTCGTCGTCTGGTCCGAGGACCATCTTTTCGGGGCAGCCGCGGGTCTCGCGGAGCGGCGGCACTGGCACACCAACTGCTGGACCTCACGCAGCTACCGGTACCGCTGAGTGCCGGCACGGACAGCTTTGCCGGCTGCTTTCGCTAAGCTGGACGCATGAGTTTTGACCCGGCGTCGTACGTCTTCAGCCAGCCTTCCGCACCGACAGCGATCCGCGCCTCCACCGTTCTCCCGGCCCGCCGGGAGAACGTGGAGCTCCGCACCAGTGACGGACACAGGCTCGTCGGGGAGCTGGCGCTCCCGGAGTCCGGCGAGGTGAGGGCCACCCTGATCACGCTGCATCCGCTGCCCACCCACGGCGGCTTCATGGACTCGCATGTCTACCGGAAAGCCTCCTACCGGCTGCCCGCCCTGGCCGGCATCGCCGTGCTCCGGTTCAACACGCGCGGCACCGGATCACCGCGGGGGACCAGCGAGGGAGCATTCGAGGAGGGCATCGGCGAACGCCTCGACGTCGAGGCGGCAGTGCAGTTCGCCGTCGACCGCGGCCTGCCGAACCGCTGGCTCGTGGGCTGGTCCTTCGGCACCGAGCTCGCACTGATGTACGGGGCGTCGGAACCGGTGGCGTCCGAGGTGGAAGGTGCCATCCTGCTCTCGCCCCCGCTGCACCGGGCCACGGAGGTGCACCTCAAGGAGTGGGCAGCCTCCGGCAAGCCGCTCAAGGTTCTGGTTCCCGAGCTTGACGATTACCTCCAGCCGGCCGAGGCCGCGGAGCGCTTCGGGGTGGTGCCCCAGGCCCGCGTTGTGGGTGTGGACGGAGCCAAGCACCTGTGGGTGGGGGAGAAATACGCCGGCCGGGTGCTCAACGAGATTGTCGACGAAGTGCTCGCGGCCTCCGGCGGCGCCGGGACTGAGCTGCCGCAGGAATGGGACGGTCCGGTGGCCACGGCGCACGCCTGAGGGCCCCTGCCTTTCCGCTACGAAAAAGGACAGCCGCTACGTGGATCCACGCAGCGGCTGTCCTTTTCCGTAGCGGAAAATGTCAGTGCTTGTCAGTGCTTGTCCTGGCGGACGATGAAGATTTCCTTGATCAGGAGCATGATGGCGGCCGCGGTGGGGATGGCGATCAGCGCGCCCAGGACACCGAGCAGGCTGCCGCCGGCGATCACCGAGATGACGGCGACGGCGCCGGGCACCGCGACGGCCTTCTGCATGATGCGCGGGGAGATGAAGTAGGCCTCGAACTGCAGGTAGGCGAAGTAGCAGATGGCAAACACGACGGCGGTCTGCCAGCCCGCCGTGAGGGCGATCAGCGTGACGATGACACCGGCAATCAGCCCGCCAACCAGCGGAATGAAGGCCAGCAGGGCCACCACGAAGGCCAGCAGCACGGCGAACGGGACCCCAACGATCGTCATCACGATGAACGCGAACGTAGCGTTCACGAGGGCGACGACGGCCTGGCCGATCACGTAGTTGCCCACCGATCCGGTGATTTCCTCAGACAGGGCCTCGACCCTGGCCCGGCGGGACCGCGGGGCCAGGCGGTAGCCCCACTTCTTCATGGCCGGCAGGGCGGCGAGGAAGTAGAGGCTCAGCACCAGCACGATCAGGGCGCCGAACAGTCCGTTCGCGAGGGTGGAGCCGAAGCCGACGACACCGCCGAAGATGCCGCCCATCGCCTCCGGGTCGTTCACGAACTTCTCCAGTTCCTGGGTGATGCGTTCGCGCACCCCGTACTGGTTGTCGATACTGCGGAAGAAGTCGGAGTTAATAAAGTCCGTGACCCAGCGCGGCGCCTCCTCGACGATCTGGGTGACCTGCTGGACGATCGTGGGGATCAGCGTGGCGAAGAAGGCTGCGACGCCCAGGGCCAAGGTGGAAACCGCAACTACAATGCCCGCGGCGCGGGGGAGCTTCTTTCCCTCGAGCCAGCGCACCACCGGGTCAAGGCCCAGTGCGATGAAGAGCGCCGCCACGATCCAGAGGATCAGCTGGGTGGTGTTGGAACCGATCCAGTAGACCAGCAGGGCCACGCCGACGCCGACTGTGCCCATAAACCCTACGTAGAGGGGGTGCTGGGAGGACATCCGCGGGCCGGGATTGCCAAAGCGGGTGCCCTTCTCTGTCTCGGGCGTCGTCTCGTCGTCCTCCTGCTCCGGCTGCTCCGGGGGGAATTCGAAGCGGAGCCGCGGCTGGGCCCCCGGAAGGGGCTGGCGCAGGCGGTGGGCCATCGAGTTCAGCATCCCGGCCAGGGCCGCGCGGCGGGGAGGAACCTGCTCCTGCGGACTGCCCACCGTGCTGCCGGATTCCTGGTTTTCTTCCGGTCCTGTGGGGGACGAGTCCGTGTGTCCTGTCACTGCGTTGAAAGCCCTTTATTCTCTGTATATCCCCGGCGGAGACGCTGCGTCGGCCCCAGTGTGATGATCACCGCAAACACTATCAGCAGGCTTGCTATGGCGCCCTTTCATGGCTGCTGCGGAGACCCCGGGAGGGGTTGACAAACAGCCCGATCTGACTCTGTGGTAACAAAATGGTTACTATTGAAGCTAAGTGTCCGCTGATGATAGGTAATATTTTGCGTTTCAAGACTGCAGTTGCACTAGTGCTGCTGGGCCTCCTGACACTGCTGGCCGGTATCGGCCAGAAGACATTCTGGGCTCCGCCGGAGACCGTGACCGCCACCGCCCCCTCAGGTGCCACCGCTGCTCCGCTGACCGTTTTTGACGAGAAGCTCCGCACCCTGCACGACGGTACCGTGACGATCAACGTCAAGGGCGAGGGCAGCTTTATGCTGGCCGCCGGCCGCCCGGACGACGTCGACGCCTGGGTCGGCGCCACCGCACACAACACCGTCTCCGGCGTCACCGGGGACGGCAAAGCACTGCAGTTGACCCATGCTGACGGGGAAGCCACCGCACCCTCGCCGGCCGGATCGGACCTGTGGGTCAGCACGGAGAACGCCAGCGGCGAGCTGAAGTACAACTGGACCCCGCCGGCCGACGGCGACTGGGCGCTGCTGCTCGCGACGGACGGCACCAAGCCGGCGCCGAGCTCAATCACCATGACCTTCCCGAACGACACCTCCACTCCGTGGGCCATTCCCCTGATGGTCATCGGCGGCCTGCTGATCGTGGCCGGCGCCGTGCTGCTGGTGCTCAAGCCCAAGTCCGGCACCCGCCCCGGGACTGGCGGTGCCGGCAGCGGCAGCGGCGGTTCCGGCAGCGGCGCACCGGCCGCTGATTCCAAGGGCACTGCCCCCCGGGGCTCCGAAGCCGGCACCGCCCCCAAGAACGCCTCAGAGCAGTCCATCGCCGCACCGGCCACCGCGGCGCAGCGCCTGCGGCGCTCCGGAGCGGTCGTGGCCGTGCTGACAGCCACCGCCGTCGCCGGCAGCGGCGTGGCGGCCCAGGCCACCCAGTCGCCTGCCCCGTCGCCGGCCACTTCTTCTGCCGCGGCGGAGCAGGCTCCGGCTTCGCCGGTCGTGGTAGATGCCCAGTTCCGCCGCATCCTTGAACAGGTTGCCAGCGCGGTCGACGCCGGCGACGCCGCCAAGGACGCCAGCAAGCTGGAACCGCGCGTGGCCGGACCCGAACTCGAGGTCCGCACGCAGAACTACAAGATCCGCTCCCAGGTCGGCTCGTACGAGCCCCGGATGCCGGTGCGTGCCACCAAGCTCCTCACCACCGTGGTCACCGAGCAGCGCAGCTGGCCCCGCACGGTCATGGCGGTGACCCAGGGCGAGGGCAACGTCGTCCCGCAGCTGCTCACCCTGACCCAGGCCTCGCCGCGGGATAACTACAAGCTGGTCCTCACCACGCCGCTGCAGCCGGGAACAACCTTCCCGGGGATTGCCCGCGGCGGTACCGAGACCATGGCTCCCGCGGACAAATCGGGTCTGCTCTACAGCGGTGAGGAAGCGCTGGGCGCTCTGGGCGACCGGCTGAACTCCGCCGAATCCGCGTTCAAGGACAAAGTGGCCGAGGGCGAGTCCTCCCCGTATATCGCGGACACGCTGGCCTACCAGGCGGATGTGGTCAACTCGGGCGTCAACGGCGTCTTCTCCTTCACCCACAAGATGGTCCCGGAGAGCGTTGTGGTCTTCCGGACTGCCGACGGCGGGGCGCTGGCCCTGGGCCGCCTGGACTTCGCCTTCGACGGCACCCCCAAGGCCGCCGGCGACAAGCTGACGATCGGTGACGACGCAGCGGCCCTGGCCGGCGGCAAGGAGACCAGCACCGGCATGGTGCTGAACTTCGCCGAGTCCGTGGCCGTCTACATCCCGCCGGCCGGTTCCCAGGACCCGATGAAACTCGTGGCCGCCACCCGTGGCCTCGTGGGAGCCAGCTTCAAGTAGGCCCGGCCACCAGTAGCGCTGACACCAGCAGCTCAGGCACCAGCGCCGCTGGCAGTACGGGCGGCAACAGAAAAGACCTGGCCACAAGGCCGGGTCTTTTCTGTTGCCCGGGCGCCTCCGGGTGGCACCTGCCCGGGCCGATATGGCTAGAGTGGAACCATGACTTCGCCAGCTTCCCGTCCGGTCCCGCCAGCTGCCGCCAACCCGCTCAACCTGCGGGGTGCGGTCGACCTGTCCTCCCTGAAACAGCGTCCCGCGGCACCATCCGCGCCCGGCACCGCCGGCTCGCCAGGGGTCCCCGGGGCCCCTGCCGCGGGCAACGGTGACGCCGAACAACCCGCCCGCGCGCTCCGGGTTGATATCACCGAGGCAAACTTCCAGGAACTCGTGGAGCTGTCTGCCGAGGTCCCGGTCGTCGTCGCGCTTTGGGCGGCCTACTCGCCCGGCTCCGCCGACGTGGTGGACGTCCTCGAACGGATCGTGGACAGCTATGCGGGCCGGCTGGTCCTCGGCGCCGCCGACGTCGAAGTGTTCCCGCAGCTTGCCCAGGCGTTCCAGGTGCAGGCCGTTCCCACCGCCGTGGCCCTCGTCAAGGGCCAGCCGATACCCCTATTCCAGGGCGGTGCCGAGGAACCGCAGGTCCGCAGCCTCCTGGACGAACTGCTCAAGGTCGCCGCCGCCAACGGCGTGACCGGACAAGTCGGCGCAGGCGGACCCGGCGCCGCCGAGCCGGAGGCTCCGCCGCTGCCGCCCCTGCACCAGAAGGCGTTCGACGCCATCGAAGCCGGGGACTACGCCGCGGCCGCGGACGCCTACCGGCAGGCCCTTCTCGAAATGCCCGCCGATGCCGAGGCCAAGGCCGGGCTCGCGCAGGTGGAGCTGATGGACCGGCTCCAGCCGCTCTCCGCCGCGGACACCGAGGCGCTGCGCCAGCAAGCCGCCACCGAACCGGACAACCTGGCGGCCCAGCTCAGCGTGGCGGACCTGGACGTCGCCGGCGGACACGTCGAGGACGGCCTCGGCCGGATCGTCGCGTTCATCGGCAGGAACTTCGGCCCGGAGCGGGAAACGGCACGGGTACGGCTGCTGGAACTGTTCGACGTCGTCGGCACCGGCGATGACCGGGTGGCGAAGGCGCGCCAGAACCTCGCGCGGGTGCTCTTCTAGTGGGCTCCGCCCTCTTCACGCCGCTGGACCTGCGGTCCCTGCACCTGCAGCACCGCGGCTGGGTGTCTCCCATGTGCCAGTACAGCTGCGGGCCGGAAACCGGGGAGGGCGTGCCCAACGACTGGCATCTGATGCATCTGGGTTCCTTCGCCACCGGCGGGGCAGCCCTGATCCTCACCGAGGCCGCGGCCGTGAACGCCGCCGGCCGGATCAGCCCCCGGGACGCCGGGCTCTACAACGACGACCAGGCGGCAGCCTGGGAACGGATCACGTCCTTTGTGCACCGCCACGGGACCGCGGACACCAGGATCGGCACCCAGCTGGCGCATGCCGGCCGGAAGGCCTCCTCCTACTGGCCCTTCTCCGGAAAGCAGGGCACCGTGCCTGCCGACGACGGCGGCTGGCCCACCGTTGGCCCCGGCACCGGAGCCTTTGACGGCTACGGGGCCCCTTCGGCGATGACGGAAGGGGAGATCAACGCCGTCATCGAGGATTTCGCTGCCGCCGCGGTCCGGGCTGTCGGAGCCGGGTTCGACACGATCGAAATCCACGGCGCCCACGGTTACCTCCTGCACCAGTTCCAGAGTCCGCTCGTCAACGACCGCACCGACCGCTGGGGCGGCGACGAGACCGGCCGGAACCGGCTGACCCTCGCCGTTATCGATGCCGTGCGCGATGTCATTCCCGACTCCATGCCGCTGCTGCTCCGGATCTCGGCATCCGACTGGGCCGAGGGCGGCATCGACGCCGAGGCCTCGGTACGGATGGCCAGGGCGGCCTCGGATCACGGCGTGGACCTCGTGGACGTCTCCAGCGGCGGGGCTGTTGCCTACCAGCAGATCCCGGTGGGACCCGGCTACCAGACCGGGTTTGCCGCCCGGATCCGGCGGGAAACCGGCGTCAATACCGGTACCGTGGGGCTGCTGACCTCGGCCGGCCAGGCCGAGCATGCCGTCGCGACCGGCCAGGCTGATGGTGTCTTCATTGCCCGTGCAGCCCTCCGGGATCCGCACTGGTGGCTGCGGGCTGCGTTCGAACTGGGCCATGAGCTGGCATGGCCACCGCAGTACGAACGGGCCATTCCCCGCCACTCCTTCTGACTGAGAGAGAGCTCCGCCGGCAGGGGTACGCCTTGCGGACGATCCCCTCCACCCACCCGGGCGGTTAGTCTAACGACATGACTTTCCAGCAACCGCATCCGCCTGCCCCCGAACACCAGGCGGGCCAGGCTGTACCCGCACTGTCACTGCGCGGGCTCGCCAAGCGCTTTGGCAACAAAATCGCCGTCGACGGTATCAGCCTGGACGTTCCGGCGGGTTCCTTCTACGGGATCGTCGGCCCGAACGGCGCCGGCAAGACCACGACTCTGTCGATGGCCACCGGACTGCTGCGGCCCGAGTTCGGAACGGCGTTTGTGCACGGCGTGGATGTCTGGCAGCGGCCGCTGGAGGCCAAGAAGCTGATGGGCATCCTCCCGGACGGCGTCCGGCTCTTCGACCGGCTGACCGGCGAGCAACTGGTGAGCTACGCCGGCCTGCTGCGCGGCATGGACAAGGACGTGGTGGCCACGCGCGTCAAGGAACTGCTCGCAGCCCTGGACCTGGGCCCGGATGCCGGAACGCTGGTGGTGGACTACTCCGCCGGCATGTCCAAGAAGATCGCCCTCGCCTCGGCGCTGATCCACGCGCCCCGGCTCCTGGTCCTGGACGAGCCGTTCGAATCCGTGGATCCCGTGTCGGCCGCCAACATCCGCGACATCCTGGACCGTTATGTGGCGTCCGGGGGTACCGTCATTGTCTCCAGCCACGTCATGGACCTGGTGCAGCGGATGTGCGACCACGTCGCCGTCGTCGCCGCCGGACGGGTCCTCGCCG
Organism: Arthrobacter sp.; assembly: GCA_034376805.1. Taxonomy (GTDB): domain Bacteria; phylum Actinomycetota; class Actinomycetes; order Actinomycetales; family Micrococcaceae; genus Arthrobacter. The sequence goes on from JAXMJF010000055.1 coordinate 126,687, forward strand.
CCGGGACGGTGGACGCCGTCCGCGCCGGGGCGACCCTCGAAGACCGCTTTGTCCAGCTGGTCGGCGGCCGCAACCACACGGAGGGGCTGGAATGGTTGCGCACCTTCTGAGGCTCAAACTGACCCTGCTGCGCAACAGCGTCCGGCGCAGCCCGTGGCAGCTGGTGGGCCTGGGCATCGGCACGCTGTATGCGCTGGGGCTGGTGGCGCTCGCCATCACGGGGTTGCTGTTCCTCCGCGGGGCGGATGCCGGCGTGGCGCAGACGGTTGTTGTGCTGGGCGGCGCCGCGGCGCTGCTGGGCTGGGCCGTCGTCCCGGTCGCCGCCTCCGCCGCGGACCTGACCCTGGACCCTGCACGGTTCACCACCTTCGCCGTGCCGATGCCGCAGCTGCTGACCGGTCTGGCCCTCGGCGGGCTGATCGGAATCCCGGGCACGGCCACTACCCTGGTGGCGCTGGGGACCGTCGGAACCTGGTCCCGGAACCTGCCCGGTGCGGCGGGGGCCCTGATCGGGGCGGTCCTCGGTGTGCTGAGCTGCATTGTGCTGTCCAAAGTGGTCACCACCGCCACTGCAGGGCTGGCGAGTTCCCGCCGGTTCAAGGACGCCAGCGCCTTGATTTTCCTGATTCCGCTGGTCCTGATGGGGCCGATCGTGGCGGGTGTCGCCGAGGGGATCCGGAGCTCCGGGGACTTCTTGACCGGACTTGCCCGGGCGCTGTCCTGGACCCCGGCCGGGGCCGCATGGTCCCTCGGCGGCGACCTGGCCGCGGGGAACTACGGCGCCGCGGCGGTCAAATTCCTGATCGCGCTGGCCACGCTGGCCGGGCTCGCGCTGTGCTGGAAGCTCCTGCTGCAGCGGGCGCTCGTGACGCCGCCCTACGCCGGCACGTCCAAAAAGAGAGCCGGCGGGCTGGGCTTCTTCGGACTGTTCCCCGCCACGCCGACGGGCGCGGTGGCGGCGCGGTCGCTGACCTACTGGCTCCGGGACCCCCGCTACGCGGGCGCCCTCGTCGTCGTGCCGCTGCTCCCGGTGCTGTTCCTGTTCCAGGCCGCCCAGACCGGATCCTACACAATGCTCCTCTTCGTCGGTCCGCTGACCGCCTTCCTGCTGGCTTGGTCCATCTCAACGGATGTCTCCTACGACAACACCGCCTTCGCGCTGCACCTTTCCACGGGAGTACGCGGGGTTCACGACCGGCTGGGCCGTGCCGTGGCGTGCCTGGTCTTTGCCCTGCCGGCGGTGCTGGCGCTCAGCGTCCTGCCGTTCCTGTTCGGCGCGGACTGGCAGCTCCTGCCGGGGGTGCTCGGATTGTCCCTCGGTGTGCTGTTCAGCGGGATGGGCCTGTCCTCGGTGGTGTCCGCGCGCTACACCGTGGCCGTGCCGCTGCCCGGGGACAGCCCCTTCAAAAAACCGCCGGGCAACGTGGCTCAGACCATGGCGGTGCAGTTCGGCGGCATGGGCGTCCTGCTCCTGCTCGTGGCCCCCGAGATGGCGCTGCTGGTGGCGCAGTTCGTCACCGGCAGTGTGGTCCCCGGCTGGATCAACCTCGTCCTCGGCCCCGTCCTGGGGCTCGCGTTGTTCGCCGCCGGGGTCCGGCTGGGCGGGAAATGGCTCGACGCCCGGGGGCCGGAACTGCTGGCCCAGCTGGCCGTCAACCGCTGACGCGAGCGCGGTGGCCGGGACTGGGATACCCTGCCCCTAAGGCACATCCGGCAACGGGCACGTCACAGGCCGCGGGCAAGGCAAGGACAAAGGCAGGGCCATGGAAGTCGTCATTCTCTCCGGCAGCAAGCCGATCGCCGCCCTCGCGGCGGATGCAATCGGGGCGCTGCTCCAGCGCAAGGCCGACGCCGTCCTGGGCCTGGCAACCGGTTCGTCCCCGCTGCCGGTGTACAACGAACTGGCACTGCGGCACGAGCGGGACGGCCTGGACTTCGGCCAGGTGCGCGGATTCGCCCTCGACGAGTATGTGGGGCTGCCGCCCGGCCACCCGGAGTCCTACCGGGAGGTGATCCGGCGTGAATTCACCGAGCGCGTGAACATCGACCCGGTGAACGTCCTGGGGCCGGACGGCTCGGCGGCCGACGTCCCGGCCGCCTGCCGGTCCTTCGAGGACGCCCTGCGCGGGGCCGGGGGAGTGGACCTGCAACTGCTGGGCGTGGGCACGGACGGCCACATCGGGTTCAACGAGCCCGGTTCGTCCCTTGCCTCGCGGACCCGGATCAAGACCCTGATCGAGCAGACACGCCGGGACAATGCACGGTTCTTCGGGAGCCTGTCCAAGGTTCCGCACCACGTCCTGACGCAGGGACTGGGCACCATCCTGGAGGCCCGGCATGTGATCCTCATCGCCACCGGCGCGCAGAAGGCCCAGGCGGTCCGCGACCTCGTGGAAGGACCGGTCGCCGCCATCTGTCCGGCGTCCGTCCTGCAGCTGCACCCGCACGCCACGGTCCTGCTCGACGAGGCGGCGGCATCCTCGCTGCGGCTCGCCGACTACTACCGGCACAGCTTTGAGAACAAGCCGTCGTGGCAGGGACTGTAGGGCACCCTTTTCGCGGTGAAGCCGCCATGCCGCCGCCCGCCCGTCGCACCACCGACCGATCCAGCGGCTAAGATGGGTCTCATGAACAGCATGACCGATCCTCTCGAAAACGACCCGATGCGCGAGCTCTCCGGAGCCGGGACGTCGACGGCCACGATCGAGCGCGAGGAACTGCGCCAGGAAGTGGAACCCGGCGACCGGGAACGCTTCTCGCACTATGTGCGCAAGGAAAAGATCATGGAATCCGCGCTGTCCGGCGAGCCTGTCATCGCCCTGTGCGGCAAGGTCTGGACGCCGGGCCGCGATCCGAAGAAGTTCCCCGTCTGCCCCGAATGTAAAGAGGTCTACGACGGCCTCCGCCCGGGCAAAGACGGCGGCAAGGGATCCGGCGACAAGTAACGCGGCCACACGAAGCGGCGACGCCGGATTCTTGCGCGCCCCCCGCGCCCAGTCTCTCAGGCGCGCCGCGGTGCGCCGGGGACCCCTGTTCTTCCGGTGAATGATGCCCGGCCCATGCTGGCCGGTGATTGCTTACGGTTCATCCGAAAAGATTGGTGTTTTTGTGCTTATTTGGGTTTCTCCGGCAGCGGCAGCAGTGCGCGGAATGGAGGGCACCTAAGTGACAGAGACACTCTTTGGCGGACCCGTGCTGCCTCCCGCGTATCCCGAGCGGGCAGCGTGGGGCACCGCGCCCAAGCTCCGTGCCTGGCAGCAAGAAGCCCTTGACAGCTACTTCACCACCCATCCGAAGGACTTCCTGGCGGTTGCCACGCCCGGCGCCGGCAAAACAACCTTTGCGCTGCGGGTGGCCTCCATGCTGATCGAGGCCAACGTCGTCAACCGCATCACCATCGTGGCACCCACCGACCACCTGAAGCGGCAGTGGGCCGACGCCGCCGCCAGGGTGGGCATCGCCATCGATCCGAACTTCAAGAACGCCGACGGCCAGCACGGCCGCGGCTTCATCGGCGTGGCGGTCACCTACGCGCAGGTGGCGAGCAAACCCATGCTGCACCGGGCCAAGACCGAGGCCGCCCGCACGCTGGTCATCCTCGACGAAATCCACCACGGCGGCGAGGCGCTCTCGTGGGGCGACGGGCTCCGCGAAGCCTTCGAGCCCGCGGCACGCCGGCTCTCGCTGACGGGCACGCCGTTCCGTTCCGACACCTCGCCGATCCCGTTCGTGGAATACGCCGAGGACCGGGACGGGATCCGGCGGTCCAAAGCGGACTACACCTACGGTTATGGCAAGGCGCTCCGGGACCACGTGGTCCGTCCCGTTATGTTCATGGCCTACTCAGGGCAGATGCGCTGGCGCACCAGCGGCGGCGAGGAGATGGCCGCCTCGCTCGGCGAGTCGGCGGTCACCAAGGACGTCACGTCCCAGGCCTGGCGGACCGCGCTGAATCCCGCGGGTGAATGGATCCCGGCGGTGCTCGCCGGGGCGGACAAGCGCCTCAGCGAGGTGCGCCGGACGGTTCCCGACGCCGGCGGGCTGGTCATCGCGACCGACCACGAGGACGCGCGCGCCTACGCCGGCCAGCTCAAGAGGATCACGGGCGAGTCACCCACGGTGATTCTCTCCGACGACGCGAAGGCCTCCAGTAAGATCGAGGAGTTCACCGCCAGCGAGAAGCGCTGGATGGTGGCCGTGCGGATGGTTTCCGAAGGCGTGGACGTGCCGCGGCTCTCCGTGGGCGTGTACGCGACGTCCACCGCCACGCCGCTGTTCTTCGCCCAGGCCGTGGGGCGCTTCGTGCGCGCCCGGAAACGCGGCGAGACGGCGTCGGTCTTCCTTCCCTCCGTGCCGCAGCTGATGGCGCTGGCGAACTCCATGGAGGCCGAGCGCGACCACGCCCTGGACCGCCCGGAGAAGGAGGACGGCGACGGCCTCTTCAACCCGGAAGACTCGCTCATGGACGAGGCGAACCGCGAGGAGAAAGCCTCCGATTCGCTGACGAAGGGCAAGTTCGAGGCCCTGGATTCGCAGGCGTCCTTTGACCGCGTGCTCTTCGACGGCGGCGAGTTCGGCACCGGCGGCGAGGTGGGCTCGGAGGACGAGCTCGACTTCCTCGGGATTCCCGGCCTGCTCGACGCCGAACAGGTCGGCACGCTGCTGCGCCAGCGCCAGCACGAGCAGCTCAGCCGCAAGAACGCGCGCTCCCCGCAGGGTGCGGTCTCCGCTGCGGTACCGGCCGTGCCGGACCACCGGATGCTCATGGACCTGCGCACCGAACTGGCGAAGAACGTCGCGGCCTGGTCGGCGCGCACCGGCACGCCGCACGGCGTCATCCACACCAAACTCAGGACGGTCTGTGGCGGCCCGGCGGTGGCCCAGGCCAACGAGGAGCAGCTGCAGACCCGGTTGCGGAAGCTTCAGGACTGGTTCATCGGCCGGAAGTAGCCGCCGGCAGACAAAAGGGACCGCGGCCCGGACTGTTCAGTCCAGGCCACGGCCCCTTTTTGCCGCCACTTTATGCGACTTTTCGCGACTTCCCGCCGACGAGGGCGTAGCGCTACTGGCCGCCCGCGCCGCAGAGCTCGCTGAGGGTCTGGCCGGCGGCGGTGTAGCTGGACTGCATCTCCTGCAGCTTGGCGGAGTCCGGGTTTTCCTTCGCCGACTCGTCCAGGAATTCGATGATGGAGCGCAGCGGCGCCTGGAGCTCCCCGGACGCGGTGGCCTCGATGGGCCGGAGACGGTTGCCGAGGCGGATCATCCCTGCCTTGTCCTCGTTGGACGTCGGACCCGCGCCGACGGTCTGGATCCGGGCGCAGGTTTCCTCGGTGGTGTCTTGCGGGGCGGCCGAGCAGCCGGCAGCGCCGAGCAGGGCCCCGGCAGCGATCAGGACGGTCAGGGTCTTCTTCATGGTGCACTCCGGGGTTTTACGGGTCAGACGTTATTGGCAAGGATTCCGAGTCTACTGCGAGGGCACTGCTTTCCCGTCAGCGGTCCGGCCAGGGAGACGCCAGCGCGTCAGGCGATGTCGACTCCGCCGAGCTCCATCTCCGCGATGGCGTCGTCCAGATCCTCGGCAACCCCCACGGTCAGATCCCGCAGCACGGTTACGGAGTAGCCGGCCTGCACCCCGTCCAGTGCGGTCGCTTTGACGCAGTGGTCCGTGGCGATCCCGACGACCACGACGTCCTCGACGTCGTGGCTCTGCAGCCAGTCGTCGAGCCCGATCGCGTCCTCGCCGGCGCCGAGGTCACCGGCGGCGAAGTCGCTGCCGGGGGCCTCGCCGCCGGCGTCGGCGGTGCCGCCGGAAGAACCTCCGGCGACCGGCATGGCGCCGGGCTTCCGGTCCCCGGTGGGAACGGCGTCGTCGGGCGCGAGCAGACCTTCAAAGCCCGAGTAAGCCGCGGTGTACTGGCCCTTGCGGAAGTACGCCTGGATGTATTCGGTGTCGAGGTCCGGGTGGAGCTCGGCCCCCCGGGTTCCGGCCACGCAGTGCTTCGGCCAGCTGTCGACGAAGTCCGGGCTGCCCGAGAAGTGCGCGCCCGGATTGATGTGCCAGTCCTGGGTCGCCACCACGTGGTCGAACTGGCCGTGGTGCGCGTCCACGTACTCGCTGATGGCACCGGCGAGCTCCGCCCCGCCCTCGACGGCCAGGGAGCCGCCCTCGCAGAAATCATTCTGGACGTCGACGATGATCAGGGCGCGGGACATCAGTTCTCCTCGTAGATGGTGGGGATGGCTGCTTCGCCGCGCTGCAGCCGGTTGACGACAGCGGGCAGCTCTTTCATGGTGTCCGCGTGGCGCTGGCGTGCGCGGAGCACACCCTCCGGGCCGGTCCAGCCGGGCAGGAGTTCGCCGTTTTTGACGAACTGCTGCAGCAGGGGCCGGTCATTGCCGTCGTCGTCCGGGCGGTGTCCGACGCCGATGATCTCCTGCGTGGCCGTGCCGCGCTCGTTGAGTTTGCGCAGCGCGTACTTGCGCCCTCCCTTGCTGGTCTTGTTCTTGGCCGCCTTGGCGACGGAAACGAAGTCGCCGTCGTCGTCGGTCCGGCTGACCAGCTTGTAGACCATGCTGGCCGTCGGGGCGCCGGAACCGGTGACGAGGGAGGTGCCGACACCGTAGGAGTCCACCGGCGCGGACTGCAGGGCGGCGATGGCGAACTCGTCGAGGTCGGAGGTGACGATGATGCGGGTCCGCTCATTGCCCAGCTCGTCCAGGAGCTGGCGCACCCACTGCGCCTGGGCCACGAGGTCGCCGGAGTCCAGACGCACCGCACCGAGCTTGTCGCCGGCCAGCTCGACGGCGGTGCGCACCGCTGCCTCGACGTCGTAAGTGTCCACCAGCAGCGCGGTGCCGGCGCCCATCGAGGCGATCTGGGCCTCGAAGGCCTCGCGCTCGGTGTCGTGCAGGAGGGTGAAGGAATGAGCGGCCGTGCCCACGGTCTTGAGCCCGTAGCGCAGGCCGGCCTCCAGGTTCGAGGTGCTGTCGAAGCCGGCGATGATGGCGGCGCGGGCAGCGGACACGGCGGACTCCTCCTGGGTGCGGCGTGAGCCCATCTCCACGCAGGGTCGGCTGCCGGCCGCGGTGATCATACGCGAGGCCGCCGAGGCGATGGCGCTGTCGTGGTTGAGGATCGAGAGGATGTAGGTCTCGAGGATGCAGGCCTCGGCGAAGGTGGATTCGACGATGAGGATGGGGGAGTTCGGGAAATACGCTTCGCCCTCCGCGTAACCCCAGATATCGCCCGAGAAGGAGAATCCGGCCAGATAGTCCAGGGTCTCCTCGTTGACCACCTTGGTGCGGCGGAGGAAATCGATTTCGGTGTCGCCGAAGCGGAAGTCCGCGATGCCCTCCAGCAGCCGGCCTGTGCCGCCCACTATGCCGTAGCGGCGCCCGTCCGGCAGGCGCCGGGCGAAGGCCTCGAACACTGACTTGCGGTGGGCGGCGCCGGAATGCAGCGCGGCCTGCAGCATGGTCAGCTCGTAATGGTCGGTGTACAGGGACGTGCGGGGACGGTCCCAGCCAGCTGATGAACTCACAAATTCACTCTAGTCCCCACCGGCTCCCACGTCTCGCTTCGCTTCGCCGCGGGGCCCTCGCCGGCGTGGGCCCACCCACCGGCTCCCACGTCTCGTTTCGCTTCGCCGCGGGGCCCTCGCCGGCGTGGGCCCACCCTCCCCATAGAATGGACAGATGACCCTCAGCGTTGCGCTCGGCCCTGACACCCAGGAGAGCACCCAGACCGGAACAGTGGCGTCGACCGATGTCCTGTCCGCCCCGGACATCCCTTGGAACCTCGTGATCTGGAACGATCCGGTGAACCTGATGAGCTATGTGAGCTTCGTGTTCCGCAGCTACTTCGGCTATTCCGAGGCCAAAGCGAACAAGCTCATGCTCGAAGTCCACAAGAAGGGGCGCTCCATCGTGGCGCACGGCAGCAAGGAGCAGGTGGAGCAGCACGCGGTCGCGATGCACGGCTACGGCCTCTGGGCCACGGTGGAAAAGGCCACCGGCGGCGGCTCAGGCTCAGGATCAGGCAAGGGCAAAGGAAAACGTGGCTAAGGCATTCAAATACGGCATCAAGGGCATCACCGGCTACCTGGAACCGGCCGAACGGGAACTGCTCCGCAGCCTCTTCGACGACGTTGTGTCCATGCTGGAGCCGGAGGAACGCGCCAACCAGGACCCGCTGGCCGCGCTCGTCGGGCTCGACGCCGATGCCCGCGAACCCTCGGACCGCGCCCTGCGCCGGCTGCTCCCGAACGTCTCGAAGACCGACGACGCCGCCTCGCTGGAATTCCGCCGGTACACCGAGCGGTCGCTGCGCGAAAGCAAGATCGGCGCATTGAAAGCCGCGTCCCTCGGGCTGGACAAGGACGAGCTGGTCCTGGCCCCCGCCGACGCGCGGCACTGGTCCATGGCGCTCAACGATGTCCGTCTGGTGCTGGCCGAACGCCTGGACATCCGGGACGACGAGGACGCCGGGCACGTGCACCTGATGCAGGACTGGTCCCAGGCCGAGGACGTCGAAAGCTACCTGGCCCTGGTCTACAACTTCACCACCTGGCTGCAGGAATCGCTGGTGCAGGCGATGCTGCAGTCGCTGGAGGCGCGCGGCTGAAGTGCGGCTGCGTGGCAGCCCGGGGTGCCGGCGGGCTGCAGAGGTGCAGGGCGCGTGTGACACATTTGACATGAGTCGGACGACACAATGAGATGGCCGCACCCTCAGCTAAGCCCTATCCTCGAATAATCATGACTTCAGCATCGAGCATGGATCCGGCAGCGGGAGCTGTTGCGGACTCCCCAGCGAGCAGTACCGCCAGCAGCCAGACCGCCAGCCAGATGGGATCGCGTCCCATCGGTGTGTTTGATTCCGGCGTCGGCGGACTCACCGTGGCCCGGTCCATCATCGACCAGCTGCCCAACGAATCCATCCTCTACGTCGGCGACACAGCCAACGGCCCCTACGGCCCGCTCCCCATCGCCGAGGTCCGGGCCAATGCCCTGGGCGTGATGGATGAGCTGGTGGATTCGGGCGTGAAGCTGCTGACCATCGCGTGCAATTCGGCGTCCGCCGCCGTGCTGCGCGACGCCCGGGAACGCTACACCGCCCGCTACGGGATCCCGGTCATCGAAGTGATCCAGCCGGCCGTGCGCCGCGCTGTGGCCGCCACCCGCAGCGGCCGCGTCGGCGTGATCGGCACCTCGGCCACCGTCGGCTCCCGCGCCTACGAGGACACCTTCGCCGCCGCCCCGGACCTGCACATCACCTCCGCGGCCTGCCCTGCCTTCGTCTCCTACGTCGAGGCCGGAATCACCACCGGGCCGGAGCTGCTCGCCGTCGCCCGCGAATACCTGGAGCCGCTCAGGGCCGCCGGGGTGGACACCGTGGTGCTGGGCTGCACGCACTATCCGCTGCTCACCGGAGTCATCTCCTATGTCATGGGGGAGGACGTCACCCTCGTATCCAGCGCCGAGGAGACGGCCAAGGACGTCTACCGGTCCCTGGCCTCCCGCGGGCTGGAACGGACCGACGCCTCGGCCCCGTCCCACAACTTCATCGCCACGGGGGACGCCGAACAGTTCGAGCACCTCGCCCGGCGCTTCCTTGGACCCGAGGTGCTCAGTGTCCGCCATGTGGACCATGTCGCGGCCCAGTACCCCACAGGCAGCCTGGCCCGGATCACGCCGGAAATGATCGCCGCCGCGCAGGCCGGCACGAACCGCCCCCGGATCTCCAACTTCGTGGGCGGATCCGCGGGCGGGAGAACACTGCTGTGAAGCTGACCATCGTGGGCTGCACCGGGTCTTTCCCGGGGCCCGGCTCGCCGGCGTCGTGCTATCTGCTGACCGCCAACGACGGCGAGCGGAACTGGAAAATCGTCCTGGACCTCGGCAGCGGCGCGCTTGGTGCCATCCAGCGCTACACGGACCTTGAGGATATTGACGCGATCTTCCTCACCCACCTGCACCCGGACCACTGCATGGACCTGTGCGGGCTCCACGTCGCGGTGCGCTGGAAGCCGGGCGGCTGGGGGCGGGGCAGGATCCCGGTCTGGGGGCCCGCCGCGACAGCCGACCGGATGGCCACCGCCTATGGCCTGGAACTGGACCCCGGCATGCATGAGGAATTCGATTTCAGCAACTGGTCCGAGCGCAAGCCGGTGACCGTGGGCCCGTTCACGGTCACCCCGTACGCCGTCAACCACCCGGTGGAGGAGGCCTACGCCCTCCGCGTGGAGGTCAGGGAACCGGACAAGGACGGCAACCCCGTCACCCGGGTGCTGAGTTATTCGGGCGACACCGACTCCTGCGGCGGGCTGGAGGACGCGGCCCGCGACGCCGACCTGTTCCTGTGCGAGGCGGCGTTCGAGGAGGGCCGCGACGACGGCATCAAGGACGTGCACCTGACCGGCAAGCGGGCCGGGGAGGCCGCCGTCGCTGCCGGCGCCCGGCGGCTGCTGCTGACCCACATCCCGGTCTGGACGTCCCCGACAACCGTCATGGCGGAAGCCAAGGGCGTCTTCGGCCAGCACGTGGCCGTGGCCGTGGCAGGCGTGCACTACACAATCTGAGCCTGCCCCTCTTTGGCCCGGACAGGCCCGGACAGGTGCGGACAGCTCCGGAACAGTCCGGACGGGCCGGGCGTGCTCCTGCGGTCCGGTAAGGGTCGATAAGCTAGTGGCATGACTTCCGAAGCCCTGACTGCCCCCATCATCCGCGCCGATGGCCGTACCCCCGATCAGCTCCGTCCGATCAGCATCACCCGCGGCTGGTCCAAGCAGGCCGAGGGATCGGCCCTGATCGAGTTCGGCAACACCCGGGTGCTGTGCACGGCCTCCCTCACCGAGGGCGTCCCGCGCTGGCTCAAGGGCGAGGGCCGCGGCTGGGTCACCGCCGAGTACGCCATGCTGCCGCGCGCCACCAACACCCGCTCCGACCGCGAGTCCGTCAAGGGCAAAATCGGCGGCCGCACCCACGAGATCTCCCGGCTGATCGGCCGCTCGCTGCGTTCCATTATCGACACCAAGGCCCTCGGCGAAATCACCATCGTCCTGGACTGCGATGTCCTGCAGGCCGACGGCGGAACCCGTACCGCCGCCATCACGGGTGCCTACGTGGCGCTGGCCGAGGCCATCCGCTTCGCCCGCGAGAACAAGATGATCGCCCGCAACGCCCAGCCCCTGGTCGACACGATCGCCGCCGTCTCCGTCGGCATCATCGACGGCGTCCCGATGCTCGACCTGCCCTACGTGGAGGACGTCCGGGCCGAGACCGACATGAACGTCGTCGTCACCGGATCCGGCAAGTTCGTCGAAGTCCAGGGCACTGCCGAAGGAGCCCCCTTCGACCGCGACGAGGTCAACAAACTCCTCGACCTCGCACTGATGGGCACCGAGCAGCTCGCCGCCATCCAGCGCGAAACCCTGGCGGAAGCCCCGTGACAGCGGGCGCTGCCGCCACCCCGGTGCTGGTCCTCGCCACGCACAACCAGGGCAAGCTGCGGGAACTGAGGGAACTGCTGCGCGGGCAGGTGCCCGGCCTCGACGTCGACACCCAGGTGGTGGACGCGGGCGCGGTCGGCGCCCCCGACGTCGCCGAGACCGGTGTGACCTTCGCCGAGAATTCGCTGCTCAAGGCGCGCGCGGTGGCGCAGGCGACCGGGCTCGTGGCGATCGCCGACGACTCCGGCCTCGCCGTCGATGTGCTCGGCGGGGCGCCCGGCATCTTCTCGGCCCGCTGGGCCGGCCGCCACGGGGACGACGCCGCCAACCTGAGGCTGCTGCTGGACCAGCTGGCCGACGTTCCCGACGAGTACCGCGGCGCCGCGTTTGTCTGCGCCGCGGCGCTTGCGGTCCCGGGATCCGTCCCGGACGAGGGACGCGAAATCGTCGAATACGGGCAGCTCGAGGGGACGCTGCTGCGCGAACCGCGCGGGGCCGGTGGCTTCGGCTACGACCCGGTACTGCAGCCCAGCGGGCTGGACCGCAGCTGCGCCGAGCTGAGCCCGGCGGAAAAGAACGCCATCAGCCACCGCGGGCACGCGTTCCGGGCGCTGCTCCCGGCGATCGTGGAGGCGCTGTCCGGCAGGTAGCCGGCCCGCGGCAGCAGGTGCGTTAACACAGGAAGGCGCCCCACCGTGTGGGGCGCCTTCCGCTTGAGCTGGTGTGGCCGGACCGCTTGTCAGGACCGGGACTTAGGGGGTCTTGCGTTCCTCTTCGGGCTCATGCTCCTCGATGAACTCCTCGACAAGGTCCGTGCCGTACTTTTCGGACTGGCGCTTGGCGATGAAGCCGCGGGCGACCTCAATGCCGATCGGGATCACGGAGACCAGGACGATCACGATGAAGATGATGTCCAGGTTTTCGCGGACCCACGGGAAGGTGTCGCCCAGCAGGTAGCCCAGCAGCGTGACGCCGCCGCCCCACAGCAGCGCGCCGATGACGTTGAACAGGAAGAACTTGCGCTTGTCCATCTGCGCGACGCCCACGATCACCGGGACAAAGGTCCGGATGATCGGCACGAAGCGGGCCAGGATCAGGGCCTTGCCGCCGTGCTTCTCGAAGAAGGCGTGGGCGCTTTCGACGTTTTCACGCTTGAAGAGCCTGGAATTCGGCTTGTTGAAGATGGCCGGGCCGGCCTTGGACCCGATCAGGTAGCCGACCTGGTTCCCGACGATGGCCGCGACGATGATCAGCCCGACGAAAGCCCAGATGTTGACCTTGATGGTCCCGGTGGCCACGAGGAGTCCGGCCGTGAACAGCATCGAGTCGCCCGGCAGGAAGAAGCCGATCAGGAGTCCGGTCTCAGCGAAAATGATGCCGCAGACCAGCAGCACCACCCAGGGCGCGAGGGCGGGATCGGCCAGGAAGACCTGGGGGTTCAGCCAGTCGGGCAGGAAGGAGGCCAGCTGCGGCTGTACCGGGCCTGCGCCGCCGATCGTGGACACGGCAAAGTCGCTCAAAGCTAAAAGGTTCACCTGTCAAGGGTACTTTACGGCCGCCGTCGGGCGCTCCCGGCGGGCGGGCGCAGGCCACGGGAACGGCAGGGCGCGGGCTGTTTCATGTGCGCGGTAAAGCGCGGCCGTGCGGGCGGGCCGGATTCCGGCGGTAATGTTGGAGCGTGGGTTTGGACTTTACGGCGATCGACTTTGAGACCGCGAACGGCTTCCGCGGTTCACCGTGCGCTGTTGGCCTGAGCAAGGTGCGCGGCGGCGTTGTGGTCGAGGAGGCCTCGTGGCTGATGCGGCCGCCGGAAAACCACGACCGCTTTGACCACCACAACGTCCGGATCCACGGCATCCGGCCTGAGCAGGTCGCCGGGCTGCCGCGTTTCGGTGAACTCTTTCCGGAGATCGGAGCCTTCATCGGCGGCGACGTGCTCGCCGCCCACAATGCCGCCTTCGACCTCGGCGTGATCCGCTCCGGCCTCGAGGTCTCCGGCCTTCCGGGCCCGGCCTATGACTACGTCTGCACGGTGATGCTCGCCCGCCGCTGCTACTCCCTGGTGTCCAATTCCCTGCCGTACGCGGCCGAGGAAGCCGGCGTTCCGCTGGTCAACCACCACGACGCCGCCGAGGACGCGCGCGCCTGCGCCGGGATCCTGATCGACATTGCGGCGCGCAACGGCGCCGGCAGCATCGCGGAGCTCTACCTGTCCCTGGGACTGACGGTGTCCCGCCAGGCGGCGTTCGACCCGCTGCGCGATCCGCTCTCCAAGGCCAGCCAGTCCGCCCTGGACGCCCTGTCCGGGGGACCGGCCGCCGCGGCTCCGGTCCGGGCGTACCAGCCCGGCTGGCCGGAAGAGGGCGCCAACCCGCTGCCGAACGCCTTCGCCGAGCCCGGCCACCCCTTGTTCGGCCAGACCGTCGTGTTCACCGGCGAACTCGCCATCCCCCGTCCCGAGGCGAAGACCCGTTCCGCCGAGCTCGGCGCCCGGCCGGAGAGCCGGGTCACTGCCCGCACCACCGTCCTGGTGGTGGGCGACGGGTTCGTGGCCGCCGACCTGCGTTCCGGGCGCCTGACCGGCAAGGCGCGGCGCGTGCTGGAGCTGCACGAGCGGGGCCAGCAGATCGAGGTTCTCTCCGAGGGAGAATTCCTGCAGATGGTGGGCGGCCACGTCGCCTCCGCCGCGATTGCCTGACCCCGCCGGTCGAGGGCGTCCCGGTCATACTGCGCAACAAACATTCCGCCCCGGGCAGTCCTGCTCCTAGCCTTGAACGATGAGCAAACCGACCACGGCACCCCCCGCGCCTGCGGCATCCGCGACTGCATTTTCACCTGCACGCAGGGGCGGAATCAGCTGGCGGACGGTCTTCGCGTTTCCGAACCCGGTCAATGAGTACGCTGCCCGGATAACGGCCGCCCTGGTGGTGCTGCTGTCCGTGGTGACGCTGCTGACCGGCATCGGCTGGGGCCTGGCCGTCATCGCCGCGGGATTCTGGCTGCGCGTCCTCTTCGGCCCGCGGATCTCGCCGCTCGCCCAGCTCTCTGTCAAGGTCCTCACTCCGCTGCTGGGGAAGACCCGGCTGGTCCCGGGCCCGCCGAAGCGCTTCGCCCAGGGCATCGGCGCCGCCGTGTCCACCACCGCCGCCGTCCTGCTGGCCGTGGGACTGGCGCCGGCGGCCTGGACTCTGCTCGCGGTCCTGATTGTCGCCGCGTCGCTGGAAGCGTTCGCGGGCTTCTGCCTGGGCTGCACCATCTTCGGCTTCCTGCAGCGCCGCGGCCTGATCCCCGAGGACGTGTGCGAGGCCTGCAACAACATTTCGCTCCGCCGCGCCTGAGCGCCGGGCCACCTGCCCGGTGCACCAGCCGGCGCAGCTCAGGCGCCGGTGACTGCTGCCAGCTGCGACGCCATGCCCCGGATAACCTCCGGGGCTTCCAGCGCTTCGAGCCACTGCGCCGGCAGGCAGTTCTCCCCGTAGAAGGTGCCCAGGATGTTGCCGGCAATCGACGCGGTGGAATCACTGTCGCCGCTGTGGTTCACCGCGAGGGCGATGGCCGCGCGGAAGTGGGCCTCCGGGTTCCCGGCAGCCGCCGTCGGATCCGGTTCCGTGGCCAGGACCGCGTACAGCGCGACGGCGAGTGCCTCCTCCGCCACCCACCCTTCGCCGAGTTCCCGGACCAGGTCCTCGGGCTCCAGCACCACGCCGGCTGTGCCCAGCCGGAGGGCGGTCTCCAGCCGGGCGACGACATCCGGGTCGGGTTCCTCACCCTTACGCAGATGGCCGGCGTCCAGCTGTCCGAGGGCGTAGTCCGCTGCTTCGCGCAGGCCGTGCCCCGCGGTCAGGGCATGGATGACGAGGCTGAAGATCCCGGCGCTCTGCCGGGCCGCGGGGTGCCCGTGGGTCAGTGAGGCCGCGTCGGCGCTGAGCTTGTAGATGGCGTCGGCGGCGATGTACGGGACCAGGCCGAACGGGGCGGAGCGCATCACCGTGCCGCAGCCCTTGGAGTCCGGGTTGACCGGGCGGAAGAACGTTCCCATCTCGCCGGTGGCCAGCCCGGTCACGCAGGCGTCGCCCGGAGCACGGCGGTGCTTGAGGACGCCGTGGGAATCAATCCAGCGGGGCGGCTGGAACGGGGCCGCCTCCGGAACCGGCACGTCCTGGGTGGCGAGCCAGCGCAGGTACGCGAGCCACAGGCACGCGTTGGTGTCCGCGGACACGCCCGAGTTGGCCCACTCCAGCGCCTCCAGCAGCCCGTCCACGGTGTACAGCGTGAGCTGCGTGTCGTCCGAAAAGTGGCTGCCGCCGTCGAGCGCGGAAAAGTCCTGCAGCCCGGCCGGTCCGAACTTCCCGCGGATGGTGGAGATGTCGTCGAATTCGACGGCGTACCCGAGCGAATCACCCAGCGCGCCGCCCAGCAGGCACCCGTGGATCCGGGATTCGTGCGACGGGGTCGGGAATGGTGCCGGGGGAGTGACGGGCTCGGTGCTCATGACTAAGAATTTTACCCCCAGCCCCTTGCCGTCGGGGCCTGGCCACCGGCGGTCCCGGCTGGGACGCCGGGCGCGGTTCCAGCCAACGTCCAGACTCCGCTGTCAGACTGCTCGCTGACCCCAAACAAAGGAATTCCTGCACATGATTACGCCCGCGTCAGCCCCCGTGTCACCCGACCGGCCGGCCGCCACCTCCGAACCGGTGCGTCCCGGGCTGCTGGGCCGGGTGTCCGCCGAGGCCTTTGGGACCTTCTTCGTGGTGGTCGCCGGCCTGGGCGTCCCGCTGTTCACGATTCCGCAGTCGAACCCGCTCTCCGCCCCGCTGGCCGCGGGGCTGGCGGTCGCCGCGGCGATGCTGGCGTTCGGATACGTCTCCGGCGGACACTTCAACCCCGCGGTCACGGCGGGACACGCGATTGCGGGCCGTCTCCGGTTCGCCGACGCCGCGGCCTACGTGGGCGCGCAGCTGGTGGGCGCACTGCTTGGTGGGGTGACGCTCTTCGCCATCCTGCGCACTGTCCCCAACATCGCCGACACCAGGACCGCCTTTGACACGGTGGCTGCCGGTTTCGGCGAGAACTCCATCATCCAGGTCCCGCTGGCCGGGGTACTGCTCATTGAGGTGCTCGGCGCAGCCCTTCTGGTGGCCGTCTTCCTGGGCGCCACCTCGGCCCGGAACCCGTCACGGCTCGCGGCCCCGTTCGCCGTCGGCCTGACCATGGCGGTGCTCCTGCAGCTCGGCCAGGCGCCCGGCAACACACCCTTCAACCCGGCGCGCGCCACCGCGTCGGCGCTGTTCAGCAGCCCCGACGCGCTCGGGCAGCTGTGGCTCTTCTGGGTTGCCCCGCTGGCGGGCGCGGCCCTCGCGGGACTGGTGTTCCGCGGCTTCGCGCTGTCGACGCCGGCCGCGGTTCCGGTGCCGGCTGCAGCTGACGAGGTGGATGAGGACACGCGCGAGACCCTGCTGGCGGAATCCGGGGCCGTGGCGCCGTCACCGGCGGCACCCCGGGGCACGGCGGCACCCGCAGGCCGCACGGCCAACGAGGATGAGGCACGCGACTTCTTCGACAAACGCGGCAAATAGTCCGCAGCCCGCGCCGGGCCCCGGAGCGGTGGCGCAATCCTGTCGGTGCCAGCCGATACCGTAGGAACATGCGGTTATTGCACACTTCGGACTGGCATCTGGGCAGGTCCTTCCACGGCGTCGGGATGCTGGATGCCCAGCGCGCGTTCGTCGACCAGCTCGTCACCTTCGTCCGGGACGAGTCGGTCGACGTCGTCCTGATCGCCGGCGACGTCTACGACCGCGCCCTGCCCGGAGTCGACGTCGTCCGCCTGCTCGACGACGCCTTGGTGGGCCTGACCGGTGCCGGCGCCCAGGTGGTGCTGACCAGCGGCAACCACGACTCGGCCATCCGGCTCGGCTTTGCCTCCCGGCTGCTGGAGCGCGGGGGAGTGCACCTTCGCACCCGGCTCAACGAGCTGGACCAGCCCGTGCTCTTCCCGCTCGACGCTGCTGACCCGGACGCCGGACCGGTACTCGCCGTCTACGGCATTCCCTGGCTGGAACCGCGGCTCGTGGCCGAACAGCTCGGCGTGGACACCGCCAGCCACTTCGAGGTGACCCGGGCCGCCACCGCCCGGATCCGTGCCGATCTTGCAGCCCGGGCCGGGACCCGGACCGTCCATTCCGTGGTGCTGGCGCACACCTTTGCCAGCGGCGGCATCAGTTCGGACAGCGAGCGGGACCTCAGCATCGGCGGCGTCGGCGCCGTCCCGCTGGACCTCTTCGACGGCTTCGGTTACACGGCGCTGGGCCACCTGCACGGCCGGCAGGAGCTCTCTCCCAGCGTTCGCTACTCGGGTTCGCCGCTCGCGTACTCCTTCTCCGAAGCGCCGCACAGGAAAGGCAGCTGGCTCCTGGACGTCGACGCCGCCGGCGTCAGCGGAATCCGCGAGGTGCTGTGGGAGGCACCCCGTACCCTCGCCGTGCTTCGGGGGAAGCTGGAGGAACTGCTGCAGGCGGAGGAACACGCCTGGGCCGAGTCCGCCTACTGCCAGGTCACCCTGACCGACGCACAGCGGCCGGCGCAGGCGATGGAACGGCTGCGCTCGCGGTTTCCCGACACCCTGGTGCTGGGGTTCGATCCGGAAGGTGCCGGCGCCGCGGCTAAAACCAGCTACAGCAGCAGGCTCGCCGAGGCCGAGGACGACCTCTCCGTCTGCTGCGGTTTCCTCGAGCACGTCCGTGGCCGGGCTGCCGACGACGGTGAGGCGGCGGTCCTCGCCGACGCCTTGGAATCCGTCCGGCTGGAAGGAATTTCGCTGTGAGGATCCACCGTCTCGAGATCTCCGCTTTCGGGCCCTTCGCCGGCACCGAACACATCGATTTTGACCGGCTGAGCGCCCACGGGCTGTTCCTGCTGAACGGCCCCACAGGAGCCGGCAAGACCAGCGTCCTGGACGCCATCTGCTTCGCGCTCTACGGTTCGGTTCCGGGGGCGCGGCAGGACGGCAAACGGCTGCGCAGCGACCACGCCGGGGCCGCGGCCGAGCCCCGCGTCACCTGCGAGTTCTCCGCCCGCGGCCGGCACTTCGAAGTCTCCCGCTCTCCTGCCTGGGACAAGCCCAGCGCCCGGGGCCGGAACGGCTTCACCGTTCAGCAGGCCAATACCCTGCTCCGCGAACGTATCGACGGCGAATGGATCGAGAAGTCCGGCCGCAACGACGAAGCCGGCGCCGAGATCGCCGACGTCCTGGGCATGAACCGGGATCAGTTCACCCGTGTCGTGATGCTGCCGCAGGGCGACTTCGCCGCCTTCCTGCGGTCCAAAGCCGCCGACCGGCTCGAGCTGCTGCAGAGCCTCTTCGGCACCCAGCGTTTCGAGGCCGTGGAACAGGAACTCGGCCGGAAGGCACAGGCCGCGCGCGCCGAGGTGGCCACCCTCAACGGCCAGCTCGAACTCCTGCTCGCCCAGGCGGAAGCCGAAACGGCCACGTTGGAGCTCGACACAGCAGCTGCCCCGGACCGCGCCGACCCGGACTCCTTCCTGAGCTGGTTGCAGGTGCATGCCGGGACCGCCGCAGAGCTGCGCCGCGCTGCCGCACTGGAGGCCGAGGGGCTGCGCGCCGTCAGCCTGTCCGCCCGGGACACCGCGACAGCGCGTGCTGCCCGGCAAGCGAAGCTGGCCGCGGCCGAACGCCGGCGCTTCGACGCTGAAGCCAAGGCCCCCGCAGTCGCCGCCAAGAAAAACCAGCTGGGGCTGCACCGCCAGGCCGAAGTTCTCAGCGGCCAACTGCACGCGGTGGATAGTGCCGGTACAGCCGAGGGGCTGGCCGCCGCCGCCATGGCCGCTGCCGCGGAAGAACTGCGCACCGCCGCCCTCACGGACCCTGAACTCGCCGCATTGCGCGACGGGACCCCGGACCGGATCCCAGGCCGTGTGTCCGGTGACCCCCTCAGCAGCGCCGGCGGCGCTGTCATCTCCACCTACGACGGCGACGCCCTCCGGTCCGCGCTGAGCGGACTTCGCTCACTGCGTGCGGTGCTGGACGAGCGGCTGCCCGACGAAGCCAGGCTCAGCGGACTCCGGAGCCGCACCACCCAGCTGCGCCTCAGCATGGCGAAGATGGAAGAAGGACGGACAACCGGAGCTGCTGTCCTGGCCGCCCTGCGCCAGGAATCCGACGCCCTGCTCGCCGGGTTGCGTCCGCTCGAAGAACTCGCCGCCGAGGTGCAGTTGCGGACGAAGGAAGCAGCCGCTGCGGAGGAACTGCTGGTCCTGGTCCGCCGCCACGCCGCGGCCGAGACGAACTGCGGAGCCGTCGCCGGACGCCACGGCCGCGCCCGGGAGGAGTACCAGGACCGGCGCCAGCGCTGGCTCGATCTTCGCGAGGAACGGCTGGCCAACGCTGCCGCGGAACTTGCGTCCCAGCTGCGGCCTAGCGTCCCGTGTGCCGTGTGCGGCAGCCCCGAACACCCGGCCCCTGCCCCGGCCGCGGCCTCCGCCCTGACCGTGGCCGAGGCCGAGGAAACCGCGCAGCAGGCCTGCGACGTTGCGGAGGCCGCCCTGGCAGCGCTCGACCGCGAACTCTCCGATGCCCAGCAGGACGTGGCCGTGCTGGCAGCCCAGGGAGGCAACACCGCGCCCGAGGACGCCACCCTGGAGGCCGCCCTGGCCAAGGAACGTGCCGCCGAGGCACGCCGCGGAGCGGCGGAACTTGCTGCCAACCGCGCACGGCACACCGAACTGGAAGAGGAGATCGCCGGCACCGAGCGGGACCAGGCGGCCGCGGCGGCAAGCATCGCCCAGACCCAATCCGCCCTCACGGAAGTCCGGGAGCAGGCCGATGCCCTGGAGCTGGCGCTCGAGAAACTCCGGGTGGGCCACGCGGCCCTGGCCGATCGCATCGCGGCGCTGGATGGCACGGCCGCCGTCCTGGAACGCGCCGATGAAGCGCGGTCGCGGCTGGAACAGGCCGCCACCCGTTCCGCGGAGGCCCGGCTGCAGCTGGAGCTGGCGCTTCCGGGCACCGGCTTCGAGTCCGCGGACGAGGCCCGGGCCGTGCTGCTGCCGGCCGCGGACGCCGCGGCACTGGAGGCCGCCGTCCGCGCCGGGCAGGACGAAGCGGCCCGGATCGAGGAACTCTTCGCCAGCGAGGAACTCGTGCTGGCCGCCCACGAGCTGGAAGCCCAGGGACCCCTCGCCGAAGGGCTCGTGGACCAGCTCCGCGCAGACGCCTCGGCGGCGGAACGCTCGGCCCGGGACGCGGACCTCGCGGCCGGCCTGGCGGAAAAATCCTTTCGGACGCTGGGTGCCATCGGCGCCAACTACGCGCAGCTTGCAGAGTCCGGCCGGGAACCGCGCGAACGGGCGCAGCTGCTGACCGCCGTCGGCGACGCGGCCCGCGGCGCGGGAGAGAACAACTACCGTATGAGCCTGAACAGCTATGTGCTCGCCGCGAGGCTTGAACAAGTGGCAGTGGCTGCCTCGGAGCGGCTGATCGGGATGAGCGACGGCCGCTACACCCTGCAGCACACGGACGCCAAGGCTGCCCGCGGCGCGAAATCCGGTCTCGGCCTGGAAGTGGTGGATCAGTGGACCGGGCAGCGGCGCGACACCGCAACGCTGTCCGGCGGAGAGTCCTTCATGGCTTCGCTCGCTCTGGCCCTCGGGCTGGCGGATGTGGTGCAGCAGGAATCCGGCGGGGTGGACATCGAGACGCTGTTCGTGGACGAGGGCTTCGGCAGCCTCGACGAACAGGCCCTCGAACAGGTCATGGATGCCCTGGAGGGGCTCCGTGACGGCGGCCGCGTCGTCGGCCTGGTGAGCCACGTGGGGGAAATGAAACAGCGCATCGGCACGCAACTCCAGGTGGTCAAGGGACGCAACGGTTCCACCCTGCACATTTCCGACGACGCCCCGGTCTGATCCGCCCGCAGGCCCGGCCGCCGCAGCCGCCGGGCCTGCGCCAACAGGTACCCGTACCGCTACAATTGAAGCGTTACCGGGTCGCGCGCATCGGGAGGAGGGACGATGCGCACCATTGAACGAACCCGGAATCATGACCCTTTCAACGCCCTCCCAGGCGCCCGTTTCCGCGGCGCCCCATCGTCCTGAAGACGCAGCTGCCCTTACCGGGCGTTCCCCTGCGCCCGGACCCGCCCCGGAACCGCAGGAACCGCCGACACGCGGGCGGTATGCACGGCTGCCGCTGCTGGCCGGCCGAAGCTTCATCCCGATCGGGCTCTTCGCCCGACTCCCGCTCGCCATGCTCACTGTCGGAGCCCTGACCCTGGTTACCGCCGTCACCGGTTCCTTCGCAGTCGGCGGCATGGCGGCCGGCGCTGTAGGCATCGGCTCAGCGCTCGGCGCCCCCGTCATCGGCGCACTGGCAGACCGTCGGGGCCAGCGCCCCGTGCTGGTCGTTGCCGCTGCCTTCAACACCGTCGCCGTCATCGCACTGATCCTCGCCGCCTACCTGATCCCCGGCGGACAGGATCTGGCGGCCGCCCTCCCGGTCCTGGTGGCCGCCTTCGTTGCCGGTGCCAGCTGCCCGCAGGTGGGACCGCTGGCCCGGGTCCGCTGGATGGCACTGACCGCCCGCGGCGGACGCAACGCCAACCCCGCAGACCTGGACACGGCACTGTCCTACGAAAGCACCGCCGACGAACTGACCTTTGTCCTGGGTCCGGCACTGGTGGGAATTCTCGCCAGCCTGGCCGCACCGTGGCTGCCGCTCGCCCTCGCCGCGGCGCTGACCATCACACTCGTACCGGCCTTCGCCGTGCACCCCACGCATCATGCGGTGGTCCGGACGCCTGCGCGGACCGTGGCCGGTGCCGCCCGGGAGAAAAATCGCCGGGCGTCCCTTCCGGCCGGACAGCGCGCGGGCGCCTTCGCCGCCGTGGCCCTTCCCGTGCTGGCCATGGTCTGCATGGGCACGTTCTTCGGCTCCACCCAGACCTCGCTGAGTGCCTTCTCCGCCAGCTTCGCCACCTCCGAACTGGCCGGCCTGCTCTACGCGGTGATGGGGCTGAGTTCGGCCGCGGCGGCCCTGTCGGTGGCCTACTGGCCCCAGCGGTTCACAGCCAACGCCCGCTGGCTGGCCTGCGCGGCGCTGATGTCCGTACTGGCGTTGCTGCTGTTGCTGCCCTCGACGGCGCTGCCCATGATCCTTGTGCTCCTGGTTCTGGGCCTCCCGGTGGGGCCACTGAT
This sequence comes from Arthrobacter sp., assembly GCA_034376805.1. Lineage (GTDB taxonomy): Bacteria > Actinomycetota > Actinomycetes > Actinomycetales > Micrococcaceae > Arthrobacter. The sequence goes on from JAXMJF010000055.1 coordinate 149,345, forward strand.
GGTCACGGTCTTTGCGATCGGCGGACTCGTCGCCCCGGCGGGAAAACTGGGCACGGTCATGACCGCGCTGGCTAGCGGAATCGTGGCTGGCACCGCGATCGGCTCGTCCATCGCGGGACAGCTTGCGCAGCACCAGGGCTACTCCACGGCGTTCCTGGTGCCGGTGTGCGCCGCCACGGCACTGTTCCTGCTGGGAGCGGCGGCCGCCGTCGTGCTCCAGCGGCGGAACAGGACGGCGGCCGCCGGCTGAGCCCTGAGGAACCCCGGATGCCCTATCACTTGTGGTTGCTCTGAGCGCCTGGGAAGGGCCCCAAGTGATAGGGCAACGGGGGCTAAAGCTGGGTGCCGAGCTTGAAGCCGCGCTCCTCGCCGGGCTCCCGGGTGTAGGCGAAGCCGTCCGCACCGACCGTCACGGCCAGCTCGCTGCTGTCGGTGCGGATCACCAGCGGCTGCGGGTTCCCGTCCAGGTCCAGGACCAGGGAGGCCTCGGAGTACCAACTGGGAACCACCGGGTTGCCCCACCAGTCGCGGCGCTGGTTGTCGTGGACGTCCCAGGTGATGGTGGGGTTGTCCGGGTCGCCGGTGTAGTAGTCCTGGGTGTAGATCTCGATGCGGTGCCCGTCCGGGTCGAGGATGTACAGGTAGAAGGCGTTGGAGACGCCGTGGCGGCCGGGGCCGCGTTCGATCCGGTCGGAGATCCGCAAAGCACCCATCTTGTCGCAGATCTGGATGATGTTGTGCTTCTCGTGGGTGGAGAAGGCGATGTGGTGCATCCGCGGGCCGTCGCCGCCGGTCAGGGCGGTGTCATGCACGGTCTGCTTACGGTGCATCCACACGGCGTAGGAGACGCCGTCGGAATCCTGGATATCCTCCGAGACCCGGAAGCCGAGGTCCTCGAGGTACTTCCGGCCGCGTGGCACGTCCGGGGTGACCTGGTTGAAGTGGTCCAGACGCACCAGTTCGCCGGCGGAGTAGAGGTCGTAGCGCTGGGTGAGGCGCTCCACGTGCTCCACGTCGTAGAAGAACTCGTAGGGGAAGCCCAGCGGATCCTCCACCCGGACGGAATCGCCGATGCCCCGGGCGAAGCCGTCCTTGCGGCGTTCGGTGCGGCAGCCGAGTTCCTTGTAGTACGCCTCGGCGGCATCCACCTCGGCGGGGGACTTCACCCGGTAGGCGAACGCCGCGGCGGCGGCTACCGGGCCCTTGCGCAGCACCAGGTTGTGGTGGATGAACTCCTCCAGGGACCGCAGATAGATGGCATCCTCGTCCTCGTAGGTGACATGCAGGCCGAGGAGGTCAACGTAGAACTCGCGGGACTTGGCCAGGTCCGTGACCACGATCTCCATGTAGGCGCAGCGGACGATGTCCGGTGCCGGAACGGTGGGGGTGATGATGTCGTTAGCCATGATCGGGACTCCTCAATGAGCGTGGGGGCAGCAGGTGGGGTGCCAGGGGCGCGGGCGCTACTGTGCCGAGGCACCGAACTTCGGGGTGTGCACGGGGCCGAGGGTGATGTGGACGGCCTGCTGGTCGGTGTAGAAGTCGATCGAGCGGTAGCCGCCCTCGTGGCCCAGGCCGGAGGACTTGACCCCGCCGAACGGGGTGCGCAGGTCACGGACGTTGTGGCTGTTGAGCCAGACCATGCCGGCTTCGAGGTTCTGCGAGAAGTTGTGCGCCCGGGTCAGGTCGTTGGTCCAGACATAGCCGGCCAGCCCGTACCGGGTGTTGTTCGCCAGGGCCAGCGCCTCGTCGTCGCTGTCGAACGGGGTGATGGCGACGACGGGGCCGAAGATCTCCTCCTGGAAGATCCGCGCGTCGGGGGCGACGTCGGCGAACACGGTGGGCGTGATGTAATTGCCGGTCGGGAGGTGCTCCGGCCGGCCGCCGCCGGCCAGCAGCCGGCCCTCGGACTTGCCGATCTCCACATAGGAGGCCACCTTGTCATAGTGCTCCGGGTGGACCAGGGCGCCCACCTCGGTCGTCGGGTCGTGCGGGTCCCCGACCACGATGTTCTTCGCCCGCGCGGCGTACCTCTCGCAGAATTCCTCGTAGATGTCCTGGTGGACGAGGATGCGGGAGCCGGCGGTGCAGCGTTCGCCGTTGAGCGAGAAGACCCCGAACAGGGTGGAGTCGATCGCGGCGTCGAGGTCCGCGTCGGCGAAGATGATGGCAGGGCTTTTGCCGCCGAGTTCCATGGACAGGCCCTTGAGGTTCTCCGCGGCGTTGCGGAAGATGGTCTTGCCGGTGGTGGTCTCGCCGGTGAACGAGATCAGCGGGACGTCGGGGTGCTTGACCAGGGCGTCGCCGGCTTCCTCGCCGAGGCCGTTGACCAGGTTGAACACACCGTCGGGCAGGCCGGCGTCCTTGAAGATCTGCGCCCAGAGCGAGGCCGAGAGCGGGGTGAACTCGGCGGGCTTGAGGACCACGGTGTTGCCGGTGGCCAGCGCCGGGGCCAGCTTCCAGGACTCCAGCATGAACGGGGTGTTCCAGGGCGTGATGAGGCCGGCGACGCCGATCGGCTTGCGGTTCACGTAGTTGATCTGCGCACCGGGGACCTTCATGGCGTCGTCGAACTGCGCCACGATCAGGTCCGCGAAGAAGCGGAAGTTCTCCGCGGCCCGCAGCGCCTGGCCCTTGGCCTGGGTGATCGGCAGACCGGTATCGAAGGTTTCCAGCTGCGCCAGCCGGGACTCCTGGGCTTCGACGGCGTCGGCGATCCGGTTCAGCACTCGGGCGCGTTCCCGCGGCTTCATCCGCGGCCACAGGCCGGTGGTGAAGGCCCTGCGGGCGGCGGCGACGGCGAGGTCGACGTCCTCTTTCTGGCCGGCGGCCGCGGTGGCGTAGTTGGTGTTGGAGACCGGGTCCAGCACATCGAAGGTCCTGCCGCTGACGGAATCAACGAATTCGCCGTCGATGTAGTGGCGGATCCGGGTCGGAAGGTCGTCTGGAATGTAGTGCTCGGCCATCACATCTCCTCATTGAGTATGAAATCGTATACGATACAAACTGCCTGAGACCGCCCTGCTTGTCAAGCATTCCCCGGGACGAACTCCGCGGGCGACGGGGAGTGCCCCGTCGCTGTCAGCCCAGCTGGCTCTCGATGCGCCGGGCACTCGCGGCCAGGGCCGCGGCGACCTCCCCAGGGTCCTGCGCGGCGCGGATATACACCACGGCGAGAGCCGCCGGGCGGCCGCCCGGAACCCGGATCGGCACGGCCAGCGAGGAGACGCCTGAGATGACCTCGTCGTGACTGGCGGCATAACCGCGGCGGCGCGCCTCGGCCGCTTCGGCCCGGTAGGGGATGCCGGGTGCGGCGGCGGCCCATTCCTCTTCAGTCAGTGCCGACTGGATCGCGATACCGGGGGCGCCGGCGCTGATCGGATGCCGGGAGCCGGGGTGCTGGACCACAGTGGCGCCGGTGTGGCGCGGATCCACGGTGACCAGCGTGACGCATTCCGCGTGGTCCCAGACGGCAACGAAAGCACTCATCGTCAGCGCATTGGCGAGCTGGGTGAGCTCCGGAAGCGCCGCCGTCTGCAGGTTCCGCGAGACCCCCCGGGCGAGGACGGCGAGGCCAGGGCCGGGCTGGACCCGGCCGCCGTCGTCGCGCACCAGCAGGGAGTGGTCTTCCAGAGTGCGGAGGATTCTGTAGGCCACGGAGCGGTGCACCCCCATGGCGTCGGCCAGTTCGGCGATGGTGAGCGGGTGCTGGGCGTCGGCGAGGATTTCCAGGGCGCGGATGCCGCGTGACAACGTTTGGGACGGGGAGGCCTGGGCGCTGCCGGCGGTCGGGGTCATGTGTCCATCCTAGGTGCGGGCGGCGGGGGAGCCTGGAGGCGCCATTCGGCCCTTGTGCTCCGCCTCACAGTGCGTTAACGTTCTATATGGGAACTACTTGTTCGATTATAGAACTTGCAGGCGCGAAATGCACCCCTGGCAGGACAAGGCGCACCCCCAGCAAACAGCCGTCACCCAACGCAAGGGATCAGTGATGATTGCCAAGCCCCGCACCGGGCCCGTCCCGGCTGTTCCGGGCCGCACGACCGGGGCCCGGAACCACTCCTTCCGCGGCAGCCTGGGCCGGTTCGCCACCGGAGTGGCGATCGTGACCTTTGACGGTGCCACGAAGCGCCACGGTATCACCGTCAATTCCTTCACCTCCGTGTCCATGGAGCCGCCCCTGGTCCTCGTGAGCATCGCCCGCACCGCGAAGGCCCACGACGAGCTCGCCGGCCGGCCCTTCACGGTCAACATCCTGGGCGCGGAGCAGCAGCACCTCGCGCTGCACTTTGCCGGCCGTCCCGGTCCAGAGCCGCTCTGGGTGGAGGGCGGAACGTCCCCGCGGCTCTCCCATGTGCTTGCCTACTTTGAGTGCAAGCCCTGGGCGGCGTACGACGGCGGCGACCACACCCTCTATATCGGTGAGGTCGTGGACTTCAACTACCGCAACGGCGATGCGCTGGCCTACGCGAACAGCACCTTCACCACCATCCCGGAGAGCCAGCTGGGGATGGAGGACCTGCTCTGAGGCCCCCGCAACGGCCGGCCCCACAGCGGCCCGGACTGAGACCTCCGCACCCGCTTTCGACTCAGCTCAACGATGACTGGAGAAACCACCATGGGTATCCGTACCGGACAGCAATACCTGGACAAACTCAACGCCATGACGCCCCACGTGGTGATCGACGGTGAGGTTGTCAGCGACAAGATCGCCGAGCACCCCGCGTTCCGCAACGTGGCGCGTTCCTACGCCAAGCTCTTCGACATGCAGCACGACCCGAAATACCAGGACGCCCTGACCTACACCTCGCCCACCACCGGTGACCTCGTCAATGCTTCTTTCCTGGTGCCGAAGACCGTCGAGGACCTCACACGCCGCCGCCGTGCCATTTCGACCTGGGCCGAATCCTCCAACGGTTTCCTGGGCCGTTCCGGCGACTACATGAACTCCTCGCTCACCGCCCTCAGCACGGCCGGCAAGTGGTTTTCCCAGGCCGATCCCAGGTTCGGCGAGAACATCCGCAACTACTATGAGTGGGCCCGGGAAAACGACGTCCTCGCCACCCACACCCTGATCCCGCCGCAGGTCAACCGCTCCGTCTCCGGCTCCGAACAGCTCGGCGGCCAGCTGTCGGCCCGGATTGTCGAGGAGCGTGAGGACGGCATCGTCGTCCACGGCGCCCGGATGCTGGCCACCATCGCCCCGATCGCGGACGAGCTGCTCGTCTTCCCCTCCACGGTGCTGCGCGGCACGCCGGAGGACGCCCCGTACTCCTACGCCTTCGCCATCCCCAACGACGCGCCGGGCCTGCGCTACCTGTGCCGCACCTCGCTGTACAACGGCGGCAGCACCCACGACGAGCCGCTCGCCTCCCGGTACGAGGAAATGGACGCCGTTGCGATCTTCGACCATGTCTTCGTTCCCAACGAGCGCATCTTCATGCTCGGCAACCCGCAGCTGTGCAACGGCTTCTACTCCGAGACCGGCGCCGGCGCCCTCATGACCCACCAGGTGGTCACCCGCACCATCGCCAAGAGCGAGTTCTTCCTGGGCCTGGCCTCCGAACTCGCCGACTCGATCGGCATCGACGGCTTCCAGCACATCCAGGAGGACATCGCGGAACTGATTGTCGACGTCGAAATCGGCCGCGCGCTGGTCCGGGCTTCGGAGGCGGATGCGGAACTCAACGAGGCCGGCGTGATGCTGCCGAAGTGGTCCACGCTGAACGCCGCGCGCAACTGGTACCCGAAGGTCGCCCAGCGCTTCCCGCAGATCATCCGCAAGTTCTCCGCCTCCGGCCTGATGGCGCTGCCCGGCGAGGCGGACGTCAACAGCGACGCCCGTGCCGACATCGAAATGTACCTGCAAGGCAAGTCGCTGACCGGCCCGGAGCGCGTCCGGCTGTTCAAGCTGGCCTTCGATGCCTCGGTCTCCGGCTTCTCCGGCAGGCAGTCGCTGTACGAATACTTCTTCTTCGGCGATCCGGTCCGGATGGCCGGCGCGATGGTGAACAGCTACGACCGCGGGCCCGTACGGGCCCGGGTCAGGGAGTTCCTGAACCGCACCGACTGACCGCCGGAGAGGGACTTTGCCGTCTTTTTTGGGGGCGGCAAAGCTTTTTTCCCAAGATGTGTGCCCTATCACACAATCCATAGTAAGATTCTGAATACTAACTGACCGTTCGATCAGTAAATGCTAGAGGCATTCAGTTATTCCATCGCACCCACCCCGGGCAGTACCTCTGCCCCCAGCAACGGAGTTCCAATGACCGCAACTTCAAGTGTCGATTCTGAGGCGGGCCCCAGCAGCAAGCATGAGGAACGCAAGGTCCTCGCGGGCACCTTGGTCGGGACCACCATCGAGTGGTACGACTTCTTCATCTTCGCCCAGCTGACGGCAACGCTGCTGTCCCCGCTGTTCCTTGCGCCACTGAACGCGTCCAACCCCGGCCTGGCGCAGATCCTGTCCTTTGCCCTCATCGGCATCAGCTTCCTGTTCCGCCCGCTCGGCGCCATCGTCGCCGGCCACCTGGGTGACCGCCTCGGACGCAAGGCCATGCTGGTCTTCACCCTCATCATGATGGGTGCCGCCACGGCCCTGATCGGCATGCTGCCGACCTACGCCCAGATCGGCTTCTGGGCGCCGGTCCTGCTGATCCTCCTCCGCGTCGTCCAGGGCTTCTCCGCCGGCGGTGAATGGGGCGGCGCCGCCCTGATGGCCGTCGAGCACGCTCCCAAGAGCAAGCGCGGCCTGTTCGGCGCGTACCCGCAGATCGGTGTTCCGGTCGGTATGATCCTCGCCACCGGCCTGCTCTACTTCCTCAACACCAGCATGTCCAAGGAAGACTTCGCCTCCTGGGGCTGGCGTGTGCCGTTCCTGCTCTCCATCGTGCTGATCGTCGTCGGCTACCTGATCCGCCGCGCTGTGGCCGAGAGCCCCGTCTTCAAGGAGATGCAGGACCGCAAGGAAGAGAGCAAGGCTCCGCTCGGAGAGCTCATCCGCAAGCACAAGAAGGCCGTCCTCTACTCGACGATGATCTTCATCGGCAACAACGCTGCCGGCTACCTGCTGATCGCGTTCTTCATCTCCTACGCCACCAAGTCCCTGAAGATGCCCGTCGCGCAGATCCTGCTGGCCACCACGCTGGCTTCCTTCGGCTGGCTGATCTTCACCCTGGTCGGCGGCTGGCTGTCGGACAAGATCGGCCGCGTCAAGACCTTCCTGATCGGCTACGGCATCGTCTTCGCCTGGATGATCCCGATGTTCGCCCTGATCGATACCAAGAACATCCTGCTCTACGGCGTCGCGCTGTTCGTCCTGACCATCGGCCTGGGCCTGTCCTACGGCCCGATGTCCGCGATGTACGCCGAGATGTTCCCGGCGAACGTGCGCTACTCGGGCATCTCGATCGGCTACGCGTTCGGCGCCATCCTGGGTGGTGCGTTCGCGGCCACCATCGCTGAGGCCCTGCTCCAGGGCACCGGCTGGACCGGTTCCATCGGCATCTACATTATGATCCTCTGCGTTATCTCCGCAGTCGGCGTCCTGCTGGCCGGGGAAACCAAGGGCCGCCCGCTCGGCGTCAGCCACGGCGCAACGGATGAAGCCGCAAGGCACTAGCAACAGTCAAGCCGGGAGGGGTGCGGGCCGCAAGGTCCGTGCCCCTCCTGTTTTTAACTCAACCCGTGGCACTCCGCGCCCATCCGGCGGATCCGCATGGGCAGTCTCTGACCCCGGGTTGCTGTTCAGTGGCCCCGGGCGCCCAGCAGCCGGACGACGTCGTCGTCCCGCACCTGCCGGAAGGTGCGGTAATAGCTGCCGACGGCGCGGAACTGGCCGGGGATGAAGAGGCTGAAGACGGCGTCGGCGAGATGCTCCAGGGACCCCTGTGCCGCCAGGGAGGCAACCGGAACCGCGACGACGACGGTTGCCGCACCGGCCGCCCGCACTGCCTCGACGGCGGCCCGCATGGTCGCTCCGGTGGCCATCCCGTCGTCGGTCACGATCACGGCTTTGCCTGCCAGCGGCAGCCTCGGTCCCGGATAGGCTCCGCTGCGGCGCTCCAGTTCCGCCTGCTCGAACCTCACAACCTCATCGAGTGCAGACTGCGGAATGCCCAGCTCGAGGATCTCGTCCACGAAGGGCCGGTTCAGCACCCGAACCACCCGGCCGTTGACCGCGGCCAGCGCACCGAAGGCCGTTTCGCTGTGCCCGGGGATCCCGAGCTTGCGGACCGGAAGTACGTCCCAGGGCAGCTGGAGTGCTGCGGCGGCCCCGGCAGCAACCGTGACACCCCCGCGCGCCAGGCCCAGCACCACAGCGTCCGGGAGTCCGCGGAACTGGGGGAGCGCGGCGGCCAGGAGCCTGCCTGCCTGCTCGCGGTCGGTGAAGCGCATGCCCATGGAGACCCCTCTTCCGGTTCCGGCCCTTTCTGCTGGGGCCAGCCTACGTCCGGCGGGGGAGCCGCGCGAGACGGGTGCCACAGCCTGCGCACCCGCCACCGAACCCCGGAGCCCCAGCATGGATCTTTCCACCGCCAAACAGTCCACCCGCGCGCAGCAGGACGAGCTGCTGTCCGTGGTCCCCTCCATGGCCGTCTCGACGACGAAGCAGGCCGAGACCTCCCGCGCCCTCTTCGAGTGCGAGGCCGCCGCCTACTACTGGCCGGGCACCCTGGACATCGTCCTCAGCGAAGACGCCGACGGTGATCGTGAGTGAGGACGGCTACCGGCACTCGATCGAGTTCAGTCCGGAGCGGAACGCGCTCAACGTCCTACCAGAGTCCAGCCAGCTCCCACAAAAACAACGCGGGGTCACTCCGCGCCCTTCCGCGTCGTCCGGATGGGCGCCAAGTGACCCCGCGTTGTATTGGGGCGCCGGGAGATCAGACGCCCAGGAAGCTGATGGCCCCCTGCTTGAACGCGCGGCTGGTGATGGCGTTGGTGTGGTTCCGGCCCGGCAGGACCAGCTGCTCGACCATGGCGCCCGCCTTCGCGCCCAGGGCCGCGAGTTCCGGCATCGACGCGGCGCGCCCGTCCTTCTCCCCGGCCACCAGCAGCATCGGCATGTGCGGCACGGCCTCGGCGGGGTCGAACGGCTCGCTCTTGATGGCCTCCACGAGGGACAGCAGCGAGAAGATGTTGTTGCTGGGCAGCATCTGGGCCATTTTCAGCAGTCCGGCGGTGGACGCGTCGGCGATCGGCGTGCCGTCAGCCAGGTAGCGCTGCGCGGCAACGAGGTCGAAGTCGGCCAGCGGATCGGCGACGTTGGGCCCGCCAAGGACCAGCCGGTGCACCAGTTCGTGCTGGGTGGCGCCGAACTCCCAGGCGAGCCGGGAGCCGAGCGAGTAGCCGACCAGATCCAGCCCGCTGGACGGGTCACCGTCACGCAGGGGGCGGACGCCGGCGTCGAACGCGATCTGCAGCAGATCCGCGCGGATCCGGCTGGGCGTGTAGGAGTCCATGTCCTCGGGGGCCCCGCTGCGGCCGTGGCCGGGCAGATCCACGGTGATGACGCGGCGGCCGGCCTCCAGCAGCGCGGAGAGCCAGCCGGTGTCCTCCCAGTTGAGCTTGGAGGAGGAGGAGAAGCCGTGCAGCAGCAGAACGGGGCGCAGCCCGGCGTCGGACCCGGGTTCATGCACCCCGACGTACAGCTGCGGGTCGGTGCCCTCGACGGTATGGGAATGCTGTTCGCCGGTGTGTCTGCCGCTCATGGTGTCAGTCCTCATCAAGTACGGCGCTCAGGCGGACCCGGCGCTTCGGTGCCTCTTCCTTCGGGACCGTGCCCACAATGCCGGCGGTGTTGTCCGGCACCTCAAACACAATCAGGGGCTCGCCGACATTGATCTTGTCACCGGGCCCGCCGTGGATACGCACCACTTTACCTGCCTGCGGACTGGGCAATTCAACGGCTGATTTGGTGGTTTCCACCTCAACGAGGGGCTGGTTGCGCTCCACCTGGTCGCCCGGGGCCACGAGCCACTCCAGCACGGTTGCCTCGATCAGGCCCTCGCCGAGGTCCGGGAGCGGGAAGGAAATTTCAGCCACGTTTGTACTCCAATACTCGCTGGATCCCGAAGAGGATCCGGTCAATGTTCGGGATGTATTCGTCTTCCAGGTCCCCCGAAGGGTACGGGACATCGAAGCCGGTGACCCGCTCCACCGGGGCCCTGAGCGTGTCGAAGCAGCTTTGGGTGATCAGCTGGGCCACCTCGGCGCCCAGGCCGGAGGTGAGGGGCGCTTCGTGGACGACGACGGCGCGGCGCGTCTTGCGCACGGAGGCGGCCAGCGCCGCGGCGTCGATCGGCTTGAGCCAGCGCAAGTCAAGGACCTCGATGTCGATCCCGTCCTCGGCGGCGAGTTCGGCGACCTGGAGGCAGCGGGCCACCATGGCGCCCCACGCGACGAGGGTGAGGTGCCGGCCTTCGCGCATGACCTTCGCCCCGGTGGGGGAGCCGCCGGCTGCATCGTGGCTGGTGAGGTCCACCTCGCCCTTCTGCCAGTAACGCGACTTCGGCTCCATGAAGATCACCGGGTCCGGCCGCGTCGCGGCGTACTTGAGCAGGTGGTAGGCCTCGTGCGGGTTCGACGGCGAGACCACCTTGAGGCCGGGCACGTGCGCGAAGAGCGCCTCGAGGCTTTCGCCGTGGTGTTCGGGGGCGCGGATGCCGCCGAAGCTGGGAACCCGCAAGGTGATGGGCATCGGCATGGTGCCGCGGCTGCGGTAGTTCATCCGCGCGATCTGGCAGACGATCTGGTTGATGGCCGGGTAGGCGAAGCCGTCGAACTGGACCTCCGGGATGGGGTGGAAGCCGGCCATCGCCAGGCCCACGGACATGCCGAGGATGCCGGATTCCGCCAGCGGCGTGTCGAAGACGCGCTGTTCGCCGTGTTTGGCCTGCAGGCCGTCGGTGATGCGGAAGACACCGCCGAGCCGGCCGCAGTCCTCCCCGAAGATCAAGGTCTTCGGGTTTTCGGCGAGCACCTCGTCGAGGGCCCGGTTGAGGGCCTGCTGCATGGACAACACGGTGGTGGCCGCCGGGCTCTCTGGGCTCTTGGCAGTGCCCTGGGCAGTGCCCCCGGCAGTGCTACCGACGGCGGCGCCTCTGCCTTCGAGAATCGAGTTAGACATGTTCGGACTCCTCGCGCCAGTTGGCGGCCTGGGCCTGCAGGGCAGGGGTGGTTTCCTGGAAGACCAGGTCAAACATTTCGGTGCCGGGGCGGGAGCCCAGCGCCTGGATACCGGTGCGGATCTGTTCCTCCTCGGCTTTGGCCGCGGCGAGGGCCTCGGCGAAAAACGCCTCGTCGGCAATGCCGTCGGCGAGCAGGCGCTGCCGGAGCCGCTCCAGCGGGTCGGTGCCGGCGCCGTCGCGCTCCTCATCGAGCGAGCGGTAGCGTCCCGGATCATCCGAGGTGGAGTGCGGGCCGCGGCGGTAGGTCATGGCCTCGATGAGCACGGGGCCGTTCCCGGCCCGGGCGTGCGCGAAGGCGCGGCGGGTGGCCTCAACGACGGCGACGACGTCGTCGCCGTCGATCTGCAGGGCCGGCATGCCGTAGCCGGCGGCGCGGGCGGCGACGGAGCCGCCGGCCACCTGCCGTTCGGTGGGAACCGAGATCGCCCAGCCGTTGTTCTGGACAAAGAACACCACGGGGGCCTTCATGACTGCGGCGAAGTTCAGGGCTTCGTGGACGTCGCCCTGGGAGGAGGCGCCGTCGCCGAAGTAGGTGAGCGCGACGCCGAGTTTGCCGTCGGCGTTTGCAGCGTCTGTCTCGGCGGTGCCGGCTGCCAGCGTCTGGCCGTGGGCCCAGCCGACAGCGTGCAGCACGGAGCCGGCCACGACGGCCTGGATCGGGGCGAGCCGGGATTCCTGCGGGTCATAAAGGCCGCCGTGCCAGGTGGCCTTGTGGGTGGCCATGTACGCCACCATGTCCACGCCCATGGTGCGGGCCACGCCCATCTCACGGTAGGTGGGGAAAACGAAGTCCCGGGTGGTGTCCACGGCATAGCCGCTGCCCACCTGGGCGGCCTCCTGGCCGAGTTCGGGCGCGTAGCCGGGGATGATGCCCTGGCGCTGCCAGGCGATGGCCGAGGTATCGAGGTGGCGGACCGCCACCATCAGCGAATAGAGCTCGCGGAGCTGGGCGGGAGTGAGCGGTTCGGCGGCATCGCCGGAAGCCACGGGAAGTGTGTCCATGGCTGTGACCCTAGTCACCCGCCACGCCCTGTGCAATCAGCCGTTGAATCACTGACCAGACTGCACAAGAGTGCCAGCCGGACCGGTGCCGGGCTTGACACTTTGTGCAGTCTGGTCAGATGTGCGGCCTGGTTCTGTTACTTCCCGGCGTCGGCCCGGCCGGCATGCTCGGGCGGTGCCGTGCTGCGGTTTCGCGTGAGCCTGGCACCGATCCAGCAGGCCGCGGCAATGCCGGCGACCAGGATGATGGTGCTGACGAGCTGCTTGCTGCTGTCCGGGCTGCTGAAGCCGACAGCGAAGATCAGGGCCAGGAGCACCAGTCCGAAGATCGTCAGTCCCGGGAAACCCTTCATCCGCAGCGGCAGGACGGTGCCGTCGCGGTCGGCGCGGCGGCGGAGGATCAGCTGGGACACGAGCGCGGAGCCCCAGACCATCAGGCAGGTCGAGCCGACCAGCTGGAACAGGGCCGGCAGGATCTTCTCCGGGAAGAGCAGCTCCATCACGGTGGCCAGGAACCCGAACGCCACGGAAACGCCGACGGCGAGTACCGGCACCCGGGCCTTGTTGATCTTCGACAGGAAGCGGGGGGCTTCACCGCGTTCGGACAGCGAGAAGACCATCCGGGAGGCGCCGTAAAGGTTCGCATTCAGGGCCGAGAGGAGCGCGACGACGGCCACCAGCGTGATGGCCGCACCGGCGCCGGGGATACCGGCGACGTCCAGGACGCCGGCGAACGGCGAGGCGAGGGCTTCGGAGGTATAGGGGAGGACCGCGGCGATGACGAACACCGAGCCGATGTAGAAGACCAGGATCCGCCACACGACGGTGCGGATCGCCATGCCCACGCTGTGCTGGGGGTTCTCGGTCTCGGCGGCGGCCACACTGACAATCTCGGTGCCGCCGAACGCGAAGATCACGACGAAGAGCGCGGTGGCGATGCCGCCCAGGCCGGCGGGGGCGAAGTCGGCGGTGAAGTTGCTGAGGCCGGGGGACTCGACGTCCGGCAGCCAGCCCAGCAGCAGGGCCGTGCCGATGCCCAGGAACAGCAGGATGGCTGCCACCTTGAGGATGGCGAACCAGAACTCGAACTCGCCGAAGTTCTTTACCCCGGCGAGGTTGATCGCCGTGAACACAACCATAAAGATCAGCGACAGGGCCCAGACGGGAATGACCGGCCAGACCGTGAACAGCAGGGCAGCGGCGCCGAGGGCCTCGGCGGCGATGACCACCACCAGCTGCAGCCACCAGAGCCAGCCCACGGTGGCTCCGGCGGTCCTGCCCATGGCCTTGGCGGCGTAGACGGAAAACGCGCCGCTGTTGGGGTTGGCTGCGGCCATTTCGCCCAGGGCCCACATCACCAGGATGATCAGGGTTCCGGCGACGAGGTAGGAGATGAGGACTGCGGGCCCGGCGGCCTGGACTCCGGCCCCCGAGCCAAGGAACAGGCCGGCGCCGATGGCGCTGCCGAGGCCCATCATGGTGAGTTGGCGTGGCTTCATGCTGTGGCCGAGTTGCAGGCCGGGGCGCTCCGCGGTGGACTTCATTGTCATGCTGGCGAACCTTCGTGTGGTGTGGATTTTTGGGTCCTTATGGGACCTATTGAATTTACCGCTCCGAAGCGGGGTCTTCGAGCGCCGGCCGTGAGAGCATGGAGACAGTTTGTTAGTCAGGAACGGATTATTTGCAGCCGTTTGTGATGCGGATGCGTCGACAGGAGGAATATCTGATGGACGTTGATGCCCTGGACGCGAAGATTGTCCGATTCTTCACCGATACACCCCGGGCCTCGGTGCTGGAGGCGTCCCGTGTGCTCAAGGTCGCCCGCGCCACTGTGCAGTCGCGGCTGGACCGGATGCAGGACAGTGGCGTCATCGGCTCGTGGGTGCCGCAGCCGGATCCGGCACACTTCGGTTTTCCGGTCGTCGCATTCTGCTCCCTGACGATCAACCAGGACCTGGGCCACGACGCGGTGGTCGAGGCCCTCGCGGCGATCCCCGAACTGATCGAAATCCACACCGTCTCCGGCAGTTCGGATTTGATGGCCCGCATTGCGGCCCGCTCCAACCCGGACCTGCAGCGGGTACTGGATGCCATGATTGCCACCCGGACGGTGCTTCGGTCGTCTTCGGTGATTGTCCTCAACACGCACTTCCAGGGACGCACCCTCCCGCTGCTGGAAGCCGCCGCCACCAGCAAGTAACAGACCAGGACGGTGAGTCGGGCGGCAGCCCGGGCAGCCCGCAGGCCCTCCACACCGCGCCCGCCCGCCAAACCCCTGGCCCGCCCGATGTGAGCTGAAACATTTTGCGCCCGGCGCCCGGCGTCGTAGAATTAGTTCTAGTCAATTTGACTATAACTACTCCGGCGGTCTGCCGGACCGTCCGTGCAGTCCCAAAGGACCGCCCGGATCCCGGATTGCGGGGTGAGTCTCCATCTACACAACAGCTGCCAACGTCTCCGAGCGCCAGCTCGCGCCGCCGACGCTGGCGATCTCCACGGTGATCTTCGCCCTCCGCCCCAGTGAGCGTTCCGGACGCCCCACGCTCTGGATCCCGCTGGTGCGCCGGATCCGCGAACCGTTCAAGGGAATGTGGGCCCTGCCCGGGGGTCCGCTGACCCACTCCGAGTCCCTTCAGGATGCCGCCTCGCGGAACCTGCAGGAGACCACCGGCCTGGCGCCCAGCTACCTCGAACAGCTCTACGCCTTCGGCGGCCTGCACCGCTCGCCCACCCAGCGCGTCGTCTCCATTGTGTACTGGGCGCTGGTGCAGCCCACCGAGGCCGCGCTCGCGGACGAATCCGAAAACGTCCGGTGGTTCCGCGCGGACCGGCTGGGTGACCTGGCCTTCGACCACAACGGGATCATCGACTACGCGCTCTGGCGGCTGCGCAACAAAATGGCCTACGGCTCCATCGCGTACCACCTGCTCGGCGAGTACTTCACCCTGGCCCAGGTCCGGGAGGTCTACGAGGCCGTCCTGGACCGCGAGCTCGACCCGGCCAACTTCCGCCGGCAGGTCAAGGCCACGCCCGAAATCGAAGAAACCGACCAGTACCTCCAGGGCGGCAAACACCGCCCGCCCCGCCTCTACCGCTTCACCGGCCGCCCAGGCCTTGACCCAGACAACAGGAGCACACCATGAGCAGCGTCAACACGGCCATCCAGCTGATCACGCGCGAACAGGCCGCCAGCAGTGCAAAGGGCATGGCAGCAGCCGCTTCCACCTGCAGCCCGGCTCTCGCCCGCGGGCCCTGGGACTACGACCTCGCCGAGGCCCTCGCCGGTGTGCCCGCCTACGGACCCGGTGCCTCCGGCGCGGACCTTGCCCCGGCGTCGACCCCCCGGCAGGGCCAGCTCCCGGAGGAGTACAAGCTTGCCAGCGACGCCGAACTCGACGCGCGGATCCGGGCCGCCAAGGCAACGCTCGGGGACCGCGCCGTGGTGCTGGGCCATTTCTACCAGCGTGACGAGGTGGTGGCGTACGCCGACTTCGTCGGGGACTCCTTCCAGCTGGCCAACGCCGCGCTGACCCGCCCCGACGCCGAGGCCATCATCTTCTGCGGCGTGCACTTCATGGCCGAGACCGCGGACATCCTGTCCCGGCCGGACCAGGCCGTGATCCTGCCCAACCTCGCCGCCGGCTGCTCGATGGCGGATATGGCGGACATCGACTCCGTGACCGAGTGCTGGGAACAGCTCGAGGAACTGTTCGGCACCGAGCCCGACGCCGGGGGCCGGGTCCCGGTCATCCCGGTCACCTACATGAACTCCTCCGCCGCCCTCAAGGGTTTCTGCGGCGAGCACGGCGGCATCGTCTGCACCTCCTCCAACGCCGCCACGGTCCTGGAATGGGCATTCGAGCGCGGCCAGCGGGTGCTGTTCTTCCCCGACCAGCACCTGGGACGCAACACCGCCAAGGCCATGGGGGTGCCGCTGGAGCAGATGCCGATGTGGAACCCGCGCAAGGACCTCGGCGGCAACGACGAGCAGACCCTTGAGGACTCCCGGGTCATCCTCTGGCACGGCTTCTGCTCGGTCCACAAGCGCTTCAACGTGGGCCAGATCGAGAAGGCCCGCGCCGAGTTCCCGGGCGTCCAGGTGATTGTGCACCCGGAATGCCCCATGGAAGTGGTGGACGCCGCTGATTCCGCCGGCTCCACGGACTTCATCCGCAAGGCCATCGCCGCCGCGACCGAGCCCACCACCTTCGCCGTCGGCACCGAGATCAACCTCGTCAACCGGCTGGCCGCGGAAAACCCGCAGCACACCATCTTCTGCCTGGACCCGGTGATCTGCCCCTGCTCCACGATGTACCGCATCCACCCCGGCTACCTCGCCTGGGTCCTGGAAGCGCTGGTCCGGGGCGAGGTGGTCAACCGCATCGAGGTGGAGCACGCCGTCGCCGCCCCGGCACGGGTTGCCCTCGAGCGGATGCTGGCGGCGCGGCCGTGACCAGGCCGCCGCGTTTAGTGGTCGTGGGCAGCGGCATTGCCGGACTGTACGCCGCGCTGCTCGCGTCCGACGCGGTCCGGGACGGCCGGCCCGCCTGCGAGGTGGTGCTCCTGAGCAAGGGAACCCTGGAGCAGAGCAACACCTTCTGCGCCCAGGGCGGCGTCTCGGCCGTTCTCACACCTGGTGAGGCGGCGCCGGGCGATTCCGTGGCGGCCCACATCGCCGACACCCTCGCCGCCGGCGCCGGGCTCAACGACCCGGAGGCCGTCCGGGCCCTGTGCGCCGGGGCCGTCCGGGACATCGCCGGCCTGGGCCGCTACGGTGTGCAGTTCGACGCCGGACCCGGCGGAGGTCCGGCACTCGGCCTCGAGGCGGCACACTCCGCCGCCCGCATCCTGCACGCCGGCGGGGACGCGACGGGTGCCTGCATCGCCCGCGCCCTGGTCGCCGCCGCCCTGGACCGCGCTGTCCAGGGCCGGTTGCGGGTGGAGACCGCTGCCTTTGTCACGGACCTGCTCACCGAACACCCCGACAGCGACCTGTCGGGCGCCGCCCGGGTCACCGGCGTCGCCTACCTGGCCAACGGACAGCCCCGGCAGCTGGACGCCGACGCGGTGCTCCTGGCCACCGGCGGGGCGGGACGGCTCTTCGCCCGGACCAGCAACCCCTCCGTCGCCACTGCCGACGGCCTGGCCCTGGCGTGGCGGGCGGGGGCGGCCGTCCGGGACCTGGAGTTCTTCCAGTTCCACCCCACCACGCTCGCGGCGGATGAGATCCCCGGGGGTCCGCCAGCGCTGCTCATTTCCGAGGCGGTCCGCGGCGAAGGAGCTGTCCTGCTGGACGCGGCCGGCTACCGCTTTATGCCGGATTACCACCCGGACGCCGAGCTTGCCCCGCGCGACGTCGTCTCCCGCAGCATTGCCCTGCACCTCGCCGCGACCGGCGCAGCGGCGGACAGCCCCGTCTTCCTGGACGCCCGGGGAATCGAGGCCGTCCGCGGCCCCGGATTCCTGGCCCGGCGCTTCCCCACCATCACCGCGGCCACCCGCGCCGCCGGCTACGACTGGACCACGCAGACGCTTCCGGTGTCCCCGGCGGCCCACTACTGGATGGGCGGTGTGGCCACCGACCTCTGGGGGCGAACCTCCGTGCCGGGACTGTACGCGGCCGGTGAGGTCGCGTGCACGGGCGCGCAGGGTGCCAACCGGCTGGCGAGCAATTCCCTCCTGGAAGGGTTGGTCTTCGGCCGCCGTGCGGTGGAGGCATTCCTCGGCGGGGCGGAGGCGGAACCCGGTCCGGCGGGATCGGCCGCCGGTGCCAGGGACGAACTTCCCGCTGCTGCGGCGGGGCAGCGGAGTGTCCCGTTCAGCCGGGACGCCCTGCGGCGCCTGATGACCGGCGCGGCCGGGGTGATGCGCACCGGAGCCGAACTCGACGCCGCCGCCATCCGTCTCGCGGAATGGGCAGCGGCCTGCACCGCAGCCTCCGGGATTCCGGTCCCGGGGGAGGGCCTTGACCAGTCCGGCCACGAGGACCGCAACCTGCTGCTGGCCGCCCGGCTGCTCGTGGCAGCTGCACTCAAGCGGACCGGTTCGGTGGGTGCACACTACCGAGCCGACGCTGCCCCCGCCACCGTGGTCCCCGCCACCGTTGTCCCCGCCGATGCGGACCCCGCGGGCGCACGCCCCGCTCTGCTCGTGGTCCCTGCCCGCTCAACCCCGCCGGCCGGCACGCACACCCAGCGGCATGCCACCTCATCCCGTTCGAAACAAAGGATCCCGTCATGACAGCACCCGCCGCAGCCCGGCCGGACACCCTCCCGGTGACGGCGCTCGCCGGAACCCTGCCCGCCGCCGCCGTCGACGCCGTGCTGCGGGCGGCCCTGCTGGAGGACGCGCCGTACGGTGACATCACGTCGCAGACCCTCATCCCGGCGGACGCGCGCGCGACGGCGGTCCTGGCCGCCCGCGTCCCCGGCGTGCTCAGCGGCGGGGAGGTGTTCGCAGCGGCGATGAAGCTCACGGACCCGGACGCCTCCGTCGAACTCCTGGCGGCCGACGGCGCCGCCTTTGCCGCCGGCACGGCGCTCGCGAGGGTCAGCGGGAACGCCCGCGCCGTGCTGCTCGCCGAACGGGTCGCCCTGAACCTTGTCCAGCGGATGAGCGCCATCGCTACCAGAACGGCGGAGTTCGTTGCCCTCGTGGACGGCACCGGGGCGCGCATCACGGACACCCGGAAGACCACGCCGGGGCTGCGGGTGCTGGAACGGTACGCCGTCCGGTGCGGCGGTGGAGCCAACCACCGCTTTGGCCTCTCGGACGCGGTGCTCGCCAAGGACAACCATCTGGCCGTCCTGACCGGGGGCGATCCGTCGAAGCTCACCGCGGTGCTGCGGGAGGCCAAAGCGAGGATCGGGCATACCACGCACTTCGAAGTGGAGGTGGACAGCATGGACCAGATCGGACCGGTGCTGGCCGCCGGGGTGGACACCATCATGCTGGACAACTTCACCCTGGCCGAGCTTGCCGCCGGGGTGGCGCTGGTGGCCGGCCGCGCCCGGGTCGAGGCCAGCGGCAACGTCAACCTGGCCACGGTGGCGGGCATCGCCGGCACCGGGGTGGACGTCATCTCGATCGGCGGACTCACCCACAGCGTCGCTGCCCTGGACCTGGGACTCGACATTGAGCTGGGCCTCGGCACCGGACAGGGCCGGGCACCCGGCCTCGGACAGAGCGAACAGGCCGGCCAGGCGGCGCCATGATCTTCCTCGACGCCGCGGCCACCACACCGGTCCGCCGTGAGGTGCTCGAAGCGATGTGGCCGTTCCTGTCGGGGGAGTTCGGGAACCCCTCGAGCCACCACTCGCTCGGCGACGCGGCCGCCACGGCGCTCGCCGGGGCGCGCGCAGCGACGGCGAAGGCTCTGGGCTGCCGCCCGGGCGAGGTGGTCTTCACCTCCGGGGGAACGGAAGCGGACAACCTTGCTGTCAAAGGCATCGCCCTGGCCCGCCGGGCGGCGGACCCGCGGCTGGACCGGGTGGTGATCAGCGCCGTCGAACATCCCGCTGTGGAGGAGTCAGCCCGCTACCTGGAGCGCGTGCACGGCTTCGCCGTCGATGTGGTGCCGGTGGATGCCTACGGCCGCGTCACGGGGGTGGCCCTCGCCTCCGTGCTCCGGCCGGAGACCGCCCTGGTCAGCATCATGTACGCCAACAATGAGGTCGGCACGGTGCAGCCGATCACCCGGCTGGCCGCGCTGGCCCGAGCGCAGCGAATCCCGTTCCACACCGACGCCGTGCAGGCCGCCGGCTGGCTTCCGCTCGACACCGCAGCACTGGGCGTGGACGCCCTGAGCGTCTCCGGACACAAACTGGGGGCGCCAAAAGGAAACGGGGCGCTGTTCGTGCGCAGCCGGACCCGGCTGGAACCGGTGATCCACGGCGGCGGGCAGGAGCGCGGGCGCCGGTCGGGGACCGAGAACGTGGCCGGGGCCGTGGCCCTCGCGACGGCGCTCACCCTGGCCCGGAACTCGCAGGGGGACCGGGCGGCACACGTTGCCGCGCTGCGTGATGACTTCATCCGCTCGGTGCAGGCCCAGGTTCCGGGGGCTGTGCTCACCGGCCATCCGAGCGAGCGGCTGCCTTCGGTCGCCTCGTTCTGCTTCCCGGGGACCAGCGGCGAATCGGTGCTGCTGGAGCTCGAACGGCTGGGGGTCATCTGTTCGAGCGGCTCGGCCTGCGCTGCGGGTTCGGACGAGCCGTCCCCGGTGTTGCGGGCGATGGGCATCGACGACGCCGTTGCCCAGACCGCGGTCCGCTTCAGCTTCGACTCGACCATCACGGCGGCGGAGCTGCAGGAGGCGGCGGCCGCGGTCCGCACCGCCGTCGGCAGCGTCCAGGCCCTCGGCACCCCCTGACCCCCCGGGGCCCCTGACCCCCCGGCGCCCCCGACCCGGGTTGCCCTATCACTTATTGCTGTTCCGAGGCCCTCCAAAGCACGTTATCTGACAGCGCAAGCCGGGGTTTGGGAGAGGTGAGGTGGGGTGCTGGAAGCCTTAGCGGTGCCGGGCGCGGCGGAAGATCCAGTGGCGCAGCAGGGTGAAACGCACGGCCGTGGCCGCGAAGCCAGCGATAGTGGTGGTCCACAGCTCATCGGCGACGGTGGCCTGGGGGTTGATCCAGTGCAGGACGCCGAGGCTTCCGCCGGTGATCAGCAGCGCCACCAGAATGACAATCAGGCCGTTGAGATGGTCGCGCTTCATCCGGTGCCGTTCGCTGATTTTGAAGGTCAGCCGCCGGTTCAGGGCCGTGTTCATCAGTGACGTGAGGATGAGGGCCGTCGCGTTGGCCGGCTGCGAACCGAGGTACGGGCGGAGGAAGGCATAGAGCGCCAGCGACGTTGCCGTGCAGACGACGCCGACGGCGGTGAACCGCAGCAGCTGCCGGACCAGGGGATAGCGCAGGACGCCGCGGTGGCGGCGGGCAGGATCCCGCAGGGAGGCAGGGGCAGGCGCAGGGGAGTGCTGCTCGAGCTGGGCATCCATCCGGTCAGTACAGCTCGCCTACAGGGATCTCCACGGCCAAGCGGTTGGAGGGGCCGGCGAGGGGGCATGCCCACGCCTCGTTGTAGGCGCAGGACGGGTTGTAGGCGAAGTTGAAGTCAACGACGAACTCGGCCTCCGGGCCGGACCCCTGCACGCCGTGGAAGGCACCCTTGATCGTGTCGAGCAGGTAGCGGCCCGCACCGTAGGTGCCGCCGGGCTGCCCGGCCGTGGCATCACGGAACGGCACAAAGATGCCGCCGCCATAGCCGTGGATCTTCCACACGGCGAGCTGGCCCAGTTCCGGCAGGTCGAAGGTGCCCAGCCGGACAAACCGGACCAGGCCGTCGGTGCCGGTTTCGACATTCATTTCCCGTCCGGCACCCTCGCTCGTCAGCGGGATGTGGAAGCGGTAGATCGGATCGTAGTCCGCCGTCTTCAGTCCGCCGAAGCTGGACTTGGCGGCCGCAGTGAGTGGCGAAGCGGGGTGCGCGCCGAACATCCGGTCCCGCTCCTGGCGCCAGTAGGAATGCGCCTCGGCTGGATCCTCGGCCGCGATCTTCCGCACGTTGGCGTACAACGCAAAGGTCCGGAGCCGCCAGTCCGCGATGTCCACGGCGGAGATGTCCGCCACGCTGTCCTGGGCCCCAAAATCCGTCGTGCCAAAATCCTGATCCGCCATGTCCCCAGCGTATCCCGCTTTCCCTGCGGGGAACCGCGCCTCGGGCGGCGGGTCCCGTGCCCCACTACGATGGCACCATGACTGGGACAGATACCTTCCGGCGGACGCCGGCCCGCGGCCTCCGGATCGCCGCTGCCCTGGCGCTCGCCGGCGCCGCACTGTCCGGCTGCAGCAGCGAAGGCAGGGACGCCCCCGGCTGGACGGCCGGCAGCACCCCGAGCGCCAGCACCAGCGAGGCAGGGTCCCCAAGCGGTCCGCCCTCGGGCAGCACGGCGCCGGGCGCCTCGCCGGGTCCTGCCGGCTCCGGCGCCGCGGAAACCGGCTCGACGGCCGCGGCCTGGAAGGTGTTCACCGATCCTGCGAAGACCGTCAGTTTCGAGCTTCCGCAGGAGTGGATCGCCCAGTCGGTGACCCCCGAGCAGGGGACCCTGCCCGGAGCCCTCAAGATCGAGGTCAAGGACGCCCAGGGCCGCTACCTCGCCACCCTGCAGACCGGGCTCCAGCCGCGGCCCGCCCCGGCCTGCGCGGGCGACGCCGCGAAACCCTACGTCGTCGTCAGCAGTGTCCCGGTCGAACTGCCGCACCGCGGCGGCGAAGGCACCATCGACCCGCGGGTGGTGTACCGGGTCATCCAGGGCTACAAATATTTCGGCTCCTACGGCATCACCAACGTCGTCGGCGGCACCGAAGGGCAGTCCTGCGCTCTGCAGAACCTGGTCCGCGGCCCCGAGGGCCGGGGGGACTATTCCTTCGCTGACCTGACGGAGCTGAAGGCGTTCGCCCCGGACCAGAAGATCGCCCCGGCACAGGCTTTTGACACCCTCGACCAGGCGGCCACATACGTCAACGAAGGCTCGGAATTCGCCAACGTCCAGCGGATGCTAATGTCTCTGGAGATCAAGAACTAGTCCCGCACCGCCCGCACACACCCGGGCCGGGAGCAGTGACTTCACCCGCAGTTAACCTCACACCCCGGAGATACATGGAACGCTCTGTAGCCGCCCGCATGGCCTTCAAGACCGTGGCCGACACGAAGGTCGCACTGGCAGTGTCCGTGGCACGCAACCCGGGCTACAGCGGCTTCGTGGAGACCCTGTCCGTGACCTCCGGCGGCGACGACGTCCCGCTCACCGAACTCTCCGACCACCACGGCGGGCGATTCCACTATATGGAATTCGCTGAACCCACCGAAGTGCACGTGGAGTACACCGCCACCGTCACCGGCTTCGCACTGCCGGAGGAACCGCGACGGATGGAACTCATCCGCTACGTCCGGCCGAGCCGCTATGCCGAGTCCGACCGGCTTCTGCCAACGGCCTACGCGGAATTCGGCGGCCTGCAGGGCGCCGAACTGGTGCACGCGGTACGCAATTGGGTCTTCAGCGAGCTGCGCTACATCAGCGGATCCTCCAGGGGAACCGACGGGGCCGTCGAGACCCTGCTGCACCGCCGCGGAGTCTGCCGCGACTTCGCCCACCTGGCGATCTCGCTGCTGCGGGCCAAGGATATTCCCGCCCGGCTGGCAGCGGTGTACGCCCCGGGACTGAGCCCGATGGACTTCCACGCAGTGGCCGAGGCCTATATCAACGGTGCCTGGTACGTCATCGACCCCACGGGCCTGGCGCCGCGCGAGAGCATGCTGCGGATCACTGCCGGCCGGGATTCCTCGGACACCGCGTTCCTGTCGACGGTGGGCGGCAGCCTGTCGCTGACCCAGCTCACCGTCACCGCCATCGTCGACGGCGACTTGCCGGACGAGGATCCGGCGAAGCTGGTCACACTCCAGTAGGTGGGCCACGAGCTGTCCGGACGGATCGCCGCCGTCGGAAGCGCCTTGGACCCGGCCCGCATCGGCCGGCGGGTCGCCGTCGAACCCCAGCGCCCCTGCCGCACATGATCGGCCGGCGGGTCGCCGTCGAACCCCAGCGCCCCTGCCGCACATGCAAGCAGTGCAAAGCCGGCCGGTACAACCTGTGCCCCGACAGCGAGTTCTACGCCACCCCGCCGGTCGACGGCGCCTTCGCCGAATACGTGAGCATCGAGGGCGACTTCGCCTACGACATCCCGGACAGCGTCAGCGACGAGGCGGCCGCCCTGATCGAACCCCTCTCCGTCGGCCTCTGGGCCTGCGAACGCGCCGGGATCAAGCCGGGCAGCCGCGTCCTGATCGCCGGCGCAGGCCCGATCGGCATCATCGCCGCCCAGGCCGCCCGCGCCTACGGCGCCAGCGAAATCTACATCACGGACATCGCCGACGACCGCCTCGCCTTCGCACTGGAACACGGCGCCACCCACGCCCTGAACGCCAGGACGGACCGCGTCGAAGGGCTCGACGTCGACGCCTTCATCGACGTCCCTCGTCGACATCATCAGCGATCCCGGGCAGCCGGAGGCCGTACAGGTCCACCCGGGCGGAAGTCCCCTCAACGTGGCGGTGGGGGCGGCCCGCCTGGGCCTGCACACGAGCCTGGTGACCCACTACGCCGATGACCGGCATGGGCTCATGATCGAAGAGCACCTGCGGTCGAACGGCGTCCACGTGATCAACGGCGGAACCGCGCCGACGTCGACGGCCCTTGCGACGCTGAGGCCCGACGGTGCCGCCGACTACACGTTCGCCATCACCTGGGAACTCAACGGGGCATCCCTGCCGGCGCTGGCAGCAATCCGGGATTCCACCCACGTCCATGCCGGTTCGATCGCTACCGTGCTGCCACCGGGGGACCAGGCCACACTTGCCCTCGTCAGGGCAGCCGGTGAGTATGCGACGATCAGTTACGATCAGAACTGCCGGCCAGCCATCAGCCCCGATGCGGCCGCGGCACGGCGGCAGTCGGAACGCTTTGTCGCAGCCAGCGACGTCATCAAAGCCAGCGATGAAGACCTCCGCTGGCTCTACCCGGACCGGACCCCGGAGGAAACCCTGGAAGCCTGGCTGGGACTCGGCCCGGCCCTCGTGGCACTGACGCGGGGAGCCTCCGGACCTCTCATCCTGTCCCGTCGCGGGAGGGTGGAAATGGCAGCTGAGCCCATCACCGTGGCCGACACAGTGGGCGCCGGTGACTCCTTCATGGCAGGCCTCATCTCCGGGCTCTCCCAATTAGGATCTCTCGGCACGGGCGGCAGGCGTCGGCTGGAAAACCTGACGCCGGAGGAGCTGCAGGCTGTGGCCGCCTATGCCAACCGTGCGGCAGCGGTCACCTGTTCCCGGCAAGGCGCAAATCCACCCCAGAAGGACGAACTCGGTCCGCTGACCACGCCAACGAGGGTCCCGGCTCCCGCTCGCAGTCATCGGTTAGCTTCGGAGACAGCGAAAGAGCCTGACCAGATACGCGTAAGGAGCCTGGATGCGTGAGGTCAGCGCGCCGCCACCGAGGCCCGCAGCTTCTCGGTGAGGCGCAGCAGTTCCTGCTGCTCGGCCGCCGTCAGTGCCGGAACCACCAGGGAGGCAATGTCGCGGACGTGTTCCCGGCCGATCTGCCTCTGTAGCTCCCAGCCCGCTTCGGTGAGCTTGACCAGGACTCCGCGCCCGTCGTCGGGAGCTGGCATGCGCTCCACCAGGCCGCGCTTTTCGAGGCGTTCCACCAGCCGGCTCAGGCTGGACTGGCTCAGCAGCACGTGGTCATTGAGCTCGTTCTGGCGCAACCAGCCGGACGGACAGCGCGAGAGCGTAAAAAGCACGTCGTACTCGTTCAGTGCCAGTTTTTTGAAGGCGGGGCCGGCCTGCAGCCGGCGCATGATCGCCACCTGGGCGCGGAAGAGGGATTCCCAGGTTTCCGCGGCCAGGCGCACCGGCGACTCGGTTGTCTTGCCTGACATCACACGCTCTGGCTGCGTGTGGGGCTGGCGGATTCGCTGACGGACTGGCCGGCGGCGGCCAGGGAGGCGGCGACGCGGCCGGCGTGGGTGGGGGGTTCGGGGACGTGGGCCGGGGTCTTGTCGGCGTATTCCTTGCGCAGGACCGGCAGGACCTCCTCGCCGAACAGGTCCAACTGTTCCAGCACGGTCTTCAGCGGCAGGCCGGCGTGGTCGATCAGGAACAGCTGCCGCTGGTAGTCGCCAAAGTATTCACGGAAGGTCAGCGTCTTCTCGATGACTTCCTGCGGGCTGCCGACGGTCAGCGGGGTCTGCGAGGTGAAGTCCTCGAGGGACGGGCCGTGGCCGTAGACCGGCGCGTTGTCGAAGTAGGGACGGAACTCCTTGACGGCGTCCTGCGAGTTCTTCCGCATGAAGAACTGTCCGCCGAGGCCCACAATCGCCTGGTCCGCCTTGCCGTGGCCGTAGTGCTCGTAGCGTTCGCGGTAGAGGCCGATCAGCTGCTGGTAGTGCTCCTTGGGCCAGAAGATGTTGTTCGCGAAGAAGCCATCACCATAGTAGGCGGCGACTTCCGCGATCTGCGGCGTGCGGATCGAACCGTGCCACACGAAGGGGGCGACGCCGTCGAGCGGGCGCGGGGTGGAGGTGAAGTTCTGCAGCGGCGTGCGGTGCTTTCCGGACCAGTTGACGGTGTCCTCATCCCAGAGACGGCGCAGCAGGCTGTAGTTCTCGATCGCGAGTTCGATCCCGTCCTGGATGTTCTTGCCGAACCAGGGGTACACGGGGGCAGTGTTGCCGCGGCCCAGGACCAGGTCCACGCGTCCGTCGGCCAGATGCTGGAGCATGGCGAAGTCCTCGGCGATCTTCACCGGATCATTCGTGGTGATCAGCGTGGTGGCCGTGGACAGGATAATGCGCTCCGTCTGGGCGGCGATGTAGGCAAGGGTGGTGGTGGGGGAGGAGGAGAAGAAAGGCCGGTTGTGGTGCTCGCCAATGGCGTAGACATCCATGCCGATTTCCTCGACCTTCTTGGCGATCGCCACGGACGCCTTGATCCGTTCGTGTTCCGTGGGCGTGCGGCCCGTGGTGGGGTCGGTGGTGATGTCGCTGACGCTGAATACGCCGATCTGCATGATGTGCCTTTCCGTGGCAGGGGACTTCCGGGACCTGTTTCAACTATAACCGATATACATGCATTTGCATCTATCGGTGGGTATAACATCCGCCGCGTCCGAATATTCCCCGCCTGCGCAGGCCTTTCCCTCGAAGGGCTTCGGCGTTATCTTCATTACCTGGAGGACGCCCACATGATGACAAGGCTCGGAAAGGCTGCGGCCGCCGCAATCCTGCTTGCGATCAGTCTCGTGGTTTCGGGGTGCGCGGCCTCGCGGCTGGAGCCTGTGGCCGGGGTGGACGCGCGCGCGGTGCTGGAGGAGTTTCAGGGCCGCGGCATGGTGAAACACCTCAAGGCGCTGCAGCGCATCGCGGATGACAATGATGGTAACCGTGCCTCGGGCACCTCCGGGTACGAGGCATCCGCCCGCTACGTCGAGGAGCAGCTGCGCGCCGCCGGGTACACACCGGTGCGGCAGACCTTTACCTTCCGGGGCGAGGGCAAGAACCGCAAGCAGGTGAAGAGCTTCAACATCCTCGCCGACACTGCAGGCAGCGCCGATAACACCGTGGTGGTGGGCGGCCACCTGGACTCCGTGCGTGAGGGGCCGGGGATCAATGACAACGCCAGCGGGGTCGCAGCCATGCTGGAGATCGCCGCCTGGCTGAAGGACAGCGGGATGACCCCGGTCAACCGGGTCCGGTTTGCGTTCTGGGGCGCCGAGGAGGACGGTCTCTACGGTTCCCAGCACTATGTCGACGAGCTGAGCCGGGCCGAGAAAGCCCAGACCGCGGCAAATCTGAACGTGGACATGCTGGCCTCCCCGAACGGGGTGCGGTCCATTCACGACGGCAACGGTTCGGATTTCAAACAGGCCGGGCCGTCGGGGTCGAAACAGATCGAGGAGGTCTTTTTCCGGTTCTTCGAGGAGAACTCGCTGCCGGCGGAGACCACACCCTTCGACGGCGGCTCCGATTACGAGCCCTTCCTGCAGGCCGGAATTCCCGCCGGCGGGCTGTTCAGCGGCGACGTGAAAACCAAGACCAAAGCCCAGATGCAGGCCTACGGCGGGGTGGCCGGCAAGGACCTCGATTCCTGCTACCACGAGGCCTGCGACACCATCAGCAACACCAACGCGGAGCTGCTCAGGGATATGTCCGCCGCCCTGGCCTACGCCACCGCCACCTACGCACTGGCCCCGCGGGGCTGACTCCCGGCTCCTTGGATAGCAGGGAAAGGCCCACCCCGCTGCGCGAAAAATTGGCCCGGGGAGCTGTGCGATGAGGCGGATCCCGGACTACTTGATTCGAACCTCTTGCCGTCTAAGTACAGCTAAGTAGGCCGGGCCGGATATCCATCAACTATTCGAGTACGGCCTACGGGTCCGTAAGTTAGCGGCGTTCCCTAGCTTGGAATCATTACCGGTCACGTCTCCTGACTACGGCATGGCGCCGCAGTACTTAATTGTCCCGTGACCGATTTCCGGATGTCTGAGCCGTAACTGGGCCGGGGAATAGAACGAAGGAAAAGTACTGATGGACATATTTGAAATCCTTGAGTCAGAAGTCCGCACGTACTGCCGCACCTGGGATACGGTCTTCGACCGCGCGTCCGGCAGCACTCTCTACAGCGAGGACGGCAGGGATTATCTTGATTTCTTTTCCGGCGCCGGAGCGCTGAACTACGGACACAACAATCCTGAGCTGCTTCGACCGCTCGTCGACTACCTCCTTTCCGGGGCAATCGTTCATTCCCTCGACATGAAAACAGTCGCCAAACGGCACTTTCTGGAAACATTCCACGAGCTGATCCTGAAGCCCCGGCAGTATGACTATAAAGTCATGTTTCCTGGGCCCACCGGGACTAACTCGGTGGAAGCGGCCTTGAAGCTCGCTCGGAAAGTCACGGGTCGTTCCCATGTCCTCAGTTTTACGAATGCATTCCACGGGATGACTCTTGGATCCCTGGCGGTGACGGGAAATTCCATGAAGCGGGCGGGCGCCGGGGTTCCTCTGACGAACACGTCCAGCATGCCCTATGACGGATTCTTTGACGGCCAGACGGCGGACTTTCTGTGGCTCCGCCACGCCCTGGAGGACAGCGGCTCCGGCGTCGACAAACCCGCCGCCGTCATCGTCGAAACCGTTCAGGGCGAGGGCGGGCTCCGGGCTGCACGTACCTCCTGGCTCCAAGGCCTGGCGGAACTGTGCCGCCAGCACGGCATCCTGCTCATTGTCGACGACGTCCAGGCCGGATGTGGACGCACAGGCACCTTCTTCAGCTTTGAGGATGCCGGCATAATCCCCGATATCGTTTGCCTGTCGAAATCCATTTCAGGCTTCGGGCTGCCCTTGTCGTTGACGCTTTTCAAACCGGAGCATGACATCTGGAAGCCGGGCGAGCACAACGGAACCTTCCGCGGACACAACCCGGCATTTGTCACGGGCGCGGCTGCCCTGGAGCGTTACTGGGGGGACCGGACCCTTGAAACGAAAGTCGAGGGTCTCACCTCGCAGCTGCACGAGGGGCTGACGCAGATCGCCGCGGGAACCGAAGGTGCCCGCGTCCGGGGACGTGGCCTGCTTGCGGGCATCTACTATCGCGACCACCAAACGGCAGGGAAGATCGCGGCCGAATCGTTCGCCCGCGGCCTGCTGGTGGAGACCTCCGGGCCCGAGGGCGAGGTCATCAAAACGATGCCGGCGCTGACCATCGACGCCGAAGAGTTGTCGAGGGGACTCGACATTCTTGCCGAGGCCGCCGAGTCTGTGGCCGGCGGGAAGGTCGCGGTGAAGTCCATTGCCTAGGACAAGTTGCAGAGGGCATTAGGCAGCTACGAGCGACCGATCAGATTTTAGGAACGGCAAATGAGCACCCAAAAAGCAGGGGCCAACCAGGTTGGACTCAGCGCAGCACCCGCAGAGTGGCGGCACTTCCCGGCAGGCCCGAAGACGGCGCCGGGATTTCCGGGTCGACGGCCGGCATCGCCGGCTGGACCGTTGGGTCTCGGCTCGTGCTAGACGAAAGAGACAACACCATTCCTCAAGGGTGCGTCGTCGTGCAGAAGTTCGGCGGCTCGTCACTGGCGGACGCTTCCGGAATCCTTCGGGCTGCCCAAAGGATAGCCAGAACACGGGAGAACGGATACCAGGTAGTTGCAGTGGTGTCTGCCATGGGGGACACGACCGATGAACTGTGCGACCTCGCCGCCGAAGTTTCCGCCCGACCGCGCCCCAGCGACCTCGATGCCCTGCTGAGCACCGGCGAACTCGTGTCGTCGGCATTGCTGGCCATCGCCTTGGCAGATCTTGGCCAGGCACCCGTCACCTTCACCGGAAGTATGGCCGGCCTTATCACGGACAGCTTTCACGGCAAGGCACAAATTACCGACGTCCGACCCGACCGCATCCGCACCTGCCTGGCCCGCGGGGAAGTGCCGATCGTTGCGGGGTTTCAGGGCCGGACGAAGAAAGGCAAGAAAGTCACGACCCTGGGCCGGGGTGGCTCTGATTTGACCGCCGTTGCGCTGGCTGCGGCACTGGGTGCCGGGATCTGCGAGATTTACACGGACGTGGACGGCGTCTATACCGCGGACCCGCGCGTGGTCCCGAAGGCCCGCAAAATCGGTGTTCTTTCGAGCGAGGTAATGCTTGAGTTCGCGGCCTCGGGGTGCAAGGTGCTGCATCTGAGATGTGTTGAGTATGCCCGTCGGTTTGGCATTCCCATCCATGTGAGGTCCTCGTTCGTGCCGGCGCCGGGAACCCTGATTCTGCCCGGCCTTGACCGCCACCCCTTCCGCAAACCGGTGCGGGAGCAACCCGTGGTGACCGGTGTTGGCGGGGTCAACTCCGCCGCGAAAGTCATCGTCGTCGGGGTTCCGGATGAACCGGACAGCATGGCGAGACTGTTCCAGGTGCTGTCGCGTTCGGGGGTGAACGTCCAGACAATTGTCCAAAGCGCGGCAAACTCAGGGTCCAGACGTTCCGACGTTGCCCTGATCGTCCCGGCGCCGGAGGCGTCTCCCGCCCTCGCCGTGCTGGGTGCTGCCCAAGGAACCATAGGATTCCAGGGCCTGCAGCACCGGGGCGAAGTCGGCCGGGTGTCAGTCACGGGCGTGGGCATGCGGTCTTCGCCGGATGTCGTCTGCACCTTCCTGTGGACCCTGTCAGAAGCAGGGATCGACGTTGATTTGGTCGAAATATCGGAGACCTACGTAGCGGCTATCACCCGCGCCGAACGTCTCGCGGACGCTGAGCGCGCTGTCCGGCTGGCGTTTGGCATGGCCCCGATGGCCGAGGAGGCGGCCGGGGCCGTCCCACCGTCGGCCCACGACCGTGCCGTGGCCGGCGACGTCCGCTGGGGTTATGACCTTCGGGGTTTCGCGGCCAGTCCCGCAGCCCGGGGCAGCTGATAGCACGGCGGGGTGATCCTGTGAACGGCCCAGCCGTCAGATCCGAGTTTCGAGGGAATCAGCAGATTGTCTGCGACACGTCACGTCATGCGAAAGAGGCAATCCATGAGTAAAAAGGTGAAAGTCCAAAGTGGCGTCACTGCCCCCGATGAGTTGCGCGGCAAGATGTTTACGGACGGCGGTGCGGTGGAGGGAACAGTCCTGACTTCGGCCACTACGGACCAGGCCGCCCGCTGGCAGCAGGGCGAGCGGCTGGACCAGCTGTTCGAGGATCGCTGTGACCGGCTGCGTGACGAAGGACTGGGCG
This sequence comes from Arthrobacter sp., assembly GCA_034376805.1. Taxonomy (GTDB): domain Bacteria; phylum Actinomycetota; class Actinomycetes; order Actinomycetales; family Micrococcaceae; genus Arthrobacter. The sequence goes on from JAXMJF010000055.1 coordinate 180,861, forward strand.
GCCAGATTGCCGTGGACGCGGGGGACGTGGTCTTGAGTTACCTGGAGCTGGATGCACGTGCCAATCAGCTGGCGCGCCACCTCCTCGCCTGCGGAGCCCGGCCCGGGGACCGCATCGCGCTGCTGTTCGACCAGCCGTGGCGCGCCTACGTGGCCATGCTCGCGGCCCTTAAGATCCACGCGGCTTACGTGCCCCTGGACCCGGGATTCCCCCCTGACCGCCTCAAGTACATTGTCGAGGACGCCGATGTCGCGGTGGTTCTGTCCTTGTCGCATCTCAAGGACCTGCTGCCTGAGGTCGCGGCCCAGACGGTCTGCCTGGACCACGTGCAGGCTCACGTCGACGCGGAAGACTCCTCCCGGTTAGACGGAGTGGAGATGGGCGGGAAGATTGATGAACTGGCCTACGTTATCTACACCTCGGGGTCGACCGGACGGCCGAAGGGCGTGGCCGTAGAGCAGGCCAGCATCTGCAATTTTGTCCGTGTGGCGTCCGCGTATTACGGCATTGAGTCCTCGGACCGGGTCTACCAGGGAATGACGATCGCCTTTGATTTTTCGGTGGAGGAAATCTGGGTCTCCTGGATGGCGGGGGCCACCCTGGTGCCCAAGCCGGGCGGACCCAGCCTGCTGGGGGCCGAGCTGGCTGAATACTTGCAGGAGAAGAGCATCACGGCACTGTGCTGTGTCCCGACCCTGCTGGCGACCCTTGATGAGGACCTGCCCGGTCTGAGGTTCCTGCTGGTCTCGGGTGAGGCGTGCCCCCGGGATCTCGTGATCCGCTGGCATCGCCCCGGGCGCCGCTTCCTGAATGTCTACGGGCCCACCGAAGCGACCGTCACGGCCACATGGGCCCTCCTCGACCCGGACAGGCCGGTGTCGCTGGGGGTGCCCCTGCCCACCTACTCGGCTGTCATCCTGGACCCAAACGAATCCCGCGCATTGCCGGCCGGCGAATCGGGGGAAATCGGACTCGCCGGGGTGGGCCTGGCACGGGGCTACGTCAACCGGCCGGATCTGACCGAGCGGGCGTTCATTCCGGATTTCCTCGGGATCGGGAACAATCCCTCCGGCCGTATTTACCGCACCGGGGACCTGGGCCGGATAAACGTCGCGGGGGAGATCGAATACTTTGGGCGGATCGACACCCAGGTCAAAATCCGTGGATATCGCATTGAGCTGACCGAAATCGAATCGTTTCTGCTGCAGCTTCCGGGGATCGCGGCGGCAGTGGTTCAGACCTTCGAACCTGAGGGCGGATCCGTTGAGCTCGCAGCCTATTACACCATCCGCCAGGACGTCGCGAGCATCGACGCCGGGGAGATCCGGCAGATGCTCCGCACCCGGCTGCCCGGCTATATGGTTCCCGGCTATTTCGAACAGCTGGAATCCATGCCCATGATGGCCAGCGGCAAGGTGGACCGGAAGCGTTTGCCCCAGCCGACGCACCGGCTCAGCCTGGCCGGCAACGGAACCTATACCGCCCCGGCCACGGAGGCCGAGGAATCCCTGGCGGAGCAGCTTGGTGCCGTGCTGGGCCTGGAGAAGGTGTCCACGGACGCGCACTTCTTCAACGACCTGGGCGCCGACTCGTTGCTGATGGCCCACTTCTGTGCCCGCCTCCGAAAGGAAACCGGGCTGCCGCCAGCGGCCATGCAGGACGTTTATCAGCACCCCACGGTGCGTCAGCTGGCCGAGTGTCTCCAGGCCAGGCGCATTGAAGCCGAACTGATTCCGGCCACACCGGCGGTTGACCTTGCACCCCCGGCACCGTTGCCCCGCGTCAGCTCCTTCCAGTACGTCCTCTGTGGTGCCATCCAGCTGCTGGTATTCCTGGGCTACACCATGTATGCCGGCTGGCTGATAGTTTTCGGCTTCGAATGGGTGTCCGGGGGATCCACGCCGCTCGAGATGTGGCTGCGGTCCATAGGCTTCGGGATCGCCACCTTCCTGATTCTGTCCCTGACCCCGATCCTCGTGAAATGGGTTCTCATAGGGAGATGGAAGCCCGGGCTGATTCCGATCTGGAGTATGGCCTATCTCCGGTTCTGGGTAGTCAAAACCCTGACGCGGGCCAATCCCCTCGCGCTGTTCGCAGGCTCACCGATCTACGTGCTCTACCTGCGGCTCCTGGGGGCAAAGATCGGCAAAGGCGTGGTGATCTTCTCCCGGACGGTGCCGGTGTGCACAGACCTCCTCACCATCGGCGACAACACCGTAATCCATAAGAACTCCTTCTTCCTCTGCTACCGGGCACGCCCGGGCGTCCTCGAAATGGGTCCGGTGACCTTGGGCCGGAACGTCCTGGTGTCGGAGAAGACCACTTTCGACATCGGTACGTCGATGGGGGATGACACCCAGCTCGGACATGCCTCGGCACTGCAGACATTGCAGGCGGTACCCGACGGACAAAGCTGGCACGGTTCCCCCGCAGAACGCACCACCACCCAATTCCGGCGGGTGCCCGACGCGAACTGCAGCACCCGCCGGCGGGTGATCTTCAGCCTGCTCCAGTTGTTCAACCGTCTTGTCCTCGTCGTCCCGGTCGGTGTCCTCGGGCTGGCCGCGCTGCTGCCTTCCTACCTGGAGACCGGGCACCTGCAGTTGGGTGTCTTCGAGTTCTTTGTCGAGACAGCGGCTTTTACTCTGGTCGTGTTCATCGCCGGGCTGTTCAGTGGCCTCATCTTTGTCCTCACCGTTCCGCGTCTGCTGAACCTCTTCCTCAAGCAGGACAAGGTCTATCCGCTGTACGGGGTGCACTATTCGCTCCAGCGGATGATGGCGGGGATCTCCAACGCCGGCATCTACAAGAACCTCTTCGGCGACAGTTCCTACATCGTGCACTACCTCCAGGCCCTGGGCTACGACCTGGGTAAGGTCGTGCAGACCGGTTCAAACTTCGGTCCGGCAGTGGCTCACGAGTCGCCGTTCCTGAGCACCGTGGGATCGGGAACCATGGCCTCGGACGGTCTGAACATGATGAACGCAGACTTCTCGAGCACCTCGTTCCGGCTCTCGCGCGTCAGCGTCGCGGGCCGCAACTTCCTGGGCAACGACATCACCTTCCCGATTGGCGCCCGAGTCGGTGAGAACTGCCTCCTGGGCACGAAGGTGATGGTTCCGATCGATGGGCCCACACGGTCGGGCGTCGGTCTGCTGGGCTCCCCCCCGTTCGAAATTCCCCGGTCTGTGCAGCGCGACGCGCAGTTCGATGAAAGCAAGCTTGAGGAGGCGAAGGACCGGCTCCTCCCGGCGAAGAACCGGTACAACATCCGCAGCATGGCAATCTTCCTGGCCTTGCGCTGGTTCCTGGTGTACGTCGCTGCGCTCGCCGGTGCTGTCGCCGTGTCGGCGCACGGCTACATCGGTGTGCTCGCGGTTTCCTTCGCAATGCTCGGCTTCATGCTGTTCAGCACGTTCTTCTCCATACTGGTCGAGCGCTCGGTCATGGGTTTCCGCCGACTCAAGCCCGAATATTGTTCCATCTACGACCGCTACTTCTGGCGGCACGAGCTGCTCTGGAAGCTGCTGACCGGAGCGCCCTTCGGCGGGACACCGTTCAAGTCCATGTTCATGAGAATGCTGGGTATCAAAGTGGGCAAGCGGCTCTACGATGCGGGCTGCGGCATTCCGGAGAAGACCCTGGTGACGATCGGTGACGACTGTGCGCTCAACGAAGGAACCGTCATCCAGGGCCATTCCCTGGAAGACGGCACCTTCAAATCCGGCCGAATTGTCCTCGGCAACCGCTGCACCGTAGGCGTGGAGGCCTTTGTCCACTACGGAGTGACGATGGGCGACGGCTCGACCCTTGAGGCCGACGCGTTCCTGATGAAAGGCGAGGATGTCCCGGAAAACGCCACGTATGTCGGCAACCCGGCACGCGAAGTGAGCTCACCGCGTGACCAGCGCCCGGCCCCGCTCGCCGGGCCCCGCCACCGGGCAGTGACGGCAATGGCCGGCCGGTCCCATGCACCGGCGAGGGCGGCCCACAGCACCCACGCTCCGCGCCGCCATAAGGCGGTCCGGATCTGACGGGTTTCCCCCGGACCAGCGCCTGCTAGTGCGAGCCCGAGGGGACCCGTGCGTCGTCGGAAACGTCATCCGGGAAGTCGTCGGGGACGGCCCCGGGGGCGGCCCGGCGGCCACGGGAACGGGCGCCCGGGGAACCGGCATCCGCTCCGGCATCGGTACCGGAAGCGGCACCCGGCCCGGCTTTGGCCAAGGCCTTCCGCTCGCGCCGTCCCTCCACGAGGCGGTAGAGCACGGGCACCAGGACCAGGGTGAGGGCGGTGGAGGAGATCAGGCCGCCGATCACCACGATGGCGAGCGGCTGCGAGATGAAGCCGCCGCCGCCGGTCAGGCCCAGGGCCATCGGCGTCAGCGCGAAGACGGTGGCCAGCGCCGTCATCAGGATCGGCCGGAGGCGCTGGCGGGCGCCGTGTGTGATCGCGTCCGCCACGCTCATCCCGGGTTCGCCGTTCCGCGGCTCGCGGTACTGGTTGATGAGGTCGATCAGCACAATGGCGTTCGTCACCACGATGCCCACCAGCATCAGCATGCCAATCAGTGAGGGCAGGCCCAGCGGCACGCCGGTGATGAGCAGCAGCCCGATGGCGCCGGTGGCCGCGAACGGCACCGAGACCAGCAGGATCAGCGGCTGGATCAGCGACTTGAACGCGGCCACCATGATCACGTAGACAATTGCGATGGCGGCGAGCAGGGCGAGGCCCAGCTGGCCGAAGGATTCCGCCTGCTGGGTTGTGGCGCCACCGATCTCTGCCGTGACGCCCGGCGGCAGCTGGACGGTGTCCAGCCGGGCCTGCACTTCGGTACTCAGCGCGCCGAGGTTGGCGCCCGACGGCGTGACGGATACGCGGGCGGTCCGCTGGCCGTTGCTGGCCGTGATGGAGACGGGGACGTCGACCTGCTCCACGGAGGCGATGCTGACCAGCGGCACGGGACCGGCCGCCGTCGGCAGCGGGGTCTGCCGGACGGCATCGATGCTGGTGAAGCGGGTGCCTTCGCCAATGCGGACCGGGTAGTCGTTCGTGTCGATCCGCACGGTTCCGGCCGGGACGGGGCTGATGGTGGAGGCGAGCACGCCGGCCACCTGTTCCTCGCTCAGGCCTGCCGCGACGGCTTTCGCCCGGTCCACTTTGACCTGCACTACCGGCTGGCTGGCGGCCAGGTTGGTGGCCACCTCGGAGGAGCCGGGGACGCCCTCCATGGCTTTGACCATGGCGTCGCTCGCGGTCCGGAGGTCAGCGGTGGTGGCAGCTTTGAGGGTGATGTCCACCGTCGAGGACGTGCCGAAGCCGCCCTGCTGCGAGCCCACGGTGATCTTGCCGGAATCAGGGATCCTGGCAAGTTCGCTGCGGACGGTGTCCTTGAGTTTGCCCTGGTTAGCCTTTTCCTCCGTCACTACCGTGAAGCTGGAGCTCGAGGCCCCGGACGACAGCAGCGCGGAGAAGCCGGTCTGGGCATTGCCGGTGGTGACCTGGACGTCTTTGACGCCGTCGATCTCCCGCAGGACTTCCTCGACCTTGACGGCCGAGGCACTGGCTTCGGCCAGGCTGGTGCCGGCGGGGAGCGCCTGCCGGACCGTCATACTGTTTTCGCCGGAGTTTCCCAGCAGGTCGGTGGCCAGCAGCGGGGTCATGGCGGCGGTGCCGCCCAGGACCAGCACGGCCGCGACCAGGGTCACCACGGGATGCTTCTGGGTCTTGGTCAGGACCGGGAGGTAACCGCGCTGCAGGACCGTGCGCTGCTCCGCCTCGTGGGCCTTCGCCGCAATCTCCCGGGCAGAGCCTTCCCGGGCTGTGCCCGCCTGGTCGGCGGGGTTCCGCAGGAACCAGTACGCCAGCACCGGAACGATGGTCAGGGAGACCAGCAGCGAGGACAGCAGCGCGATGGTGACGGTCAGCGCGAACGGCCGGAACAGCTCACCGGCCAGGCCGGCCACGAAGGCAATCGGCAGGAAGACGGCCACGGTGGTGAGGGTCGACGCCGTGATGGCACCGGCGACTTCCCGGATGGAGGTCTGGATCGCGGTGATCTTCGCCTCGCCGTAGCTCAGGTGCCGCTTGATGTTCTCGATGACCACAATCGAGTCGTCCACCACGCGTCCGATCGCGATGGTGAGCGCGCCGAGGGTCAGGATGTTCAGTGAGTAGCCGGTGGCCGAGAGCCCAATGAAAGTGATCAGCAGGGACAGCGGGATGGAGACGGCCGTGACCAGGGTGGCGCGGACGGACATCAGGAACACCAGGATCACCGCAACGGCGAAGCCCAAGCCCAGCAGGCCCTCTGTGGTGAGGTCCTTGATGGACTTCTCGATGAACGGTGCCTGGTCGAAGATGGGCGTGAACCGGGCGTTGGAGCCGAGTTCGGCCTCAAGCTCGGGGATGGAGTCCTTTACCGCATTGGAGATTCCGACGGTGTCACCTTCGGGCTTTTTGGTGACGGACAGGGCCAGCGTTTCCTGGCCGTTGGTCCGGGTGATGGAGGTGCGGGCGTCCTCGGCAATGCTGACGTCCGCCACGCTGCCGATGGTCGCGGCGTTCTTGGTGCCGCCCAGCGGCAGCGCGTTGATGGCATCGAGCGAGTCGACCGGGCTGCCGATCTGCAGCGACAGCGTCTTGCCCTGCTCTTCGATGGTGCCGGCCGGAACGAGCGCCCCGTTGTTGCTGAGCGCCTCGCGGATGGCCTGGATGCTCGCGCCGGAGGCCGCCATCGCCTCGGGGCGGGGGAGGACCTTGATGTGCTGTGTGGCCCCGCCGGTTACCTCGGCACCGCGGACGCCGTCGAGCTTTTGCAGCCGCGGAACCGTGAGCCGGGCCAGATCGGCGTTCAATTCGCTGAGCGGCTTGTCCGAGGAGACCGCGAGGAACACGATCGGGAAATCGCTGATGCTGCCGGCGATCGCCTGCGGCTGGACGTCGTCCGGCAGCGACCGTTTGGCGTTGGAGATGGCACGGTCGATCTGGTTCCGGGCACGGTCCAGGTTCGAACCATAGGTGAACACCATGCTGATCTGGGAGACGCCGTTGCGCGACGTGGACGACGTCGATTCCAGCCCCTCCACCCCCTTGAGGGCGGTTTCCAGCGGGCTGCTGATCTGCTTGTCCACGACCTCGGGCGAGGCGCCCGGCATTGACGTGAGCACCGTGATCTGCGGGAACTCGATGGACGGGATGAGCTCCTGTTTGAGCGAGGACATCGTGATCACGCCGAAGACCGACGCGAAGACGGTCACCAGCGCGATCAGGGCCCGGTTGGCCAGCGACAGCTTTGCGAGACGGAACATCTCAAGGTCTCCTGATGGGTTGACGGACGTGCTTCCAAGGGATCAAACCGGCCGCAACCCGGAGCGGGCGTCAGTTGCGCGAGGCGCTGACCGGTTCCAGCTGCAGTGCCTTGGCCGTGTCGGCTTCAAGCCGGGCGGCGAGGTCCGGGTTCTCGTTGAGCTTGACGCCATAGCCGGGCATCATCTCCTTGAACCTGGGCTGCCAGCCCTTGAACTGCTTCGGGAAGGACTTCTGGAGCAGTTCGATCATGATCGGCACGGCCGTGGACGCGCCGGGTGACGCGCCGAGCAGGGCTCCGATGGATCCGTCGCGGCCGGCGATGACTTCAGTGCCGAACTGGAGCACGCCGCCCTTCTTCGGGTCCTTCTTGATGATCTGTACACGCTGGCCGGCGGTGATGAGTTCCCAGTCGCCGTCCTGCGCCGCGGGGTAGTACTCGCGCAGGGCCTCGACCTTGGCACCGTGCCGCTTGGCGACTTCCTTGATCAGGTAGGCGGTCAGGTCCATATTGTCCTTGCCCACGGCCAGCATCGGGATGATGTTGGAAGGCCGGATGGACCGGGGCAGGTCCAGGTAGGAGCCGTTCTTCAGGAAGTTCGTGGAGAAACCGGCGTAGGGGCCGAACAGCAGGGAGCGCTTGCCGTTGACGAAGCGGGTGTCCAGGTGGGGGACTGACATGGGCGGGGCGCCCACGGAGGCCTGGCCGTAGACCTTGGCGCTGTGCTGGCCGGCGAGTGTCTCGTCGGTGCAGCGGAAGAACTGGCCGGAGACCGGGAAACCGCCGTAGCCCTTGCTTTCCGGGATCCCGGAGGCCTGCAGCAGGTGCAGGGCTCCGCCGCCGGCGCCCACAAAGACGAACTTCGCGTGGATGGAGCCGTGCTCGCCGGACCGGGGGTGCTTGAGCGTGAGGTCCCAGCCGCCGTCGGAGGCGCGCTTGATGCCGGAGACGTTGTGGCCGTAGTTGACCTCCACACCGTTATTCCCGAGGTAGGTGGTCAGCTCACGGGTCAGGGCACCGAAGTCGACGTCGGTCCCCTCCGCGGCGCGGGTGGCGGCGATCCGCTGCTTCGGATCGCGGCCCTTGACGATCAGCGGGGCCCACTTGGCGATCTTGGCATGGTCCTCGGAGTATTCCATGGAGCGGAACAGGGGGTTCGGCTTAAGAGCCTCGTAGCGGGTGCGCAGGAACTTGGTGTTGTCCTCGCCGATCACAAAGCTCATGTGCGGAACGGTGTTGATGAAGCCCTTGGGGGAGCCGATCATGCCGTTCGTGACGAGGTGGGACCAGAACTGGCGGGACAGCTGGAACTGCTCGTTGATGAGGAGCGCCTTGGCGGGATCCACCGAGCCGTCTTTGGCTGCGGGGGAGTAATTAAGCTCACACAGCGCGGCGTGCCCGGTGCCGGCGTTGTTCCAGGGGCCGGAACTCTCCAGACCCGGCTCATCCAGCTTCTCGAACAGGGAAATCGTCCAGTTCGGCTCGAGCTGCTTCAGGAAAGCACCGAGCGTGGCGCTCATGATGCCGCCGCCAATCAGGACGACGTCGGCATGTTGGGTCTTTGAAATGAAAGTCACAATCAGTCTCCGATAGCAGCGGGTCTGGCTGTCACAGAATATCCCCGGACCCGCCTCTTACTGAAATTGGCTCCGTCCGTCAAGGCTTTAGCTCCACGTTTGTGAAAACTTCATTCAGTACGGGCGACGCCGGGTACTTCAGGACGCGGTCCGACAGGGCCAGGGCCGAGATCGGGAAGGCGATCGGCACGGCGGGGACCGTGGCGGCGATCTGTGCGTTGATGGTCTGGTACTGCTCCGTCCGCTCCGCGCCGTCCGGCAGTCCGCGCGCCCGGGCGATCTTGGAGAAGACCTGCGGGTCCTGGTAGCCGAACTCCCCGGTGTTCTCGCCGAAGAGCGGGCCGACGAAGTTGTCGGGGTCGGCGTAGGAACCGTTCCAGCCCAGCAGATGCAGGGCGTGGTCGCCGGGGGAGGTGACCTTCTGGAGGTAGCCTTCGGACCATTCGACCGGCACCGGCTTGATGTTGAGTCCGACGGCGGTCAGCTGCTTGCTGATTTCCGCGTAGACCTTTTCCGGCGTCGGGAGGTAGGGCCGGGTGACGTTCAGCGGATAGTAGAACTTCAGCTCCTCGCCCTGGTAGCCGGCCTCGGTGAGCAGTTCCTTGGCCTTGGCCGGATTGTGGCCCATGGACGGGGCGTTGTTGTTGAAGCCGCTGAGCTTGGGCGGAACGAACTGCGTCGCCTGGGCGGTGTTGTCGATGAAGAACCTGCGGATCAGGGTGTCCTTGTCCAGGGCCATTTCGATGGCCTGGCGGACCTTGAGGTCCTGCAGGATGGGCACTTCCTGGTTCATCCCCAGATACATGACGGAGAAGGGATCCCGCTGGATGATCTGCTGGCCGCGCTTTACGAGCTGGTCGAAGTTGCCCACGGTCACGGCGTCATAGGCGTCGATCTTGCCGTCGAGCAGGGCCTGCATCCGGGTCTGGGTGTGATTGTAGGTGACAAAATTGATCGTCCCGATCTGGCCCTTGTCCCCCCAGTAGTCCTTGTTGCTGGCGAGCGTGATGCTGTCCGGTTCCCAGGAAGTAAAGACGTAGGGGCCGGTTCCCACCGGGTGGAGCCCGTAGGCGGAGACAGGCTGGCCGTCGCGGCTCTGGTTCAGTTCGTCGGCGCTTTGGGACGCGAGGGCCTGGGGGGAGGAGATGGCGAACGCGGGGAGCGTAAGGGCCTGCAGGAACCCGGTGAAGGGCTGGGTCAGTTCGATCGTCACACTGTCCGGGGCAGGGGCGGCGCAGCCCTTGTAGATGGAAAGCGACGCCTGGTCTGCGTGGGCCTTAAAGACGCCCTTGAACGTCGTCCCTGGAGCCTGCTGGCGCAGCGTTTCGGGGAAGTTGAACCAGCGGTCAAAATTGCTGCAGACGGCCGAAGCATCGAAGGGCGTCCCGTCCTGGAAGGCAACGTTTTCGCGGAGCTTGAACGTGTAGGCGCGGCCATCGCCGCTCGCCGACCATTCGGTGGCCAGCAGCGGCGTGGGCCCTCCGGTGGTCTGGTCCACACCGACGAGTCCCTCCAGGACCTGGCGGGTGATCCGGTAGGACTCAATGTCGGATACGACGGCGGGGTCCAGGCCGAGCGGCTGCGAGGCCGTGCCGAAGGTGAAAACGGCGGTGGGGGCGGCATCGGTGGAACTGGCAGCGGTATCTGTGGAGCTGGCGGAGCCGGGTCCCGGTCCGGGGGTACCGGTGCAGGCGGCCAGCGGCAGCATCAGGAGCACAGCACCGAATCCGGCTGCGACGCGGCGCGCAGCACGGGTCCGCGCTCCGATGGCCCGCGCTGGACTGGCATTGCTGGCGCGCGCGATGCGGCTGGACGCTGTACTTCTGGGCACTCGGGTATCACCTCAGGGACTGGATGGACCGCCGGCTGCGGAACAGGGCCATTGTAGTTGACCGGCCCGGACGCTCGCTGTGAGCCAGGCTGGGCCCCCGGAGTCCGTACCCGGGGCCACCCGGGCGGCACACAAGCGAAGGCCCGCACCACCGGTGCGGGCCTTCGTTTCTCCCAGTTGGCCCAGTGAGTCAGGCTGGAACCGCATCAGGAGCGCTTGGTGCTGGCTACTTGGGCATCAGGACTGAGTCGACCATGTAGACAGTGGCGTTGGCGGTCATGACGCCGCCGCAGACGACGTTGGCGTCGTCGACCATAAGGGCGTCCTTGGTGCCGGTGACCGTCACGGAACCGCCCTGGACCGTGGCGTGCGTGCCGACGATCTCGTCCGGGCTGATCTTGCCGGGAACAACGTGGTAGGTCAGGATCTTGCTGAGCAGGGCATCGTCCGTCTTCAGCGTTTCGATCGTGGCGGCGTCGATCTTGGCGAAAGCGTCATCCGTCGGTGCGAAGACCGTGAACTCGCTGCCGTTCAGGGTGTCCACCAGGTCGACCTTGGGGTTGAGCTTGCCGGACACCGCGGCGGTCAGGGTGGTGAGGATCGGGTTGTTGGACGCCGCGACCGCTACCGGGTCAAGGGCCATTCCGGAGACGGAGCCGGCGCCGCTGGGGACCTGCTCGGCGTAGCCCGCGCAGCCCGCACCGACGAGGTTGGCGGCCGGGTCCATGGCAGCTGCAGAGCTGGTGGACGGCGACGGTGCCATGCTTGATTCCATGGGCGTGGCGGCGGGAGCCGAGGAGGCGGGTGCCGTGGTGGTGGATCCGCCACAGGCAGTGAGGCTGAGCATGGCTGCAGCAGCGATTCCTGCAACGGAAAGAGTCGTGCGCTTGATGGTCTGCATTTCGGTTTCTCCTTTGTTGTGCCGATCGTTGCCAGCGGCGAATTAATACCGCTTTGGCCCTTTTCCGACTTGTTGGGCACCGACCCTTGGTTGGTGTCTCAATGGGTATTCGCGGGGTCCGGGGAAACGGATGGGTGGAGGATGAAAATTCTTTTTGCGCGCTTGATGTGCAGCCAAAATGCCCGGATTTGAGCGGCTTCCACCGGGACGGCGGCCCGGTAAGTCTTGGTTGGATTGGATGAGGAGCGGTTAAACGACAGGAGCCCCGGTCCATAGACCGGGGCTCCTTAGTGTGCGCAAGGGGGGATTTGAACCCCCACGCCCGAAGGCACAGGAACCTAAATCCTGCGTGTCTGCCAATTTCACCACTCGCGCGCAGCACCGCCACCGAACACGTCCGGGGACGGTTGCGGCGGATGCCAGCCTCCATTGTACATTTCGCGCCATGCGCCACGGTGCTTCGTCCCGCCGCGCTTTGGCGGGCCACGGCCGACGGCGGGAGGCCGTCCTGCCGTGGTCCGGCGGGGGTCAGGCGGCTACGCGTCGACCTTGAGGTCCCGGCGGAGCTTTGCGACATGCCCGGTGGCCCGGACGTTGTATTGCGCGACGGCGACCTTCCCTTCGGGGTCGACGACCACCGTGGACCGGATGAGACCGTCGTACGTCTTGCCGTAGTTTTTCTTCTCGCCCCAGGCCGCGTAGGCCTCGGCGACGGTGTGGTCCGGATCCGACAGGAGAGGGAAGGTAAGTCCTTCCGCGGCAGCGAACTTGGCGAGCTTGTCCACTGGATCGGGGGAAATGCCCACCACGTCGTAGCCTGCCTGCTGCAGGGACGCCAGGGAATCCCGGAAATCACAGGCCTGCTTTGTGCACCCAGGGGTGGAAGCCGCCGGGTAGAAGTAGACGACGGTGCTGCGGCCACGGAAGTCGTCGAGTGAGACGTCCTTCCCGTCCGGGTTCTTCAGCGTAAAAGCCGGTGCCGTATCACCGGGGATGAGTCGTTCAGGCAACTTGTGCTCCTTCGTCGGGTGGCCGCCAGGGGGTCTTTATGGCGAGATACTAAGCTTAATGAGCGTCGGTGGCGGCACCCAATCCCAGGCTCGCTATACTCGGTGGTATGCCTGATATGGATCGCTGGCCCACTGGGCGCCTATTGTCCACGGCAGCACGCCTTGTTGAACACTCCTGGAACGAAAAATTGGGGGCCATTGGCCTGACCCATGCCGGGGTCATCGCCATGGAAGTGCTCTCCGTCAACGGACCCATGACCCAGGCGCAACTTGCCCAATTGGTGCGCGTACAGGCGCAGACCATGGGGAAGACGCTCAGCCGGCTGGAAGCACACGGCCACATTTCCCGGCAGCGTAGCGCCTCCGACCGCCGCAGCCACGTGGTGTCCCTGACCGACCGCGGCCGCGAAGCAGTTGCTGAAGCCGCGGACATGGAACGCTCCGTTCTCGCTGCCGCCTCCATCGACCCCGATGTTTTGCGGCAGGAACTCCAGGCTGTGGTCAGGGAACTGGCAACCAGGATTTCCTCGACCGACGTGAAGGCGATTGTCACCGCCGTGGAACCAAACATGCCGGTCGAGGCCAACTAGGCCAAAGTTCCAGCCCGCGCGAAACCTGCCAGAGGAGCCACGCCGGCCGGATTTTTTTGCGGCCAAGTAGTTGAGCTCTGGAAACGAGTACAGGCTACTGGTTCCGAGCAGGGGACGCCGTAGGAGCATAGGCCCATGACAAACTACGTCCTCGAAGCCAGGTCCTTGGAGCACCGCTGCCAGTGCTGCGGTGAATCTGCCAGCGCTGTGTTCTGTGAAGACTGCGACCCGCACGCAGCGGAGCCCAAAGAATCAGTGCAATCCTCGGCTGGATCACCCCAGCACACCGTTTGGGAGCAGTCCGGACGTCGTCGTAGGCATTGAGTTCGTGCGCCTCTGATCCGGGACCTCCGTGTCCCTCATCGGAGCGGACGCCGCCTGCGCATAGGCTCAAGGGATGGACGCGAAACCGACTGTTGAGCTGGAAGGGCAGACCTCGATCAACGAGCTGCTCGACGAGCCGGTCGGTGCCTCACCGGTGCAGCTGGCACTGCCCATCCACTTCCAGTTGGCCGTTGCGGTCCGGCGTGGCTCCTAGCCTTTCGGGCCGACCCTTCGCTCGCAAGCTTCAAGGGACCGTGATTTTGATGCCGGCCACTGCCCCGGTCCATGCGCCGGTCGGATCCTGGCGGGTCAAGTGGGCACTGACGTACCCTCGTTGCAGTTGGACAACCTGGGCCTGGACTCCTGAGCAATCGAAGACCAGCGATAACGGTTCGGTCCCGGCCCCCTCTTGGGACAGGACAATCTGGGCCTGTGAGGCGCCCACACAGGCTGCGGACACCGTGTGAGGACCGGCTGTCAGCACGGTCGCGGCTTTGCTGAAGCCGACCCCGGGCCCGTCGGCCGGGCCGGCGTCGGCCAGGAGAGCTGACCCTGGGGCCTCTGCCAGGCGCTGAGCCAGTTCTGCGTAGTTGTGCGCTTCAACGCCCAGAACGTCCTGGTCCTTCGCGGGGATTGTGGGCGCAGGCCGGTGGGTTCGCTTGGCCGACGTCGGCTGCGGATCAACCCCGTCCTCATAGGCGCAGGCGGCCAGGCCTCCGGCCAGCAGTACGCCGCCAATGAATGCCGCAGTACAGCGGACTGTTCGTGTTCCCCCAGAACCAGACATGCGCCGAGTCTACGGCCCGTTCACTGCATAGCAAGCCAAATTCCCCGCGGGCCCAAATCAAGACAACCAAAACCCCGCCTTCACGGCTTGCGGCCAGTGAAGACGGGGTTTCGTGGTGGTGCACCCCTCTGTCGCCCTTGGTCCAGTCCTGTCGATGCCATTCACCGGCATCATCCTTCGCAATGGTTCCCGTGACCAGGATGAAGGGGATGTCCTCATCCAGCCAGAGGTCTTCCCACCGAATGGCCAGCAGTTCGTTCGGCCGGACTCCGACCCCGAGCATGAGGTCCACACAAGTCACACGGTCGCCACCACGCGGGAGGGCTAGCAACAGATCGAGATCGTACATGGGCTGATGACCCCGCAGCAGTTTGCTGCATTCCTTCAGGTGGGCGTTTCAACCCTCAAAGCCTGGCGCGTAGCCCGTGAAGGACCCCGGTTTTCGCGGGTGGGTCGCAGCATCCGTTGCCGTTATAGCGACGTCGACGCGTGGGTGGAGAGCGTGTCCCGCAAGCAACATTCGAGGGCAGCTGAGGAACGGAACGGCCGACCATGGTCTCCGTCCCCGCACAGGCAATGTGGCCTGCCCAAAGACTGCCGGACAGCATCGGAATGGTCCCAATTCGGAGCGAAAGTCGGCGGCGTATGGGCCTCCGGCGGGGTGCCGCCAGTTTGCATGTTTGTATCATGCTCGTCTATGTGCGGCTGAAACGGTCACTGCACAGATATGATTCCCCCGACATCATTTGCACCAACCATTGGGGGAACCACATGTCCGAAACTGTTCCGAAAGGCCGAGGCTGGATCTGGCTCGTGGTCATTGGTCTGATCACTGCCGTCATCGGCATCATCGTCGGGTCCATGAAAGCTGGAGGCATGTGCGGTAGCGTCTTCAGTCCGAAGAGCAATGTCGCCGAACTGTACGACACCCTGCAGGGCTCCTTTGGCGGCGCAGCAGTCGAGTGCAAAGAGAGCATCGCGGCGGCTGCTGTCCCGACGTGGATCCTGATCGTCCTGGGCGTCATCCTGGTCCTGGCCGGCATCATAGTCCGGAGCATCGGCAACAACCGCCCCACCGTGGTCACCACGGCTGCGGCGCCGTCCGTCGCCTCCCAGATCGAAGACCTGTCCCGCCTTAAAGACCAGGGCCTTGTCAGCGATGAGGAGTTCGAAGCGAAGCGGGCTGAATTGCTCAGCCGGCTCTGATACTCCGCTGAACATGGAAGGACCCCGGCAGTGTTGCCGGGGTCCTTCGTCGTTGCGGGTCAGGTGAGTCGATGGCCATAGCGTCAGGGATTTCGCGCAGACCCACGGGCCGTCCGCGGCGGAGAGCACCAGGCCCCCCGCTGCGAGGTGACCCCGCCGCCACTCCTCGCTCGGGTTTGCGCTTGAAAAGTTTGCGCCATTTTTTCCCTCTTTGAATTGATTTCTCATTTGCTCTACCGCCTTCGTGGCTGGGTCGTTTGTCCGAAAATGCCGGCGTGCAGAATTGGTGAGTCTACTGACTCCAGCGAGAACCCTGCCTTTACATTTCTGCAAGTCCCGGCGCTTCGGTTAACAGCGGCTGCCGTCCAGACACAGAGTTCTGCATGGTTCACCTAGGACCAGAACCAGATCTACAGTGGCGGCGTGGCAGTTGGCTTCTCGTTCTGAAGGCATGCCAACCTATGTGTGCGGCATCGGCTCCCCGGCTCATCGCCTAGGGAGCCTTAGGCTTGCTGCTGAAAAATGCAGATTTACTCCGACGAAGGGCATGATTGCCGTGTATGTACCGGCCAACCAGGGTGAGATGCTGCGCTTCTTCAAGGCACGGGTCCTGAGCGAGCTGCCCAGGTTCAGATGGGACCTGTTCAACAGGGCAGTAAGAGCGGCAGAT
The DNA here is from genome assembly GCA_034376805.1 of Arthrobacter sp. GTDB lineage: Bacteria > Actinomycetota > Actinomycetes > Actinomycetales > Micrococcaceae > Arthrobacter. The sequence continues at coordinate 197,064 of JAXMJF010000055.1, forward strand.
TACCCCGGCGCCCTGGACATCGCCGTCCAGGCCCTGGACGAAGAAGCCGAGCGCTACGGAGTCATGAAGGCGATTAAAAGGAGGAGCAGCGTCCACGTGACCGCACCAAGCCGGGTGCCCCTATATTTGGCGTCGATCTTCGGTCGCTTTGATGTGATTGACCGGGTCATCGCCATCGAACGGTTCGCACTCGATGAGGCCGCGCAGCCCTACAGCGGATCAGAAGGCGAAGCGGGACGCGCCCGTCATGAGCGAAACGCTGCCTTCGCAGTGGAAACCCACGAGGCACGGCTGGCCCAAGCCCTGGAGCACCGGGACTACCATGAACACTTCGGGGCCATTCTGAAGACGGTGCGCCAACGCCCCGGCATCTTCCAAGCGGAGCTGATCGCGGAAGTCCCTGACCGGGACACCAGGGAGGTGACCCGTATGGTCGACCAGCTCGAGGCCTCCGGATTTTTGGCCACCAAGAAGGTTGGCAACCGTGTCGGTGTCTGGCCGGCGGATCACCCCGGCGGTCCCTCTGATTCAGAACGTCGCACACCGCGATGGTCGTGGGCGGTGGATGACTACTGGCAAGACCGCCCGGTCGAATGGCTGGACCCTGCCCGCACCATCGCCGACATCGAAACCTTGGCGGGCATGGTGGAGGCAACGGCACGGCAACCGGGCGCCGGGGAGGGCCTCCGACCGACAGCGCTGGACTTCATCCAGGGCAGCAAAATGCACTTCGTTTCTCCTGCCCTTACCGGCGGCATCCCAATCCATGCCGACCCTGATCAGCTTGCTTTGGCTTTCTGGGGCCACCAGGACCTGGCAGAATCGGCAGCTATCGCGGGCCGGATCATCCGTGCCGGGGGTGCAGAAACGACCGTAAACCAGAAGAAGAAATGGCTGCTGGCCGAACCCCGGCACACCCACATGGAGCGGCTGCCGTTCACAGAACGGTTTGGCACTCGTCAGCCGGGGTGGCTCCTGCGCGAGGTACCCGGGCCCACCGCAAACAGCGTTCCAGCCACATCGTTCGTCGTCCCCAGCGCTTGCATCGACCCAGAGAAGGCCGTCCAACTCGAGGTCGCGTGCTGGCTCAAGCGGACCAGGAAACGGACTTGACCCGACACCTGGAGGGTCGGCCTGCTCTCCTCTTAGGGGCGCCGCAACGGCTCACCGCACCACAAAACGGCGGTTATCGAGCAAACGGGTCGAAAGCCAGCCTCTGCCAGGAAAACTTTCGGCGTGAGGCTACTGGATGTCCGTCTGCTACGACTCCGTACCGGTTTGCATCATCTGTACGAGAACTATGCATTAAAGTGACGGCCGAAGCGTGCAGGGCAAAGCCCAGTGGTCTGAAGTGCAGTCCCTGACGGCCTATTTGCCGGCGGGGGCGTCGGTTACCAGCAAGTCGAACAGGAGGTACCCGATGCCCGCGCCTTTGCCGTCAATCATGATGACCGGTAGTTCCCCGTTCAGGGCCGTTTGACCCACGAGGACCGGTTCGCCGACGCCGAAGCCGCCGTCCGGGAGGACAAATCCTCCCTTGGGGCTGTGGTTGGTAACGAACCGCAGGGACCCGTTTATGAACTGCAGTTTCCCCTTCTCAGGGACCTTCACCGTGGCACCGTCCCACACGGATTCAATGTTCGTCCCGTCGTACACGATACCCACCGACAACCGCCCGTCAGGTAACTGCCCGCGGCCCAGCCGGGCCGTCAGTCCGTGAACCGTGGAGTTAGGGAGGTTCGACGCCATATCGTTTTGGACGAAAGCGTAAACCGTGATCCGGTCCCCGGGCCTGGCCTCCACTGCCTCGACGTATCGGGTCACTGGTTCTGTGGCCCGCTTTATTTGGACGAAATTCCGCTCGTCGCCATGAGCGTTCTGATCGGTGATTGAGTTGATGACCAAGTGGTCGGCCGGCCGTTGCATCGTGTAGGTTTCACGCACCGGACCCCAGCCGCCGAGGTACCCGCCAACAGGTGGTGTCGGCAACACCGGTGACGTTGGGGGCCCGGCCTGGGCCAGGTCCTTGGGCAGAAAACTGACCACGACGGGCACCGCCCTGTCCGCGACGTCTGCCCAGGTATTGAAGCCCCCGGCCATCAGGGTGGCAGTTCCGGCGAACGAGAGAATCTTGACCACCACCGGTGTCCTCGTCCACAGATTGGGCCGCTTCTCCTGCTGCTCGGCCTGCGGCGCGGCGATGCGGGCGGGGATCTTCACAGTGCGTCGCTGGCCGCCCATTTGCCCCACCTGTCTTCCGGTCCCGTTCACAAGACATCCTGTCCCAGCCCTTGGCGCGGGACAAGGGAAAGCCGGCAACGCCCGTCAAGATGACGCGATGCGGCTATTCCCCTCGGACAGGCTCCGGCGAGCCGGCTTCCCGGATCCGTGCGTGGGCGGCGGCATGGCGGCCGATGTTCTCCCGTTTGTTGGAGGACCGTGGCGGCTAAGTTACCTATTGCATTTCTCAGAGCCCGGTCGGGCTTACTTTGATAGCAGTTCAGACGGCAGGCAAAGTTGAGGTCTACAAGAATGAATCCGGCGGTACCGATTCGGGCTCAAGGCCGGCAACGGCGTAGTGGCCGCCTCGGCGGAGAGCTACAAGATCAAGGCCAGCACCCTGAACGGGATCGATTCGGTGAAGAAGAACGCTGGCTCGGACGTCGTGGTCATCGTCGAGGAGGCCTGATCGGTGCCCGTCCAGGCATAGTTAAGCGCGGCCACCATCCGGGTGGCCGGGCTTTGTCCGGTGGAGCTACTTTCCGAAGGCGGCCTTGTACTGGTCGTTGACGCTCGGGCTGAGCTGGCCACTGACGCGCAGCAGGGTTGTACCGTCAAGGTGGTGCCATTCGGTGCCGAAGGCCGGCCCCAACTCCTTGAGCACGCCCAGGATGTATTCAGACCGGTCCTGGGCGTCCTCCGCGTTGGCGAATACCTCGACGACGGCGCCGCCGTCAGTTCCGGTCTCTCCCGCCTTCGCGCCTAAATCAGTGATCCACGCAAGGGAGGTGTACTGGCCGGGACGGCCCAGGAGCCTGTTCGAGTCCAGCTCTTCGGTGACCGTGGTGACCGCCTTGATGGTGGGCACCTTGGCCTTCAGCGCAGTGGCCACGGAGGTGGCGTCGGCCGCAGCGGTCGGTGTGGGGGTCGGAGTCGGCCACGACCCTCCGCAACCGCACCGCGGACGGGCGGGCGGACCAGACCACTGCGGAAACAGACCAACGGCTGTCGGCGGGGGCCAAAGTCGCCCGTCGGACCGTAGATGATGCCGCTGATCCACTTATAGCGTTTGCATGGTCCGCCATGGTCACTCCGCGCCGAAGACATGGATCCAGCATCTGCCGAGCGCCAAGTGATCGATTGCTTCCCTGCGATGGAAGGAACTGACCAGATGGACTTCTGCATGGCTAAAATGGCAGACGATCGACAACGGCGGCCCGACCCTGAGGGACTGGGCCTGTCTAGTCGAATCCGACAAGGCCGGCCGCGGCCCGGGAGCCCAAAGGGGCCGGAACTACGTCCCGGACTGGCAGGCTGTCGCGGACCGGCTCGGCAACGAGACGGCGGTCAGCACCACCCTGCTCAATGGCCCGTATCTGGCGGAAGCCGGGATCCTGCAGGGCCCGCTGAGGGCGCACATCGTTGCCCAGAGCAGGGACGCCCAGAACGACGGGGCGTTCAGCGACGGGGCCGGCGTGAAGGCCTGGCTCGCCGGGAACCAGGCAGCCCTGGTGGCCGAGACGAAGCGCCGGCACGAGCAAGCCCAGGCCAAATGGCTGAAAGAGGAGGCCGAGAAGCTCGCCGTCCAGCAGGAACGGCAGAATGCCGAGAAGGCAGCAGCGAAGGCGCTGAAGGAGGCAGCCGGGCATGCGTAGTCAGGCCGGAGGACCCTGTCTGTATTCTGGCGGGGCGTCCTAGAGTATGGCAGGCCCGTTCGCGCCTGAGAGGTCCCCATGGCTGAATCTGAGGAACAGAGTTCCGGGAATCCCCGCCCGCACCAATGCCTGCACAGCAGCCATGAGACGCACGCCGGGCCCAACCGCTACGGCTACGACCCGGACCTCTGGCCCCCGCGTTCCTGACGGCAAGCTGTCTTCGCGCCCGTCAGGGAGAGTTCAGGACGCCAGGTTGCGGGACTTTTCCGCAGCGAGTTCCTTGATCCAGTCCGGGGTTTCGAGACCGAGCTTGCGGTCGGTGACGATGCGCAGCCTGGCGGCCGCCACCTGTACGCCGCGGTCATAGGACGCGGGGCGGTGCACCGTTTTCGGTTCGAACCGGTAGCGCACGGCGCCCTCAGTCTTGGAGGTGGTGTCGTGCCCGCGGTCAGATTCCTGGGTGATCATTCCACTACCCCTTTTTCCTCGGTCGTAAGTCCATTGTCGCCCGGTTTCCGCGGGGCGTCCACCGTGACGTCGGTGACCCCAGGCTGATCTCTGACCACGACGAGGTCCCATCGGTCCCTTACAGCCGAGGGGCCCTGTGATTCTGCTACGGTTTCTCCGGCGGTTTCCGCCGCGGCGGCGAGAGGGTCTTCCCAGCCGATGGTGATGATGCGGGTCTCCTCGGCTCCCGGGGCGCTCTCGGCCAGGACCGCCATGATCTCCAATCCGAGCTTGGCCCGGTCCGGATTATCAGAGAGGGAGCTATCCAGCGCCCATTGGGCTCGTTTCCACCACTCGGCCTTGCTGTCCGCTTCCTTCTTCTGCCGCAGTGCACTTTCATCAGCTATGCGCTTCTGTTCCAGCGCCTTCACGTCTGCCTGCGTGCGCTGCCTCAGGATGAAGAAGTTGATAACCGCCGCCAGGGCGGCTGCCAACAGCACCGCTACCGGGCTGAACAACGCCACGTTCTGCCACCACTCCAGCGGGACGGGAGCCAGGGGCGCGGGGGAGGGTGTCGGCGGCATGTATCCAGCCTAGGCCAGACCTGCCCGTACCTCTCCTCCGGCCGAGCACGGGTCTGGACCGGCGGGAACGACGTGCCAAAAACTCTCGTTCCCGCCGCGTCTCGGCATGGCAGGACGGGCGGTCGAACAGCCTGGTCCGTTCCGATGCCGTTTGATGTGATGACGGATGTCGTATGCCCGGCCGCTGTACGCCTGGCGGCGGCCGCCGAGCACGATGACGTAGACGCCCTCCTTGTTTTCGAGGGACCCCCGATCAGGGACGGGGCGCAGCTTTTCGTTCAGCTGAAAGTTCTCAGCGATGGCAGCGTCGAAGGGTTCGAAGCGACAAGTCCGTTGGAAGGCGATGCCGACCATGAGGCGTCCCGCGGGTTTGGCCGGGCTGATGGGGCATCGGCTCTGCACTCGACTACACGTCGTGGCCCGGGCATTGCGTATCGGCGAGGGCGGCTCGGAACAAACAGCCCATTAATATCCCTCCGGCTTAATCCGGGCAAAACGAAACCCCGCCTTCACGGCTTGTGGCCAGTGAAGACGGGGTTTCGTGGTGGTGCACCCCCCGGGACTCGAACCCGGAACCCATTGATTAAGAGTCAATTGCTCTGCCAGTTGAGCTAGAGGTGCATCTGTTGTTTTCGTTCCCCGCGGTCTTTTTGTTCCCGCGTTGTTCTCCGCAACGACATGAAACTCTACACGAGTTTGGGCGGACTGTGAAATTGGGCCGCGCGGCGGCCCGGGACTCACTCCGGCAGCTGCAAAACCAGCACAAAATCAGGGTTTTTGTTGTTGCTGAGCACCCACAGGCGGCCGTCCGGAGCCAGTGAGACGTTCCGGATCCTGCCGTACATCCGTGTGAAATAGCTCACGGGATCACCGGCGAATTCGCCGTTCAGGGGGACTGCCCACAGCCTCTGGCCGCGAAGCGCGCCGAGGTACGCCGTGTCGCCGACGATTTCAAGCCCGCTGGGCGAGGACTCCGCCGTCGATGGCCACACCACCTTCGCGTCGAGGAAGCCGGCGCGGTTCGGGGCGCCCGTGACCTCCGGCCAGCCGTAGTTGCCGCCGGGCACGATCAGGTTCAGCTCGTCGTCGACGTCGGGCCCGAATTCGCTCGCCCACAGCCGGCCGGTGCTGTCCCAGGCCAGCCCCTGGACGTTGCGGTGGCCCAGGCTGTACACCGGATTGTCCGGGAAGGGATTGCCGGGCGCGGGGCGTCCTTCGGGCGTGATGCGCAGAATCTTGCCGCCGAGGGCGTTCACGTCCTGTGGCTGCCCGCGGCGCTGCGAATCGCCAGTGCCGACGTACAGGTGGCCGTCCGGTCCGAACCGGATGCGCCCGCCGTTGTGAGTTGATGCCTTGGGGATTCCCTTGAAGATGACCTCTGAAGGTCCCAGCTCCAACTTTCCGGCACGTTCCTCGAGGCGTAGCCGCGCGATTCGGTTGTCACTCGCGGAGGTGAAATAAGCGTAGAGGTACCGGTCCGTCGCGAAGTCCGGGGACAGCGCCAGCCCCAGCAGCCCGCCCTCGCGGTCGGCGACGACGTCGGGCACCTTTCCAATCGTGCCGGCCATGCCGGTGCCTGAGCCGGGTGCGATGGCCCGGAGCCGGGCGGTCTCGCGTTCGGAAATGACGGCTGTGCCGTCCGGCAGGAAGACCGTGGACCACGGCACCTGCAGCCCGGCGTCGATTTTTTCGACCACGGTCGGCTGGTCGACGCCCGGCCGGTTCCCGGCGGGGGCGGACCCCTCCGGGCCGGGGGGTGTCGCGGTGCTGCCGCTGGCCGGGGGAGCGGTGGCGGCGGTAGTGGAACTGTCGCCCCCGCCGCCCGGGGTGCAGCCGCTCAGCACAATCGCGACGGCAACGGGGAGGCCCGCCCACCGCGCTGCCCTCGTCCTGATCATCGGTGCCCTGGCTTCCGTTCCCCGGTTCCCGGCAGCCCGTTCACCGGGCTACTGCCGCGTCCGTCGCGGCGGCCGGAAGCCCGCAGCCTCGGCATGAGCCGCGGACAGGAACCAGACCTCGGCGCGGGTTTCCTCGAAGGCGGGGCTCGTCTCTTCGTGGTAGACCATCGAGGAGGCGTTGCCCTTGACCGTGAAGCCCTCGGGACCGCTGCCATCGGGCGCCGGTGCTGCCGATCCCTCGCCATACGGCTGGTCGACGGCGAGGTGCCCGGAGGGTTCGGCCGTGTGGCCCACTGCCGTCTCGGACGCAGCCGAGGACATGGCCGTCTGCCGGGTCTCGGCCTCGGCAAGACTGGCTCCAGCCGCTGCCGGTGCCGCTGCCTGCGCAGGTGCCGGTGCCGGTGCCGCTGCCTGCTCAGGTGCCGGTGCTTGCGCTGTCGGTGTTGCCGGTTCGGCGGTCCGGCCTGCTTCGGCCGTCGCGTCCAGGCCGGGAACAGGCTCAGTCTCAGCCGCGGCGGATTCGGCGCCCGGGAGGGTGGGGGCGTGGGGCTCGGTGTATTCAGGGTGGTGCACCGGGACGTTTGCCGCTGCCGCCGAACCGCCCACGGCTGAGGCCGCCGTGTGGTCTCCATGGCTGCCTGAACCCGGCTTCTGGTGGAGCTCGGCATGCGGCTCGGCAGGCGGTGTCTCGGACCACTGGGTTTCCCATTCGGGGCTCGCCCCGGCCGGGGCCGCCTCTGCGGCGGGCTCAGCTGCCTCAGCTGTGGGGGTGGGTGCAGGGCGTGCCGCTGCCGCGCGCGCCGCAGCACGCGCATCAGCGGCCGCCTCGTCCTCGGCGGCCGCGACGGGGTCGGGCTTGGGTTCCGGTTCGGCTTCGGGTTCGGCCTGGTTGAAGCCGGCAGCTGTCGGCATCCAGGCGAGGCCCGCTGCAGACGCTGAAGCGGCAGACCCGCCGCCGGAAAGGGCGCCGCGGTGGGAGGCATCGTGGTCGGCGTCGTGCACGTGGGGAGGGGCGGAATCGTGCGTGGCGGCGGTCCCGGTGCCAGCGGAGCCGGAGCTGCCACGGGAGCTGTTGCGGTTAAGCAGCCACCAGACGATCGCGACAATCGCCACGATGACGACGAGCCAGATTATCCAATCCATAGCGGAGCCTTTCTGTCCATGAGGCAAGGTTGCCGTCGCTTGACGGTACGTCTGTGTCAAGGGGGCTGTCCAGCCTCCAAGTCGCCGCCCTGTAGCCTCTCCTCATGGATTTCAAGAGACTGCGTATTCTCCGCGAGCTCGCCGACCGCGGCACGGTCGGCGCCACGGCGGAAGCCATGAAGGTGACGCCCTCCGCCGTCTCCCAGCAGCTCAAGACCCTGCAGGAGGAACTGGGGGTGGTGCTGGTCGAGAAGTCCGGCAGGGGAGTGCGCCTGACCGAGGCTGGACTCGCGATGGCGGGAGCGGCTGCCGAGGTCTCCACCGCCATGGCCCGCGCGGAGGCCACCATCGACACGTACCGGCGCGGCTGGCAGACCCATGTCAAAGCCGCGTTCTTCCCGAGCGCCGCCGAGATGTTCCTCCCCGGTCTCCTGCACCGCGTCAAATCGATCGACGGTCTCCGCTTCCAGGCTCACTTCGAGGACCCCAACGTGGCCGGATTCGCGGGCCTGACGTCCGACTATGACATCGTGCTGGCGCACAGCGTCGATGGGCCGGACGTCTTCGCCCGGCTGGGACTGACGGTCGTGCCGCTCCTTGACGAGCCCCTTGACGTCGCCATCCCCGAAGGCCATGCGCTCGCGGGTAAGGCAACGCTGCGGGCGGAGGACGTCATTGGCTTCCCGTGGATGGGAGTTCCCGAGGGGTTCCCCTTCGACACCGTGCTCCGCCAGATCGAGGTGCAGGCCGATTCACCTGCGGTCCGCGCCCAGACTTTTCCCGACCTGCGGGTTCTTGAGGCCCTGGTCAGCGCCGGGCACGGGCTGAGCCTGCTGCCGCGCTACACGGCACTGAAGAACCAGGGCCGCGGCTTCGTGCTGCGCCCGCTGGCCGGGGTGAAGGCCAGTCGCAGCATTGTCGCCCTCGCACGGCCCGACGTGGCCGCCCGGACCACCATCCAGCAAGTGCTCACCCTGCTCAAAGCCGAAGCGCAGTCCGTCGCCGAAGCCCCGGAACTTCGTGACGCCGCTCACCTGAATTGACCTGCCCTGCGAGCATTTGTCCACATGATGAGACGGAAGTCCACTATTTGGTCGAAACATTCCCGGTTTTACGCTTAATGGTCCCTCCCAGGTCGTTGGGCCCCGCGACAGAGCCCTAGACTTTGACCCATGAGTGAGGACACCCAAACAGCGACAGACACCAAACCGGACATCAAGCCCCGCAGCCGGGTCGTAACCGACGGAATCCACGCCGCACCCGCGCGCGGGATGTTCCGGGCGGTCGGCATGGGCGACGACGACTTCGCCAAGCCGCAGATTGGTGTGGCCAGCTCCTGGAATGAAATCACTCCCTGCAACCTCTCCCTGAACCGGCTCGCCCAGGGCGCCAAGGAAGGCGTGCACGCCGGCGGCGGTTTCCCCATGCAGTTCGGCACCATCTCCGTCTCGGACGGCATCTCCATGGGTCACGAGGGCATGCACTTCTCCCTGGTGTCCCGCGAAGTCATCGCCGACTCCGTGGAAACCGTCATGCAGGCCGAGCGCATCGACGGTTCCGTGCTGCTGGCCGGCTGCGACAAGTCCCTCCCCGGCATGCTTATGGCAGCCGCCCGCCTGGACCTCGCCGCCGTCTTCCTCTACGCCGGTTCCATCATGCCCGGCTGGGTCAAGCTGGAGGACGGCTCCGAAAAGGAAGTCACCCTCATCGACGCCTTCGAAGCCGTCGGCGCCTGTGCCGCCGGCAAGATGAGCCTCGAAGACCTGACCCGCATCGAAAAGGCCATCTGCCCGGGCGAAGGCGCCTGCGGCGGCATGTACACCGCCAACACCATGGCCTGCATCGGCGAGGCGCTGGGTATGTCCCTGCCCGGCTCGGCCGCTCCGCCCTCGGCCGACCGCCGCCGCGACGAGTTCGCCCGCAAGTCCGGCGAGGCGGTGGTCAACCTCCTGCGCAAGGGCATCACCGCCCGCGACATCATGACCAAGAAGGCGTTCGAGAACGCGATCGCCGTGACCATGGCCTTCGGCGGCTCGACCAACGCCGTGCTGCACCTGCTCGCCATTGCCCGCGAGGCCGAGGTCGAGCTGACGCTGGATGACTTCAACCGCATCGGCGACAAGATCCCGCACCTGGGGGACCTGAAGCCGTTCGGCCGCTACGTTATGACCGACGTCGACAAGATCGGCGGCGTGCCGGTCATCATGCGGGCGCTGCTCGACGCCGGCCTGCTGCACGGCGACTGCCTCACCGTCACGGGCAAGACCGTCGCGGAGAACCTGGCGGCAATCAACCCGCCGGACCTGGACGGCAAGATCCTCCGTGCCATGAACAACCCGATCCACAAGACCGGCGGCATCACCATCCTGCACGGCACGATGGCCCCCGAAGGTGCCGTCGTGAAGAGCGCCGGCTTCGACGCCGACGTCTTCGAGGGCACCGCCCGCGTCTTCGAGCGCGAGCAGGGTGCCCTGGACGCGCTCGACAAGGGCCAGATCAAGGCCGGCGACGTCGTCGTCATCCGCTACGAGGGCCCCAAGGGCGGACCGGGCATGCGCGAAATGCTCGCCATCACCGGCGCCATCAAGGGTGCGGGCCTGGGCAAGGACGTGCTGCTGCTGACCGACGGCCGCTTCTCCGGCGGAACCACCGGCCTCTGCATCGGCCACGTCGCCCCGGAAGCCGTCGACGGCGGCCCCATCGCCTTCGTTCAGGACGGCGACCGGATCCGCGTGGACATCGCCGCCCGCAGCTTCGACCTCCTGGTCGACGAAGCGGAGCTCGAATCCCGCAAGGTCGGCTGGGAGCCGATCCCGGCCAAGTTCACCAAGGGTGTGCTCGCCAAGTACGCCAAGCTCGTCCACAGCGCCTCCACCGGCGCCTACTGCGGGTGATTCCTACCCTGCTGGGGCGGCAGTAGCCGCCCCAGCAGGACCAGACTGTGGACAATGAAGTCCAGATAGTGAGACAGGGCGCAGGCTCGTTGACACGCGTCTCACTAAGAGGGAAAACTGAACGCATGATCGCATTCGTTACCGCCGGCGCCACTGCAGGTGTCTCCGTCGTACTTACCAAGCGCGTGGCTCCATAGCCTCCACTGGTAACGAACCGCCACGCGCAAACCCCTCGAAGAGCCGCCAGGCTGAGGGGTTTTTTTATTTCAGCACCACCGGTACACCAGGACCACTGAGTACCAGCCGTTTCACGATCACTGAAGATCCAACCGAAGATCCACAAAGGAAGAGTCCGATGAGCAAAGGATCGCCGATCAGCCCCTCGCTGATGGCCACTAAGTCCGCTGGAGCCACCAAGGCTTCGGAACGCGTTGAGCGTCCGGCTGACGCCGGCGTCGACACTGCTGCCGTCTCTCCTGTCCTTGGGCCGAACAACGTCGTACCCCCGACGGTGATGACCGGTTCACAAGCAATTGTCCGCTCGCTCGAAGAACTCGGCGTGGAGGATATTTTTGGTTTGCCCGGTGGCGCGATCCTGCCCACCTATGACCCCTTGATGGCTTCCCGAATGAACCACGTTCTGGTCCGTCACGAACAGGGAGCCGGCCACGCCGCGCAAGGCTACGCCATGGTCACCGGACGGGTCGGCGTCTGCATCGCCACCTCGGGTCCGGGTGCCACCAACCTCGTCACCGCCATCATGGATGCCCACATGGACTCCGTGCCGATGGTGGCCATCACAGGCCAGGTCTCCAGTGGAGTCATCGGCACCGATGCCTTCCAGGAAGCGGACATCGTCGGCATCACCATGCCGATCACGAAGCACTCCTTCCTGGTAACCGACCCCAACGACATCCCCCACGTCATGGCCGAGGCGTTCCACCTGGCCTCGACCGGCCGCCCGGGTCCTGTCCTGGTGGACGTCGCCAAGGACGCCCAGCAGGGTCAGATGACCTTCTCCTGGCCGCCCAAGATCGACTTGCCCGGCTACCACCCGGTGCTCCGGGGCCACAACAAGCAGGTCCGCGAGGCCGCCCGGCTTATCGCGGCAGCCAGCAAGCCCGTGCTTTACGTGGGCGGCGGCGTCGTCAAGGCGCACGCCTCGGCGGAACTGCTGGAACTCGCTGAACTCTCCGGTGCCCCCGTGGTCACCACCCTGATGGCCCGCGGAGTCTTCCCGGACTCGCACCCGCAGCATGTCGGCATGCCAGGCATGCACGGCACGGTCTCCGCCGTGACCGCGCTGCAGCAGTCGGACCTGCTGATCACGCTCGGGGCCCGCTTCGACGACCGGGTGACCGGAGTCCTGAAGTCCTTCGCCCCGAACGCCAAGGTCATCCACGCGGACATCGACCCGGCCGAAATCTCCAAGAACCGCACCGCCGATGTGCCGATCGTGGGCTCCGTCAAGGAGATCATCCCGGAACTCAGCGAGGCCCTGCGCACGCTGTTCGCCGCCTCCGGCACCCCGGACTACACCAACTGGTGGGCTTTCCTGAACAACCTCAAGGAGACCTACCCGCTGGGCTGGACCGAACCCGACGACGGCCTCAGCGCCCCGCAGCGTGTGATCGAACGCATCGGCGCCCTCACCGGTCCCGAAGGCGTGTACGTCGCCGGCGTGGGACAGCACCAGATGTGGGCCTCGCAGTTCATCAAGTACGAACGCCCGCACGCCTGGCTGAACTCCGGCGGGGCCGGCACCATGGGCTACGCCGTACCGGCCGCCATGGGCGCCAAGGTGGGCAACCCGGACCGCGTGGTGTGGGCAATCGACGGCGACGGCTGCTTCCAGATGACCAACCAGGAACTGGCCACCTGCGCGATCAACAAGATCCCGATCAAGGTTGCCATCATCAACAACTCCTCGCTGGGCATGGTGCGGCAGTGGCAAACCCTGTTCTACGAGGGCCGTTACTCGAACACCGACCTCAACACCGGCCACGACACCGTCCGGATCCCGGACTTCGTTAAGCTGGCGGACGCCTACGGCTGCGCCTCGTTCCGCTGCGACCGCGACGAGGACATCGACGCCACCATCCAGAAGGCCCTGGAGATCAACGACCGCCCCGTGGTCATTGACTTCGTCGTGAGCCCCAACTCCATGGTGTGGCCGATGGTCCCCGCCGGAGTCAGCAACGACCAGATCCAGGTTGCCCGCAACATGACCCCGGAATGGGAAGAGGAGGACTGAACATGACCCGCCACACATTGTCCGTTCTGGTCGAAGACAAGCCCGGCGTGCTGACCCGTGTCGCCAGCCTCTTCGCTCGCCGGGCCTTCAACATCAACTCCCTGGCAGTCGGGCCGACGGAAGTTCCGGGCATGTCCCGGATGACCGTCGTCGTCGACGCCGACGGTGAGCTGATCGAACAGATCACCAAGCAGCTGAACAAGCTGGTGAACGTGATCAAGATCGTTGAGCTCACCTCCGAATCTTCCGTACAGCGCGACCACATCCTGGTCAAGGTACGTGCGGATGCCGCAACACGGCTGCAGGTCACCCAGGCTGCAGACCTGTTCCGCGCATCAGTGGTCGACGTCTCCACAGAGTCCGTGGTCATTGAGGCAACGGGCCACCCCGAAAAGCTCACCGCACTTCTCTCAGTGCTCGAGCCCTTCGGCATCCGCGAAATCGTGCAGTCCGGCACCCTGGCCGTTGGGCGGGGATCCCGCTCCATGAGCGACAGGGCCCTGCGCAGCGCGTAGGTCACTGCCGCAGCACCATCAGCTTCAGACAGATTTTTACCGACAAGCACCACCTACGAATCCACTCAAAAGGAGACACCCCAGTGACTGAAATGTTTTACGACGACGACGCCGACCTGTCGATCATCCAGGGCCGCACCGTCGCCGTCATCGGTTACGGCTCCCAGGGCCACGCCCACGCCCTCAGCCTGCGCGATTCCGGTGTTGACGTCCGCGTCGGCCTCCAGGAAGGCTCCAAGTCCCGCGCCAAGGCCGAAGCCGAGGGCCTGCGCGTACTGAACGTCGCGGACGCCGTCGCCGAAGCCGACCTGATCATGGTCCTCACCCCGGACCAGGTCCAGCGCCACGTCTACGCCGAGGACATCGCCCCGAACCTGCAGCCGGGCGACGCCCTGTTCTTCGGCCACGGCTTCAACATCCGCTACGGCTACATCAAGCCCCCGGCAGACGTCGACGTCGCCCTCGTTGCCCCCAAGGGCCCGGGCCACATCGTCCGCCGCGAGTTCGAAGCCGGCCGCGGCGTGCCGGACCTGATCGCCGTCGAGCAGAACCCGTCCGGCAAGGCCAAGGAACTGGCCCTGTCCTACGCCAAGGCCATCGGCGGCACCCGTGCGGGCGTCATCGAGACCACCTTCACCGAAGAGACCGAAACGGACCTGTTCGGCGAGCAGGCTGTCCTCTGCGGCGGCGCCTCCCAGCTGATCCAGTACGGCTTCGAGGTCCTCACCGAAGCCGGCTACAAGCCCGAGGTTGCCTACTTCGAGGTGCTGCACGAGCTCAAGCTCATCGTTGACCTCATGGTGGAGGGCGGTATCGCCAAGCAGCGCTGGAGCGTCTCCGACACCGCTGAATACGGCGACTACGTCTCCGGCCCGCGCGTGATCACCCCGGACGTGAAGGAAAACATGAAGGCTGTCCTGGCGGACATCCAGGACGGCACCTTCGCCAAGCGCTTCATTGACGACCAGGACGCCGGAGCCCCCGAGTTCAAGGCGCTGCGCAAGAAGGGTGAGGACCACCCGATCGAAGCCACCGGCCGCGAACTGCGCAAGCTGTTCTCCTGGATCAAGAACGAAGACGACTACACCGAAGGCTCAGTAGCCCGCTAGGCACTGACCGGCAGGGGAGCCGGACACCATTTCTGGGGTCCGGCTTCCCTGCTGTTGAGCACCACCCGCACCATCCGCGCCACCCCGTTGCACCAAAATCCCCACCTGATATACAAGAGAGCTAAAGAGGTCACCGGTGACAAGCACCAAACCTGTAGTACTCCTCGCTGAGGAACTTTCGCCCGCCACGATCGAGGCCCTTGGCCCGGACTTTGAAATCCGGCAGACCGACGGCGCCGACCGTTCCCAGCTGCTCTCTGCGATCGCCGACGTCGACGCGATCCTGGTCCGCTCCGCCACCCAGCTGGACGCCGAAGCCATCGCCGCCGCGAAGAACCTCAAGGTGATCGCCCGCGCCGGCGTCGGCCTCGACAACGTCGACATCAAGGCTGCCACGCAGGCCGGTGTCATGGTGGTGAACGCCCCCACCTCGAACATCGTCTCCGCCGCGGAACTCACGGTCGGCCACATCCTGAGCCTCGCCCGCCACATCCCGCAGGCCAGCGCCGCGCTCAAGGACGGCGAGTGGAAGCGCTCTAAGTACACCGGCATCGAACTCTTCGAGAAGAAGATCGGCATCATCGGCCTGGGCCGGATCGGCGCCCTCGTCGCCGCCCGCCTGAAGGGCTTCGACACCAAGATCCTCGCCTACGACCCCTACATCACTTCGGCCCGCGCCGCCCAGCTCGGCGTGCAGCTGGTGACCCTGGACGAGCTGCTTGCGCAGTCGGACTTCATCAGCATCCACATGCCCAAGACGCCGGAGACCGTCGGCATGCTCGGCGCCGAGTCCTTCAAGAAGATGAAGAGCACCGCATACGTCGTCAACGTCGCCCGCGGCGGCCTCGTCGACGAGGGGGCGCTCTACACGGCGCTGCAGTCCGGCGAAATTGCCGGCGCCGGCGTCGACGTCTTCGTCAAGGAACCCAGTACCGACCTGCCGTTCTTCAAGCTCGACAACGTAGTGGTCACCCCGCACCTGGGTGCGTCCACGGACGAAGCGCAGGAAAAGGCCGGTGTCTCAGTGGCCAAGTCCGTCCGGCTGGCCCTCGCCGGGGAACTGGTTCCCGACGCGGTCAACGTCGCCGGCGGCGTCATCGCCCCGGACGTCCGCCCGGGCATCCCGCTGATGGAGAAGCTGGGCCGCATCTTCACCGCCATGACGCACGCCTCGCTCACCCAGTTCGATGTCGAGGTCGCCGGGGAAATCTCCTCCCTCGACGTCAAGGTGCTTGAGCTCGCCGCACTCAAGGGCATCTTCGCCGACATCGTGACCGAGCAGGTCTCCTACGTCAACGCCCCCGTGATCGCCGAGCAGCGCGGCATCAACGTCCGCCTCATCACGACGCCGGACACCGAGTCCTACCGCAACGTCCTGACCCTGCGCGGCGCCCTCAGCGACGGCACGCAGATCTCCGTCGCAGGAACCCTGACGGGGCCCAAGCAGGTCCAGAAGCTCGTCGGGATCAACGGCTTCGAAGTGGAGATCCCGATCAGCGAACACCTCGTTGTGGTCGCATACTCGGACCGCCCCGGCGTGATCGGCACCATCGGCCACATCCTGGGCATGAACAACATCAACATCGCCGGCATGCAGGTCGCGCGGCAGGATGAGGGCGGCCAGGTGCTCGCCCTGCTGACCATCGACAGCTCTGTCCCGCAGCAGGTTCTGGACGCCATCAAGGCCGGTATCGGCGCCGACATGGTGCGCGAAGTCGACCTCGAGGACTGACGATTTTTTCCGTGGACACCGGCGGCGGATCAGACCGCCGCCGGTGTCCACGAACACATGGCTGGTCTGCGTACAATGGCTAGGTCCGAATTTCGGATCCGGCCGGCAGCCCGGCCTTTACTTTTGCACACCCGGCAGGGGACGCCTTCACTTCCGCATGGAATGAACTTAGGTGTGCGCACGCAATCCAGCTTTCAGGAGCCCAATGAACGCCGTCCAGAGGTTCATCAGAAGCCGAGTGCTTTTGCTGACCGCGTCCATTTTGATCGCGGCCATGTGCCTGTCGGTCCTCGTGCAGGGACAGTCGCAGGCCGCGTTGAACCGGACGGTCGACCAGAACTCCCGCGGGCTCTACGACATTCTTGTCCAGGCCAAGGCCGACGATAACGGCGGGCTGATGCAGCCGGATATCGCCAGCGGCCAGGGCGGGATCAGCTTCGACCAGCTGGACGCCCTCCGCAAGCTCGCCGGCACCTCCGTGGCGGCCCCCATCAGCCTCGTCTCCCGCGTCACCCAGAACCTCGAGTCCCCCCGCCTGGATGCCACCGACTACCTCGGCTTCAACGCCGGGCTCGCCGGCACCGCGGGGGACCCCAGCGCCACTGATCCGAGCAAATGCCCGGCCGCCGAATCGGTCCTCTCCGACACACCGAAGAACTACCGGCTCACCGCCAGCGCCGTCAGCTCCGACGGCCAGTCCGATCACACGCTGTTCAACACCATGGCCGAAGGATCCCTTGGCAAGGCCGAGCTCATTGAAGAGCAGGTCGCCGGCGGCAAGAACGTCCGCATCGCGGGCCCGGAGGGGGAGACCGGCATCAAGTTCCCGGCCCCGGCCGGCGGCTCCGAGCACAATCTCTTCAACCTCTCCGTCTCCCTGCCGCTCGCTCCGCAGGTGACGGAATCCGTCGTCGCCGTCGACCCCATTGCCGAGCGTGCCCTGCTGGGCACCGCCGGCGACTTCCTCGCCCCGCTGGAGAAGGCACCGCCCGCCGACGCCCGCAACGCCGGCGCGATTGGCCGGCACTTCGAAAGCCTCTTCACCACCGGCATCGGCATGGACGAACTCAAGGAAGGCCCCGATTTCCTCGGCGTCAAGCTCAAGTACTGGGCCCCTCTGATGAGCCAGTACCAGCAGGCCAAGCGCGACGGCCAGCTGACCGAGAACTCGCAGGCCATCCCGCTGATTGTCCGCTCCGGCACGTCCCTTGACCTCAAGTACTCGGTCAAGATCGAGGAAATTGACGCTTCGGGCAACGTCGTCAAGGACGTCGGGACCGTGACCCGCTCACTGGACAAGGACTACCTTCCGTTCGTCTCCAAGTCCCCCTTCGCCCTGGCCTGGCCCGGGTCCAAGGACCTGACGCAACTGCTCGGTGACACCGGAGGCTTCAGCCAGGGCCTCTACAACCCCGCGACCTGGAGCACCGACTTCGCCGCCGCCCCGAAGTACCAGGATGGCGAGACCGCCGGCAACGGCGCCGTGGACAAGAGCGCCACCCCCGGCGAATGGGTCACCGTGAACCGCCTCCCGGAAAAATCGGCCAGCGGCGCCCCCGTGGACCAGACGCAGCGCAAGCCCGTGGACGAGCGCGCCTACCGCGAAGACCTCGAGACCGGCAAGAAGCTCGCCACACCGCTCGCCATGGTCTACGGAACGTTCGACGCCGAGCAGGTCAAGGAGGTGGCCGGCGACGTCAACCGCCTGCCCCTGGGCGGATATGATCCCACGCCGTTCACGCTCACCAAGGACGCCTCCGGCAAGGACGTCGACGGCACCGAACTCAAGCCCTCGCTGAGCGCCACGGGGCTGGCCAGCCAGTCCGCCGGCGCCATCACCGACTACTACGGCCTCGCCGCCGCCCGCGGCTACGAGGACAACGCCTCCGTGATCGACGCTGTCCGGGTCCGGGCCAAGGTGCCCGGCAGCTGGAAAGAGGTGCAGCCCGAGGTGGAGAAGCTCGCCAACGAGATCCGGGACATGGGCCTGCAGGCAACCGTTGTGGCCGGCTCGGCCCGCGAGGACGCCAGCATCTTTGTCCCCGGGTACTCCAAGGACGACGCCGGCAAGGAATCCCCACTCGGCACCGTGCAGCAATCGTGGGTCCGCCAGGACGCCGCGGACGCCGTCTCCGGTTCCCTCACCAGCACCAACTTGACCCTGCTGTTCCTGACGCTCTGCGGTGCCGCCCTGCTCACCGGCGCCTCCACTGTCAGCTACGTCCGCAAGCGCCGTAGCGAGGCAGGAACCCTGCGCGCCATGGGCTGGACCCAGGGCCGGATCCGGTCCTGGGTGCTTGCCGAGTTCGGTGTCGGCGCGGCGCTGCTGGCAACCGCCGGAATCGTCCTCAGCCTGCTCAGCTGGAACCCGGCCACGGCGATCGTCTCGGCCGCCGTGCTGGTGCTCTACGCGGGCGCGGCCTTCTTCGCCGCCCAGCAGCTCCGCCACCGCGACGTGGTGGACCAGGAACCGCAGCACGATGAACGGCTCATCGCCGTGGACTCCCCGCTGACCTTCGCCAACCGGCAGCTGAGCACCAACAAGTTCAACACCATTTCCCTGGCGGTCGCCGTCGGCGTCTTCGCCGCTGCTGTGGGCGGAATGGTGGCCCTGCTGATCGACATTCCCCGGGCCGCGGGAGCGAGCGCGCTAAGCGGACTGGCTGCCACGTCCATCGCGCTGCCGAGCATCATTCTTGGTCTGTCCGGCGTGGCCGTCGGCCTGCTGCTGACCATGGTCACCGGCCGGTTCGAGCTCCAGGCCAAGCGCCAGTACCTGGGCACGCTGCAGGCCATGGGCTGGAACCCGGACATGCTGGGCCAGGTCCGGTTCTTCGAAAATGCCATGGTGGGGACGGTCGCGCTGCCGCTGGGCGTCCTGGGCGCCCTGGGCGTGGGTCTCCTCCTCGCCCCCTATGCCGCGCTCTGGGCCGCCGTCGCCGGGCTCGTGGCTGTACTTTGCTGGATTCCAATTGCAACGAAAGTGGTCCGATGAACAACGACCTGAACCTTGACCGTGAGGCTCACGAGCGGATGACGGAGAGCACCCGCCGCGGTGCCCACCAGACGCGCGCCAACACGATCGTGAAGGCCACGGACCACGCCACCCCGCTGGAGCTCAG
Organism: Arthrobacter sp.; assembly: GCA_034376805.1. Classification (GTDB taxonomy): domain Bacteria; phylum Actinomycetota; class Actinomycetes; order Actinomycetales; family Micrococcaceae; genus Arthrobacter. The sequence goes on from JAXMJF010000055.1 coordinate 216,637, forward strand.
CAACATCACGATCCACTACGGCGGCGGCAAGGGCGGCGCCGAAGCCGTCAACGTGGTGGACGACTTCAACCTGACGCTCCACGCGGGGGAGATGCACTGCGTCGCCGGCCGCAGCGGCTCGGGCAAGACCAGCATCCTGACGGTCGGCGCGGGACTGACCCTGCCGACGTCGGGCCGGGTGTTCTGGGAGGGCGATTCGCTCGAGACCATGGGCGACGACGAAATCGCCGACCGCCGCCGTGCCCTGATCGGCTATGTCGACCAGGGCGGCGCCCTGATCGACGGCATGAGCGCGCTCGAGAACGTGCTGCTGCCCGCCGTGCCCGACGGCGAGGTGGACCAGCGCCGCGATATGGCCAAAGACCTCCTTGACCTGGTCGGCCTGGGCCGGCGCATGCGCCACCGCCCGGCCCAGCTCTCCGGCGGTGAACGCCAGCGCGTGGCAATCGCCCGGGCCCTGATCCTCGGCACCCGCGTGCTGATCGTCGACGAGCCGACCGCCAGCCTCGACCGGGCCTCGGCCAACCGCATCATCAGCATCCTCAAGGACACCACCTCCGACGGCATCGCCGTCCTGGTGGCTTCACATGACCACGAACTTGTCCGCCAGAGCGATACCCTCACCGAACTGATTTAGGTTAAAGCTGTGACAACTTCTGAAAAGACCCCGTTCTACATCACCACGGCCATCAGTTACCCCAATGGCGTGCCGCACATCGGCCACGCCTACGAGGTCATCGCCACCGACGCGATGGCGCGCTTCAAGCGCCTGGACGGCTACGACGTGTTCTTTATGACGGGCACGGATGAGCACGGCCTCAAGATGCAGCAGACGGCGGAAAAGGAAGGCATCCCGGTCAAGGAGCTCGCCGACCGCAACTCCGCCGCCTTCCGCCAGATGAGCAACGACCTCGGTATCTCCCTGAGCCGCTTCATCCGAACCACGGACCCGGACCACTACGAGGCGGCCAAGGCGCTCTGGCAGCGGATGGAAGCCAACGGGGACATCTACCTCTCCAAGTACGCCGGCTGGTATTCGGTCCGCGACGAGCGGTACTTCGTTGAGGACGAAACCGAGGTGCACGCCGACGGGCTGCGCTACGCGTCCGAAACCGGCACCGAGGTGACCTGGACCGAAGAGGAGAGCTACTTCTTCAAGCTCTCCGCCTACCAGGACAGGCTGCTGGCCCTCTACGCGGACCACCCGTCCTTCGGCGCCCCGCACAACCGCTTCAACGAGGTCGTCAGCTTCGTCAAGGGCGGCCTCGAGGACCTGTCCATCAGCCGCACCTCCTTCGACTGGGGCGTCCCCGTCCCGGGGAACCCGGACCACGTGATGTACGTCTGGGTGGATGCACTGACCAATTACCTGACCGGCGTCGGCTTCCCCGACACCGAGTCGGAGTCCTTCCGGAAGTACTGGCCGGCGGACGTCCACGTGATCGGCAAGGACATCTCCCGGTTCCACGCCGTCTACTGGCCCGCCTTCCTGATGTCGGCCGGGCTGGAACTGCCCAAGCGCGTCATGATTCACGGGTTCCTGCACAACCAGGGCGTGAAGATGTCCAAGTCGCTCGGCAACGTGGTGGCTCCGGCGGACTGGGTGGCCCAGTACGGCCTGGACCAGGTGCGCTTTTTCCTGCTCCGCGAGGTGCCCTTCGGCGCGGACGGCTCCTACAGCCACGACGCCGTGGTGGGCCGGATGAACGCGGACCTCGCCAACAACTTCGGCAACCTGGCCCAGCGTTCGCTGTCCATGGTTGCGAAGAACTGCGGCGGCGCCGTCCCCGTCCCCGCGGGTTTCACCGCCGAGGACGCCGCGCTGCTGGGCCAGGCGAACGGGCTGCTGGGCATTTCCCGCGCCGCGTTCGAAAAGCAGGAGTTCAGCCGCGCCCTGGAAGCGATCTGGAATGTCCTGGGCGACACGAATGCGTATTTCGCCGAGCAGGCCCCCTGGGTGCTGCGGAAGACCGACGTCGAACGCATGAACACCGTCCTGTACGTCACGCTCGAGGTGCTGCGGATCGTGGCCATCCTCGCCCAGCCGGTCATGCCGGCGGCGACGGCGGCCATCCTGGACACGCTGGGCCAGCCGGAAGGGGACGCACGCGGGTTCGCCGCCCTCGGCACCCCGATCGCAGCCGGAACGGCGCTGCCCGCCCCCGCCCCCGTCTTCCCGAAGTACGAGGAGCCTGCGGAGGCCTGACCGCCGCGGCCCAACGCTCCAGCAGACCCTGCGGCTGTCCGCTCAACGCTCCCTCACCTTTGAAGTGGTCCCCGATAGTTGGACTGGCTAAATGGGATTTTAGGCTGCGAGGGTCTGGGCCCGGTATTGCGCCGGGCTCAGACCCTTGAGCTTTGTGGAGATTCTTTCGTTGTTGTACCAGTGGATGTAGTCGTTCAGTGCCGTTGCCAGTGCGTCGGTGTTGAGGAACCGGACGCGGTGGAAGAGTTCTTCCTTGAGGTGGCCGAAGAAGTTCTCCATCACGGCGTTGTCGTAGCAGTTGCCCTTGCGGGACATCGACTGGACAGCGCCGGCGCCCTTGAGGAGGGTCCGCCAGGTGACGTGCTGGTATTGGATGCCTTGGTCCGAATGCACGAGCGGCTGCTGGCCGGGCTCGAGGCAGGCCAGAGCCTCCTTCAGCGAAGCGTTCGTAAGCGCCAGGTTCGGGGACGTGCTGATGGCATGGGAGATGATCTGCCGGTCGAAGAGGTCCATGACCGGGGAGAGGTAGAGCTTCCGGTCCCCGACGCTGAATTCGGTCACGTCGGTCACCCACTTCTGGTTCGGGGCATCGGCCTCGAACTGCCGATTCAGTAGGTTCGGGGCAATCCTGCCCTGTTCGCCCTGGTAAGAGTTGTAGCGCTTCCTGCGCCGGACCTTGCAGAGCAGCTGAAGTGAGCGCATCAGTTTCAGCACGGTCTTCTTCGCAACCGTCCACCCTTGCTTGAGTAGCTCCGTATGGATCCGGCGGTGCCCGTACCGGCCATGGTTCGTTTCGAAGATCTCCGTGACCGCCGCTTGGAGCTTCTCTTTCGGGTCCGGGGCCTGGAGACGGGCCTGGTGATAGAAGAACGTCGAGCGGGCCAGGCCCGCGACCTCCAGCAGGACCGGGAGAGGGTAGTCAGCCTTGAGGGAAACGACGGCCTGGACCTTCAGCGTCGTCCCTGATCCCTCAAGGCCCGCAGTTTTCCCAGGTACGCCACCTCCGCGCGGAGCCGCTCGTTTTCCCGGCGCAACCGTTCCAGTTCAGGTAACTCGGCCGGTGGAGGTGGAGCCGCGGACTTCGCGGGCCTGCCTTTGGCCTTGGGACGCAATGCCTCAGCACCGTCACGGCGATACGCCCGGACCCACTTTTGCAGCACCTGACGCGAGGACAAACCGGCCTCCACAGCCAGGTCCGGGCCGGTCTCGCCCGCGAGGAACCGTTCCACTAACGCCAGCTTGAACTCAAACGAGTACGACTTCGCCGGTTTGCTCACCAGCACTCCTTGACCATGAATCCTCCACCGCCCATACAGTCCCCTGACCGGCACACAAGGCGCCTCAAGCAAACGAGCCGCAGCCCGGTACCCAACGCCCTTCTCAAACCACGCTACCGCCGCCTCGCGCTGGACCTCAGACAAAGAACTATTAGCACGCATAAAACTGCTCCCCGGAAGTCGAAACTGAATTTCTCAGTCCAACTTCCGGGGAGCAGTTCACCTTCCAACGAAGGTGGGGGAGCGTTGTGGTTTGTACTCGTGCATGTACTCGCGCGGGCCGAGGGCGCGTTTCCGGGTAATTGGACCGGGTTGGAGGTCCGGCCTTCAGGTCATTTTCGACCGGAAGCTACCGGCAAGTAGTTAATCTCCCCAGTAGTGAGTACCCCGGGCAGAAACAGGGTATTAGTCCATCGACTAGACGAGTACCGGCTACTCACGACCCGGACGGGGCGCCCCGCCTAGCCTGAAATAGCAAGCGAACTGACGACACTGCTGGGGAGTAACTGTCACCATTCAATTCGCTGTTGGAGGTCTCAAATAGTTGTTTTTCTGGGTCTCAAAGACGGTTACTCCGCGCGGTCAAGCCAGCTCTTAAACTGACTGGACGGAGCGACGGACCAATGAGAAAAACAATTGCCACCCTGGGGGTTGTGGGGCTGGGGCTGATGTCGGCTGCTGCCGCTGCCAACGCGGCACCCCCGGAAGAGAAGAAGATCACGATCTGCCATGCAACGAGCGCGGCGGGGAACCCCTTCGTGTCGGAGACGATTAATCTCAACGCGCTGCGGGCCCACGCGGATGACACGCTGGACATCGTGCCGGCCAACGACGGGGACATTTTCCCCTACGGCCAGAACCTGACCGCCGCCAATCTCGCACTGCTCGCCAACAACTGCGTCGCCGTCGTCGTCCCTCCGGTGGATCCGCCCGTCGATCCTCCGGTGGACCCGCCGGTCGATCCGCCGCTGGACCCGCCGGTCGATCCGCCGGTGGACCCGCCGGTCGATCCGTCGGCTGATCCAGGTTCGGGGGACGTAACTCCCGCAGCGGGTGTGGTCCTCACTCCGTCGGCACCTGCCGCTGTGGCGCCGAAAGCAGCGGCTCCGGCTGCGAAGGCGGTTGCACCTGCCGCCAAGCAGGCGAACGTCGGCTACAACGTCCAGACTGCCGTGGGACGTACCTCGGACACCGGCATTCCCGTCTGGCTGATGGCGCTGACCGGAGCCTTCACCGCGGGAGCGGCCGTGGTGCTCTGGCAGGGCGGACGGCGCGCCAGGAACAGCGAGGGCTAAGAAGAAGCAGTCCCGGGCGGGGGGGGGGGGCGCCCCCCCCCCCCCCC
>JAXMJF010000056.1:0-12657 GCA_034376805.1 Arthrobacter sp.
ACCCAAGGCCAGTGCGTCGCCGTCGTATGTGTTCCGGGTGAACCGGGACCTGGTGGTTCTCAATGATGTGAATTCGGGCAATGTCTGGCTGGTCAACCAGAACATGCAGCTCGTCAACAACTGGGACGACGTCATCCCGCCCAAGAACCAGTCCGATGACCAGGACGAGGAGTCGGCGGACAACAACACCGTCAACATCCTGCCGGACCGCACCAAACCCAACCGGCCCCCGGAAACCAGGCCTGACGCCGTCGGCGTCCGCCCTGGCCGGACCACCATCCTCTCCGTGCTGGACAACGATTCGGACCCCGACGGCGATGTCCTCACCGCCTCCGTGGGCGACAACGGCCCGGCGTCCGGCAGCCTGGAGAACATCTACGGCGGCACCGCCTTCCAGATCACCGTCCCGGCCGACACGAAGCCCGGAACCGAAACCTTTGGCTACAACGCCGCCGACGGCCGCGGGCTGTCCGCCGCCGGAAGCATCACCCTGAACGTCGTCGGCCCGGACGAGAACAAACCACCCCTCTTCAAGCGCGGCGAGCCCACCACCATGCTGGTGGAGCAGGGCAAAACCGTCAGCCAGAACATCCTCACCGACTGGACCGACCCCGACGGCGACGACCTCGTGCTGATGGACGCCAAGGCCGACAACGACCAGGACCAGGTTAAGGTCCGCCGCGACGGGCTGCTTACCTACCAGGACTCCGGCGCCGCCCCCGGCAAGAAATCCGTCACCGTGACCGTCTGGGACGGCCGGGCCACCAGCACGGGCAAGGTCGTCGTGAACGTCCAGCCTCCCGGCGCCCTGCAGCCCGTCGTCAACGCCGACCACGTTACGGCTGTCGTCGGCCAGGACCTCGTGATCGCGCCGCTCAAGAACGACGTCGACCCCAACGGCGGCGCGCTGCGCCTCGCCCAGGTCGAGGCCGCCGGCACCGCCGAACTGGGTCCCGTGACCGACGGCGGAACCTTCACCTTCCGCAGCAGCACCCCCGGCCCCATCTACCTGACGTACATAGCCAGCAACGGCCCGCAAAGCAGCCAGGGCCTGATCCGGGTGGACGTCGAATCCGGCCAGGACGCCGGCAACCCGGTGGCCGTACACGACGTCGCCCTGATGCCCGTCGGCGGCAGTGTCCTCCTGGATCCTCTGGCCAACGACTCGGACCCGTCCGGCGGTGTGCTGGTGCTGCAATCCGTCCAGCTGCCCGAGAACGCGACCGCCTCGGTCAGCGTGATCGACCACAGCGTCCTGCGGATCACGGACGTCGTCGGCACCAAGGACCCGTTCACTTTCCGCTACACCATGTCCAACGGCACCAAGTCGGCCACCGGCAGTGTCTCCGTGGTTCCCGTCCCGGCCCCCGCCGTCGTCGAGGCCCCGCAGCCCAAGCCTGACGAGGTGAACGTGCGGGTCAACGACGTCGTCACCATCCCGGTGCTGGCCAACGACACCCACCCCCAGGGCGAGAAGCTCAGCGTGGATGCCGTCCTGCCGCAGCCCGTTCCCGAAACGGACGGGAAGAGCTTCGTCTCCGAAAACACGCTCCGCTTCATCGCCGGCGCGGAGCCCAAGACCGTCCGGGCGATCTACAACGCCGTGGACCCGCAGGGCCAGAAGAGCGCCGCGGCAGTGACAATCCACATCCTGCCGCTGGAGGGCGCGGAAAACTCCCGCCCGCAGCCCAAGAACCTCACCGCCCGGGTGGTGGCCGCCGGGTCCGTGCGGATTCCGGTGGAGCTCGACGGGATCGACCCCGACGGCGACTCGGTCCAGCTGATTGGGATCGACAGCACCCCGGCGATGGGCACCGCCACGGTGGGCAGCAACTTCATCGACTTCACGGCAGCCGGAGACGGCGCCGGCACGGACACCTTCCGCTACAAAGTCGTCGACCGGCAAGGTGCCGTCAACACCGGCATCGTGACCGTGGGCATCGCGCCGCGCGGGGACACGAACCAAAAGCCCACCCCGGTGGACGACGAGGTCAAGGTCCGCCCGGGACGGCAGATCGCCGTGGACGCCACCGGCAACGACACCGACCCGGACGGCGACCCGATCCGGATCGTCAGCGACGGCATCGAGGCCGCTCCGGAACTGCAGGCCACCGTCAGCAAGCAGTCTTCCCGCATCATCCTGCTGGCCCCGGGCGAGGAAGGTACCGTCAACGTGCGCTACTCCGTATCGGACGACCGGGGAGCCACGGCGCAGGCCGCCATCGCCGTCAAGGTGCAGCAGGACGTGCCGCTGCAGGCCCCGATCGCCCGCGACGACCGTGTGACCTCCGCCCAGACGCTCGGCAAGACCGCCGTGGACGTCCCCGTCCTGAAGAACGACGAGGACCCCGACGGCGTCGGCGAAAACCTCAAGATCGCCACCGACGCCGAGACCGCCCGGCCCGGCGCCGAGGGCACCATGATCGTGGAGCTCACCGAGCAGCCGCAGCTCATCCCGTACACGGTGGAGGACCTCGACGGCCAGAAGTCCACCGCGATCATCTGGGTGCCCGGTGTAGGCCAGCAGGTCCCCACCCTGGCCAAGGATGAGGTGATTGAACTCGTCGCCGGACAGTCCGTCACCGTGGACCTCAAGGAATGGATCAAGGTCCGTGAGGGACGCTCGCCGCGCCTGACCCAGACCGACCGGATCAAACTGATCGGCGCCGACGGTTCGGACCCCGTGGCCGGCAACGGCACCGCCCTGAAATACACTGCCGGCCAGGACTACGTGGGCCCCGGCTCGCTCAGCTTCGAAGTCACCGACGGATCCGGCCCGGACGACCCCGCCGGACTGAAGTCCACGCTCAGCATCCGCACCAAGGTGCTCCCGGACCCCGACCGGAACAACCCGCCGGTGCTGCTGGGCAGCCAGGTGGAGGTGCCCAAGGCGGACTCCACCAGCATCGATCTGGGCAGACTGACCACCGACCCGGACGACGGCGACGCGGACCGGATGAAGTACGAACTGGTGGGCGGTGTTCCGGCAGGGTTCGACGCCAGCGTCGATGGCAAATCTCTGAAGGCCTCCGCCAAGGACAGCGCCGTCGCCGGAGCCAACGGCGCGGTCCAGGTCAAGGCCACGGACCCCCGCGGGCTCGAGGCCACCGCGACCTACCAGCTGACCGTCACTGCCTCCAACCGGCCCAAGCCCGTGGCCAACGACGACCTCGAAGCCAACGCCGCGGCCGGCAAGCCCGTCACCGTGCGGGTGCTGGACAACGACGCCAATCCGTTCCCGGAGACGGCGCTGAAGATCGTCTCCGCCGTGACCGAGACCGGCCAGGGCTCCGCCGTCGCCACCGGGGACACCGTGACCGTCACCCCGGCGGACGGGTTCTCCGGAACCATGATCGTGGCCTACACCGTGGCCGACAAGACCGGGGAAGAGTCCCGCTACGCGACAGCCCGGATCCGGCTGACCGTCAAGGACAAGCCGCTGGCGCCGACCACCCCGCAGGCCGCGAGCGTGGGGGACGGCACCGCCCTGCTGAACTGGACCGCCCCCGCGGACCGCGGCTCGGCCATCACCCAGTACACCGTTTACGGTGAAGGCGGCTACCGGCAGGACTGCCCGGCCAACTCCTGCACCCTGACCGGGCTGACCAACAACACCAAGTACCACTTCCAGGTCACGGCCACCAATGCCCTGGGCGAATCCGAGCGGTCCCCGGCCTCGGCCGAGGTACGCCCGGACGTCAAACCGGACACCCCGGCCGCGCCGGCGGTGAAGTTCGGCGACACACAGCTCACGGTCACGTGGGTGGCCCCGGCGTCCAAGGGCTCACCGGTCAAGTCCTACGACCTGGAGATTTCCCCGGCCCCGGCCGGGCAGAACGCCCAGATCCAGAACCTCAGCTCGGTGAGCTACGTCTGGAAGGGCCTCAAGAACGGCGTGGCCTACAAGGTGCGCGTCCTGGCCCGCAATGACGCCAAGGAGCCCTCCGAATGGAGCGCCTACTCGGCGGCGGAAACCCCTGCCGGGGTGCCCGTCACCCCGGCAGCACCGAACGCGACGGCGGCGGGCTCGGTGGGCAACCAGAGCCAGCTCAAGGTGAACTGGACGGCCCCGAACAACAACGGCGACGCCATCTCCAGTTACACGCTTACCACCCTGCGGGGCGGGGCCGTTGTGGCGACCCAGCAGGTGTCCGGCACCACGCAGAACGTCACCGTGGACAACTCGGAGGCAGGCTACACCTTCACCGTGTCCGCCACGAACAAGGCCGGGACCTCCGGAACAAGCGCCCAGTCCGCCGCCGTGCGCGCCGTGGGCAAACCGGCGATGGTGGGCCAGCCGTCGGTGACGCTGATGGATACCGGCGGCGACGGCGGCAGGATTGACGTCCGCTTCAACCCGCTCACCGCCGACCAGCGCAACGGCTCCAGTGCCGCTGAAATCACCTACAAATACAAGCTCACCTCCGGCGACGGCAGCGGCAATATCCCGGCCGGCGGCGGGGCGGTGGCCGCCCCCAACGGGACCGCCACCGCGGTGGTGGTCTGGGCGGTGTCCTCGCGCAGCTCCAGCTCCGGCGACGCCAGCCCCGCCTCAAATACGGTGAACCCCTACGGACTCGCCTTCGCACCGGCCGTCACCGGAGCCAAGAGCAGCGGCGTCGGGGACAAAACGGTGTCGTGGACCTGGAACGCGGCGAACGGCAACGGGCGCCCCGTGACCGGTTACCAGTACCGGCTCGATGGCGCCGGAGGCTGGCAGGACACTCAGCAGCGGTCCTTCTCCAAGAGCGTGGGCTTCAGCGAGACGCACACGCTGGAAGTCCGTGCCATCAGCGGCGGCCAGCCCGGCCGGATCGGCAAGGACACCTCGCGCAGCGGGTCGGAACCACCGCCGCCGGTCCCGACGACTTGGAGCGTTGAGGCCACCCCGGTGCGCAGCTGCACAGAACCCAGCAAGAACACCGACAGCTTCCAGGGCGGCGACTGTGTGGGCGCCGGCAAGTGGATGAACCCCGGCTCGCCCGCGAAGACGGACTACTACGTGGTCTGGTACCAGACCGACAAGAACCCGAGCGGTGTCTGGTACCACGTGACCACCGGCGCGGCCGCGGGGAACTTCGTCCGCGGGAACACCACGAACCTGGGTTCGACGCCTCCGGCCGGAATGCCCCGGCGATGACACCCAAGCTTTTTCACCCAGAACAGAAAAGGACCACACCATGACCATGACCACCGAACAGGCCGAATGGTTTGCCGGCACCTTCGAGACGCTCGTCGCCAACGTGGGCCAGGCCGTCCTGGGCAAGTCCCACGTCATCCGCCTGACCTTCACCGCGATGCTCGCCGAGGGACATGTCCTCTTCGAGGACGCCCCGGGCACCGGCAAGACCTCGCTGGCGCGTGCCCTGGCCGCCACCGTCCAGGGCTCCAACAACCGCATCCAGTTCACCCCGGACCTGCTGCCCTCGGACGTGACCGGTGTGACCATCTACGACCAGAAGACGCAGAAGTTCGAGTTCCACAAGGGGCCCATCTTCAACAACATCGTCCTGGCCGACGAAATCAACCGTGCCTCGCCCAAGACCCAGTCGGCACTGCTGGAGGTCATGGAGGAATCCCGCGTCACCGTGGACGGAACCACCTATGAGGCCGGCCGCCCGTTTATGGTGATGGCGACCCAGAACCCGATCGAGCAGGCCGGCACCTACCGGCTGCCCGAGGCCCAGCTGGACCGCTTCCTGATGAAGACCTCCATTGGCTACCCGGACCACGCCTCCACGGTGCAGCTGCTCGGCGGCGCCAACCTCAAGGACCGCTCCAAGGACATCACCGCGGTCATCACCACACAGGCGATCGCGGACATGGCGGACCTTGCCGCCACCACGCATGTGGACACCGCCGTGCTGGAATATATCTCCCGCCTCTGCGAGGAGACCCGCAACGCACCGGAGACCCGGCTCGGTGTCTCCGTCCGTGGCGCCCTCGCCATGGTCCGGGCCACGAAGGTCTGGGCCGCCAGCCAGGGCAGGAACTTCGTGCTGCCGGACGATGTCAAGGACCTCGCCGCCGTCGTCTGGACCCACCGCTTCGTGATGGACCCGGAAGCCGAATTCTCCGGCGCGACTGCAGAGGCCGTGCTGAAGCGGGTGTTGGCAGAGGTCGCCGCACCGCAGCAGCGCGCCTCCCTCGTCTAAGCGCACCGTCCAACCCAGAAAACCCAGCACGAACAAAGGCACCCATATGTCCTCCAGCACTCCGCTGAGCCGGCTTGCTGAACGCCTCCAACGGCCCTTCCACCGGGACGGCAGGCCCACCAGGCTGCATCCCGGCTCCCTCTGGACCGAGGCCGGAAGCACTGCAGGCCTGGCCATTGCCCCGGCCTGGCGCGCCGTCCGCGCGCTGTGGCTGCGCCATGTGTGGCCGGTCCTGTCCGTGGTGAGCCTCCTGGGCTGGTTCGTGCTGGCGGCATCGATCCTGCTCTGGACGGTCGGCCAGGCGTTCGGCTGGCAGGAAGCCAAGGCGGCAGCGGTCGCCGCGTTCGTGCTGTTTGTGCTCGCCGTCGGCTTCATCCTGGGCCGTTCCTCCTACGGCGTTGTGCTGGACCTGGCCCGGACGCGGGTGGCGGTGGGGGACAGCGCCGTCGGCAGTATCGCGGTCTCCAACACCTCCGCCCGGCCCCTGCTGCCCGCGGACCTGGAACTCCCCGTCGGGGCCGCCACTGCCGTGTTCCACCTGCCCCGGATGAAACCCCAGCAGGTCCACGAGGACCTGTTTACCATCCCCACCGCGCGCCGCGCCGTGATTGTGGTGGGCCCGGTCCGCTCCGTCCGTGCCGACCCGCTGCACCTGCTGCGCCGCCAGGTGCTCTGGACCGAAGCCGAGGACCTGTTCGTGCACCCGAAAACCACGGCGCTGGCCGGCTCGGCCGCCGGATTCATCCGCGACCTCGAGGGCATGCCCACCACGGACCTGTCCAGCGCCGACGTGTCCTTCCACGCGCTGCGCGACTACGTGCCGGGCGATGACCGCAGGCACATCCACTGGAAGACCACAGCCCGCACCAACAAGCTCATGGTCCGCCAGTTCGAGGAAACCCGCCGGGCGCACCTCGCCATTTCGCTGTCCATCAACACGGACGAATACGCCTCCGAAGAGGAGTTCGAACTGGCCATCTCCGCCGCAGCCTCGATCGGACGGCAGGCCATCCGCGAACAGCGGGACCTCGATGTGCTCACGCAGAAGGGCCCGCTGCGCTGCGAAACCGGCCGCAACATGCTCGATGACATGACACGGATCGTGGGCGCACCACAGCGCAAAACCGCCGTCGACCTGGCCCGGAGCCTTGCGGACAGCGTCCCCAACGCCTCCGTGGTGTTCCTGATCGTGGGCAGCAACGTCACCGCCACCCAGCTGCGCTCCGCATCGGCCGCGGTGCCCCTGGGCGTGCGCACCCTCGCCGTCCGGCTCCAGTCCGGTGCCGCGCCGGCCCGGGCCGCCATCGGGGACCTGACCGTGCTGACCCTCGGCGACCTCTCGGACCTGGCCATCGTGCTGAGGAAGGCGGCAGCATGAGCACCGCAACCCCGCTCCGCCCCCGCAACCTCGCGGCAGCCGCGAAACGTTCCGGCTTTACCGGCGGCCAGCCGCCCTGGCACCTTGCCCTCGACGCGGGCGCCCTCACCGTGCTGCTTGGCCTGGGCGTGCTCGGCTTCAGCCTCAGCTTCGGCGGCGACCCCTACTACCTGATCGCGGGCTTCGGCGGCATCCTGCTGGGCCTGGCCCTGGCGGCGGCCGCGGTGCATTTCCGGCTGGGGCTCCTGATCACCGCTGCCCTGACGCTCGGCGTGTACCTCGTGTTCGGCACCGCCCTGGCCGTCCCCGAGGCCTCCTTCGCCGGGGTCCTGCCCACTCTCGATTCGCTGCGCACCCTGCTGCTCGGCGTTGTGTTCGCCTGGAAGGACATGCTCACCGTTGGCGTTCCGGTCTGCACCGCCGGCGGCACCCTGATTGTGCCTTTCCTGAGCTCGCTCCTGACCGCGCTGGCGGCCGGGCTGCTGACCTGGCGGCTCAAAAGCCCCTACTGGCCGCTGCTGCCGGTGCTGGTGCTGTTCGTCACCGGCATCGCCTTCAGCACCAACGCAGGCTTCCTCACGGTGGAGCGCGGCATCTCACTCACCGTGGTCGCGATCGCCTGGGCCACCTTCCGCCGCGACGCGCTCCGCCGCAGCGACACCCGCAAAGTCTCCGTCAACCGGCTGGAGGCGGAGGAGGCCACCGCCCGCGCGGCCACGCTCCGCCGGCTCGGCACCGCCGCTGCGGTGATCGCCGTCGCCGTGGCGGTCACCGCCGTCGCGTCCCCGCTGGTCACCGCCAGTGACGACCGCCGCGTGCTGCGCAACACGATCGTCCCGCCGTTCGATCCCAAGGACTACGTGACGCCGCTGGCGAGCTTCCGCAACTTCGTCAAGGACAAAAAAGACGACAACCTCTTCGTCGTCAAAGGCCTGCCCAAGGACGCCCGGGTGCGGCTCGCCGCGCTCGACTCCTTCAACGGCACCAACTACAACATGGACCCGAACGGTTCCGGCAGCTTCAGCAAGGTGGGCGACGCCAAATCCCTCAACACCCTGGCCGACTCCACCGGGATTGTGCCGAGCAACAACTACACCCTGGACATCACCATCGAGGACTACCAGGGCTACTTCCTGCCCGGCGGACGCAAGACCACCGGAATCAGCTTTGCCCGCGACGGCTCCGGCGCTGCGTCCGGCCTCTACTTCAACGCCGGCACGGACACGGCCGTGACCACCAAGGGCCTGGCGAAGGGCGATGCCTACCGCGTCCAGGTGGCCGATCCCGCCACCCTGGAACACGGGCAGCTGACGCAGTATGACTTCGCCAGAATGTCCCTCCCGGACCCCGCCGAGGTGCCGCCCGTCGTCGGATCCCAGGCGAACGACCTCGCCGCCGATGCCCCCACCGCCATTGACCGGGTGCGCCAGATCGAGGCGCACTTCCAGAAGAAGGGTGCCTTCAGCAACGGCCTGATCGCCGACGGACAGCTGCCCAGCGTCTCGGGCCACAGCGCCAACCGCGTCCGGAGCCTGCTCACCGCCAAGCAGATGCTCGGCGACGACGAGCAGTACGCCGTCTCGATGTCCCTTATGCTGCGCCACCTCGGCATCCCCTCCCGCGTGGTGATGGGGTTCTACCCGGATCCCAAGAGCCCGGAAAACGGCGCCGGCGAAGTCAAGATCACCGGCAAGGATGTCCACGCCTGGGTCGAAGTCGCCTTCGACCGCGTGGGCTGGGTGCCCTTCGATCCCACCCCGCCGAAGGACAATGTGCCGATCCCCCCGGACCCGGAGAACAAGTCCAAGCCCAAGCCGCAGGTGCTGCAACCGCCGCCGCCGCCGCAGGAGCCCGCGGACCTTCCGCCGGACTCCTCACCGGATGCGCTGGACGCCGACGAGAAGAAGAACAACCCCTGGCTCTTCTGGGGACCCCTCCTCACGGCGATCGGACTGGCGCTCATCCCGATCGCGATCCTGGCGCTGCCGCTGCTGCTGATCGCCCTGCTCAAGTCCCGGCGCCGGAAGGCCCGCTTCAGCGACGGCCCGCCGGCGCAGCGCGTCGGCGGCGGCTGGAACGAGGTCGTCAGCCTCGCGACGGACCTCGGCGCCGGCGTGGACACCCGCGCCACCCGGCGCGAATCCGCCGTCGTGCTTGCCGATGCGTTCCCGGCCGCCGGCGGAACCACCACGCTGCTCGCCAACCGCGCTGACGCCGCGATCTTCGGAGCCGGCCAGCCGAGCGAGGACCAGGTGCGGCAGTACTGGGAGATCGTGGACGGCTCGCTGAAGGAAATGACCGGAACGCTCAGCTTCTGGGGACGGCAGCGGGCCAGGTTCTCGCCGCGCTCCCTGCTGGCCGACGGCAGGGCCGCGCTCACGCTCCGTGGCCTCAAGCCCGACCGGTCCGGCCGGAAGCGCGCGGCGCCCGCAGGCCCGGAAAAGCCTGCGGGTACAGTGGAGTCCGGTCCGGCGGCGGCAGCCCACCTTGATGCTGCTGCCGACACCCCGGCCGACGCCAGCCAGACCGCCAGGAAGAACCGCCACAAGCCATGACCGACGACGCCGAGCGCTGCCCGCGCTGCCAGCAGCCGCTCCGCCAGGGGGCCGCTTTCTGCACCTCCTGCGGGACGCCGCTGAGCAACCGTTCCGCCCGGAACATCCGCAACGTGCGGGAGCTTCCCGCGGCCGGGGGCCCGCAGGAAATCCACCCGCAGGGTCCCGGCGGCGCGGTCGCCGGGAACCCGGCCGCCGGGCACACCGGCCTGAACCCCGGTAGTATCCCCGTATCGCGGGGCCCAGCCACGGGCCGCGGACCAGGGGGAGGACCACCGATGCCGAGCAAGCTTGAACTGGCGCCGGCCGCTGCCGGAAAGCGGCTGGGGGCCGCCGTGCTGGACTGGCTGCCGCCGGTCACCATCCTGGCAATCCTGGGGGCGATCGGTTTCGCCGGTGTCACCAGGAGCCAAAGCGGGGGCTTTATCGTCTATGACACCTCGTCCCTGGTGCTGTTCGGGGGCATCGGCGCAGGCCTCACCCTGATCTACACCGCGGTTGTCGCCACGGCCGAAGCCCGCTCCGGCGCGACCCCCGGCAACCGGCTGATGGGTATCCGCAGTACGGATGCTGACGGCTACGCCCCGGGCGGGGGAGCAGTGTTCCTCCGCGGCCTCATCACGGGCGCCGGCGTGCTGCTTGCCGTGGTTGCCGCCGCCGCGGTAGTGATCTTCCAGTGGTTCGGCGTGGCCCTGCTGGTGCTCGGACCCCTCCTGTTCCTGGGCGCCGCCTGGGCTGTCCTCGTGGTGCTCTCCAGCGCCTGGGACCGCAACGGCCAGCTCCGCGGATGGCACGATACGGCCGCCAAGACCCTCGTGTTCGACGTCAAAGCCGGACGCAATCCGATCACCACCGGCGGCATCCAGGGCCCGTACAGCTTCGCGCCGCTGGACCTCCCGCCGGTGCAGCAGGTCGTTTCGCCGCTGGCGGGTGCCGCGGCCGCGGCCGCAGCCGCCGCTCCCGCCGCAGCCGCCGCTCCCGCCGCTCCCGCCGCAGCCGCCCCGGTTGCTCCGGCAGCCGCGGTTGCTCCGGCGACTCCGGCGGTGCTCGACCCCAACCAGTGGCAACCGCCCGCGGCGCCGCAGCCCGCCCCTGCCGCCTCGTTCGCGCCGCCCGCCCGGACGCCCCCCTCCCCGAACGTGGCTTTCCAGCCGGGCCAGCACCCCGACGACGACCACGACCGCACCCAGGTCCGCGGCGACACACACGCCCCGGTCACCGTGGCTATGCTCCGGATCCGGCTGGACGACGGCCGGGACATCGAACTGGACCGCACCGTGCTGATCGGCCGGAACCCTGCCGGACACCCCGGCGAGGACGCCGCCCAGCTCATCCCGGTCGCCGATCCCGGCCGTTCCATTTCCAAGACCCACCTGTACCTGCTGGCCGGAAACGGGGGAGTCTGGGTCACGGACCGGGACTCCACCAACGGCAGCTCCGTCACCACCCCGGACGGTATCCGCACCGCCCTCGCGGCGGGGGAGCCCACCCACGTCCGCCCCGGGTCCACCGTGCACTTCGGTGACCGCTCCTTCTACCTAGGACAGGCATGATTCCCCAGCCGGCCGACGTTCCCACCCCAGCCAACTCCGACACCGCCCCCGTGCCGGCCCTGGGCAGCCCCCCGGGCCTCCGGCTGAACGCCGGCTACGGCACCGACCGCGGCCTGCGCCGCGAAATGAACGAGGACTCCTTTATTGCCTCCGATCCCGTCTTCGCGGTCGCGGACGGGATGGGCGGGCACGAGGCCGGCGAGATCGCCAGCGGCATCTGCGTCCGCACGCTCGCCCGGATCCCGCAGCTGGCGAGCGGGGAGCGGGACGCCACAGCCGGCGTAGTGCAGGAACACTTGCTGATGGCCGACGAAAGCATCCGCGAAGCTACCGGCTCGCGCGCCGGGACCACACTCTCCGGCGTTGTGGTGGTGGAGCAAATGGGGGTCCCGTACTGGCTGGTCCTCAACATCGGCGACTCCCGGACCTACCGGCTCAGCCAGGGCAAGCTCAAGCAGGTCAGCGTCGACCACTCCGAGGTCCAGGAACTCGTGGACGCCGGACAAATCAGCATGGCGCAGGCCGCCGTGCACCCGCGCCGGCACGTCGTCACCCGTGCCCTGGGCACCGGTGACGAGATCGAGGCCGACTACTGGCTGCTGCCCATCGAGGAGGGGGACCGGGTCCTGGTCTGCTCCGACGGGCTCAACGGCGAACTCGACGACGAGCACATCTCCAATATCCTGCGCGCCCAGGCGGACCCGCAGGCGGCCGTGGATGAACTCATCCAGGCGGCCCTGCGCAGCGGCGGCCGGGACAATGTCACCTGCATCGTCGTGGACGCCACCAACGTCAACAACGACGACGGCGCCGCCCGGACCGCGCCCCGCAGCGCCGCCGCAGCGGAGGACGAGGACACCCTGCCGCGGACCGATGCACTGGACCTTGCCCCCAACGGGGAACCGGCCGCCGGTGCCGCGCCGGCAGCAGGCGCGCCGGCTGCCGGCGGACCCGTCTCTGAAGGACAGGTTCTCGAAGGACAGGGCAAGGACCCGAATGATGGCAAGCAGTAACCC
>JAXMJF010000057.1:0-21973 GCA_034376805.1 Arthrobacter sp.
TGGCTCAGCCCGGACCCGGCGCGCTCGACGAGCACCACGCGCAGGCCGAGCCTTTCGGCGGCGCGGCGTCCGACGATGGGGAACTGCCTGCGGCCACCGGGCGTCCCGTGGAACCACAGCACGACGGGCCCGGTCGGGTTCCCGTACTCGGCGTAACCGATCCGGCGACCGTCGGGCAGAAAGAAGCAGCCCTCGGCGCGCGGCGGCTCACAGCGGGGAACGCCGGGCGGATGCCGCCAGGGATTGCTCGGACTCATGAACGCATGCTAGCCGTGGCCGTTACAGTCTCTGTCGGCTGTGTCAATGCGTGCGCTCAATCCGGGAAGTCCAGCGGTACGCCCAGCGTGGCGATGGTGGCGGCGAGTCCGTCGTATTGCGCTGTCAGGAAACAGAATTCGATCAGCTGGGGTTTGGTGTGGTGCTCGGCGAGCGCCTGCCACGTCTGGGGGGACACCCCGCGGGTGACGACGAACTCGTCGGTGGCGGTGATCAGCACCCGCTCCCGGTCGGTGAGGCCCTGGGCGTCGGGACCTTCGAAGATCCGGGCCTGCGTCACGGGGTCCAGCCCGCGGCTGCGGGCGAGCCTGCGGTGCTGCTGCAGTTCGTACTCGCACTCGCGCAGATGGCCGACCCGCAGGATCACGGTTTCCTTGTCGCGCGGCGACAGCTTGCCCCCGTAGAGCAGGAAACCCGACAGCGGCAGCCACACCGGAAGCAGCAGGCGGTGCCGGCCGAGCACGGTGAAGAGGCTGAAGCGCGGCGCGCGGATGGCGCGCGCGCCCGCCTTGGCGATGAGCCAGTTGATCGGGCCCAGTTCCTTGAAGCCGCCGGGCGGCATCCGCGAGGGCGCCGTCACGGCTGCCTCACCAGGTACGGTGACACCGTCGACCGGTGTTCGTCGATGTCCAGCGCGCGCCCCAGAGCGGGGAACGCTCGCTGCGGACAGTTGTCGCGTTCACACACTCGGCAGCCCGCACCGATCGGTGTTGCCCGGACATTGGGGTCACCGGACAAATCGATCCCTTCCGAATAGACCAGTCGCTGCGCGTGGCGCAATTCGCAGCCGAGGCCGATCGCGAACGTCTTACCCGGCTGACCATAGCGCGAAGCCCGTCGCTCCACGGTCCTGGCCACCCACAGGTAGCTGCGCCCGTCCGGCATCTCGGCGAGCTGCACGAGGATCTTGCCGGGATTGGCGAACGTCTCGTAGACGTTCCACAGCGGGCAGGTACCGCCGCTGGAGGAGAAGTGAAATCCGGTGGCGGACTGGCGCTTCGACATGTTGCCGGCACGGTCGACGCGGACGAAGGAGAACGGGACGCCGCGCATCGACGGCCGTTGGAGCGTCGACAGCCGGTGGCAGATGGTCTCGTAGCTGATCAGGTAGTACGCGGAGAGCCGCTCGACGTCGTAACGGAACTTCTCCGCGGTCTCGTGGAACTGTGCGTACGGCAGCACGGTCGCGGCGGCGAAGTAGTTCGCCAGCCCCAGACGCGCCAGCCGGCGGGACTCCTCACTGGTGAAGTGACCTTCGCCGACGAGCTTGTCGATCAGCACGCCGCACTCCAGGTAGGCCAGCTCGGCGGCCATCCGGAACACCGTCTGCCCCGAGGACAGGTGGGCACTGATCTCCAGGGTCTTCGACGCCGGATCGTAGCGGTGCAGGACCCCCGCGCCGAGGTCGATACGACGGACGATCCTGACGCCGTGGACGATTCGCAGCCGGTCTGCCAGGTCGCCGACGAGATCGCCCCGCTGGATCCGCATGCCCGCGGTGAGGTCCTCGGCCGCGGTGTCGAGGTCGTGCAGGTAGTTCTGGCGTTCGTAGAAGTAGTCGCGGACCTCTTCGTGCGGCATCGTGATGGATCCGGTCCCGCTGCCGCCGGCACCGATGTTGAAGCGGTCCTCGGTCGCGGCGGCCAGCTGGGTGGTGGTGAGCTGATAGCGCCGGTGCAGGTTGACCATGGCGCGGGCGAGTGAGGGGTGCGCGGCCACCATGTCGGCGATCTCGGCCGGTTCGACGTCGACGTCGAGGTCGCGATCCATCATCACCTCGCGCAACTCGGCGATCAGCCGGGTGTCGTCCTGGGAGGCGAAGAACGTCGCGTCCACTCCGAACACCTCGGTGATGCGCAGCAGCACGGCCACGGTCAGCGGGCGGACATCGTGCTCGATCTGGTTGAGATAGCTGGGCGAGATGTCCAGCATCTGCGCCAGCGCCGCCTGGCTGAATCCGCGCTCGCTCCGAAGCTGCCGGACGCGGGCGCCGACGAACGTCTTGGCCACGTCACACAGCGTAGCCGCGACTAGCACGGTTGCGAAGGGAAGATTCGCAGTATTGGCATGGAGGGGCGTGTGGCAGTATCGGAATCCGTGAGCAATACCGGGCAGCCGGCCCAGGGGCTGGCCAAGGCCATGATGCCGGTGCCTGATCCGCACCCCGACGTGTTCGACGTCCAGTGGCCACTGCGGGTCGCCGACGTCGACCGCGCAGGCAGGTTGAAGTTCGACGCCGCGACCCGCCACATCCAGGACATCGGTTCGGACCAGCTGCGCGAGATGGGCTTCGAGGAAACCCACCCCCTGTGGATCGTGCGGCGCACGATGATCGACCTGATCCGGCCCATCGAGTTCAAGGACATGCTCAGGCTGCGGCGCTGGTGTTCGGGGACCTCCAACCGCTGGTGTGAGATGCGGGTCCGCGTCGAGGGCCGCCGCGGCGGGCTGATGGAATCCGAGGCGTTCTGGATCAACATCAACCGGGAGACGCAGGGGCCCGCGCGGATCGCCGATGACTTCATCGAGGGCCTGCAGCGCACCACCGAGGTGGACCGGTTGAGGTGGAAGGCGTACCTGAAGGCCGGCAGCCGCGAAGATGCCCGCGAGGTCCGCGACTACCCGGTCCGCGTCAGCGACATCGACATCTTCGACCACATGAACAACTCCGTCTACTGGTCCGTCGTCGAGGACTACCTCGCCGGCCATCCCGAGCTGTTGGCCCGCCCGCTGCGCGTGACCATCGAGCACGATCTCCCGGTCGCCCTCGGCGACAAGCTGGAGATCGTCACGCACGTGTATCCGCCGGGTTCGACCGACGTGTTCGGCGAGGCGCTCACGGACCGCACTGTTACAACGCTCACATACGCGGTCGGCGACGAGACCAAAGCCGTCGCCTCGCTGTTCAACCTCTGAATCGCTCCCGTTAACAGTACGAGCGTACTGACCTGCGCAGATTCGGTTACTGGCTAGTAGCTACTGAACCGGTTCAGTGCAAACGACCTTCGCAATCTTCGCAACTTCGCGATGGCCGTTGGCGAAAGTTGGCAAACGAAAGGGGTGGACCTGCGGTTATGGCTTAGTGCATCCTCGAATTAGCACACCAGTGAAAAAGCTGGAGCGTTAACAACCGCGGAGGCCCCCCGGGCCTTCAGCGACTTGCATGAAACCGAAGGAGCACCACATGTCCACCGTTGGCACACCGAAGAGCCCGGAACAGATCCAGCACGACTGGGACCACAACCCGCGCTGGAAGGGCATCACCCGCACCTACACGCCACAGGACGTCGTCGCCCTGCAGGGACACGTCGTCGAGGAGAGCACCCTTGCTCGCCGTGGCGCCGAGGTGCTGTGGGAGCAGCTCCACGACATGGACTACGTCAACTCGCTCGGTGCGCTGACCGGCAACCAGGCCGTGCAGCAGGTCCGCGCGGGCCTCAAGGCCATCTACCTGTCCGGATGGCAGGTCGCCGGTGACGCGAACCTGTCCGGCCACACCTACCCCGACCAGAGCCTGTATCCGGCCAACTCGGTGCCGCAGGTCATCCGCCGGATCAACAACGCGCTGCTGCGCGCCGACCAGATCGCCAAGGTCGAGGGAGACCGCTCGGTCGAGAACTGGCTGGCCCCGATCGTCGCCGACGGTGAAGCCGGCTTCGGTGGCGCGCTCAACGTCTACGAGCTGCAGAAGGCCATGATCGCCGCCGGTGTCGCCGGTTCGCACTGGGAAGACCAGCTGGCGTCGGAGAAGAAGTGCGGCCACCTCGGTGGCAAGGTGCTGATCCCCACCCAGCAGCACATCCGCACGTTGACCTCTGCGCGCCTCGCGGCCGACGTCGCCGACGTCCCGACCGTCGTCATCGCCCGTACCGACGCCGAGGCCGCCACGCTGATCACCTCCGACGTCGACGAGCGCGATCAGCCGTTCATCACCGGTGAGCGGACCAAGGAAGGCTTCTACCGGGTCAAGAACGGCCTCGAGCCGTGCATCGCCCGCGCCAAGGCCTACGCGCCGTACTCCGACCTGATCTGGATGGAGACCGGCACCCCTGACCTCGAGCTGGCCAAGAAGTTCGCCGAGGGCGTCAAGGCCGAGTTCCCCGACCAGATGCTGGCCTACAACTGCTCGCCGTCCTTCAACTGGAAGCAGCACCTGGACGACGCGACGATCGCGAAGTTCCAGAACGAGCTGGGCGCGATGGGCTTCAAGTTCCAGTTCATCACCCTCGCCGGCTTCCACGCCCTGAACTACTCGATGTTCGATCTCGCCCACGGTTACGCCCGTGAAGGCATGAGCGCCTACGTCGAGCTGCAGGAGAAGGAATTCGCCTCCGAATCCCGCGGCTACACCGCGACCAAGCACCAGCGCGAAGTCGGCACCGGCTACTTCGACGACATCGCAACCGCGCTCAACCCGAACGCATCCACCCTGGCTCTGGTGGGATCCACCGAAGAAGGCCAGTTCCACTAATCCCCAGCTTTTCCCGCCTGTTGCCCTATCACTTTTGGTCCTCATCGACCTCCTTTGGAGACCAAAAGTGATAGGGCAACAGCGGACTTCCAAGGAGCAACTCCCATGAACAGCTTCACTGACAACTTCACCATCAACGGCGTTACGTTGACCGCACAGCCGATCTGCCGGCAGAGCGAGGTCCTGACTCCTGACGCCCTGGCATTTGTTGCCAAGCTGCACAAGGCGACCAAGGGCCGGCGGCTGGAGCTGTTGCAGGCCCGTCGGGACCGCCGCCAGCAGATCGGCAAGGGCCAGGACCCGCGGTTCCTCCGCGAGACCGAGTCCGTCCGGAACGACCCCAACTGGCGCGTCGCTCCCCCGGCCCCGGGCCTTGAGGACCGCCGCGTGGAGATCACCGGTCCGGTGGACAAGAAGATGACCATCAACGCCCTGAACTCAGGCGCCAAGGTGTGGCTCGCGGACATGGAGGACGCCTCCACCCCGTCGTGGCGCAACGTCATCCAGGGCCAGCTCAACCTCACCGATGCCCTGGAGCGCCGGATCGACTTCACCACCCCCGAGGGCAAGGAGTACAAGCTCCGCCCCGCCCAAGAGCTGCCCACGATGGTGGTCCGGCCCCGCGGCCTGCACCTGCCGGAAAAGCACATGCTCATTGACGGCACCCCGATCGCCGGCGGGATCGTCGACTTCGGCCTGTACTTCTTCCACAACGCCCGCCGCCTGATCGCCCAGGGCAAGGGCCCGTACTTCTACCTGCCGAAGATCGAGAACCACCTCGAAGCCCGCCTCTGGAACGACATCTTCATCCTCGCCCAGGACCTGCTCGGCATCCCCCAGGGCACCATCCGCGCCACCGTGCTGATCGAAACCATCACCGCCGCGTTCGAAATGGAGGAAATCCTCTACGAACTGCGCGACCACGCCGCGGGCCTGAACGCCGGCCGCTGGGACTACATCTTCTCCCTGATCAAGAACTTCCGCACCCGCGGCCCGCGCTTCGTTCTGCCGGACCGCAGCCAGGTGACCATGACCCAGCCGTTCATGCGCGCCTACACCGAGCAGCTGGTCCGGGCGTGCCACAAGCGCGGCGCCATGGCGATCGGCGGCATGGCCGCAGCAGTCCCCAACCGCAAGGACGCGGAAGCCAACGCGATCGCCCTCGAGAAGGTCCGCGCCGACAAGACCCGCGACGCCGCCGACGGCTTCGACGGCTCCTGGGTGGCCCACCCGGACCTGGTTCCGGTCTGCCGCGAGGTGTTCGACGGTGTCCTCGGGGACCGTCCGAACCAGCTGGACCGCCTCCGCGAGGACGTCACCCCGGACGACCGCGCACTGCTCGACATCGCCTCCACCACCGGCACCATCACCGAGCAGGGCATCCGGAACAACATCGAGGTCGGCATCCGCTACATCGAGTCCTGGCTCCGCGGCAACGGCGCCGTCACCATCCACAACCTGATGGAGGACGCCGCCACCGCGGAAATCTCCCGCTCGCAGCTGTGGCAGTGGATCTTCTCCCGCGCCATCACGGACAAGGGCGACGTCATCACCCGGGAATGGGTCGAGGACATGCTGGACGAGGAGTTCGCGAGGCTGGAACGCTTCGAAGGCGACCGCTTCGCCGATTCGCGGGACATCTTCGAGGAAGTCACCCTCACCGCGTCGTTCCCCGCCTTCCTGACGCTTCCGGCCTACGACCGGTTCCTGCACGAGGCGCGCGACGGCGGCGACGTCCCCAGCGACGATCCCGCCCTCGTTCCCGCCTAAGGTCGGTACAGGAGGACACCGGAAGGTAAAGATTTCCGTCTGCTGGGCTGCCATGCCCTTCGCAACAGGCACCCCCGAGATCCGGGGCGGTGGCCCAGCGACGGAAGACCCCCTCGGGGACCCGACAACGGCGTCGGGATAACAGTGAAGGCCCATGTTCCTCGTGAACATGGGCCTTCAGCTGTTGCCGCGGAGCCGCGGTCCGGCTCAGTGCGCCTTGGGGACGTGGCGGAGGGAAAGCGCGGTCCCGAGGATGAACATCGCCACCGAGCCGAACACCATCAGCAGCGGCCCGGTCCACGATCCCGAGACCCCGTTGACATAGCCCAGCAGGGTCGGTGCCAGGGCGCCGAAGGAGTAGCCCACGCCCTGGACGACGGCGGACATCCGGCCGGCCGAGGCCTGGTCCCGGGCCAGCCGGATGATGGCGATGAAGATGAGCGTGATACCGCCGCCCTGGGCGACGCCGCCGAACGAGGACCACAGCCACCACAGCTCCGGTGCCAGCAGCAGGCCCACCGGAACGGTCAACCACAACAGGCCCAGGGTGAGTCCCACCGTCGTCGTACTGGCGAAACGGGCCGCGAGCGGAACGCCCAGACCGCCCACGATGGCGAGGATCTGGAACAGTGAGGAGCCGGCGCCTGCCTCCGCGGCCGTCATGCCGAGTTCGTCCGCGAGGATGCTGGGCAGCCAGGCGGTGACACCGTAGTAGGAGAAGGCCTGCCCGGCGAAGCCTGCGGTCAGCCCAACGGTGATCCAGCGCGACGCCCGCTTGATCCCGGCCCGGGTTGGCTCCGGGGCGGGGACCGGTTCGGGCCGGAACGCCCGGCTGCCGAAGGCGAGCACCCAGGCAATCAGCGCCGCGACGGCGAAGAGCCCGCAGGCGGCGAGGGCCAGCCGCCAGCCGAACAGTTCGGCCAGCGGGGCCATCACCATGGCCGTGATGAAGGAGCCGATGTTCAGGGCGGCGGTGTAGATGCCCATGGCCGTGCCCTGCCGGGCGGGAGCGAAATCACGCCGGATGATCAGCGGTACGACGATGTTGCCGATCGTAATGGCAACGCCGAGAATCACCGTGCCGAGCATAACGACGGCGCCGTTGCCCGCCGATCGTACAATCACGCCCAGCAGGACGCCCAGGAGGGTCAGGGTGATGGCGACCTCCGCGCCGAGCTTGCGTCCGGTCAGCGCGGCGAGCGGCGCGGCAAGGGCGAAGCACAGCACCGGGATGCCGGTCAGGAGGCCAAGTTCCACCGGCGAGAAGCCGAGTTCCGCCTGCATCGGGCCGACCACCGGCGCCACGGCCACGAACGGGCCGCGCATGTTCAGGGCGATGAGCCCGATGGCGGCCAGCAGGATCCAGCTGCGCGGCACCTTCGCCAGGACGGTGCCGCTCATGGGTGCCGCGGCTCGGCCTGCGGGCAGAAATATGCTTTCATCAATCCCATTGCTATCACGTGCCCCCGCCGGACCCGGCGATTATGACACCCGCGCAATGTCCCGGCGTCAGCCCGCCGCCTGCAGGGTCGCCTCGATCACGGCAGGCGAGAGCACATACTGGGTGACCATCTGGCTGGCACCCAGGATCGCGGCTTGGTCCCCCGCCATGGACAGGCCGATCCGCAGATGGGTGGTGGCCAGCGGCAGCGAGCGCCGGTAGACGACCTCGCGGACCCCCGCCATGAGGTGTTCGCCGGCCTGGCCGAGGCTGCCGCCGATCACGATGACGGAAGGATTAAGCAGGTTCACCACGGTGGCCAGCACGTCCCCCAGGTCCCGGCCTGCCTGGCGCAGGGCCTGGATCGCCTGCAGGTTTCCCGCGGACACGAGCCGCAGCACGTCGCCGCCGTTGTCGGCCTGGAGCCCCTGCAGCGTCAGGGCATGCGCGACGGCGGGGCCGGAGGCGAGCGCCTCAAGGCAGCCGTAGTTGCCGCAGCGGCAGAGCACGTCGTCGCCGCGCGGGACCCGGACGTGGCCGAGGTCGCCGGCCGTGCCGTTGGCTCCGCGCTGGAGCTGGCCGCTGCTGATGATGCCGGCGCCGATTCCCGTGGCGACCTTGATGAAGAGGAAGTTCTCGTGCTCCGGCCAGTAGGCGGTCCGCTCCCCCAGGGCCATGATGTTGACGTCGTTGTCCACCAGCACCGGGACCGGCAGCGAGCGCTGGACGTGCCGGACGACGTCGAACCCGTCCCAGCCGGGCATGATCGGCGGCTTCACCGGCATTCCGGTGGCATGTTCCACCGGGCCGGGCAGGCCAATGCCGATACCAGCGAGGCCGTCCTTGCCGCGGCCTGCCTGACCCAGCAGTTTGATTCCTTCCGCCACCACCCGGTCCAGCACGGCTTCCGGGCCGTCGGCGACATCCTGGGCCAGCCGGCACTCGGCCAGCACCGTTCCGCCCAGGTCCGTGACGGCGATGATCACGTGGGTGGCCCCCACATCGACCGCCAGCACGACGCGGGCAGCGGGGTTGAAGGCAAAGCGCGACGGCGGCCGGCCGCCGCTGGAGCTGGCCTCGCCGGCCGGTCCGACAAGTCCGGAGTGCATCAGCGCGTCGATGCGGGACGCGACGGTGGAACGCGCCAGCCCGGTAGTGAGAGCCAGTTCGGCCCGGGTGCGGGCCTTGCCGTCACGCAGGAGCTGGAACAGGTCCCCGGCACGGGACAGGCTGCCGGCGGCCTCGGGGGCGGCGGCTTCAGGGCCGGAGGGCGTACTCATGAGTAAGTGATAGCACGAAGTTCTTATGCCTGTCATCCTTCATAAAGTTCGACGCTAATTTTGCAACTTTTGCTTGACGATCGACAAAAGTAACCCTAGCTTTGGTGTGAGGCAGATCACCGGGTGCTGTGGCCTGACGAGCGGGACCCGTTTCAGCGAATACAAAGGGGTATTGAAGTTGTCGAGCCATCCACACGCAGCACCGTCGCCGCTGGGCGTCGGAATCCTGGGGTCGGGTCCGGTGACCCAGGCGATCCATTTGCCCTCCCTGGCGCGGCTCCGGGACATCCTGGAGGTACGGCACGTTATGGACGTGGACCCCGGCGTTGCGGAATCCGTGGCAGCCCGGGTGGGGGCGCGGTACTCCACCACTGTGGAGGAGCTGCTGGCCGACCCCGACGTAGACATCGTCGCCATCTGCAGCCCGCACCAGTTCCACGCCGCCCAGGTGATTGCAGCCTGCCGGGCGGGCAAAAAAGCGGTCCTGTGCGAGAAGCCCTTCGCCATGAACGGCGAAGAGGCCGCGGCCATCTCGGCGGTATCCGCGGACACCGGCGTGCCCATCATTGTCGGCGCCATGCACACCTTCGACCCGGGCTGGCTGGCCGCCGAAGGCGCCTGGGAGAACCTGCCCGGGCAGGTCCACACCGTCCGGTCCTCGATCGTCCTGCCGCCGAACCCGCGTTTCGAGGACTTCGCCACAGAAATCGTCGGCCGCGTTGCCGCCCCATCCCGCGGCCCCCTGGACGGCACGGCAATCCGGGCCATGATCACCAGCGGAGTGATGGGACTGGCCATCCATGATCTCCCCCTGGTCCGCAGGTTCGCGCCGGACTTCGCGTCCGTTGAGGTCCTGCACGCAGAGATCGTCAAGCCCTTCGGCTACCTGATTTCACTCCGCGCCGGAGCAGTGACCATTGAACTCCGGGCCGCGATGAACAGCACGTGGGAACCGGCCTGGACGTTCGAGGCGATCGGGGACGACGCCAGCCTCAGCATCGATTTCACCCCCTCCTACGTGCAGGCCGGATCCGCCATCGCGCGGATCCGCCGGGCCGGCTCGACGACGGTGCTCGGCCCGTTCGGCCACAACGGCTATGAGGGCGAATGGCGGAAACTCGCCGACATCGCCCGCGGCACCGGGGCGGCGCCCAGCGCGGAAACGCTGCTCCACGACCTTGAATTTGCCCTCGCCATTGCCGGCGCCGCCGCCGACAGTGCCGTTCCCGCACGCGCACCCGAGGAGGCCTTGGCATGAGCACCGTACTCACCGTCCACACCACCCCCGACGCTGAAACCGCCGGCGCCGTCGCCGCTGTCATCGCGTCCCTTCCCGTCTCCTTCGCCCCGGCATCAGCGGCCCCGGATGTCACCGCCGTCGCCGGCCACACCGGCTGGACCGGTCGGGCCGCCGAGGCGATCCAGGCCGGTTCCCGCGGGGTCGTGGTCTCGGACCCGGTCGCCGAGGACCCCGAGGCCCTGGCGGTAACAGCCGCCGCGAGCGGCGCCGCGGTCGTTCTGGACCAGCGCTGGGCGGGAAACCCGGCCCTCGCCGCGTCCCACGACACCGCCCGGGCGTTGATCGCGGACGCCCTGGCGGACTGCGTCCTGCTGGACTCCGTTGCGTACGGCGCGCCGGGCGACGAGCCCCTGACGCTGCTGGCCGACCATCTCGCCGCTGTCCTGCAGTCCGGCATCGACGTCGACCAGCTCAAGGTGGTCCAGCGCAGCGCCAACGGCTACACCCTGGTCGGGAAGCTGGCAAATGGGGCCCCCGCAGCCCTGCAGGGGATCACCACCGCTTCCGTCCCGGCAACAGCGACCATCTCCCTCCTCACCTCCACCGGCCGGGCGGACATCACCCTGCCGGACCCCTCCGCGGCCTGGCCGGCGGAGATCCGCTCGGTCACCCCGGCCGGGGCCACCACCCTTCCCACCATCTACGAATCCGCCCACCGCCACAGCTGGCGGCGGATCCGCAGCCAGCTCGAGGCGGGCGGACCGTCCACTGATCTGCAGCAGTTCGCCGCCCTCACCTCGCTCATCGACCGCCTCAACGACTAGCCGGCTCCACCCGCAGCATCAGCACCAGATTCCGCATCAACTCAATGTCGAGATGGACCGGCCAGCAACGGCCGGATCCTGAAAGGAAATCATCGTGACCATCAAGTCCTCCGCAACATCCACCGCTTTCTCCCGCCGGGGGTTCCTCGGCTTCGCCGCCGCCGCGGCTTCCGCGCCGCTGCTCGCCGCCTGCGGCGGCGGCTCCGCCACCCAGGGCGGGGGAACCGGCGTCGTCAAGTTCTGGGACATGCCGTGGGCCACTCCCGCCTACAACGAGGCCGCCAAGACGATTGTGGAGGGCTACACACCGGCTTCGGGGAACCTCAAGGCCAGCTACCAGACCATCCAGTGGAGCAACTTCTACCAGACGTTCTCCTCGGCCATCGCGTCCAAGACCGGGCCCGCAGTGTCCACCGGCGGCGGGTTCCAGGCCTTCCAGTTTGAGCAGCAGGGGCAGATCGCGTACGCCGACAAGGTCATTGACAAACTGAAGGAGAACGGCCAGTTTGACGATTTCCTGCCCGGCGTCCTGGAGCCTTTCAAGTCCGACAAAGGCTATGTGGCGGTTCCGTGGCAGCTGGACATGCGGGTGTTCTGGTACCGGAAGTCGCTCTTCGACCAGGCTGGCGTCGGCCTCCCCACCGACTGGCCATCCCTCCTGGAAGCCGGCAAGGCACTTAAGAAGATCGGCGCCTTCGGCTTTACCACCGGCGCGGGCGCAGGCAACAACTATGGCAACCACTCCATGATCATGATGATGGTCAACAACGGCGGCGGTGTCTTCACCAAGGACGGCGAGCTGGACCTGATGAACGACCGCAACGTGGAAGCCATTGAATTCATTCTTGAATTGGTCTCCAACGGAATCGTCGATCCCGCGGCGGTCAGCTACACCACCGACAACATGTCGGCACAATGGAAGGACAAAAAAGCCGGGTTTGGCCTGTTCCAGGTCAACGTTCCGCAACGCGTCGGTGACACCTCCGGAGACCTGCTGGTCGCTGATCCCATCACCGGCCCGCACGGCGACAAGGCCACCATCGTCTTCCCGAACAACATCATGATGTACACGAACACTCCGTCGCAGGAGGCGTCCGAGGCCTTCCTGGTGCACTATTTGGGCCAGCTTAAGGAACTGTGGCGCCAGAAGCTGATGTCTGCCCTGCCAGTCTTCAAATCGATCACCGAAATCCCCGAGTTTGCCGACGATCCCAATAACGTCAAGATCGTCAAGGACTGGCAGCCCATCGCCAAGACGTTCGCGTCCCAGGGCAACACCCTCAACGCCAACCTCGCAGCCCTTGACGGCGGCCAGGCCCTGAACCAGTTCACCCAGACCATCCTGACCGGCCAGTCTGACGCCAAGTCCGCCCTGCAGGCCTTCGAGTCCGGCCTTAAAGCCACCATTAAGAAGTAAGCGAAACTTCCCATGGCACTGACTACAGTTCAAACCGGCCTGAGCCGGGCCCGCCAGGGAGTTGCCCCCGGCGGGCAAGGGGGCACCGAAAACCGCAAGAGCAAGCTCAGCGCGCAGACCAGCCGGACTTTCTTCTGGCTCCTGCTGCCCTCAGTCATCCTGCTCGTCCTTATCCACGGCTACCCCCTCATCCACGCCGGTGTGCAGGCCACGCACGACGGTTCCCTGATCGAGACCGGCAACTTCGTTGGCGGGGAGAACTTCGCCACCGTCCTGTCCTCACCGGCGTTCTGGAAAGCGGCACAGTTCACCCTGCTCTTCACCATCGTCGGCGTGTTCGGTTCGTGGCTTGTTGGCCTGGGCTTGGCCCTGATGCTCCGGACCAAGATCCCTGCGGGCAGCACCTTCAAAGTCCTGCTGCTCCTGCCTTGGGTCGTACCCATCGTGGTCTCCTCCACAGCGTGGAACTGGCTGGTCGCCACCCCGGACAGCCTGATCCCGTCTCTCTTCCGGAACCTCGGACTGGGAACGCCACTGTTCCTCGCCGACCCCACCCTGGCTGCCGTCACGGTGATGGTGTTCAAAGTCTGGGTCAGCTTCCCTTTTATGATGATGATGATTTCCGCCGCCCTGGCCTCGGTGGACACCACGGTCTACGAGGCGGCGAGCATGGACGGCGCCACCCGCTGGCAGCAGTTCAGCCAGATCACCCTCCCGCTGATCGCACGCTCCACCTACATCAGCTGGATCCTCATGACCATCTTCTGTGTCAACGACTTCCCCACCATCTACCTGCTCACCGGCGGCGGGCCGGTCAGCGCCACCACTTCCCTGGTTGTCCTGGCCTACCGCACCGTCTTCCAGGACTTCGCCACCGGCCCCGGCGTGGCCATCGCCTTCCTCATGACCATGACCCTGGTGGTCATCTCCGTCCTCCTGTACCGCCAGATCCGAAAGTCGAGCGTCGAATAATGAGCGCAGCAGTCCACGCCCATCCCGAGTCCGGCCCCGTCCTCGGCGTCGCCGGCCCAGCCAAGAACCGCCGCGTCCTGTCCGAAGCCGGCCACCGCGGCCAATGGTGGAGATTCGTTGCGATTCTGACGATCACCGCGGTCGTCCTCGTCCCGATCCTGGTCACCGTGGTGCTGGCCTTCACCCCCGGCCCCACGAGCACCGCCACGGGCCCGACCTTCGAGAACCTCGCCAACGTGTTCTCCGGTACCCTCGCTGCCACGTGGCTGCAGAACAGCCTCATCACCACCCTCGCCACTGTTGTGGTCTCTGTGGCGGTCGCCGCCCCCGCCGGGTACGTCCTCTCCCGAGGCCGCAGCAAGGCGGTCTCCGGCTACTCCCTGCTGCTGTTCGTTATGCAGTCCCTGCCCATCATCACCTCGGTGGTCCCGCTGTTCATCCTCTTCGCCGGCATGGGCCTGGTGGACAACCTGCTGGGCATCACCATCATCTACGTGGGCTCTACGATGACCGTGGCCACCTGGATGATGGCTGCCTACTTCGACTCAATCCCCATCAGCCTCGAAGAAGCCTCCTGGATCGACGGCTGCTCGGTGTTCGGATCCTTCACCAAAGTGGTCCTCCGCAACAGCCTGCCCGGTATCCTGTCCACCGCGATCTTCGCTTTCCTGCTGGCCTGGAACGACTACCTCGTGGCCATCGTTTTCCTCCGCTCCAACGAGATTTTCACCCTCCCCATGGGCGTCCAGTCCTTTTTCCAGCAGAACGCCACCGACTGGACCTCTGTCATGGCCCTCGCCGTGGTCATGATGCTCCCGCCCATCATCGTCTTCGCCACTCTGAACAAGTACTTCAGCGTCGGCGGCATCGGCGGATCCCTTGCCGGCCGCTAGCCGACCCTGAACCATCTTCGAAACAAAACTCCAGCAAAGGAACGAAATGTCTTACTCTCTTCAGCTCTACACCCTGCGCAATGCCATTCAGCAGGACCTGTCCGGCACCATTAGGAAGGTCGCTGAGATCGGCTTCACCCAGGTTGAGCCCTACAACTTCGTTGCCACCGCCAAGGAACTCGGCGCCGCGCTGAGGGAGAACGGCCTCACCGCACCGTCCGGCCACGCTCCGCTGCTGGGCCAGGACCAGGACGAAATCTTCGCCGCCGCCAAAGAACTGGGCATCAGCACCGTCATCGATCCGTACCTGCCGGCCGAGCACTGGCAAAAGGCCGAGGATATCCAGGCCACCGCCGCGAAGCTCAACGAGGCAGCCAGGAAGGGCGCCGAGTACGGCATCCGCGTCGGTTACCACAACCACGCTTGGGAACTGGAGTCCACCATCGAGGGCCGCACGGCACTGGAATACTTCGCCGATCTCCTGGACCGCGAACTGGTCCTCGAAGTGGACACCTACTGGGTTGCCGTCGGCGGCCAGGACCCCGTCGAGATCCTGACCAAGCTCGGCGACCGGGTGAAGTTCATCCACATCAAGGACGGCCCGCTCAACACCGACACCAAGGCGCAGCAGCCCGCCGGCCAGGGGAAGATCGCCGTGTGGGACGTCATCGGCGCCGCCAAGTCCCTGGAAGTGGGCGTTGTGGAGTTTGACGACTACTCGGGCGACATCTTTGACGGCATCGCCCAGAGCCTCGCATACCTGCAGAGCGGTTCCGCCGGCGCCCAGGGCGTGAACGCATGAGCGCCGCCCAGCGAAGTGGCCCCGTGGGCGTCGCCGTCATCGGCGCCGGCAACATCAGCAAGCAGTACCTGGACAACCTGACGGTCTTCCCGGACCTCAAGGTCCACGTCATCGCCGACCTCTTCGAGGACGCCGCCGAGGCGCGCGCCAAGGAATACGGTATCGCCGAGTGGGGCGGGGTGGATGCGGCACTGAACCACCCCGACGTCGACATCATCGTGAACCTGACCATCCCCGCGGCCCACGTCGAGGTGGCCACGGCCGCCGTCAATGCGGGCAAACACGTCTGGACCGAAAAGCCGTTCTCGCTGGACCGCGACTCCGGGCTCGGGCTGCTCAAGGCAGCCGACGCCGCCGGAATCCGGCTGGGCTGCGCCCCCGACACCTTCCTCGGCGCGGGGCTCCAGACCGCGCGGCGGCTGATCGAACGCGGCGACATCGGCACTCCGCTGACGGCCATGACCACGTTCCAGACCCCCGGACCGGAATTCTGGCATCCCAACCCCGCGTTCCTTTTCCAGTACGGGGCCGGGCCCCTGTTCGACATGGGACCGTACTACCTCACCGCCCTGGTGCAGACGTTCGGGTCCATCCGGAAGGTGGCCGCCGTCGGCTCCAAGTCCAAACAGATCCGCGTTATCGGGTCCGGGCCGAAGGCCGGCGAGGAATTCACCGTCGAGGTTCCCACCCATGTGTCCGCCATGGCGCAGTTCGAGAACGGCCAGTCCTCCCACAGCGTCTTCAGCTTCGAATCCCCGCGGCAGCGGATGGGGTTCGTCGAGATCACCGGAACCGAAGCGACCATCTCCCTCCCCGACCCCAACCACTTCGACGGCGAGGTGCGCCTCTGGCGTGCCGGCGACGAGGAGTGGACCGTCATCCCGGCGACCGGCCCGAGCCAGGGCCGCGGCATGGGAGTGCTGGACATGGCACGCTCCATCCGCGCCGGGGTCCCGCATCGCGCCACCGGCAACCTCGCCTACCACGTCCTGGACACCATGGTCTCGATCTCCGAATCCATGGAATCCGGAACCTTCATCGACGTCGAAAGCTCCGCCCCCGCCTCCGCAGCCCTCCCCGAGGACTGGGACCCCACCGCCTCCACTCTCTAGGAAAGCAATCATGACTTCCCAAGATTCCACGGCCAGCCACGCCCCGCCCGGCCCTGCCGCCGGCGCCGGTTCACCGCTGGGCGTGGCCATGATCGGCTACGCGTTTATGGGCAAGGCCCACTCGAACGCCTGGCGCAATGTGGCCAGCTACTTCGACGTCCCGGCCTTCGAACAGCGCGTCCTGGTCGGGCGGGACGCTGCCGGGGTCGCCGAAGCCGCCTTGAAGTACGGCTGGGCGGAGTCCTCCACGGACTGGCGCTCGGTGATCGCCCGCGACGACATCCAGATCGTGGATATCTGCGCCCCCGGCTGGATGCACGCCGAGATCGCGGTCGCCGCGCTTGAGGCAGGCAAACACGTGCTCGTGGAGAAGCCGCTCGCCAACACCCTGGCGGAGGCCGAGGCCATGGCCGCGGCGGCCCAATCGGCCCGCAGCCGGGGTGTCCAGTCCATGATCGGCTTCAACTACCGGCGCATCCCCGCCCTGGCCCTGGCCCGGGAACTGATCGACGAGGGCCGGCTGGGCGCGATCCGGCATGTCCGGGCGGCCTACCTGCAGGACTGGCTCGTGGACCCGGAATCGCCCATGACGTGGCGGCTGAACCGGGAAACAGCAGGCTCCGGAGCGTTGGGCGACATTGCCTCCCACGCCATCGACCAGGTGCTGTTCCTGCTCGATGACCAGGTCACCGAAGTCTCCGGGCGGCTGCACACCTTCACCTCGCACCGGCCCGGCCGTAACGGCCCGGAAGAGGTCACGGTCGACGACGCCGCCTGGGCGACGCTCTCGCTCGCGTCCGGGGCTGTCGCCTCGGTGGAGGTCTCCCGCATGGCCACCGGCCGGAAGAACTCGCTCAAACTGGAGATCTATGGCGAGAAGGGGTCCATCCTCTTCGACCTCGAGGACCTGAACGAGCTGGGCTTCCTGGACGCCACCGTCCCCGTCCGGGAACAGGGCTTCCGGCGCATCCTGGTCAATGAACCGGAGCACCCCTACGCCGCCGCCTGGTGGCCGCAGGGCCACGTGATCGGCTGGGAGCACACCTTCACCCATGAGATCCGCGACTTCCTCGTCGCGATTGACACCGGAGCCCAGCCCTCGCCGTCGTTCGAGGACGGCCTGACCGTCCAGCGTATTCTGGCCGCAGTCGAGGAAAGCGCGGCCGCCAAGAGCGCCATCATCCAACTCGCCTCCGGCCCCGCCACCGTTCCGCCAACCGAAGGAGCCTGACATGGCCCGCCCGTACACCCTGTTCACCGGCCAGTGGGCCGACCTGCCGTTCGAGGAAGTCGCGCGCCTGGCCTCCGGCTGGGGCTACGACGGCCTGGAAATCGCCGTCTCCGGGGACCACCTGGACGCCTGGCGCTGGGACGAACCCGGCTACGTCGAGTCCAAACTCGCCGTGCTGGAGAGGTACAACCTCAAGGTCTGGGCCATCTCCAACCACCTCAAGGGCCAGGCCGTCTGCGATGACCCCATCGACTTCCGGCACGAGGCGATCGTCGGTGCCAGGGTCTGGGGCGACGGCGACCCCGAAGGCGTCCGCCAGCGCGCCGCCGAGGAAATGCAGCACACCGCCCGGCTCGCCAAAGCACTCGGCGTGGACACCGTCGTCGGGTTCACCGGCTCCTCCATCTGGCAGTACGTCGCCATGTTCCCGCCCGTCCCGGAAAAGGTGATCGAGGCCGGCTACCAGGACTTCGCCGACCGCTGGAACCTCATCCTGGACGTCTTCGACGAATGCGGCGTCCGCTTCGCCCACGAGGTCCACCCCTCCGAGATCGCCTACGACTACTGGACCACCGTCCGGACCCTCGAAGCGATCGGC
This sequence comes from Arthrobacter sp., assembly GCA_034376805.1. GTDB lineage: Bacteria > Actinomycetota > Actinomycetes > Actinomycetales > Micrococcaceae > Arthrobacter. The sequence continues at coordinate 18,328 of JAXMJF010000057.1, forward strand.
CACCGCGAAGCCTTCGGCCTGAACTGGGACCCCTCCCACTTCATGTGGCAGGGCATCGATCCGGTCTCCTTCATCTGGGACTTCAAGGACCGGATCTACCACGTGGACTGCAAGGACACGAAGCTGCGCCCCACCGGCCGGAACACCGTCATGGGCTCACACCTGCCCTGGGGCGACCCGCGCCGGGGCTGGGACTTCGTCTCCGCCGGCCGCGGCGACGTGCCCTGGGAATCGTCCTTCCGCGCCCTGACCGCGATCGGCTACACCGGACCCATCTCGATCGAATGGGAGGACGCCGGCATGGACCGCCTCCACGGCGCCCCCGAAGCCCTCACCGCCCTCAAAAAGTACGACTTCCCGGCGTCGAACACCTCTTTCGACGCCGCGTTCAAGCAGTAACAATCCCGTGCCCCGCGCGCTAATGTCCGGCCAGCGCTGTGAAGTCTGGGTCGCGTCCGTCACTACCGGTTCACGCGACCTGATCTTCGCCAGCGAGGACCTGCTCCTGGAAGCCCCCAACTGGACACTCGACAATTCCGCCCTCATCCTCAACGGCGCCGGCCGCCTGTGGCGGCTGGACCTTGCCAATGGCTCGCTCGCCGAGGTCCCGCTTGCGGGGGTCCCCGATCTCAGCAACGATCATGTGCTTGCCCCCGATGGCAACCGGATCTATCTCTCCGCGGATGACGGCCACATTTACGGGGCAGACATCCGGGGCGGGGATGCGGCCCGGATCACGGCCGGGGACGGGTTCTTCCACTTCCTGCACGGCGTGAGCCCGGACGGACGCGAACTCGCTTATGTGGGGATGGAATCCGGCGATTTCACCAAGCCGGGACGCCTCATGACGATGCCTTCGGCGGGCGGGCCGTCGGCCTCGGTCGACACAGGGGCCGGGCACTGTGACGGCCCGGAGTATTCACCGGACGGCAAATGGATCTACCTCAATACCGAGACCTTCAGCACCCGGCCCGGGCACGCGCAGATCGCCCGCGTGCGGGTGGACGGATCAGGACTGGAGCGGTTGATTCACAGCGGGACGGTCGACTGGTTCCCGCACATCTCACCCGACGGGCACCACGCCAGCTATCTCCGGTTCCCCGCAGGAACCATGGGCCATCCCGCCGACCTGCCCGTCGAGATCGTCACCGTACGGCTGGACGACTGGACCACACCGCTGCACACCTGGGCGCTGTCCGGTGGCCAGGGATCTCTCAACGTCAACAGCTGGTCACCCGATTCCAGACGCCTCGCGTATGTTGCCTACCCGGTCCGCTGAGTTCCCGGCGTCGGGCCCCTCCTTCGACGGCACCTTGAACCTGCAGCTTGGGCGAAACAACGCTTCACGAAGCGAACGCGGCGCCAACCGCGGACTAGTGTTTTTGCATGACGCACGTAATCCGGACGGCAACCGCGGACGACGCCGGCAGGCTGGCCGCGCTGGCGGCCGTGACCTTCCCGCTGGCCTGCCCGCCGGGCTCGTCCCCGGCAGACATCGCTGCGCACCTCGCGAACACGCTCAGCGAGGCCAACTTCCGCGCCTATCTCGCCGACCCTGACATCACCGTCCTGGTGATCGACGCGGGCGGCGAGCTGCGGGGCTACAGCCTCCTGGTCGCGCGGGCCACCCGGGACCCGGACGTGGCCGCGGTCCTGACGGAACTGCCGTGCACGGAACTCAGCAAGTGCTACGTCCACCCCGACCACCACGGGCTGGGCGCTGCCGCCGAACTGATGCACGCGAGCATCGACGCGGCCGCGGCGGCCGGCGCCCGCGGGCTCTGGCTGGGCGTGAACAACCAGAACGCCCGGGCCGTCCGGTTCTACGAGAAGTCAGGCTTCCGCCAGGTCGGCACCAAGTCCTTTACGCTCGGGAACACCGTGGAGCACGACTTCGTCATGGAACGGCCGCTCACCCGGACCCCGTGACCAAGCCGACAGTCCCCCGGGGAATGGAGCCGGCCACCCCGGGGTTGTGGCCAGCATGAAGATTGAGATCTGGTCCGACGTCGCCTGCCCCTGGTGCTACATCGGCAAACGCCGCTTTGAAACCGCACTGGCGGCCTTCCCGCACCGCGAGGCTGTGCAGGTGAAGTGGCGCAGCTACCAGCTGGACCCGTCGCTGCCCGAGCACTATGACGGCACCGAGCTGGACTACCTGAGCACCCGCAAGGGCATGGCCCCGGCCAAGGTCGCGGGGATGTTCGCGCACGTGGCGGAGCAGGCCAGGGGCGAGGGCCTCCACTACCGTTTCGACGACGTCGTGGTCGCCAACAGCTTCACCGCCCACCGGCTGATCCACCTCGCCGCCTCGCACGGGCAGCAGGACGCCGCGAAGGAACGCCTGCTCAGCGACCACTTTGAGCACGGTAAGGACATCGGCAGCCGGGACTACCTGACCTCGCTGGGGCTGGACCTGGGGATCGGTGCGGCCGAACTGGACGAGCTGTTCACCACCGACAAATACGCCGACGACGTCCGGCTCGACTTCGAGGAAGGCCGCGCGCTGGGCATCTCCGGCGTCCCGTTCTTCGTGATCGACCGGAAATTCGGGCTTTCCGGCGCCCAGCCCGCCGAGACGTTCGCCGCAGCCCTCGAGCAGGCGTGGCAGGACAGCCGCCCGCTGGAAATGGTCAGCGCCCCAGGCGGCGGGGACGCCCCCGGAACCGCCGACGCCTGCGGCCCCGAGGGCTGCGCCACCTAGGGCGGCCCACCGACGTCGAACTCGCCGGAAGCCTTCGAGGTCGCCGGAGGTTTCCGGCGACCTCGGAGGCTTCCGGCGAACCCGGACCTTGGCCGCCGCCGCAGCCCGCGTTTGCTGACAGATCAGGCTAAAGTGTCCGTATGCCCAGGATTTCGGCCGCGAGCAACGCCGCCCAACGAGCCGAGACCCAGCACCGCATCCTGACCGCTTTCGGCGAGCTCCTGTTCACCCACGGGCTCCCTGGGCTGACCATGACCGACGTCGCCCGGCACGCCCGGATCGGCCGCACCGCCGTGTACAACTATTACGCGGACATCGAAGAGCTCCTGATCGCCTATGCGCTGGACGAGACCGAGCGTTTCCTGATCGACCTGCGCGAATCCCTGGCGGCGCTGGAGAACCCGGTGGACCGCCTGGCCCTGTACGTCCGCGCCCAGGTTGAGGACCTCAGCCGGCGGCATCTGCCACCCGGCCCCGCGATGGGTGCTGTGCTCTCGCCGGCGTCGTTCGCGAAGCTGGCGGACCACGTCGGGGAGCTCAGTGTGCTCCTGCAGGGCATCCTTCGGGACGGCATCGCCCAGGGCTACCTGCCCGAGGCGGACATCACCCAGCTGGCACAGCTCATCCACGGGACCCTGTCTTCCAGCGCCGCCCGCGGTGACGGTGCCGGGCAGGACGCCGAGGCCGAGGCCCGGATTGCGCGCACCGTGCGGTTCGTCCAGCTCGGCGCCGGAGCCCGGTTCGACGACGGCGGCCGTCCCCTTCGCGTGTCCTCCTGACCTCCCGTGCCGGCGGATGCGGCTAGCTGTACTCAGCCAGCAGGTTGGTTACATCTGCTGATGGGTGGTCGTCCTCCGAGGGCGCTGTGGTTGCGGCGGTGGTTGTAGAAGTCTAGCCAGCCTGTCAGGGCTTGTGTGCGGTGGTCACTGGAGTCGTAGGCGT
>JAXMJF010000058.1:0-17174 GCA_034376805.1 Arthrobacter sp.
TCCTGCTGAACTCGATTGACGCCGACGGCACCAAGGACGGCTTCGACCTGGAACTGATCCGCCTCGCACGGGCCGGGGTCAAGGTTCCGCTCATCGCCTCCGGCGGTGCCGGCAAACCGGAGCACTTCCCGCCGGCGGTAGCGGCCGGCGCCGACGCGGTGCTCGCCGCGTCCGTTTTCCACTTCGGCCCGCTGGACATGATCGCCCAGGTCAAGGCCGCAATCCGCGACGCAGGTTTCGAAGTCCGCTAAGCGCACCGCTTAAAGCAACGCGGGGTCACTTTCCGCCCATCCCGGAGGGGATTATGGGCGGCAAGTGACCCCGCGTTGCTGTGTTTGGGGGAGTTTGGGGGAGTGGGGCTTAGAGCCCGACTTCGGCGGACTGCAGGAGCGCGACGGCGTCCGGCTGGCCTTCGAAGGTCACGAGCGCGTGGTGGGTGCGCCCGTGCGCGTGCATCAGGAGTTCCCCCGGTTCACCGACGATCGCCACGGACACCGGAGCGCGCTTGGCGACGTGCCGGGGGCCGGAGGGGCGCACCAGCACGATTCCGAGGTCCACGCCGCGGTAGAGGATGGCTGCGCGCTTCACCAGTTCGTCCCAGAGGGCGTCCGAATACTCCTCGTCGAGGGCGCGGGGCGCCCAGCGGTCCACGGCGCGGCGGACATCCTCGGTGTGGACGAAGTATTCGATCAGGTTGGCGCTTTCGTCCAGCGCCTTGATCTTCATCGGCGAAAAAGCGGACGGTCCGGCGCGGAAGGAGTTGACCAGCTTGTTATACTCCTCCGGCGTCGTGAGCTTGGCCGCCAGTGCGGCCGTCGCCTGGTCCGAGGCCTTGGCCAGGCGCTTGAACAGCAGGCCGAGTCCGACGGCGGCTTTTCGCTCGCGCAGGTACAGGTGGGCAGCAAGGTCCCTGGTGCGCCAGCCTTTACAGAGCGTGGGGGAGTCAGGACCGGCCGCCAGTAAGGTTTCGGCCAGAACTTCTCGGGAGGGATCGACGAAATGCATCACTTGTGAAACTAGCACGAGACGGCAGCGCCTGTGCACCTGAACCGCCGTCGTTTTGGCCGCCCGAAAGCGATTCACGCCGTGGTGACGCTGTTGTTAAGCGCGGCGCCGGGCAACTGGGCGACGCTCCGTGCCAAGGCACTAGACTTGAGCTGATGTCTGAGCAGCCCGCCCCCGCCCCCGCCACTGGAAATACGGCCAGTGGAAGCGCCGTCACCGGTAGCACCGCCCCCGGCCCGTCCGCGCCCGAAAGCCCCCTCCCGGCGGGCCTCGCTGAAGCCCTGAAACGGGACAGCGCCGGCCTCGTCGCAGCGATCGTGCAGCAATACGACACCAACGAGGTGCTGATGCTGGGCTGGATGGACGACGAGGCCCTGCACCGCACCATGACCAGCGGACGGGTGACGTTCTACTCCCGCTCCCGCCAGGAGTACTGGCGCAAGGGGGACACCTCCGGCCATGTGCAGTGGGTCAAGTCCCTCGCCATGGACTGCGACGGCGACGCGCTGCTGGTCCGCGTGGACCAGATCGGCGCGGCCTGCCACACCGGGACCCGGACCTGCTTCGACGGCCGCGGACTCGACGTCGTCACCGGCCACGCCGGCTGACCTGAGCAGCTGGCCGCGGCGCACAGCCGCGCCGAGCAGCCGTACCGGGGGAACACCCCACACACCCAACCTTCAGTACCACTGAAAGAACAGGCGGTAACCACAGCCATGCAGGACCTAGGAATCATCAGCCCGGGCCTGGAGGAGTTCCGTGAACTCGCAGGCCACAGCCGTGTCATCCCCGTCCGGCTCAAGGTGCTGGCTGACGCCGAAACCCCGATCGGGCTGTACCGTAAACTCGCCCAGGGCCAGCCCGGCACGTTCCTGATGGAATCCGCGGCCGTCGGCGGCTCCTGGTCCCGCTACTCCTTCATCGGTGCCCGCTCCCGGGCCACCCTGACCACCAAGGACGGCCAGGCGCACTGGCTTGGCGAACCGCCCGTCGGCGTTCCGCTGTCCGGCAGCCCGGTGGACGCCATCCGCGACACCGTCGAGGCCCTCCGCACCGACCGTTTCGAGGGCCTGCCGCCGTTCACCTCCGGCCTGGTGGGTTTCCTCGGCTGGGAAACCGTCCGGCACTGGGAAAAGCTCACCAGCCCGCCCGAGGACGACCTGGAACTGCCGGAAATGGCGCTGAACCTCGTCACCGACATGGCGGTGCACGACAACATGGACGGCACCGTACTGCTGATCGCCAACGCGATCAACTTCGACAACAGCACCGAGCGGGTGGACGAGGCCTGGCATGACGCCGTCGCCCGGGTCAAGGCCCTGCTGGCGCAGGTCAGCGCCCCCGTCCGGCAGCCGGTCTCCGTGCTGGACCCCGCCGCCCTGGATTTCGCCTCCAGCGTGCAGGAACGCTGGGACGAGACGGACTACCTCGCCGCCCTGGACCGCAGCAAGGAAGCAATTGTCGACGGCGAAGTCTTCCAGGTGGTCATCTCGCGCCGCTTCGAAATGGAATGCGGCGCCGACCCGCTGGACGTCTACCGGGTGCTCCGGAACACCAACCCCAGCCCGTACATGTACATCTTCAGCCTCGAGGACGCCAACGGCCGGCAGTACTCGATCGTCGGTTCCTCCCCGGAAGCGCTCGTGACCGTGACCGGCGAGGAAGTCATCACCCACCCCATCGCCGGTTCCCGGCCGCGCGGCAAGACCGTGGAGGCTGACAAGGCCCTGGCCGAGGAGCTCCTCGCGGACGAGAAGGAACGCGCCGAACACCTGATGCTGGTCGATCTCTCCCGCAACGACCTGTCCAAGGTCTGCGTGGCCGGCACCGTCGACGTCACACAGTTCATGGAAGTCGAGCGTTTCAGCCACATTATGCACCTGGTCTCCACCGTGGTCGGCAAACTCGCGCCCACCGCGAAGGCCTACGACGTGCTGAAGGCGACCTTCCCGGCCGGAACACTCTCCGGCGCCCCCAAGCCCCGCGCGCTGCGCCTGCTCGACGAGCTGGAACCGCACCGCCGCGGGATCTATGGAGGCGTGGTGGGCTACCTCGACTTCGCCGGTGACATGGACATGGCCATCGCCATCCGCTCGGCCCTGCTGCGGGAAGGCCGCGCCTATGTCCAGGCCGGCGGCGGCATTGTGGCCGACTCCGTGAATGCCACCGAAGCCCTCGAAACCGTCAACAAGGCCGCCGCGCCGATGCGTGCGGTCCACACGGCCCGGTCGCTGCGCAACATCACGGCCGACTCCATTCCCGACGCCGGGACTCAGGCATGAGCGGCAGCACGGTCACGAGCACCAGCCCCGTCGTTCCCCGCTGGGCCCGGAAATCCACCCTCGTGCTGGCCATCGCCGCCCTGGCGCTGGCCGTCTTCGGCACCACCACGCAGACCTGGCTGACCGTCCACCTCGACCCGGCCCAGCTCGGGGCGGCCGTCGACAGCCAGGCCGGCCTGCAGGTGCAGGGCAGCAAAGCCGCGACCACGGTGACGGCCCTGGCGCTGGTGGCCCTCGCCGGCGGACTCGCCGCGTCGATCGCCGGCCGGATTGCCCGCTGGATCATTACGGCGCTCATCCTGCTCGCCGCCGCCGGCATCGTCAGCGCCGCCGCGGTCGTCATCGCGGACCCGTTGGCCGCCGCCCAGGGCTCCATCGCCGCCGCCACCGGGATCACCGGCAGCAACGTGCAGGTGGACGTCACGGTGTTCCCGGCCCTCGCCGTCGTCGCCGGCATCCTGCTGGGGCTCAGCGCCCTGCTGGTCATCCCGGCGGGCCGCTACTGGAAGTCACGCACGAAATACGACACCGCAGCAACGGGTGCGGCCGCAGGCGGGTCCGCGGCGCCGGCCGAGCCGGCGGATGAGATCGACAGTTGGGACCGGTTGTCACGCGGTGACGATCCCACCTGAGCCGATGCCGCGGGCGCGCCCGGTAACGCGGCCAACGACACGGCCAAAAAATGGCAGAATGTAAGCAGTATTCACCCTGAGGAGATTTCAATGAGCAAAGCATCAGTTTCCGCCCCCAAGCCCGCTGCCGGAACCGGCTACTCCTACGACGACATCGATCACCGCGAACCGACCGGCCACGGCAACAGCCCGGCAGCCTGGACCACCGTCCTGGTCATGCTCGTCGGAGCCCTCATCATGTCGATCGCCTTTGTCATCGCCAACACCACGATCTTCATCGCGGGCGGCGTTGTGATGCTGCTGGGCCTGGTCATCGGCCTCGTCATGCGCAAGGCCGGTTACGGCGTGGGCGGCAGCAAGCTGAAGAACTCCGGCCACTAAGGGTGACTGTTCTCGATGACATCAACGCCGGCGTCAGGGAGGATATGGAGGCCCGTCAGCGCCTCGTCACGCTCGCCGAACTGAAGGAGCGCGCCGCCGCGGCCGCGCCGGCACGCGACGCCTGGACCGCCCTGGGCGGTCCCTCGGCCACCCGCGGGCAGCTGAAAGTCATCGCCGAAATCAAGCGCCGCAGCCCCTCCAAGGGCGATCTCGCGAGCATCGCGGACCCCGCCTCGCTCGCCGTCCAGTACGCCGACGGCGGCGCGGCCGCGATCAGCGTGCTGACCGAACAGCGCCGTTTCAACGGCTCGCTCGCCGACTTCGACGCCGTCCGGGCGGCCGTGGACACCCCGCTGCTGCGCAAGGACTTCATGATCGATGAGTACCAGATCTGGGAGGCCCGGGCACACGGGGCCGACCTGATCCTGCTGATCGTGGCGTCCCTGTCCGATGCGCAGCTGCGCGAGTTCAGCGCCCTCAGCCGCGAACTCGGCATGAACGTGCTCGTCGAGACGCACACGGCCGAGGAAATCGAGCGGGCGGTTGCCGCAGAGGCGCGGATCATCGGCGTCAACGTGCGGAACCTCAAGACGCTCGACGTCGACCGTTCCGTTTTCGCCGAACTCGCCGGAAGTATTCCCGCCGGCGCGCTCGTCATCGCGGAATCGGGTGTGCGCGGCGTGGACGACGTCCGGCACTACGCCGCGAACGGCGCCAACGCGGTCCTCGTCGGCGAGGCCCTGGTCAGCGACGCGACCCCGCGGGAGCGGATCGCTGAATTCATGGCAGCCGGAGCCGAAGCAATCGCCGCACGTTCCTGACCCGGGCTCCGGCCGGGCAACGCCTGGCCGGGTGCCGTCAGCTCCTCCGTGCAGCACCCCAGATCTAATTAACAGTGGAACAGGATGGTGAGACTGATGGTCGATGCGCCAGCAACCGGCTCAGACGAAAGCGCCGTGGACGCGTTCCTGCAGGGTGGAGAATCCCTGCGGCACGCCCCCGGACCCTACTTCGGCTCCTACGGCGGCCGATGGATGCCCGAGTCACTCATCGCAGCCCTGGATGAGCTTGAGGACACCTTCGAGAAAGCCAAGGCGGACCCCGAGTTCACCGCGCAGATCGCGGAGCTGAATAAGAACTACTCCGGCCGGCCGTCGCTGCTGACCGAGGCCAAGCGCTTCGCCGAGCACGCCGGGGGCGTGCGGATCTTCCTTAAGCGCGAGGACCTCAACCACACCGGCTCGCACAAGATCAACAACGTGCTGGGCCAGGCACTGCTTGCCAAGCGGATGGGCAAAACCCGTGTCATCGCCGAGACCGGCGCCGGGCAGCACGGCGTCGCCAGCGCCACCGCCGCAGCCCTGATGGGCCTGGAGTGCGTTGTGTACATGGGCGCCGAGGACTGCCGCCGGCAGGCCCTGAACGTGGCCCGGATGGAGCTCCTCGGAGCCACCGTTATCCCGGTGACCAACGGGTCGCAGACGCTCAAGGACGCCATCAACGAGGCGCTCCGCGACTGGGTCGCCAACGTGGACAGCACCCACTACCTGCTGGGCACCGCCGCCGGCGCGCACCCCTTCCCGGCCATGGTCCGCTACTTCCACGAAGTCATCGGCGAGGAAGCCCGTGCCCAGATCCTGGAGCAGACCGGCCGCCTGCCCGACGCCGTGTGCGCCTGCATCGGCGGCGGCTCCAACGCGATCGGCATCTTCCACGGTTTCCTGGACGATCCCTCGGTCAAGATCTACGGCTTCGAAGCCGGCGGCGAGGGCGTCGAAACCGGCCGGCATGCCGCCACGATCACGCTCGGCAAGCCCGGTGTGCTGCACGGTGCGCGCTCGTACCTCATGCAGGACGACGACGGACAGACCATCGAATCGCATTCCATCTCGGCGGGCCTGGACTACCCCGGCGTCGGCCCGGAGCACTCCTACCTCGCGGACATCGGACGCGTCAGCTACGAGCCCATCACGGACAGCGAGGCCATGGACGCGTTCCGGTTGCTCTGCCGCACCGAGGGCATCATCCCGGCCATTGAATCCGCACATGCCCTGGCCGGTGCCATCAAGGTTGGCCAGCGGCTCGCCGCCGAGGACGAGGCCGCAGGCAAAAAAACAGACAAGATCGTGCTCGTGAATCTCTCCGGCCGCGGCGACAAGGACGTGGCCACCGCCGCGGAATGGTTCGACCTGCTGGACAAGGACTCACCCGAACACGAGATCGCCAAAGAGGGGGAGCAGCTGTGAGCACCGTCCAGGACCCGGGGGCCGCCCGGACCGCCAGCAAATCGGCCGCGGCGATCGACCGCGCCAAAGCCCAGGGCCGCGCTGCCCTGATCGGCTACCTCCCCGCCGGCTACCCGAGCGTCGAGGAGACCATCGCGGCCGGCATCGCCCTTGCGGAAAACGGCGCGGACCTGATCGAAATCGGCATCCCGTACTCGGATCCGGTCATGGACGGCCTGGTCATCCAGGCCGCGACCACGGAGGCCCTCGCCAAGGGCTTCCACGTCGCGCAGGTCTTCGATGTCGTCCGCGGCATCACCAGCAAGACCGACGCCGCCGTGCTGGTCATGACCTACTGGAACCCCGTGGTCCGGATGGGCGTGGAGGAATTTTCCCGCCAGCTGGCCGAGGCTGGGGGAGCCGGACTCATCACCCCCGACCTGATCCCGGATGAGGCGTCGGAATGGATGGCAGCCTCGGACAAGTACAACCTGGACCGGGTGTTCCTGGTGGCGCCGTCGTCCTCGCCGGAGCGGATGAAGCGCACCGTTGAGGCAAGCCGCGGCTTCCTCTACGCGGTCTCGATCATGGGCGTCACAGGCGCCCGCACCTCGGTCAGTTCCGCGGCCAAGGACGTTGTGGCCGCCGCGCACGCCGCCGGCGCCGAACGCGTCTGCGTCGGGCTGGGCGTGTCCAACGCGGCCCAGGTCCGGGAGATCGCCGCCTATGCGGACGGTGTGATCGTGGGAACCGCGCTGGTTGTGGCCATCGGCGACGGCGGCGTGGATGCGGTAGCGTCCTTGACGAAAGACCTCAGCACCGGCCTTACCAGGGAAGAAGCTTAAGCAATGCAGTCAGTCCTCTACGCGGCGGCGATGGTCCCCGCGAGTATCCCGAGCCCGGACTGGTCCGGCTTCGACATCCCGCTGCCGTGGGGGTCACTGCGCATCCACGCCTACGCATTGTGCATTCTGCTCGGCATCATCGTTGGTCTCTGGCTCACCTCCGTGCGCTGGACCAAGCGCGGCGCCCCGGAGGGCAGTGTCTGGGACATCGCCATCTGGGCCATCCCGTTCGGCATCATCGGCGGCCGGCTGTACCACGTGGTGTCCTCACCGGACGCGTACTTCGGCCCCGGCTTCGACGGCACCGGTGACCTGTCCCTGATCCCGCAGCTCCAGCGCGGCGGGCTGGGCATCTGGGGCGCCGTGCTGCTGGGCGCCGTGGGTGCGTGGATCGGCTGCCGCAAGGCGGGCGTCAAGCTGAGCGCTTTCCTGGACGCCGCAGCTCCCGGGCTGCTGCTGGCCCAGGCGATCGGACGCTGGGGCAACTACTTCAACCAGGAACTCTTCGGCGGCCCCACCACACTTCCGTGGGGTCTGCAGATCGACGCCGACAACCCGAACTTCCCGCCCGGCATGGCCGCGGACACGCTCTTCCACCCGACCTTCCTGTACGAATCCCTCTGGAACCTGGCCGGCGTCGGCATTCTGCTGTTGCTGGACCGCAAGTTCCGGTTCCGCCGCGGCCGCCTGTTCTGCCTGTATGCGGTCTACTACACGCTGGGCCGGGTCTGGATCGAAGCGATGCGGATCGACGACGCCGAGCAGATCAGCCTCTTCGGCATCACCACGCGGTTGAACGTGTGGACCAGCATCTTCGTCCTGCTGGGCGCCCTGGCTGTATTCATCATCCTGGGACTCCGCAAGCGCACGGAGCCCGACACGGTCTACCTGCCGGGCCGCGAACCGTCCGGCACGGACACCGGCACCCCCGCTGGCGGCGGCGCTGACGCAGGGGACGACACGGAAAAGAAGGTGCCGGCCACCGATCCAGCGGACTCTGTTCCTGCCTACAGCAGTGTCCGCCATTCGGATTCTGCTGTCTCAGATAGTGAATCGCGTGATAATCTCCCTGATAACCAAAGCGGTCCAGGCCACGTTTCCGCCCCAGCTGAAGCGTCAAAGGAATCCACCGGCGGCACCAAGCCCGCCACCGGAGTACCGGAGGCCGGAGCACCCGGCCACCAGGCCACCGGAACCGCGCCGGAAGCTGAGGGCACCAAATAGCTCAGCCCCGGCAAACCGGGCCGCGGAGTCACCCCTCGCAGAGCCCGTTTCCACAGCGTCGTGGCAGCAGGGAAGGCAGCGGACTGCAGACAGTTGCCGTTCGTGCAAACCCAGGACTGTGGTCGCGTAACTGTTAGTGCAGGAAGCGGCCCTGACCTACAATTCGAGTAAGAAAACACTTTGTTGTGCCCATCACACCGGCGCACCGATGCGGGCCAATGTTGTCCCTCCCATACGCACGATCAGGAGGAAGGACGTCTCCCATGACCCAAACCCTGCACAGCCCCAGTTGGTCCGACCCAAGCGAGCCAGCGGCCGCCATGTCACCGTTCAAACGTTTCGCGGCGCTGCCCGAAGCGGCCGGGCTCTACAACCCCGAGCAGGAGAAGGACGCCTGCGGCCTCGCCATCATCGCCACGCTCCGGGGGGAGCCGGGTTACGACATCGTTGACGCCGCCCTGACAGCCCTGCGCAACCTGGAGCACCGCGGTGCCGTGGGGGCCGATGAAGGCACCGGCGACGGCGCCGGACTGCTGATGCAGATCCCGGACGAGTTCTTCCGCGCAGTCACCGACTTCGAACTGCCGGCACCCGGCCAGTTTGTGGTGGGCACCGCCTTCCTCCCCGCCGAGCAGCGCGAATCCGACGCCGCGAAGGCCGGCATCGAAGGCCTCGCCGCCGATGAGGGCCTCACCGTCCTCGGCTGGCGCGAAGTGCCGATCGTGGCTGACCTCGTCGGCGCGATGGCCCGGGCCTGCATGCCCTACTTCTCACAGCCGTTCTTTGCCTCCAGCACCGGGGAAGTGCTGGAGCGCAACGAACTCGACTCCCGTGCCTGGCGCATCCGGAAGCGGGCGCAGAACAAGTTCGGCGTGTACTTCCCGTCGCTGTCCTGCCGGACCATTGTCTACAAGGGCATGCTGACCACGGCCCAGCTCGAGCCGTTCTATCCGGACCTCTCGGACAAGCGCTTCAAGACCAAGCTGGCGATCGTCCACTCACGCTTCTCCACCAACACCTTCCCGTCCTGGCCGCTGGCCCAGCCCTTCCGGACCATCGCCCACAACGGCGAAATCAACACGGTCAAGGGAAACCGCAACTGGATGCGTGCCCGCCAGTCGCAGCTGGCCAACCCGCTGCTGGGGGATTCACCGGAGGAGCTATACCCGATCTGCACCCCGGGCGCTTCCGACTCGGCCTCCTTCGACGAGGTCGCGGAACTGCTCTGGCTCTCCGGCCGGCCGATCACACACTCGATCATGATGATGATCCCCGAGGCCTGGGAAAACCACGCCACGATGGATCCGGCCCGCCGTGCCTTCTACGAGTACCACTCCATGCTGATGGAACCGTGGGACGGCCCCGCCGCCGTGTCCTTCACCGACGGCAACCTTGTCGGCGCCACCCTGGACCGCAACGGGCTGCGCCCCGGACGGTTCTGGATCACCGAGGACGGCCTGATCATCTTCGCCTCCGAGGTCGGCGTGATCGACGTCGAACCGTCCAAGGTGGTCAAGAAGGGCCGCGTCTCGCCCGGCAAGATGTTCCTCGTGGACACCGACGCCGGCCGGATCATCAGCGACGCCGAGGTCAAGGCCGAGGTGGCCGCCGCCAACCCCTGGGCCGACTGGGTCAGGGAAAACCTGATCGATCTGAAGGACCTGCCCGAGCGCGAGCACGTGGTGCACACCGCGGCCTCGGTCAATATCCGCCAGCGCACCTTCGGCTACACCACCGAGGAACTGAAGATCCTGCTCGGCCCGATGGCCCGCACCGGCGCCGAGCCGCTCGGCGCCATGGGTTCGGACACCCCCGTGGCCGTGCTCTCGAAGCGGCCCAGGCTGCTCTTCGACTACTTTGTACAGTCCTTCGCGCAGGTCACCAACCCGCCGCTGGACGCCATCCGTGAGGAACTCGTCACCTCGCTGACCTGCGCCATCGGTCCCAACGGCAACCTGCTGGACACCAAGCAGGTCCGCCAGCCGCAGGTTTCGCTGCCGTTCCCCGTGATCAACAACGACCAGCTCGCCAAGATCGCGAACATCGAAAACGCCGACGGCGACAAGGTCGCCATAAAGGTCCGTGGCCTCTACCGCCCCGAAGGCGGCGAGAATGCGCTGCGCGCCCGGCTGACCGAAATCTGCGAGCAGGTCTCCGGCGCCATCAACCGCGGCGTCCAGTACGTGGTGCTCTCGGACCGTGACTCGAACGCCCAGTGGGCGCCGATCCCGTCCCTGCTGCTGGTCAGCGCCGTGCACCACCACCTGCTGCGCAGCGCCAACCGCACCAAGACCGCCCTGGTGGTCGAGGCCGGCGACGTCCGCGAAACCCACCACGTGGCCGTGCTGATCGGCTACGGCGCCTCCGCAGTGAACCCGTACCTGGCCATGGAATCGGTGGAGCAGCTCATCTCCACCGGCGACGTCGTCGGGGTCTCCCCGCAGGACGGCGTCTACAACCTGATCAAGGGCCTCGGCAAGGGCGTCCTGAAGATCATGTCCAAGATGGGCATCTCCACGGTGGCCTCCTACACCGGAGCCCAGACCTTCGAGGCCCTGGGCCTCGGCCAGGACCTCGTGGACGAGTACTTCTCCGGCACGCACTCCCAGCTCGGCGGCGTCGGCCTGGACGTCATCGCGGCCGAGGTCGCGGCACGCCACCGGATGGCGTACCCCGAAAACGGCATCGAACAGCCCCACCAGGCCCTGATGGGCGGCGGCGAGTACCAGTGGCGCCGCGACGGCGAGCCGCACCTGTTCAACCCGGAGACCGTGTTCCGGCTGCAGCACGCCACGCGTGAGCGCCGCTACGACATCTTCAAGTCCTACACCCGCGGTGTGGACGACCAGTCCGAGAACCTCATGACCCTGCGCGGGCTGCTGAAGTTCAAGGCCGGGCTTCGCCCTGCGGTCCCGCTCGAGGAGGTGGAGTCCGTCTCCAGCATCGTCAAGCGGTTCTCCACCGGCGCGATGAGCTACGGCTCGATCTCGCAGGAGGCCCACGAAACCCTCGCGATCGCCATGAACCGGCTGGGCGGCAAGTCCAACACCGGTGAGGGCGGCGAGGACGTGGACCGGCTGCTCGATCCGACGCGCCGCTCGGCGGTCAAGCAGATCGCCTCCGGCCGTTTCGGTGTGACGAGCCTGTACCTGACCAACGCGGATGACATCCAGATCAAGATGGCGCAGGGCGCCAAGCCCGGTGAAGGCGGCCAGCTGATGGCGCAGAAGGTCTACCCCTGGGTGGCCCGGACACGGCACTCGACTCCCGGCGTCGGGCTCATCTCCCCGCCCCCGCACCACGACATCTACTCGATCGAGGACCTCGCCCAGCTGATCTACGACGCGAAGCGGGCCAACCCCTCGGCGCGGGTGCACGTCAAGCTGGTCTCCGAGGTCGGGATCGGCACGGTGGCCGCCGGCGTCACGAAGGCCAAGGCCGACGTCGTCCTGGTGTCCGGGCACGACGGCGGTACCGGCGCCTCGCCGCTGAACTCGCTCAAGCATGCCGGTGTGCCGTGGGAGCTGGGTCTCGCCGAGACGCAGCAGACCCTCATGCTCAACGGCCTGCGCGACCGGGTGGTGGTGCAGGTGGACGGCCAGCTCAAGACCGGCCGCGACGTGGTGATCGCCGCGCTGCTCGGCGGCGAGGAGTTCGGGTTCGCCACCGCTCCGCTGGTGGTCTCCGGCTGCATCATGATGCGCGTCTGCCACCTCGACACCTGCCCGGTGGGCGTCGCGACGCAGAACCCGGAGCTGCGCTCCCGTTTCAACGGCAAGCCCGAATTCGTGGTCAACTTCTTCGAATTCCTCGCCGAGGAAGTCCGCGAGATCCTGGCCGAGCTTGGATTCCGGAGCATCGAGGAAGCGATCGGCCACGCCGAAATGCTCGACACCCGCGAGGCGATCAACCACTGGAAGGCCGAAGGGCTGGACCTGGACCCGATCCTGCACGGGCTCGAGTTCGACGACGACGCGCCGCTGCGCAACCTCACCGGCCAGAACCACGAGCTGGACAAACACTTCGACCAGCGCCTGATGGTGATGGCAGCGGAAGCCCTGAGCGACCGCACACCGGTCAAGATCGCCGTCGACGTCATCAACACGGACCGCTCCGTCGGCACGATGCTGGGCCACGTGGTCACCAAGACCTTCAGCACGGACGTGCTGGCGACCGACACCATCGACATCACGCTGACCGGCACCGCCGGCCAGTCGCTCGGTGCCTTCCTGCCGGCCGGCATCACGCTGCGGATGTTCGGTGACTCCAACGACTACGTGGGCAAGGGCCTCTCCGGCGGGCGCATCATCGTCCGGCCGGACCGGACCAACGTGTTCCCGGCCGAGCGCAATGTGATCGCCGGCAACGTGATCGGCTACGGCGCCACGAGCGGCGAGATGTATCTGCGCGGCCAGGTCGGCGAACGCTTTATGGTCCGCAATTCCGGCGCCACCGCGGTGGTCGAGGGAATCGGCGACCACGGCTGCGAGTACATGACCGGCGGCCAGACGCTCATCATCGGGCGCACCGGCCGCAACTTCGGTGCCGGCATGTCCGGCGGCACGGCCTACGTGCTGGACCTGAAGGCCGAACGCGTCAACAAGCAGGCCCTGGAATCCGGCGAGCTCCAGCTGCGCGAACTGGACGCCGAGGACCGCGAGATTGTCCATGGACTGCTCCTGAAGCACTCCGAGGAGACCGAGTCGCTGCTCGCGGCACGGCTGCTGGAGAACTTCGACGACACCGCAGCCCGCATCACCAAGGTGCTGCCGCGTGACTACGCGGCCGTCCTGCAAACCCGCCTTGACGCCATCGAAGAGGGCCTTGACCCCGACGGCGAAGAAGTTTGGTCTCGAATCCTGGAGGTTACCGGTGGCTGATCCACGCGGATTTCTGAAAGTACGTCAGCGCGAAACCCAGCCCCGCCGTCCCGTTCCGGTCCGCATCATGGACTGGAAGGAAGTCTATGAGGCCCAGGAAAAGGGTGTCCTGAAGGCGCAGGCCGGCCGCTGCATGGACTGCGGTGTGCCGTTCTGCCACCAGGGCTGCCCGCTGGGCAACCTCATTCCGGAGTGGAATGACCTCATCTGGCGGGACAAGGGCGAGGAAGCCATGGAGCGGCTGCACGCCACCAACAACTTCCCCGAGTTCACCGGCCGGCTCTGCCCGGCCCCCTGCGAGGCGTCCTGCGTGCTGGGCATCAACCAGCCCGCCGTGACGATCAAGCAGGTCGAGGTCTCGATCGTGGACCAGGCGTTCGAGAACGGCTGGGTCAACCCGCTGCCGCCGGCCCGCCTCAGCGGCAAGACGGTCGCCGTCGTCGGCTCCGGCCCCGCCGGGCTCGCCGTCGCGCAGCAGCTGACCCGCGTGGGCCACACCGTGGCGGTGTACGAGCGCGACGACAAGATCGGCGGCCTCCTGCGTTACGGGATCCCCGATTTCAAGATGGAAAAAGAGCACGTGGACCGCCGCCTGGAGCAGATGAAGGCCGAAGGCACCCGCTTCCGGACCGGCGTCGCCGTCGGCACGGACGTGACCTGGGAGCAGCTGCGCCGCCGCTACGACGCCGTCGTGGTCGCCACCGGCGCCACCGTCCCGCGTGACCTGCCGATCCCGGGCCGCGAGCTCGAGGGCGTGCACTTCGCGATGGACTACCTCGTCCCGGCCAACCGTGTGGTGGCGGGGGAGACGGTCGAGAACCAGATCAACGCGGCCGGCAAGCACGTTGTCATCCTTGGCGGCGGCGACACCGGCGCGGACTGCCTCGGCACCGCACACCGGCACCAGGCCGCGTCTGTCACCACCCTGGCGATCGGCAAGCAGCCGCCGGCGGAGCGTGCGGGCCACCAGCCGTGGCCGACGTTCCCGACCCTGTTCGAGGTTGCCAGCGCCCACGAGGAAGGCGGCGAACGCACCTACCTCGCCTCCACCGTCGAGTTCGTCGGCGAGAACGGCAAACTGACCGGCGTGAAGGTGGCGGAAACCGAGTTCGTCGATGGCAAGCGCCTGCCGAAGGCCGGCACCGAGCGGATCATCCCGGCGGACCTGGTCTTCCTCTCCCTGGGCTTCACCGGTCCGGAACCGGCCGGGATCACCGAGCAGGTCAGCGCCGAGTTCGACGGCCGCGGCAACGTGGCCCGCGACGGCTACTACATGACCAATACGGAAGGCATCTTCGTCGCCGGAGACGCCGGCCGCGGACAGTCCCTGATTGTCTGGGCCATTGCCGAGGGGCGCGCCTGCGCCGCCGCGGTGGACAAGTTCCTGATGGGCAGCACCATCCTTCCGGCGCCCGTGGCACCGACCGACCGGGCCATGGCCGTTTTGTAGGCCGCAGCTGCCTGCTGATGGCCGGCGACGGTCACATTCTGCCAACAACTTCATCCATGCAATCGACTACTAGGGTAGGTATATGAGACGCGCTAAAATAGTGGCCACCTTCGGACCGGCAATTGCGAGCTTCGAGAACACTCTCGCCGTGCTGGAAGCCGGCGTCGACGTGGCCCGCATGAACATGAGCCATGGCGACTACGCCGTCCACGACACCACGTACGAGAACGTCCGCAAGGCTGCCGGGCAGCTCGGCAAGCCGGTCGGCATCATGGCCGACCTGCAGGGGCCGAAGATCCGCCTCGGACGGTTCGTGGACGGACCGCACCTGCTGGCCGTCGGCGACACCTTCACCATCACCACCGCAGATGTCCCGGGCACCAAGGACATCTGCTCCACGACGCTCAAGAGCCTCACCGAGGACGTCAAGCCGGGCGACGCGCTCCTGATCGATGACGGCAAGGTCGCCCTCCGCGCGATCGACGTCGACGACGTCAAGGTCGTCGCCCAGGTGATCGTCGGCGGCTACGTCTCGAACAACAAGGGCATCAACCTGCCCGGCGTTGCCGTTAACGTGCCGGCGCTGAGCGAAAAGGACGAGGACGATCTCCGCTGGGCCATGCGCCGCGGCGTGGACATGGTGGCCCTCTCCTTCGTCCGGGACGCTTCGGACATCAAGCGCGTCCACGAGATCATGGACGAAGAAGGCCGCCGCGTGCCCGTCATCGCCAAGATCGAGAAGCCGCAGGCCGTAGAGCAGCTCCCCGAGATCATCGACGCCTTCGACGCCATTATGGTGGCCCGTGGCGACCTCGGCGTGGAACTCCCGCTCGAGGAAGTGCCGATCGTCCAGAAGCGCGCCGTTGAATTGGCCCGCCGCTGGGCCAAGCCGGTCATCGTGGCAACCCAGGTGCTGGAATCCATGATCGACAACCCGCGCCCGACCCGCGCCGAGGCCTCCGACTGCGCCAACGCCGTGCTCGACGGCGCCGATGCAGTCATGCTCTCGGGCGAGACCAGCGTGGGCAAGTTCCCGATCGAGACCGTCAAGACCATGGCCCGGATCATCGAGTCCACCGAGGTCCACGGCCTGGAGCGCGTCCCCCCGCTCGGCACCAAGCCCAAGACCCGGGGCGGTGCCATCACCCGTGCCGCCGTCGAAATCGCGGACCAGCTGGATGCGAAGTACATCTGTACCTTCACCCAGTCCGGTGACTCAGCACGTCGTTTGTCGCGGCTGCGTCCGATCCGCCCGGTCTTCGCCTTCACCCCGGTGGAGCATGTCTGGAACCAGCTCGCGCTGACCTGGGGCATCCAGCCGGTCCTGGTCCCGATGGTGGGCCACACCGATGAGATGACCGCCCAGGTTGACCGCAGCCTGCTGAACATGGACCTCGTCGAGGACGGCGACATGGTGGTTATCGCCGCCGGTTCGCCTCCCGGAAAGGCCGGTTCCACGAACATGCTGAAGGTCCACAAGGTTGGCGACCTGGCCGATGCCGGTCTCGGCGAAGCCGAGGTCACCAAGGACAAGCTCGGCCCCTGGCCGGAAAAGAAGAAGAGGAACGGCAAGATCTAGTTCCGCGCTTCAGTTTCAAGGGGAGGGTTCCCGCCGTTCACCACGGCGCGGACCCTCCCTTTTTTGCGCGCTTGGTTGCCTATACCCCTGGGGGTATAGAATTTGAGCATGGCAAGCAGTGATATCACACCCACCCCTGTGCGAGCCGTCGCGACGGAAGAACTCGCCGGCGTATGGCCCGGCGTCGCTGTGGTCGACGTCCGCAGCCGGGAGGAGTATGCGGTCGCCTGCATTCCGGGAAGTATCAACATTCCACTGGATGAGCTCCCGTCCCGCCTGAAGGACGTGCCGAACACCACGGTCTACCTGCTCTGCGGGTCAGGCAAGCGCAGCAGCCAGGCGGCCGCGATCCTTTCCGCGCGGGGCTACGACGTCGTAAACGTCGCCGGCGGCATCACCGAGTGGTACCGCAACGGCCACCCGGTGACCTATGCCCCGGCTCCGGGGGACAGCCCCCGGCCAGGCCGCTGGCGCTCCCTCGTGGACCGGCTGACCGGGCGCGGTCCGGGGGTGTCCTGAGTGTCGGTGCCACCCACTTGCAAGATACCCCCGGGGGTATTATTGTTGTTAGTAGTCGACGGGGGAGACCCCACCTCTTTACGAAGGAGAGAACATGCTTCTGGAACGCATTTATGATGAGGATCTTGCCCAGGCCAGCTACCTGATCGGCT
>JAXMJF010000059.1:0-12511 GCA_034376805.1 Arthrobacter sp.
GTGAGCACGGGCGTGCCTTCCCGCCAGCGCGCCAACGCTGGTCTTGATCAGAATTCGGATTCCTTGCAGATCATCTTCCGGGAAGGCACGCCCGCCCGGGATCCACAGGTTCTGATCATTGCTCAAGGTGCGGATGGGCCACCGCCAGCAGCTTATGGCTCAGCAGATAGGCATCCCCGATCTCCAGCACTGCTAGCCGCAAGGAATAGCCACTGGCGTCGTAGGACAGATAACCCAGGTATTCCAGGGTGAGGATGAATCGCCCCGCCGCGGTCCTGGCGATCCCGACGAACTCGGCAACATCCGAGACCGACAATGGCCTGTCCTGGCTGCTGATAGGCCTTCAGCACGGACAAAGCCCGGGCCAACGCCTCGACATGGCCCGGGTCGCTCTTCTTCAAAAGGGAGGCGGTCTCCGGGAGGCTTGGCCCTATCCGAAGCTATCTCATGGCGATGCGTTTAATGGCCCCCACTGGCGAGGATTACAGGCCAGACGGCGCTGGGCGGGCGGCTACCACTGCCACACCGGCAGATCTCGCCAGTTCTCTGCTGAACGGAATTAACATCTGGACAGCAGTTATGCGTTGTGCTTCACTTGCTGGATTACGGCGACCGTGCCGAGCTGCCGCATCTGGCCAGTCTGTTCGACATCGACAACAAGTGTGGCGGCGGCGTTGGCTTGCAGGAGGCAAACGCCTACCTTGAGCTGACCGCACCCGTGATGGCCCAAACATAAAGAGCTGAGGCTTCAGCCGTTTAGCAAACTATCGACAGATCCGAAAGACGAGGCCCTCCGATGATAAATGAAACGAGTACGGCTCCGAGACCAGGTGCGACCTCAAGGCTGCCCTTGCTGAACGGACACAGTATGCCGCGGATCGGCCTCGGAACATGGCCGATGCTGGACGCCGAATGCGAGCAAGCCGTCCGCTGTGCCGTGCAGACCGGCTACAGGCTGGTCGACACGGCCGTTCAATACCGCAACGAAGAAGCCGTGGGCCGCGGCATCAGAACCGCCGGCGTCCCGCGGGCGGAACTCTTTATTTCCAGCAAGTTCAACAAGGAGTCCCACAGCGTCGACGGCGTCCGTCGGGCGTACGACGAAAGCCTGCGGAAGCTTAGGGTCGACTATCTGGACATGTTCATGTGCCATTGGCCGGTGCCGGCGCTTGGCGCGTATGCGGAGGCATGGAAAGGCCTTGTAACCCTGTTAGAGGAAGGCGCCGTCAAGGCCATCGGCGTCTCCAACTTCAAGCCGGCCCACCTGAGGAAAATCATCGAAGCGACCGGAGTCGTTCCGGACGTCAACCAGATTCAGCTAAGTCCTGCTCTGGCGCGCACACAACCGCGTGCGGTCCACCGGGAGCTGGGAATCCTCACCCAATCCTGGAGCCCGATCGGCCGTGAATCCGGACTGCGTGCGAACCCCCTTGTGGTGGCCATCGCCGACCGTCTGAACAGGTCACCTGCCCAGGTCCTGCTGCGATGGCACATTCAGCAGGACCTGGTGCCCATCCCGCAGGCTTCGGACCCCGTCTGGTTGAGAGAGAACATCTCTGCGTTCGATTTCACCCTGACCGCCGACGACATGAACGATCTGGCCCGCCTGGATATGGGCGAAACTGCTGCGCGGGACTCAGATGCTGCGGAAAACGGTCACTGAATCCCGGCCAACGGACGCGGTCCGGCGGGGCCTCGGCCACTCGGCCGACTGGGGCCGTGGTGCCTCATGTCAAGATGCTCGCCAAATGATTCCTGCGTGCCTCATCTATTGTGCTCGCGAAAGTCTCATGCTGCGTGGGGTGCTTGGGAGTAGGTCTTGGCGGCGGCCAGCCGGATGAGTCGCTGCTGGATCTCGTTGATCCGGTTCGTCAGGCCGGCCAGGTCCAGACTGGCGTAGAGCTCGTCCAGGTAGTGACGTTGGGGTTCGAGCATGATCCCGGTGTCCTTGATCCGGTCTGCCGGGGTCCGCGGGTCGTCGTAGCTGCGCACTGACTTCCCCTTGCGGCTCAGGTGATATCCGGTGACTTTCTTGGTGGGCAGGAACAGGTTTTTGCGCAGGTTCACCAGCGGCCAGAGCTCGTTCAGGAGCCCCAATTCAGCATCGGTGTCGTAGCGGTAGTTGAACGCCGAGCGGCGGACGACGGCCTCGTTTTTCTGCTCCACGAACGGGTTGTCGTTGGAGTGGTGGGGCCGGGACCGGGTCATGCGGATGTTATGGGCATTGCACCAGGTAGTGACCGGATCGTTGAGGAATTCAGAGCCGTTGTCGCTATGGATGTGGTCGATGGGGTATGGGAATTCGTCCAGGATTTCATCCATCGCCTTGACCACCCATTTGGCGGCTTTGTTCTTGATCGCCCGGTTGCTGGTCCAGCCGGTGTACACGTCCGTGGCGGTCAGTGTGAATGCGTACTGGCCTTTGGCATTGTTGCCGCAATGCGCGACCGTATCGATGGCAACCAGGCCAGGCTGCCAGTCAATATCCGGGATGCGGGACATGATCGGGATCGACTCGGTGTACTGGTTCCGCCGCGACCTGGTCGTGGACTTCCCGTCCGGATACATCGAGAGCTTGAACGGTGCCAGCAGCCGGTCGATCGTTGCCGCGCTCATCGCCAGCAACTGGTCATGCACTGCGGGGCTGTAACGGGCCCGCACCCTCCCGAAAGCGCCAGCGCGGATATGGGCGTCCATGTTGGCCAGTGTGGTGCCCATGACCGCGGCCAGGTACTTCCCGCAGGGCTGCCCAGCCACGACCCAGACCTGCTGGAGCACCTTCACCGTGTCATAGCCATACGTCGGCGGTCTCGGCTTGCGCACCTCCATACGGGCCGGGCCCCGCCGCTTGAAGGCCCTGCCCAGCTGCCGCCGGGCATTCGCCCTCGACCAGCCCACCTCCGCCACCAACCGGTCCAGGATCTCGCCCTTGGCCTTCTTCGACGCCGCCACATACGCGCCGGCTTCCTTCTTAGTGATTTCCCTGCGCGCAGACAACGTCAACCCATACATCCCTCCAGCACACCAAAGCACCCGACCATGCACCAGAGATTTCGCGAGCATTTCCCAAATGAGCGTGCCAGCGCCGCTGCGCGCCGTGGGTGTCGAAAGTCCCTCTTGACGCACCTTGCCTCTGGTGAATCGGATGGCTCAGCGGGATGATGGTGGTGTCTGCCGTGTCCGACGCCGGTCGTTCCTTGGTGCTGTTGTTTGGCCCGTAAATGAGCGTGGTGCGGAGGGTTCCACGGGAACCGTGGATTGTTGCTGTGAGCACGAGTATTAGAGTCCTGATTTAATTCCACCCTCTACATGGCAGGCATCACCACCCATTGAAACAAGCAGGTTAGGAGGTGTCCCGTGGACTTGGTTCATGAACGTGCCGCGGGCATTGATATTTCCAAGGGTGACGCGAAGGTCGCCATCCGGTCCCCGGGCAAGCGTGCCGGGACTTTTTCCACCGAGGTCACCACCTGGGGTTCCACCACCAATCAGATCCTCGCCCTGCGGGACATGCTGGTCGCCGCGAAGGTCACCACGGTGGTCATGGAGGCAACCAGTGATTACTGGAAGCCGTTCTACTACCTGATGGAGGACCTCCTGCCAGTGATGCTCGTCAATGCGAAGGCGGCCCGCAACATTCCCGGGCGAAAAACTGACGTGTCCGACGCTTCCTGGTTAGCTCAGCTCGGTGCGCACGGGCTGCTGCGCCCTTGTTTTGTCCCGCCTCAACCGATCCGCGTACTTCGGGATTTGACCCGGGCACGAACCATCGCCACCCAGGACCGGACCCGGGAAGTCCAACGACTGGAGAAATTTCTGGAGTCTACCGGCCTTAAGCTCTCGGACCATGTTTCGGACCTGATGGGTGTCTCCTCCCGGGCCATGCTCAAGGCACTTATCAAGGGTGAGCGGGATCCGCAGGTGTTGGCTGACCTGGCTCGGGGGCGCATGCGCGTGCGGGTTCCCGAGCTCGTAGAGGCGCTGACCGGACGCTTCGAGGTGCACCATGCTTATCTTTGCAACATGCATCTGGAACGCATCGATTCCATCACTCGGTGCGTCGAGGAACTCACCACCCGCATCAACGAGGCGATGGAACCCTTTCAAACGGCACGGGAATTTCTAGCTACCATTCCCGGGGTCTCCACCCTCGTGGCCGATGTCATCATCGCCGAAACCGGGGCAGACATGAGCTCCTTCCAGAGCCCGGGCCGACTCGCATCCTGGGCGGGCCTAAGCCCAGGATCCAACGAGTCTGCCGGCCGGGCAAAGTCCACCAGGACCCGACCTGGGAACCGCTATCTCAAGGGCGCTCTGGGCGTCGCGGCCTTGTCGATTTCCAGAAACCCCAAGAACAGCTACCTCGGGGCACGCTATAAGAGACTCATTGTGCGCCGCGGCAAGATGAAAGCCATCGTCGCCACCCAACACTCCATCCTCACCGCCGTCTGGCACATGCTCGCGGACGGCGAGTGCTACCACGACCCAGGATCCGACTTCTTTACCAAAAAGGACCCCACCCGCACCAAGAACAACGCCATCCGCCGCCTCCAAGAACTCGGCTACAACGTCACCTTAAGTAACCAGGAGGCAGCCTGACCCACCTTACTTTCGTATTAGGCACGCACCCCATTTCGCGAGGAGCAATGATCAGAACCTGTGGATCCCGGGAGGACGCACCTTCCCGGATGATGATCTTTGACGAAACAGGATTCTGATCAAGACCAGCGTTGGCGCGCTGGCGGGAAGGCACGCCCGTGCTCACGGTAGTACACGAAGGCCGAGACCCGAACGAGGCCGGCGACGCCGCCGGTGCAGGCCGGTCGCTGCTCGATGAGATCGTTCGCGACGGTGCCCGGCAGATGCTCGCCGCAGCCCTGCAGGCCGAGGTCGCCGATTACATCGCCCGGCACGCCGGTGAAGTCGACGACAACGGCCACCGCCTCGTCGTACGCAACGGCTACCACACCGAACGCGACGTGATGACCGCCGCCGGTGCGGTGACGGTGAAGGCGCCACGGGTCAACGACAAGCGCATCGATCCCGAGACAGGCCAGCGTAAGAGGTTCTCGTCGGCGATCCTGCCGGCCTGGGCCCGCAGGTCCACCCAAGTGTCCGAGGTGTTGCCGCTGCTGTACCTGCACGGCCTGTCGACCAGCGACTTCGGGCCCGCCCTCGAGCAGTTCCTCGGCTCCGGTGCCGGCCTGTCGCCGGCCTCGATCACCCGGCTGACCGCGCAGTGGCAGGACGAGGCGAAAGCCTTCGGACAGCGGGATCTCTCGCAAGTCGACTACGTCTACCTGTGGGTCGACGGCATCCACCTGAAGGTGCGGCTCGAGCAGGAGAAACTCTGTCTGCTGGTCATGCTGGGGGTGCGGGCCGACGGACGTAAGGAACTCGTCGCCCTGGCCGACGGCTACCGCGAATCCACCGAATGCTGGGCCGATCTGCTGCGGGACTGCCGCCGCCGCGGAATGCGGGCCCCGGTGCTCGCGATCGGGGACGGCGCGCTGGGATTCTGGAAGGCACTGCGGGAAGTGTTCCCCGACACCCGCGAACAACGCTGCTGGTTCCACAAGCAATCCAACGTCCTTGCAGCACTCCCGAAGTCCGCGCATCCCGGCGCGTTGGCGGCGATGAAGGAGATCATCGGAGCCGAGGACATCGACAAGGCGCAGATCGCGATCGCGGCGTTCGAACAGGACTACGGTGCGAAATATCCGAAGGCAGTGAAGAAGATCGTCGATGACGCCGATGTGTTGCTCGAGTACTTTCGGTATCCGGCCGAGCATTGGGTGCATCTGCGTACGACGAATCCGATCGAATCGACTTTTGCGACGGTGCGGCTTCGGACCAGGGTGACCAAGGGTCCGGGTTCACGAGCGGCGGGGATGGCGATGGCCTACAAGCTGATCGAGGCCGCGCAGTCGCGGTGGCGGGCGGTCAACGCACCGCAGCTGGTCGCACTGGTGCGAGCGGGCGCGCTGTTCCACAAGGGCAAGCTCCTCGAACGGCCGGTCGACATCACCCCGGAACCCTCGCCCGACACTCCGGTGTCCGAGGTCGCCTGACGACCCCCGATCCACAGGATTTGACTATTCCTCTTTCGCGAGCACTTTAGATGAGTCTCGTCGGGGGCTTGACGAACGCCACACTTTAAGTCATTCTCTTTCTAAAAGAAACTATCTCTGATTACCAGAGATGACTGGCGTCTTGCCGGCCCGGACAAGGAGATCCATCAATGACTGACCACAGCGGCGTGATTCAGGATGTACGGCAGGGCATGATCCCTGCACACATTTACAACGACAAAGAGATCTTCGAGCTTGAAAAGGAGCGGGTCTTTGGTCGCAGCTGGCTTTTCGTCGCCCACGAATCCGAGGTGCCCGAAGCTGGCGACTACGTGGTGCGCCGCGTCCTGGAAGACTCATTCATCATTTCCCGTGATGAACATGGAGAAATCCGGGCACTGTTCAACATGTGCCTTCACCGCGGCATGCAGGTCTGCCGCACGGAGATGGGAAACGCTTCCCACTTCCGTTGCCCGTACCACGGGTGGTCCTACCGTAACGACGGCCGCATAGTCGGACTGCCCTTCCACAAAGAGGCATACGGCGGCGAAGAGGGCTTCAAGAAGCAGGGGCAGACGTTGCTGCCTGCTCCTTCCCTGGGCATCTACAACGGCCTTATCTTCGTCAGCCTGGATCCTGACGCAGAGCCGTTGGAGGACTTCCTGGGTGACTTCAAGTTCTACATGGACTACTACACGAAGCAAAGCTCCGGCGGGATTGAACTGCGCGGGCCGCAGCGGTGGCGGGTCAAGGCCAACTGGAAAATCGGAGCCGAAAACTTCGCCGGCGACATGTATCACACCCCCCAGACCCACACCTCCGTCGTCGAAATTGGTTTGTTCCGCGAACCAAAGGCGGAAAAGCGCAAGGACGGGACAACCTATTGGGCCGGCAACGGCGGCGGAACTACCTACAAGCTTCCCGAAGGAAGCCTGGAGGACCGCCTCCGCTACGTGGGCTACCCGGACGAGATGATCGCCCGCATGAAAGAGCAGTGGAGCCAGGAGCAGCTCGACGTCGTGGGCAAGGACGGGTTCATGGTGTCGGCGGCGTCGGTGTTCCCGAACATGAGCTTCGTGCACAACTGGCCACGGGTCGAAGAAGACTCCGATGAAGTGCTCCCGTTCATCTCCATCCGGCAGTGGCAGCCAATCAGTGAAGACGAGACCGAGATCGTATCGTGGTTCGCCGTCGACAAGAACGCGCCCGAAGAGTTTAAGGCACTTTCCTACAAGGCCTATCTCATGTGCTTTGGCAGCGGCGGCATGTTCGAGCAGGACGACGTGGAAAACTGGGTTTCCTTGACCAGCACCGCCGGCGGCCCGATGGCACGGCGCCTGCTGCTGAACAGCCGCATGGGCATGCTGGAAAACGGACAGAACGTCGTCGAACCCCTGACCCCCGAGCAGTACTCCGGCCCCGGCTCGACCCGCGTCGGATACAGCGAATACAACCAGCGTGAACTGCTCCTGCGATGGGCCAACCATCTTGAACGACCGATGGAAAAAGCGGCCCAGGTGCACGTCGGCAGCAATCCGGTGCAGGACTGTCCGTCTGACACCCCGGATTCTTTCCCGGCTCCCGCTGAGCACAACGGGCACGCCCCGGCAATGACCGTTTCG
The DNA here is from genome assembly GCA_034376805.1 of Arthrobacter sp. Lineage (GTDB taxonomy): Bacteria > Actinomycetota > Actinomycetes > Actinomycetales > Micrococcaceae > Arthrobacter. The sequence continues at coordinate 7,694 of JAXMJF010000059.1, forward strand.
AAGGAGGGCTAGCCGTGGGTATTGAAGCCGTAACCGAACGCAGCAACAAATCTCTCTCGGAGCAGTCGGTGCTGGGAGGGCACGCCCCCCGTACTCAGAGGACGGGTGACTCCCTGCCGTTCAATGATGAACTTCATCTGCAAGCCCACAAGTGGCTTGTCGATGAATCCTATTTGCTCGACGCACAGGAGTACGACGAGTGGCTGAGCCGCCTCACGGACGACGTGCACTATCTCATGCCGGTGAGGGTGACCACTGCCCTCGGGGCCGGTTACAGCACGTCTCCCGGGATGGCGCACATGGATGAAAACAAGTACTCGCTGAGCCGCAGGGCGGCGCGCTTCGCCACGGAACACGCCTGGACCGAAGACCCTCCGTCGCGGCTGCGCCACTACGTCACCAACGTCCGGACGTTCCGTACCGGTAACCCGGATGAGATCATCGTGGATTCGGCGGTCCTGCTGTTCCGCAGCCGGGGCGACGTCCGCGAGGCCGCGACCGTGTCGGCAGGCAGGGAGGATCTGCTGCGCCGCACCGGCTCCGGCTGGCAGCTCGCCCGCCGCACCATCATGGTCGACGAGGCGGTCATCCGGATGCAGAATCTGGCCATATTCCTATGAAACTCGAATGGGAAGGCGAAGAGGAGGACCGCCTTGCCGCCATTCGAGCGGCGGAGGAGCGCGACCGGCTGGAAGCACGGGTCAACGGCGCTCCGATCGTGATCGCCAACGAATTCTCCGAAGTCCAGGTAAGCCGCGTCGAGACGCGGAACGGCTCGCGGCTGATGATCAAGTCCCCGCGCTCCGGCCAGTGGGTGTCCCTGTGCCCCCTGGAGCTGGAAGCCCTCACCTGGCAGGCGCCGGCAACCTTCTCGGCCATGATCGGGCATCCGTTCGGGCCGCTTGTCACCGAGGACGAGCAGCCGCCCCAGAACAAAAACAACATCTAGAGGCCAAGGAGATTGACAATGCCTACCGTAAAAGCAGATCTGCAAGCCTGCCAGGGCTACGCCAACTGCGTCGTTGGGGCACCCGACTACTTTGATCTGGATGACGACGGAATCGTTGTTCTCCTCAGGACCAAAGTTCCCGAGGCCGAGCGTTCCCGTGTCACCGAGGCTGCCCGCAGCTGCCCGGTGTCCGCCCTAGTAGTGGAGGACTGATGAACACGACCACAGTTATCGTCGGCTCCTCAACCGGCGGCGTGCGTGCTGCCCAGTCCCTGCGCCTGGAGGGGTATGAAGGCGACATCGTCCTCGTCGGTGCTGAGACGGAACTCCCGTACGACAAGCCGCCGTTGTCCAAATCCGTCCTCTCCGGCAAAGCAGAGGAGTCGTCCATCCGCCTCCTTACCCGCGAGCAGGCGGAGGAAGCCAGCATCCGGCTGCTGCTCGGGCACGCCGCCACAGGCATCGATGTCGCCGGAAACCTGTTGTACCTCCAGGACCACGAACCCCTACACTTCGACAACCTTGTGATCGCCACGGGCGCATCTGCCCGACCCTCACCCTGGGGCCAACGGCCCGGGATCCACGTGCTCCGTTCCCTGGACGATGCCCGGAAACTGCGCGCCGACCTCCTCAAAGGCGGGGAACTGGCAGTGATCGGCGCCGGTTTCATCGGTGCCGAAGCAGCCGCGACGGCACGTACGCTCGGTCTGGAAGTGACAGTCATCGACCCGATGCCCATACCAATGAGCCGCATCTTCAACGCCGAAATCGCACAGCTGTTTGGAGAACTCCACCGCAACAACGGCGTCACCACGATCTTTGGCACCGGAGTCGAGGCCATTGAGGGCGAGCACGGGTCCTTCAGCGTCAGGCTTACCAACGGCCAGACAGTACAAGCCGCCACCGTTCTCATCGGGATCGGCGCGGTTCCCAACGACGCCTGGCTGGCCTCCTCGGGACTGCTGGTGGACAACGGCGTCGTGCTGGACGAGTTCTGCAGGGCTGTGGACGCCCCGAACGTGTATGGCGTCGGCGACGTGGCGCGCTGGCGGCATCAGAAGCACGGTGCGGACATCCGGATCGAGCACTGGACAAACGCGGTTGAGCAAGCCTCATGCGTCGCCCACAACATCACCCATCCGGACAGTCCCCGCGAGTACACACCGGTTGAATACGTCTGGAGCGACCAGCACGACTGGAAAATCCAGGTCGTCGGTCGCGTGGGAGGCAACGCCGACCATGTCCTCATCGGAGACCCTGAGCTGCACGGTCGGTTCGCAGCGCTCTACACCACCGACGGAGTGGAACTGTACGGTGCCGCGATCGTGAACTGGCCGAAGGCCCTGCTTGCCTGCCGCCGCGGCATGGGATCAGGGATCGGCGTGCAGGAACTGCGCGACAAACTCGAGCTCCTGCACGCGCCCCGGCCCACGGCGGCACTCTGATGCGGGGAAGTCAGCCGCCGGTGGTCCACGAAGAGCAACGGCAGGCCATCGCAATGGCCTGCCGGGTCCTGGCCGGCCGCGGCCTCGCCGACGGAATCCTCGGCCACATCAGTGCGCGAACGGGGGAGAACGAGCTCTTGGTCCGTTGCAGGGGTCCCAAGGAGCGTGGCCTCGCGCACACCGAAGCCAACGACATCCGGCTGGTCGACCTCGACGGCAATCCCGCCGCCGAAGGCGAGCTCGACAGCGGCTACACGGTCCCCAACGAGCTGCCTCTGCACACCGAGCTGCTGCGGCGGCGCCCGGATATCAACTCCGTTGTGCATGCCCACCCCCCGCAGGTCGTGGCCGCCGACTTGGCAGGGCTCGCTATCCGGCCGATCGTCGGGGCGTTCGACATCCCGGGCACCCGCCTGGCGGCAGACGGAATACCCGTCTACCCCAGAGGAGTGCTCGTGCGAAACCGCGAGCTCGCAGCGGAAATGCTCGACGCCATGGGCGATCGGCCCGTGGTGCTGCTGCGCGGACACGGCCTCACCAGCGCGGCGCCGACGATGGAGCAGGCGGTCCTCCAAGCCATCAGCGTAAACACCTTGGCAGGCCTGTCGCTTCAGATCACAGCAGCCGGAGGGCAGCTGCACGACCTTCCCGGTCCCGACATGGCGGAGCTGCCAGATCTCGGAGGGCCGTTCAACATCGCGACCGCCTGGCGACACGAGCTCGCCCGGCTGAGCGTCAGCCCATGAAGCCGGCCAGCGCGGCAGTGCCGACAGTCCCGCCGACGCTGGGTACGATACAAGGCATGCGATCGACAGAGACAGAAGACGGATCCAAATACGGTCCGCCGCCGCAATACCCCATCGAGTCTGTTGATAACGCCCTGCGGCTGCTCCTGCTGTTCGAAACCCAGCCCAGCATCAGGCTGACCGATGCCAGCACTTACTTGGGCGTGGCGTCGTCGACGGCGCACCGGCTGATGGGCATGCTTCTCTACCGTGGCTTCGTTCGGCAGAACCCGGCGACCCGGGCCTACGAACCTGGGCAGGCGCTGAGCTCGATTGCCTTTGCGATCAGACGGCAGGTGGACATCCGGACACTGGCCCGGCCGGTCCTCGAGCGGATCTTCGAACAAACGGGAGAAACCGTCCACTTCGCCAGGCTTGAGAGGACTGACGTCCAATTCATCGACGCCATCGAAAGCAGGCGAGCGGTCCGCGTCGGTTCCCGCCAGGGCCTCACCTTGCCAGCAAACTGCACTGCGACTGGTAAAGCGATGCTGAGCCTCCTCGGTGAGAAGCAGCTGCGGAATCTGTACCCAGGGCAGGAACTCCCCAAGCTGACTACCAACTCAATTACCTCCAGGTCGGACCTTGAAAGGGAGCTCGACGAAATCCGGCACAGGGGTTACGCAAATAGCCGCGAAGAGAGCGAAGACGGGGTGACATCGGTCGCCGCCGCGGTTGCCGGCCCAAGCGGCACTGTCTACGGAATCAACGTATCTGTGCCGGCCCACCGCATGTCGGAGGAGCTTCGCAGCGACCTCGGGGGCATGCTCCGGGCAGCCGCAGAAGAACTCCAGGGGCGCCTGGTCTAGAAGACTTAAAGCGGCTTCGCGTTTAGGCATGGTTGGTCTGTTTGTTCCGGTAGGGGCGGTGGCCGCCGGCGGCCAGTAGGCATCTGAGTCTGTAGTTGGTGAAGTTGCGGAAGCCGCGGGCGATTCGGCGGGTGGTTTCGATGACGCCATTGAATCGCTTCGGTGGGTCCGTTGGAAGCGCCGTGGGTGTCGAAGTAGGCTAGGATCGCTGTCTTCCATTGAGTGTCCGCCCGAGTCGGGCGACTTCCGGGATGGGGAGGTCGGGAATGATGTGATTACTTCGTTGACGAGTTCCCGGCCCCGCTCCGGGCGGGCGTGGTAGATGTTGCGGAGCTTCTGGTAGCACTGCCAGGCCAGGGTGACTTCGTGGCCGTGATCCCCGGCGCTGAGCTTAGCATCGAGCCGGGCGGCTTGTTTGTCGGTGAGGTGTTCGGCGCCGATCTGCAGGGTTCGACGGATTCCGTAGAGCGGGTCGCCCTTGCGGCCGCGGTGTCCCAGGGTGTCCTGCTGGACCCGGCGGCGGACCTCGTCGATCATGGCCGAGCCGAGCTTCACGACATGGAACGCGTTCAGAACGGCGATGGCTTCGGGCAGCTCGTCACGGATCGCGTTCGCGTAGCCGCGGAACGGATCCAGCGCGGCGGTCTTGATCCCGGCAGTGAACCCTGCGCCGCGTTCTTTGAGCCAGTCCGCATAGGCCTTCCCCGACCGGCCCGGAACCAGGTCAAGCAACCTGGCGTGCACCACCCCCGCGGGGTCGCGGGTGTGGTCCACGATCCCGGTGACCATGCCGGTTCCGGGCGGGCCGGTGTGGGACCAGACATGCTCAT
>JAXMJF010000060.1:0-23104 GCA_034376805.1 Arthrobacter sp.
AAAAACCAGGCCACACCACGGGGTGGCGGACCTGGTCAATTCAACCAATTCAATACCATAAAGTGGTATCAACAAACTTGGCACACTAGTGAGTTCTCAAACAACAGACACACCCGGCACCACCACAACCTCAGCCGTGGATCGCTCCGGAGCAACTTATCAAACTTACCCGAACCCGGGAAGCTAAGCAAATCAACGTCACCGCGATCCACAACTCCACCAGGAGGATCCCCACCCGGAACCACGGGCACACCACAAAGTGCGCCATATTCCAGGCCATTCAATCAGGGGGTCGGTCGCTATCTTTCCGCATCAGCGGCGGCGACTCGAATTACTTTACACGCCCCACCCACCACACACAAATCCACCCCCACACCCACACCCCCACCCCCAAAAACCCCGCCACACCACGGAAATCCGCGGCACGGCACGGCCATTTCCGCGCGAAGCGGCGTCATCGGGTTTCTGTGGGCTGCCTCACTCCCCTGCGGCCTTGGGGGCTGCTGCCGGCGGGGTGAGGCAGACATCGCCTGGCAGCAGCCACCAATAGTCCAGTTCCGCGTCGTGGGTCGCGGCGGGCGGCACCTCCCCTGCGGGGCGCGGGTCCGGGGTCGGGCAGATCTTGGAGCACCATTTCCTGATGTTGAGCACTGCCGTTCCTTTCTTTCGTTCACGCCACTGCGGCCGAAGGCCGGAGGGCCCGGAACGGGTGTGCGCCGGCCTCCCGGGTTCGGCCAGGCCCGGGACGCCGGGTGCCGCTACCTCCGGTTGGTACCGGAGTGCATCCCTCGGGTGAACCCGGTCAGGAGCGCGTCCCCGAGGGTGCCCCGCGGTCCCTGGCCCAGCGATCCCCGCCGGGACACGTCCTCCCCGGCCCCTCCCGGCCCGGCCCCTCCCGCCTCGGCCGGGGCTGCAGCCAGCGCGGCCAGCCAGTCGCCATACCGGGTGATGTCTGTGCCGCTCGAGGCGGCGACCGCGTCGCAGGCGAAGCCGGTGGCGCTGGAGCCGTCGCTCAGGCGCACGGATCCCAGGAGCATCGGCTCGGGCAGCGCCGCGAGGAACTGCCCCAGCGCCGCTTCGGAGAGAAGCCAGCGCTCGGCCACCAGTTCCGCCCCGTCCTCCGAGCGGTACACCCCGGGTTTGGGCGGCTGGGTATCCAGCGAGACCATGCGGTAGCGGGCCGCGGTGCGCACGTGCCCGTCCCAGGCGGCTCCCAATACTTCGAGCTGGTGCGCCAGCGGCTGACCCTTGCGGTGCGCCCCCACCACCACCAGCGGCACCGAGGTCGCACCGGCCCGGAGAGGCCACGGCTCCCCTGCCGGCAGCTGCTGCGCCGGAGCGGCCCCGTCCGCGAACAGCGCCGGGGGCAGCGGCGGGGATTCGATCCTGCGGGCGATACCGGCGGCCACGGCGTCGTCGAACGTCCGCCCCACCACCGTGAGCCCGAACTGGGCGCCCTCCACCTCCCCTGCCGGTACGGCCACGGCACACAGATCGAAGAGGTTGCAGAAGTTCGTGTAGGTGCCCATCCGCGAGTTCACGCCCACGGGGTCCGCGGCGACGTCGGCCAGGCTCGGGTGGAACGGCGCCGTGGGGACCACCAGGGCGTCGAAGCCCTCCAGCCGCGCCATCGCCTGCCGCTTCAGTCCGTCCAGCCGGGCGGTGTCCGCGACATACCGGTGCGCCGGCACCTCGCCGGCGCGGCGAACGATTCCGGCGACCGTCGGGTCCAGCCCGGCGGCATTTTCGGAGCCGGCGCCCGCCGCGTCGACAAATTCCCCCACGGCCGCGTAGCGCTCGGCCACCAGCCCGCCGTCGTACAGCAGACGGGCAGCCTGCAGGAACACGTCGAACTCGATCGGCTCGGCGTCTACGCCCGAGGCCTGCAGTCTGGCGATCTGGCGGCCGAATTCATCCGCCCAGGCCTGCGGGAGTTCCGGGAGGCTGGCCGGGTAGGCGACGCGTGGACGGGCGGGCGCGGCCAGCCGGACGTCGGCGGGCCACGGGCGCGCCCCGCCGGCCATGGTTCCCATGGCCAGCTCAGCTGTGCCCAGATCCCGCGCGAAGATGGTCACGGCGTCCCAGGAGCGGCACGCCGGCACCACCCCGGCGGTGGACACCACATTCAGTGTGGCCTTGATGCCCACAATCCCCTGCAGTCCGGCGGGAACGCGTCCCGATCCGGCGGTGTCGGTGCCGATGGCGATGTCCGCCAGCCCCAGGGCCACCGCCACGGCGGAGCCGGAGCTGGACCCGCCGGAAATCCGGTCCGGGCGGCGCGCATCGCGGACCGCCCCGTGCGGGCTGCGGGTGCCCACCAGCCCGGTGGCGAACTGGTCCAGGTTGGTGGCCCCCACAACCACCGCACCCGCGGCCCGGAGCCGGGCCACCGCCTCGGCGTCCCGCCCCGGGGTGTAGGCGAAGCCGGGGCACGCCGCGGTGGTGTCAATCCCGGCCACGTCGACGTTGTTCTTCACGGCGAGCAGCAGCCCGGCCAGGGGCAGGTCCGTGCCCCCGGCCACGGCTTCGTCAACGGCCGCTGCCTCGGCCAGCAGTTCGTCCGCGGCCCGCACGGTGATCCAAATTTCCGGCCGGCCGGAGGCTTCGATGGCGGCCAGTGCCGCCCGCACGCGGGCAGTGGCGCTCGGTCCGGCAAACGTGGTGCTCATACTGCGGCCTCTTCCAGTTCCTTGTTGTCCAGTTGCCCGATCAGTTCCTCTGCGGACGCGTCCGTGACGGAGGCTTCCGCAGGCAGTCCGAGGACCACCAGGGCTTCGCCGCCCACCACCTGGGAGCCGGCCACCGGCAGCACCTGCTGCACCACGCCGTCACACGGGGCGGCCAGCACGGTTTCCATCTTCATCGCCTCCAGTGACACCAGCGGCTGGCCCTTCACCACGTGGTCCCCCGCGGCGACGTCCACCTTCCACACGCTGGCGGCGAAGGGTGCGGACACCAGGGTGGCGCCGTCGGGCACCACCAGCTCTTCGGCGTCGGGCACGACGGCGGCCGCGGCGTCCGCGCGGTCGAACTCGCCGGCGTCGGACCAGGCCTGCCGTTCGACGGCGAAGGCCGCCGCCTGCTGCTCGCGGAACACCGTGATGGACTCGCTGTTCCGGTCCAGGAAGTCCTCATGGTCGGCGAGGGAGAAGGTGCCGTCCTCGATCTCGACGCCGCGTCCCCGGCCGGCGGCCATGTCCGCCCGCAAGTCCAGCAGCTCCTCCGGGCTGACCGGGTACCAGGAGATGCGGTCGAAGAACCGCAGCAGCCAGGGCGAGCCCGGTTCGAAGGGCGCGGAATCGGCGTAGCGGGACCACACCTGGGTGGTCCGGCCCACGAACTGGTATCCGCCGGGTCCCTCCATGCCGTAGATGCACATGTAGGCCCCGCCGATTCCGACGGCGTTTTCCGGCGTCCAGGTCCGGGCCGGGTTGTACTTGGTGGTGACCAGGCGGTGGCGAGGATCCAGGGGTGTGGCCACCGGGGCCCCCAGGTACACGTCGCCCAGGCCCAGGACCAGGTATTCGGCGTTGAAGACCGTGTCGAAGACCTCGTTCACGGACTCCAGGCCGTTGATGCGCCGGATGAACTCGATGTTCCACGGGCACCACGGGGCGTCGTCCCGGACGCCGGCCATGTACCGCTGGATCGCCTCGCGGGTGGCCGGATCATCCCAGGACAAGGGCAGGCGGACGCTGCGGCTCGGCACCACCAGCTCCGAACTGGCCGGCAGGGCGGCTTCGATCTCCTGCACCAGGCCCAGGAGCCGCGGGGCGGGCAGCACCGCGGGGTCGATCTTGATCTGCAGGGACCGGATCCCCGGGGTGAGGTCCACGATCCCCGGCATCCGGAGTTCCTCGAGGTGCTGGTGCAGGGCGTGCACACGGGCCCGCAGGCTGAGGTCCAGCACCATGTCGCCGTATTCCACCAGCAGGTTGTCATCGCCCGAGCGGCGGTAGGTGACCGCGGGCCGTCCGGGGCCTTCCGGCACCCGGCCCAGCACGCCGTCGTCGCCGTCGCCCCGCCGGAGGCCGGCACCGGATGCCAGGGAAGCGCCGGCGGAACGGGTCCAGCCGGCGTCGCCGGGCAGCACCAGCTGCCGGCCGGGTCCCAGGTCCCGGGCCGACGGCGCCTGCCGGGCTTCGACCGGGACGAACCGGACGGTGTCGCCGGGGCGGAGCTGGCCCAGCTTCCAGCGGTCGGCCGTCACCACGGTCACGGGGCAGACGAAGCCGCCCAGGCTGGGACCGTCCGGGCCGAGCAGGATGGGGGTGTCGCCGGTGAAGTCCAGGGCACCCACCGAGTAGGCGGTGTCGTGGATGTTCGAGGGGTGCAGTCCCGCCTCGCCGCCGTCGCTGCGGGCCCACCGCGGCTTGGGGCCGATGAGCCGGACGCCGGTGCGGGCGGAGTTGAAGTGCACTTCGTAGCTGGCGGCGTAGAGGTCCTCGATGTCCTCGCGCTGGAAGAATTCGGGGGCGCCGTGGGGGCCTTCCACGACTGCCAGCTCCCACGCGGACGTCAGCACGGGCCTGCTGTCCAGGGGAACCGGACCGGCAGAATCAACAGCCGCGTCCGCGGCCACGGCGCGGAGCACGTCCCCGGACCGGAGCACCCGGCCGCCGTGGCCGCCGAACTGTCCCAGGGTGAAGGTGGATGCGCTGCCCAGATAGAGGGGCACGTCGAGTCCGCCCTGGAACAGGATGTAGCCGCGGAGGCCGGACCCGTCGGCGGTGCCGACGTCGAGCGTGCCGCCCGCGGGGACCGTCACCGGTTCCCAGGCGGGCACGTCCGTGCCGTTCACGGTGAGGGTGGTGGGGGCGCCGGCCACGCACACCGTGGTGGTGTGGGTGAAGTGCAGACTGGGGCCGGTCATGGTGAACTCGAGCCCGGGGGCGCCTTCGGGGTTGCCGAGGGCCTGGTTGCCGAGCCGGAAGGACAGGTCGTCCATCGGGCCGCTGGGCGGAACGCCCACCTGCCACAGGCCGGCACGGCCGGGCCAGTCCTGGACCGTGGTCTGCAGCCCGGGCCGTTCCACGGTGATCCGGGGTTCCGGGTCACCCAGGTCGTTCAGGGTGCCGGTGGAGTGGGCGGCGTCGCGGACCACGTCCAGGGCGGTCACGGCCCGGAGCATCCCGAGGTTGGTCTCGATGCCGTCGATCCGGGTGGCCTTCAGCGCGGCGCCGAGCCGGTCGAAGGCCTGGTTCCGGTCCGTGCCGGTGGTGATGATTTTGGCCAGGAGCGGATCGTAGTTGGTGGAGACCTCGCTGCCGGTTTCCACCCAGGCGTCCACGCGCACGCCGTCGGTCCCCGGGTAGACCGCGTTGGTGACGGTTCCGGAGCTGGGCTGGAAGTTGCGGGCCGGGTCCTCGGCGTAGAGGCGGGCCTCGACGGCGTAGCCGGAGACGGGGATGCTGTCCGGGCGGCCGGCCAGCACCGTAGCTGCCTCGGACCCGCCCTGGGCCAGCCGGAGCATCCACTCGACCAGGTCCACGCCGGTGACGGCCTCGGTGACGGGGTGTTCCACCTGGAGCCGGGCGTTGACCTCGAGGAAGGACGCTTCCTGGCGGGCCGGGTCGTAGACGAATTCCACGGTCCCGGCGGAGCGGTAGTCAAGGGATGCGCAGAGGGCCCGGGAGTTGCGGTGCAGTTCGTCCCGGAGTGCCGCGGGCAGATCCGGCGCGGGTGCCTCCTCCAGCACCTTCTGATGGCGGCGCTGCAGAGAGCAGTCCCGGTCGCCCAGGCTCACCACCCGGCCGGCGCCGTCACCGAAGATCTGCACTTCCACGTGCCGGGCATGTTCCACGTAGCGTTCGGCGAACACGCCGGCGGTGCTGAAGCTTGCGCCGGCGAGCCGGGCCACCCGGGGGTAGCTTTCGGTGAGCTCGTCCTCGGTGCGGCACACGGTCATCCCGATCCCGCCGCCGCCGCCGGTGGCCTTGAGCATGAGCGGGAAGCCGATGTCCCGGGCGGCCAGCACGGCGGCGTCCACGTTCGGGAGCAGGCCGGATCCGGCGATCATGGGCACGCCGGCGGCCCGGGCGGCGTCCCGCGCGGTGTGCTTGGTGCCGAAGATCCGGAGCTGGTCCGGGGTGGGGCCCACGAAGACCAGCCCGGCGGCCTCCACGGCCTCGGCGAAAGCGGCGTCCTCGGAGAGGAACCCGTAGCCGGGGTGGATGGCACCGGCGCCGGTGGCCGCGGCCGCTGCGAGCAGGGCCTCGACCTTGAGGTAGGAGTCCTTGGCCGGGGCGGGGCCCAGGAGCACGGCCTCATCGGCCAGTTTGACGTGGCGGGCGCCCCGGTCCGCCTCGGAGAACACGGCCACGGTGCGCAGCCCGATCTTCCTGGCGGATTCGATGATGCGGCAGGCGATTTCGCCGCGGTTGGCGACCAGCAGCGTGTCGAACAAAGGCGTGTCGAAGCGGTTCACAGGGCAGCCTCCGGGCGGGTGACGATCATGCGGACAGGCGTGGGGTTGAAGCCGTTGCACGGGTTGTTGATCTGCGGGCAGTTGGAGACCAGCACCAGGGTGTCCACCTCGGCCCGGAGGGCCACCCGCTTGCCGGGGGCGGAGAGTCCGTCCACGATGCCGAGGGCGCCGTCCGGGTCCACCGGGACGTTCATGAACCAGTTGATGTTGGAGACCAGGTCGCGCTTGCCCAGCCCCCAGCGGGAACCCTCGATGAGGAAGTTCTCCACGCAGGCGTGCTGTTCGCGGGTGTGCTGGCCGTAGCGCAGCGTGTTGGATTCCTGTGAGCAGGCCCCGCCGATGGTGTCGTGCACGCCCACTTCGTCCGCGACCACGGTCATCAGCGGCACGCCGTCGTCGGAGCGGAGGACGGAGCCGGTGGTCAGCACGATGGAGCGCTGCGCGGCGAGGGTGACGGCGGCGGAGTAGCGCACGTCCGTGTCGTCGGCGGCGTAGAGCAGGCAGTCCACCGCCTGGTTGCCGTCCAGGTCCACGATGGTCAGGACGTCACCGGCGGCCACCACGGCGGACCAGGGTCCGCGCGCTTGAACATATTCATCCAGGATGACGGCGCCGGCCGCGAGCGCTGTTTCCTTGGCCGTGGCGGTGGCGGTCGGGGCTGTCAGGGTTTCGGTGGCGGTGTTCATCGGGAGTTCCTTGCGGTGAGGTCGTGGTCGGTGTTGTTCAGGGCCTGCCGGTGTTCGGGGGTTAGCGGCCCGGTCAGGAGCCCCTCCTCGAGCAGGCGGAGGTCGTCCGGGGCGTGCCAGGCGACGACGTCGACGGCGGTCCCGGTGAAGTCCGGCCGCGGATCCAGCGGGTGGGCGGTATTGGCCAGGAGCACCACGGCGTCCATCTGCAGGAGGATCTCGACGGCGGCACCGGCGCCGGCGGTGCCGGTGAACTGGGTGCTGCCGTCCGGGTCCACCCGGATGCCCTTGAACAGGGAGATCGACGGCGCCACGTCCCGGGCGTCCAGCCCCTGCTTCAGTGCGGCCAGGGTCAGCAGTTCCCGCCCGGCGGGCGAGCTGCTGTGGACGGTCCCGGCGCCGTAGCGGGCCGTGTTCCCGGCCAGCGTGGTGGTGCCGGTCAGGGCGTCGTGGCGGGCGGAGGTGTCGGCCACGATCGTGCCCATCAGCCGGCCGGCGTCGGAGAGCAGCGGGTGTCCCGCGGTGGGGTACGCCTGCCAGGGGACCTTGACGGTGTCCGCCACATTGAGCCGTTCGTGCAGTGCCCCGCTCCGGTAGAGCAGCACGTGGACGCAGGCATCGCCGTCGGTGTCCGTGAGCCGGAGCCGGGTGCCGCGGGCCAGCGGCAGGGCGGTGTAGCGGCCGAAGGCCACGGATTCGGCCCAGCTCAGGCGTTCCCTGGCGGCCTGCGGCAGGCCCGCGGTGAGCCGTTCCGGGGCGGCGGCGGCCGGGACGTGCCGCATGGTGTCCGCGGTGCGGCCGTGCTGCTCCCGGGCGTGCGTGCGGGCTCCGGCGGTGGTGGCGGTGGCTGGTGTTTCGGTGGTCTGTGTCATGTCAATCCTGAAAGTGGGGCGTGGACGTGGGCAGGTGGCCAGGAAGCGGCGGGTCAGGCGGCGGTGCGGCTGGCCGTCCGGGCGAGTGAGCGCCGGATCCAGAGTCCGAGGAGGAGCACGATGCCCACCATCAGCGGGGCGGAATAGAGCAGGATCCCGTTTTCCCCGGTGGGGTCGTAGACCTCGGGCCGGGGCCAGGCGAGGTTGACCACCATCACAGCGCCGTAGAGCACCGCGAGGATGTTGATGGGCAGGCCCCAGCGTCCCAGCGAGAACAGTCCGGCCGGCATGGTCTGGCCCACCTGGTCCCAGTCGCCGCGGAGGCGGTTGAGCAGCTGCGGCACGGTGACCAGGAGGTAGGCGAGGTACACCATGACGATGCAGACGCTGGTGAGGGTGGTGAAGAGGGCGGCGTTGCCGACGTTGATGGCGAGCACGCCCACGGCCAGGGCGCCGATGGCGATGGAGGGCCACATCGGGGTGCCGCGGGTGGGGTGGACGGAGGAGAGCAGGGCGGAGGCGGGGAGTTTGCCGTCCCGCGCCATGGAGAACACCAGGCGCGATCCGGCCGTCTGGATGGCCAGGGTGCAGACGAAGATGGCCACGGCCACGTCCACCAGGAGCACTTTGCCCCAGAAGGTGCCGAGGACTGCGGTCAGCACGTAGGGCAGGCCCTCGGTGGCGAGCCGGCCGTCGTCGAGGCTGGGGGCGGCCATCAGCGCCGTCACGATCATCAGCGCCCCGCCGATGCCGGAGATGATCAGGGCCGAGAGGATGGTGCGGGGTGCCGTGCGCCGCGGGGACTTTGTCTCCTCGGAGAGTTCCCCGGCGGAGTTGAAACCCACCATGACGTAGGCGGCCATCAGGCCGGAGACCATAAACGCGCCGACGGCTCCGAGGTCGGATCCGGTCATGACGGTGGTGTCCATGACGACGTCGGGTCCGCGCTGGGCGGCGGTGATGAGCGCCAGGATCACGGCGACGACGCCGACGATTTCGCAGGTCACGCCCACGGAGTTCACGTGGGCCATCAGCCTGACGCCCAGGGAGTTGATCACGGTGGTGGCCACCAGCAGGATCGCCCCGAGGACGACGGCGTTCGCCGCGCCGGTGGTGGTGTTCAGGGCGGGGTCGCCGCCCACCAGCTGGAATCCGTCCCAGAGCTGGGGCAGCACCACCTGCATGGCGATGGCTGCGGCGGCGGCGGTGACCACCTGTGCCAGGGCCATGAACCAGCCGGCGAACCAGCCCACCGTTTCACCGCCCACGCGGCGGGCCCACTGGTAGACCGCCCCGGAGAGCGGGTAGCGTGCGGCGAGCTCCGCGAAGTTCAGGGCCACCAGCAGCTGGCCGAGCAGCACCACCGGCCAGGTCCAGAAGAACGCCGGGCCCGCGAAGGAGTAGCCGAACGCGAAGAGCTGGAAGATGGTGGTCAGGATGGAAACAAAGGAGAAGCCTGCCGCGAAGGAGGCGTAACGGCCCAGTTTGCGGTGCAGGGACGGCTCGTAGCCAAGCGACGTGAGGTCTGCATCATCCGTCTGCGCGGATGAGGGAAGAACTGTGGATGTCATCGGAATCTCCGGGGCTGGAACGGCGTTGGGGGTTCGTGCGTTCCGGCAAATGCAGCGCTGGGCCCAACGCTGCGGAATACCGGTCACTTGATAGTTTTCCAGCCGGAGATCCCGAACTCGTTTCGCCCGTGTAAAAGGTAGATAGACGGATTATTTCCGTGATGTTTCCGCGTTCTCACCGCGCTGCGGGCGGCGCCGGAGGGTCCCGCCGGGGTGCAAGAATGATGCCGTGACCACAACCGGCCCGGGGCGTCCCCGCAAGCAGCAGCCCTCCCGACCGGGGGCCACGGCCCGTGAGGAAATCCTCGACGCCGCCGCCGAACTCTTCACCACGCAGGGGTACGCCAACACCTCCACCCGCTCCATCGCCGAGGCCGTGGGGATCCGCCAGTCCTCGCTGTACCACCACTTCGGCACCAAGGACGACATCCTGGAGGTGCTGCTGGCAGGCACCGTGGCCGGCGGCCTCGCCTTTGCCCGCAGGGTCGTTTCAGGCGACGACGGGGATGGAAGCCCGACGGCGGCCGCGGCGCGGCTGCACGCCGTCGCCCTCTTTGACGGAACCCAGCTGTGCAACGCCCGCTGGAACCTCGGGGTGCTCTACAACCTGCCGGAGGCGCGCAGCGCCCGGTTCCACAGCTTTATGGCAGAGCGGAAGGAACTCCGGGGGCTGTACCAGCGCCTGGGGGCGGAACTCCCGGGGAACGGCTGGGCCAGCACCAGCCAGAACGGGGACCTGGCGTTCCGGCTGGTGGAATCCCTGGTCAGCCTCCGCGCCGACGGGCTTGCCACCCCGGACTCCCCGCTGCAGGCGGCCGACGCCGGGATTGTCCTCTGCGGGCTGGCGGACAGCCTGGCGGCGATCCGGGCCGGGAGTGCGGCGCTCATTGAGAGTGTTGGCTGAGCGCCCGCCGCGTTGCACCGGAACCGCCGCACTGGCTAGGGTTGATGCTAAGCATGCTTAGCATGTGCGTGGCATGCAAACTGTCCGCGCTGAGACCCACCATCCGGAGGTACACCATGACTGACCAGTACACGTTCAAGAACCCGGTTACGGCGTACGAGCAGATCGAACCGCCCGAGCAGAGCCAGCCGGAACCCGGCCTGGACGCGAAAATGACGCCGAAGGCGGACCTGGGCGAAAACACCTACCGCGGCACCGGCCGGCTGGAAGGCCGCAAGGCGCTCATCACCGGCGCGGACTCCGGCATCGGCGCCGCCACGGCCATCGCCTTCGCCCGCGAGGGGGCCGACGTCGTGATGTCCTACCTGCCCGAAGAAGAAGAGGACGCGGCCCGGATCGCCGGGCTGATCGAGAAGGCCGGCCGCAAGGCGGTCAAGGTTCCCGGCGACCTCAAGGACGCCGCGGTGTGCCGCGAGCTGGTGGAGACCGCCGTGCGGGAGCTGGGCGGCCTGGACATCCTGGTCAACAACGCCGGCAAGCAGGTGGCGCAGGAGGCGCTCGGCGACATCACCGACGTCGAGTTCGACCACACCTACAAGACCAACGTCTACGCGATGTTCTGGCTGACCAAGGAAGCCATCCCGCACCTGCCGGCCGGGTCGAGCATCATCAACACCACGTCCATCCAGGCGTACAGCCCCTCGGCCACCCTGGTGGACTACGCCTCCACCAAGGGGGCCATCAACAACTTCACCAAGGGCCTGGCCCAGCAGCTGGCACCCCAGGGCATCCGCGTCAACGCGGTGGCGCCCGGGCCGATCTGGACGCCGCTGCAGCCCAGCGGCGGCCAGCTCACCGAGGACCTGCCGGAGTTCGGCAAGGAAACGCCGCTGGGCCGTGCCGGCCAGCCGGCCGAGCTTGCCCCGGCGTACGTGTTCCTGGCCTCGGCCGAGTCCAGCTATGTGATCGGTGAGACCCTCAACGTCAACGGCGGGATGCCGACGCCGTAGTAGGGCGCCGTGCTCGGGCGTCGCGCTCCGGTGCGGATGCAGACCTGGCGGGCTCTTCCCTGCACGGCTTTGTGCCGTACGGGGAGGGGCCCGCTTTGTGTTGGGCTTGTCTTCCGGCTGGGCTGTTCTCTTGGCCGGGCCACACTGCTACCTTGGCTGGATGGAACGATCTTTGGTTAGGCCCAGGAACGGCAAAGTCATCGCGGGCGTGTGCGCAGGCCTCGCTGACCGCTTTGGTATCTCCAGGACGCTGGTCCGCATCGGTTTCGTGTTCTTCGGCCTCTTCGGCGTCGGGGAACTCGTTTATATCGTGCTGTGGATCATCATGCCCAAGGGCCCGTAGCGGCCCGGGCGGGTGCGCGCTGTGCGCGTGCTACCCGCCAGCGCCCACGTGGTGGATGGTGAACGCGGTGAGAAATCCGACGGCGGCCACCAGCCCGGTGAGGTTGTGGTGTTCCTCGAACGCCTCGGGAATCATCGTGTCGGCCAGCATGGCCAGGATCCCGCCGGCGGCCACGGCAGTGATGAACGCTACGGCTTCCCCGGGCGCGCTATCCAGGGCGATGAATCCCAGGAGCGAGGCCCCGCCGCAGAGCAGGGCGATGCCGCCCCAGACACCGAACACGTACCCCGCGCTGCGGCCGGCTTTTTTCATGCCGGCCGTGCTGGACAGCCCCTCGGGGACGTTGGAGATAAATACGGCCGCCAGCATGGCAGGGCTGACGGACCCGGCGGTGATGAGCCCCAGGCCAAGGACCACCGATTCCGGGATGCCGTCCAGGAGAGCGCCGACGGCGATGGCCGTGCCGCTGCCGGGGCTGTCCTTTTCGGAGGGCTGCTTGCCCCCGGACCGCTTCCGGTGTTTCGCCCCGGAGCGTGCCAGCAGGGCGTTGGCGCTGACGTAGACCACAGCGCCGGCCAGAAACCCTGCCACGGTGGGCCACAGCCCGCCGCCCTGAACGGCTTCATCCACCAGCTCGAAGGCGAGCGCGGAGATGAGTACCCCGGCGCCGAAGGCCATGATTGAAGAGACCAGCTTCGCCGGGATGGTCCACTGCCAGGACAGCCAGGCACCGAGGACCAGCGCCCCGCCCGCCAGCGTTCCCCAGAACATGGCCTGCGCCCACATCGGCATGCGTTGACCTTCCGCGGCGGCGAAGCCTGGTAGCTGGAAACCAAGGGAGTGTTCGGCGTTGAGCCGCCGGGCACCCCTCAGAATTCTTGCAGAACTTGGCGGTGAATGGCCGCAGCAGCACGATGGAACTCCGGGTGAGCGGTGGCGCTCCTGGGGAAACGTTCAGGTCCGGGACTCCACGCGCCGCTCACCGCTGCCTGTGCGGCCCGGCTGCCGGCGCGGGTGCGGCGCGGTTTCCGGCGCGGGAGAGTCCCCTTGAAACGCGCCCGCCCGCGCGTATCGTTTTGCCATGGGACCGATTCGGGTCATGCTCCTTCCCGGGGCTGTTCTTCCCGCGCAGCCGGCCTACGGCGCGCTCATCGGGGCCCTCGGCCCGGACGTGCAGGCCGTCGCCAAGGACCTGGAACTCTACGCGGGCGACGAGCCGCCGTCCGGCTGGAGCCTGGACACTGAAGTTGACGGCGTCCTGCGCGAAGCGGATGCCCGGGGCTGGGAATCGTTCCATCTCGCTGGGTATTCCGGGGGCGGCTCGGCCGCACTGGCTTTCGCCGCCAACCACCCGCAGCGCCTGCTGAGCCTGGCCCTGCTCGATCCGGCTTGGGCCGGATCCTGGGACTGGACCCCCGCCCACGCCGGGCTGTGGAAGGCCTACGACCGGCTGGAAACCCTGCCGCCCGGGCAGGTCATGCCGGAGTTCATGCGGCTGCAGGTTCGGCCCGACGTCGTTCTGCCACCGCCGCCGCCGGGTGACCTACCGCCCTGGATGGCCAGGCGCCCGGCCGGCATCGCGGCATTCCTGCGCACGTTCCGGAGCTACGATCTGGACCGCGGCCGTCTGGCAGCTTTCGACGCTCCGGTCCTCTTTGTCCTGGGCGGCCGGAGCAACCCGGACCAGTTCGGCGACATCGCCGGGCGCCTGTCCGCGGTCTTTCCCGACTTCCGGCTTGAGGTGTTCCAGGACCGGCACCACTTTGATCCCCCGCACCGGGTGGAGCCCGAACGGCTGGGCGCGCTGTTGCGTGAGCACTGGGACCGTGCGGAAGGAAGGCGCCATGCCGCCACCGGCTGACTCGCGGCGTACATTGCCGGGCACATCGCGGGGCGGTGAGCCGCTGGCCCACCGCCCCGAGAAGAGTCCGCCGCACCGGCGGTTGATTGAGTCGAAATCAGCTGAATGAGTCGATATCAGCGCCAGTCAGCACCTACTGCACCCGCGACCCCGGCAGGTACCAGGCCAGGGAGGACGTGAAGGGTTCGCTAGGCAGGGTGCCGGCGGACCACGACTCCGTGGACCGCACCACGGGGGTGTGTCCGTGGCCGTCCTTCAGCATGGCGCGGACCGTTGCGGTGCCGGCAGCAATCACGAGTCCGAACAGCAGGACGACGAACAGTTCCATTTTTGATTCCTCGGGGGTGGAGCGGATTGGATGACTCCAGTTTCTGCAGCCCCCGTGTGAGCAACCGTGTGAATCCCCCGCGGCTGAATTCCCCGCGACTCCGGAGGGCCCTGCGGCGTAAAATTACTCCTATGGCCGAGACGTGGATTCGGCTCCTCGGTCCGCCAAAGATCGAGTCCCCAGGCACCACTCCCCCACAGCCCAAGGGCCGCAAAGCCTGGGCTGTGCTGGCCTACCTCGCCCTGCAGCCGGACGGCATCAGCCGCTCCCGGACCGCCGCCCTGCTGTTCCCGGACGCCGCGGATCCGCTCGGTGCGCTGCGTTGGAACCTGTCCGAGCTGCGCCGGACCCTGGTGGGCGTCTCCATCGCCGGCGACCCGCTGCGGCTGACCCTCCTGCAGCCCTGGCACTGCGATGCCCTGGAACTGGTCGGCTCGGCCAACGGCCACGGCCTGGACCCGCGGCGGTTCGACGGCCAGCTGCTGGAGGGACTCTCCTTCACGGACAGCCCCGTCTTTGACTCCTGGCTGGCGGAGCAGCGCTACCGGCTCGAGAACTGCATCCAGTCGGTGCTGTATGAGGCGTCCCTGGCTGCCCTCGCCTCCGGTGCCCCGGCGGACGCGGTTGAGCTGGCCACCCTGGCGCTGCGCCGGGATCCCTTCCACGCGGACTGCACCGCCGTCCTGGTCAAAGCGCTGGTTGCCCTGGGCGAGCACCGCCGGGCCCGGGAGGAGGTCAGCAAATGCGCGGAGCTGTACCACCGGGAGCTGGGCCTGCCGCTGCCGGCGGAGGTCCGGCGCGCCCTGTCCGACTCAATTCCGGATGCTGACCCCGGAATCACCGCCACCGCGGCCACCGTCCGGTCCTATCTCGACGCCGGCAGCGCCTCCCTGTCGGCGGGCGCCGTGGACCGGGGCCTCGACCAGCTGCGGCTCGCCGTCATCCTGGCCCAGCGCACCGCCGACCGCCACCTGGTGGCCGAGGCGCTGGTGACGCTGGCCGGGGCGATGATCCACCAGGCCGGCGGCCGCGGCGCCGAGGTCGCCGATTTCCTGCACCGCGCGCTGTCGGCGGAAGCGCCCGACGGCGTCTCCCGCACGGCCGCGGCGGCCTTCCGCGAGCTGGGCTACCTGTCCGTGCAGCGCGGCGTCCCGGACCGCGCGGCCGGCTGGCTGGACCGGGCGATGCAGGCGGCGCGGGGCATCCCTGACGAGCAGGCCCGGATCCTGGCGATCCAGGGCATGCTGGCCTCGGACACCGCGCACTACGGGGATGCTGTGGCTGCCTTCGCGGAGTCCAGGAGGCTGGCCCGGACGGTCCGGAACCGCCGGCAGCAGGCGTTCAGCGAGGCGCTGCTGGGGCGTGTGCATCTGCTCCGCGGGGATCTGGGGCTGGCGGCCGCCGCCCTGGACCGGGCGCTCGACGGGATAGCAGAAGAACACTGGACCGCGTTCGAGCCGTTTGCCGCCGGCGTCCGCGGTGAGACCTACCTGGCCGCGGGCCGGCTGGACGCCGCGGCGGACCTGATTGACCGGTCCTGGGTGATGGCCGAGCTGGCCGGCGACCACTGCTACATGGCGCTGGCCGCCGGCGCCGAGGCCCGGCTGTTCCTGGTGCACGGCGACCTCGCCGCCGCCGAGCACTGGATCGACCGGGGTCTGGAACCCAAGCCGTGGTACCTCTGGTACACCGCCCGGCTGCTGGATGTCGCGGCGGAAGTCACCATCGCCACAGGCTCGCCGCGGGCCTCACAGTTCGTGGACCGGCTGGCCGCGCTGGCCAGCCGGAGCGGCATGCGGGAGTTCGTGGTGCGGGCGCAGTCGCACCGGGCGGCGCTCGGAGATGAGGCCGCCGCCCAGGCCGTGCCCTGGCTGGCGCAGGAGATCGACAACCCCGCACTGGCCGCGTTCCTCGCGCAGCGCCACGGCGTCGCCCTCTGAGCTGGCCGCAGCGGAGCGGGTCCGCAGCCTATTCCGGAAGCCCTGTCCCGCCGTCGTCCGCGGGACTACCATGCAGCTGTACCGATGGGATTGCCACCGTGCTTCACTGTTGCGTGGAAGGAAATCTGTCATGGAATGCATTACGTGGTTCGCGCCGATTCTGCCCGGGAAACTGGACGAGTGGAAGGCGAACGTCGAGGAAATAAAGGGCCCGCGCCGGGAAGAGCACGAAGCCTCGCGGGCGCGCATGGGCCTGGTGCGGGAAGTCGCCAGCCTGATGCAGACACCGCAGGGCGACTTCACCTGCGTCTTCCACGAGTCCGAGGACCTGGCCAAGGCCTACCAGACGCTCGCCGCGTCGGAGGATCCGTATGACGTGTGGTTCCGGGATCATCTGGCGAGTGTGCACGGGATGAGCGTGGACATGCTGATGGGGCCACTCCCGGCCACGCTGTTCCTCGACTACCGCGCCGCCGGATAGACGCTGCCGAAGCAGCACACCCGGGTTAAACAAAAGCAGGGCCCGTCAAAGACGGACCCTGCTCGAAACCTGTAAGGTTCCGGACTCAGAAGAGTTAGCTGAAAGCTAAGTCTTAGAGAGCCTGGATGTTTACGGCCTGGGGACCCTTGGGGCCCTGCTCGGTTTCGAAGGAGACCTTCTGGTTCTCTTCGAGGGAGCGGAAGCCGGAAGAGGCGATCGCGGAGTAGTGTGCGAAGACGTCCTGTGAGGAGTCATCGGGGGAAATGAAGCCGAAGCCCTTTTCAGCGTTAAACCATTTGACGGTACCAGTAGCCATTATTTTTTGTCCTTCGTGAAGGTGGAGGAAAAGTCCCGACTTTCGGGTCCTCCGGTGTGGGGTGCTCAAAACCGCTGCTTCAGAAGAACAAGGTCTTTCAACCTTGCGTACTGCCTGAACTACGAACTGCATAAACACAACAACAGGATCAACACTACAGGACATTTCCGGGGCGGATGACCAATGGCCCCGGGGCGGGTCCTCCCGCGTCCTCATGTGGGCTCCTCCGCCGGAGCCTCAGCAGGCCTAGAATGGCCGCATGACACCGCAGGAGCTGGCCAACCTGGCGCACCTGCGCCGGGCCCGGGACCTGATCGACCGCAACTACGCCCGGCCCCTCGATGTGCCCACTATGGCCGCCGGTGCCCTCATGTCCCCCGCGCACTTCTCCCGCCAGTTCAAGGCGGCCTACGGCGAGACGCCCTACAACTACCTCATGACCCGGCGGATCGAACGCGCCATGGCGCTGCTGCGGGCCGGCGCCAGCGTGACGGATGCGTGCATGGAGGTGGGCTGTACGTCGCTGGGATCGTTCAGCTCACGGTTCACCGAGATCGTCGGCATGCCGCCCAGCGAGTACCGGTCCCGTGAGCACTCCGCGGTGCAGGCCATGCCGCCGTGCATTGCCCGGCTGCGCACGCGGCCCGCCCGCAAACCGAGCAGGATTGAAGAAGCGCCCCCGCAAAAGCTCCAATAGCGTGGAAGACATGAACATTTCACTCCAATACGCACAGGTCACCGTCAACGACCTCGACGAGTCGCTCGCCTTCTACCGGGACGTGCTCGGCCTGGAAGTCCGCAACGACGTCGGCTCCGACGGGCAGCGCTGGGTCACCCTCGGCAGCAAGGCCCAGCCGGACCTGGAGCTGGTGCTGTCCGAACCGCATGCCGGCCGCTCCCAGGACGACGGCGACGCGCTCCAGCAACTGCTCATCAAGGGCGCCCTCCCGATCCTCGTGTTCCGGACGGACGACCTGGACGCCACGTTCGAGGCAGTCCGGGCCGCCGGCGCGGAGGTCCTCCAGGAACCCATCACCCAGCCGTGGGGCCCGCGCGACTGCGCCTTCCGCGACCCGTCCGGCAACATGGTCCGCTTCAACCAGGCCGCCTAGCCCCAGGGGTGCGCGGGGACGGCGTCTCCCCCGGCCATGCCAGCGAGCATCGTGCGGTTCCGCGCCCCGGTTTTGCGCAGGATCGAACCGACGTGCTTTTCCACCGTCTTGACCGAGATGCCCAGTTCCCGCGCAATCTGCTTGTCCGCCATGCCGCGGACCACCATGTCGTGGACCTCTTTTTCCCGGGCGGTGAACGCGTCCGCCGGCGACTCGGACTCCGGGGAGGAGGCGCCCAGGAGGTGGTCGAAGATGGCGCCCTCCACGAGCGCCTGGCCCTGGCCCGCCGCAACCAGGATGCGGGCAATCGTGTCCCCGCTGGCCCGCCGGTTGATAAAGCCGCGCACCCCGGCCTGCCGCGCCGAGCGCACCTGCTCGACGGTGGGGTTGTCGGTCAGCACCACAATCGCCACGCCGGGGTCCACCTCCCGGATCCTGGCCAGCACGCCAGTGGTGTTCTGGTGGACCATGTCCAGATCCACCAGGACGACGTCCGGGCGCAGCAGTTCGAATGCGTCACACAGCTGCTCGGCGGATCGGACCTCGGCGGTCACCTGGAGGGCGGGTTCGGCGATGCTGAGCAGCCGGACCAGACCGGCGCTGATGACCGGGTGGTCATTTGCGATGAGGATCTTCCAGTGCGGCCGCGCGGACGCCTCCGGCTCCGGTGCCCGGTCCGGCAGGACGGCGCGGACCGTGGTGCCCCAGCCCGGGGTCGTGTCGATGTTCAGCTCCCCGCCCAGGTGGATGGCCCGGGAACTCATGCCGTGCAGTCCCAGGCAGCCCGCCGGCAGGGTCGCGTGGTCGCCGTGGGCGGCCGCGAGGTCGAAGCCCTGCCCATTGTCCTCGACGACGACGGCGAACGCCCCGGCGTCGTAGATCAGTCCCGTGCGCACCGTCGTGGCCCGCGCGTGCGTCACCACGTTGTTCAGCGCTTCCTGGACGATCTTGAACGCCTGGTGCGCGATCTCCGGGGCGAGCGGGCGGGCGTCCCCGATCACCGTCAGCTGGGTCGAGGCGCCGGACATCGCCTCCACCCAGGCCAGTTCGCCGGCGATTGCCTCATCCAGGGTCCGGCCGGCGAGCGCCGCCGGCCCCATGCCCAGGACCGTCCGGCGCGTCTCGGTGAGCGCGTCGTGGGCCATGGTCCGGGCCTTGCTCAGGTGTGGAGTCACCGTGTGCTCGCCGCCGTCGAGCCGGCTGGCCTTCTCGGCGTCGTCGAGGCTGAGTAGCAGCGTGGCCAGGGAACGGCCCACGGTTTCGTGGACATCCCGGACGGCGCGTTCGCGTTCGGCGGCGACGGCGGCCTCGCGCTCCCGGATGGACGCGGTGGCATGCAGTTCGGAGTTGGCCAGGGCGATGGCGGCGTGGCTGGCGAATAGTTCGGCCAGCCGGGCTTCCTCGGCGGTGAACACCCTGCCCTGCACCGGGCTGAACACGATGAAGGCCCCGATGATCTGCTCGCCCCACCGGATGGGGACCCCGATCACGGCGCAGTTCCAGCGCGGATCCGCTGGCGGGATGTGCCCGTGTTCGATGCTGCTGTAGGCGTCCAGGATCACGGTGGAGCGGCTGCGCACGATCTGGCCGGTGAAGCCTTCCTTCAGCGAGAAGGTCTGGCCTTCCTGGCATCCGACGCCGATGTCCACTTTCTTCGTGTAGGTGCCGCTGGCTTCATTGACCAGAGCGATGGAGCCGGATTCGCAGCCCAGCAGGGAGGTCGCATGGCCCAGGACCCGGCCCAGCAGCGGCTGCAGCTCGAACCGCCCGGCGAGGTCAAAGGCCAGCGCGGCGACGGAATCGAGTTTATGCTGGGCCCCCTCGACGTCGCGCAGGCTCCGGACCAGCGTGTCGAATTGCGGCTCGGCTTCTGACATGGTTCGTCCTCCTTGACGAAACGCAGGCCCCAAGGGGGTGCCGGTCTGCTGGGAATCTACCACCACAACCGGACGTTCGGACACCCCGCGCGGGTGCGGGTTATCCCGCCCGCGGAGGTGGGGAAGTCCTCATACCGCCCGCGCCGGGCCGATGGTTGGGTGGAAGCACAGAAGATTACGGCAGCACCAGTTCCCACAGGGAGGGACTCATGGCCCGCATCGGGATCCTGACCAGCGGCGGCGACTGCCCCGGCCTGAACGCCGTCATCCGTTCCTGTGTGCTGCGCGGGATCCGCGTCCACGGGGATGAGTTCGTGGGATTCACAGACGGCTGGCGCGGCCTCGTGGAGGGCAGCAGCATCAACCTGGACTGGATGAGCGTGCGCGGCATCGCCAACCTCGGCGGGACCATCCTCGGCACGTCGCGGGTGAGCCCGCTTAGGGAGGGCGGCGGCATCGACCGGATCCAGGCGAACCTGAGGTCCGAGGGGGTGGACGCACTGATCGTCATCGGCGGCGAGGGCACCATGGCGGCAGCGAAGATCCTCAGCGACGCCGGCATCCCCATCGTCGGGGTGCCCAAGACCGTGGACAACGATCTGTCCGCGACGGACTTCTCCTTCGGCTTCCACACCGCCGTGGAAATTGCCACGGAAGCGATCGACCGCCTCAAGACCACCGGGCAGTCCCACCACCGGTGCATGATCGCCGAGGTGATGGGCCGGCACGCGGGGTGGATCGCGCTCTACGCCGGCATGGCCACCAGCGCGCATGCCATCCTCATCCCCGAGCAGACGGCCAGCCTGGAGGAGATCTGCGAGTGGGTGGAGGGCCCGTTCCGGCGCGGCCGCACGCCGCTGGTGGTCGTGGCCGAGGGTTTCATCTCCGCCGGCATGACCGCGCCGCATGCCGGCCGCGGCCTGGACGGCTTCAACCGGCCCCGGCTCGGCGGGATCGGCGAGCGCCTCGCCCCCGTGATCGAGGAGCGGACCGGCATCGAGACCCGGTCCACGACGCTCGGGCACATCCAGCGGGGAGGCGCCCCGAGCGCCACGGACCGGGTGCTGGCCACCCGGCTGGGCCTCGCCGCCGTCGACGGGATCCATGACCGGGCCTGGGGGAACATGGTCGCCACGCGCGGGGACGAGATCGTCCGGGTGAGCCTGGCGGAAGCCGTGGGCAAGCTCAAGACCGTCCCGCAGCACCGCTACGACGAGGCGACGTACCTGTTCGGTTAGACGACCACGTCCGACGGCGGACCGGCCGGCGGGGTGCCCCGGCGGTGTTCGTGGTGCTTGACTCCGATCGAATAACTACTTGACACAACCGGGCGGTGGCACTTGACTCAAGTTGTCATATCCACTGCTTGGAGGAACATGTTGAACGCACCCAGGAAATTCGCTGCACTCTCGCTGGCCGTTGTGCTGACCACCGGCGCCACCGCCGCCGCTCCGGCCTTTGCTGTGGGCGAGGGCCCCAATTACGGGGGCAACGAGACCATCAACACCTCGATCCTGCGCTCCTATGACGAGGTGGTCGCTGAACTGCAGAAGCAGGACGCCCGCCAGTCCGCGCTGGAGCTCGAAGTGATCGGACAGTCGGTCAAGGGCCGCGACCTGTACCTGGCGAAGTACATTACCAACCCGGACAACCCGACCATCCTCTACCTGACGCAGCAGCACGGCAACGAACAGCTGACCACGGAGGGGGCACTGGAGTTCATTAAGCATCTGGGAACGGCCAAGGCCCAGGGAGTACTCGACGGCGTCAACATCCTGGTGGTACCCATGCTCAATCCCGACGGTGCCATGGGTGACGTCGACTTCCCGCTGGATGGTTACATCGCCGACGGCGGCAGGACGCTGACGCGGACCAATGCGAACAACGTGGACCTCAACCGTGACCATGTGAACAAGCTCGAGCCCGAGACGCAGGCGCTGCACGAGAACGTGATGCGTGCCTACGACGTCGATTACATGATTGATCTCCACCACCAGGGGACGCAGAGCGAACGGGACGGGGAGCTGGTGTCGGGCTCGATTCTCTACCCCACCACCCCGAACGTCGACCCGGCTGTGCTGGAAGGATCGAAGCGCCTGGGTGCCGTGGTGTTCGACGCCGTCGATTCCACCGGGTGGGGCCACCTTGGCAGGTATGTCGGCGGAGACGCCGAAACCATCAGCCGCAACGGGATCGCGGTGGAATACGGCATTTCGACCATCCTGTTCGAAATGCGCGGCATGTCGGACAACACGAGGGAATCTGCAGTGCTCGGCCAGAAGAGCAACGGTTACCTCATCAAGCAGACCGTTGTCACCCTGGACGCCACGGCCCGGGCCATCGCCGACGGTTCGATCGCCACCGTCGACACCTCGTTCTGGGACACCCTCGCGGAGCAGACCAACCGCACCTCGGAGTAGGTATCCGTTAACTGTCTCTGGCGGGCACCGTCTGGAGCGCGTCAGCGCTCCACGATGGTGCCCGCACCAGGGATCAGTTCCCCGTCCTCCCGGAGGACCTTTGGATGCTGTCCTTCGCCATGGAGCCACCCGTACGATCGGCGTGAGACAGGTCGGATAGGTCCTTGGGGAGACACCACTGCGAGGGGCAGGCAATAGTGACTGCGCGGAAACTAACGCTAGTCGTCCTCACCATCATCGTCTCGGCGGCAGTCGTCGGCGCTGCCTTGGGACAGCTCTTCCCGCGGACGCCCCTGCTTTATTTGGTTCCAATAGGAATCGGTGTCGGCATTTCCATTCGCTTGATCGCACGGCATCTGCAGCCGGACAGAACAAAGTGGAAGCCTTGATGGCCACCCATGATGGGGATTAGCTGACGTGCCCGTTTAGGGATCCACCAGCCTGGCGGAGGCCGTGGGCAAGCTCAAGACCGTTCCGCAGCACCGCTACGACGAGGCGACGTACCTGTTCGGCTAGGCGACCGCGTCCGACGGCGGACCGGCCGTCGGCGTCGAGTAGCATGACTCCCAATTGCCAGCAACGGAAGGAAGTCGTGTCATGCACTATGTCGTCGTGCAGGTGATTCTCAAAGAGAAACTATGGGGAACGGGTTCGGGCAACCTGACCTCCCTGGAGAAGGCCATCAACGATCAGGCCGCGAAGGGCTATCGGCTCCACACCATCACCACCGCGAGCAGTGGGAGCAAGGGAATCGGCGGCGGTGACCGCATCCAGGCAACGTTGGTGTTCGAGAGCCTCGGATAATCGCCCGGTAAAGGATCGGCGGATTCAAGCGGTCATTGCAACAGGAGTCTTTCGATCAGTTCGATCGGTTTTCTGAACTCTAGTCTCTTGCGTGGCCGGTCGTTGAGTTCCTGGGCGACCCAGTCCAGGTCTGTCGCGCTGTGGATGCTCAG
>JAXMJF010000061.1:0-78228 GCA_034376805.1 Arthrobacter sp.
ACGCCTACGACTCCAGTGACCACCGCACACAAGCCCTGACAGGCTGGCTAGACTTCTACAACCACCGCCGCAACCACAGCGCCCTCGGAGGACGACCACCCATCAGCAGATGTAACCAACCTGCTGGCTGAGTACACCTAGACGGCGCCGCCGGCCACCCCTCGCTGCGGGACCTGCTGACCGCGGGCGCCCCGGCGCCGGACGTCAGCTTCGACCCCGCCACGCACGTGGCCGTGCTGCCTTACTCCTCCGGGACCACCGGCCGGCCCAAGGGAGTCAGGCTCAGCCACCGGAACCTTGTGGCCAACGCCGAGCAGTCCCGCGGGCTGCTCAAGGTCACTGCCGAGGACCGCCTGCTGGCCCTGCTGCCGTTCTTCCATATCTACGGGCTGACGGTGCTGCTGAACCTGGCGCTGCGCCAGCGGGCCTGCCTGGTCACGATGCCGAAATTCGACCTGGCCGAGTTCCTGCGGATCATCCAGGACCAGAAGTGCAGCTACCTGTTCATTGCCCCGCCGGTGGCCGTGGCCCTGTCCAAACACCCCCTGGTTGCCGACTATGACCTCAGTTCGGTGCACACCACCCTGTCCGGAGCGGCGCCCCTCGACGGCGAACTGGGCAGGAGGCTGGCCGAGCGCCTGGACTGCCGGGTGCTACAGGGCTACGGCATGACCGAGATGAGCCCCGTGTCCCACCTGATCCCGGTGGACGCAACGGATGTGCCCGTCAGTTCGGTCGGCTATACGGTCCCCAATATGGACTGCCGGCTGCTGGATCCTGCCACCGGGGAGGACATCGAAATCCCGGCCGAGGGCACCAGCGCGCCCGGACACCTGCTGTGCCGCGGACCGAACGTGATGCTCGGCTACCTCAACCGGCCCGAGGAAACGGCGGACACCCTCGACGCCGACGGGTTCCTGCACACCGGGGACATCGCCACCGTCCGTGCCGACGGCGTCGTCACGATCGTGGACCGGCTCAAGGAACTGATCAAGTACAAGGGCTACCAGATCGCCCCGGCGGAGCTTGAGGCGCTGCTCCTCACCCACCCCGGCATCGCAGACGCCGCGGTGATCGGAACGTCTGACGCCGACGGACAGGAAGTGCCAATGGCGTTTGTGGTGCGCCAGCCCGGGAACGACGGCGAGGGACTCGACGAGGCCGCGGTGATGGACTACGTCGCGGCGAGGGTGGCGCCGTTCAAGAAGATCCGCCGCGTCGAGTTCATCGACGCCGTGCCGAAGTCCTCCTCCGGCAAGATCCTGCGCCGGATGCTGAAGACGGCAGGGGCTGCCACCGGATAGAGGCCTCTTCACCGGCGGGCTCCGGAGACCTGAACCAGGCCGGAAGCCGCCAAAACGCTCCGGCTGGGCGCGATTGTGACGCAGCTAACCCCGGAGGCCCTGCCCAACGCGTATAGTCAGGAGAAGGTCAGGACGCGGCCATTGGAACCTCATCGTGGAGCTACCGTGCCCAAGATCTCCCCCGTCCTGCCATCCGCCGCCCCCCGGGCACACGCGCTTCGAAGTGTGCCGCATGTCCCGGGGCCGGCCCGGCCCGGCACCGGTCAGGGCGCTGACGTCCGCCAGCCAGCAGCGCCCGGCAAATTTGAACTCGTCCGCGCCGACGGGGGCCGATTCCTCATCCGCATCCTGGACGGGACCGGGGCTGTGCTGGCCCGCTCCGGAACCTACCCGGACCTTGCGGCTGCGGTGGAAGGCGTCGAAGCCGTGCGGGAATGCGCCGCCACCTCCCACATCTCGGACCAGACGGCACAGACCCCCGACACCGGCCGGTAGCAAGCTGCTACACCCGCCGGGCATTCCTTGACCGGCGGCTTCCGATCACCATTGGGGGTGACCGGAAGCCGGCGGAGGGCCGCGGTTCGCGCCTATTCGGGCGCGTCGGTCTTTGCGATGTAAACGTCGCAGGGGGCGTTGTGGGCCACGGAATTGGCAACGCTGCCGAGCACGCGGCCCAGGCCCTTCATCCGTCGGTTGCCGACCACGATCAGCTGGGCATCGGAACGGGCCGCTTCGGCGATCAGGGCCTCGGCCGGCTTGCCGCGGGCTGCGGCGTAGGTGACATTCACGGCGGGCGTGCGAAGGCTGTCGGCGACGCCGCGGGCAACCTTTTCGGCGTCGCCTGCATCGGAGACAATCCACTTGTCACTGCCGCTGCCGTAGACCTCGGTCCTGTCGCTGTCGAACGCGCTGACCACATGAAGCGTGGCCCCGAGCGAAGCGGCGAGGTCACGGGCGGTGTGCGCGGCCTTGAGGGCAGTCTCGCTGCCGTCAACGCCGACAACAATAATTCCGGTCATGAAATGCTCCTTGGGTCAACGGAAGTCTTCGGCCATGCACCGATGATTCAGGCTACAGGGCGGCGATGGCTTCCCGCAGGACCGGCGCCAGCCGGCGCACTCCTTCGCGGATGGACTCCGGCGGGACGGCGCTGAAGGCCAGCCGGATCTTGTTGGACGGCTCATCGGAATGCGTAAATGCTGCTCCCGGAATGAAGACCACCCCGGCGTCGATCGCCTTTTTCAGCAACGGGTAGGTGTCAACCCCGTCGGGCAGCGTGACCCAGATAAAGAAGCCACCCTCCGGACGGGTCCAGCTCAGCCCCGGGGGCATGAACTCATCCAGGGCGGCCAGCATCGCGTCGCATCGTTCCTTGTACAGCCCACGGTACGTCGCGATCTGGCCACGCCAGTCGTAGTCGCGGAGATAGGCGGAGACGAGCATCTGGTTAAGGGTCGGCGGGCACAGAGTGACGGCCTCCGACGCCAGGTAATAGCGGCGCTGGAGGTGAGTCGGGACAAGGGCCCAGCCGATCCGCAGCCCGGGAGCGAAGATCTTGGAAAAGGACCCCATGTAAATCACGTCGTCCGGGTTCTCAGCCCGCAGCGGAGTAAGCGGTTTGCCGTCGAAGCGGAGCAGCCCGTAGGGGTTGTCCTCCAGCACCAGAATATTCGCATTGCGGCATATATCCACCACCCGCTGGCGCCGCTCCGCGGACAGGGTGATGCCGGACGGGTTGTTGAAGCTCGGAATGGTGTACAGGAACTTGATGTTCTTGCCGGCGCTCTGCAGGGCGGCGATCCGGGCCTCCAGGAGGTCCGGGATGATGCCGTCGCCGTCCATCGGCACGGTGGCAACCTGCACCTGGTAGGCCTCAAAGGTGTTGAGGGCACCGACGTAGGTGGGGTCCTCGACCAGCACCACGTCGCCGGGGTTGCAGAAGACCTTGGTCGCCACGTCCTGGGCGGACTGTGAACCCGCCGTAATCACCACATTTTCAGGCCTGGCGTCGAGGATTCCTTCTGCTGCCATGACTTCGCAGACCTGGGTCCGGAGTTCCTCGGTGCCCTGACCGCCGCCGTACTGCAGCGCGGTCATGCCTTGTTCGGCGATGATCTTCGCGGCGGTCTGGCCCAGGCGTTCCAACGGCAGGGACTTCAGGTACGGGCTTCCGCCCGCCAGCGAGACAAGGCCGGGGCGCAGCGAAATGTCGAAGACATCGCGGACTGCAGATTGCTTGATATTTGCTGCGCGCTCCGAGAAAAGTTCCTCGTGGCGGTGGGCGGACGTAGCCGCGCGTTCGATTGCATCAATTGCCTCGGCCGGGAGTACTTCCGCGGCGGCATCAAGTGTTTCGTGGGTCACATCTCCCAGAATACAACCCTTGTTGCCACGAGGTAAACCTTTGTTTCCAAGGAGATCGGGGGTGTCCCAACGCAGGACACCCCCGGCCGCAGGAGCACGGCCGGGGGTGTCCGGGTGGAGCGGGAAAGCTAGGCTGCTGCGACCGTGCGGGACTCTTCCAGTGCGGCGAAGACGCCCTTGATCTGTTCGACAACCTCGGCGTCGTCCTTCGGGTGGACCTCGGCGAAGCGGACCATGGAGCCCGGGACGGCCAGTTTGACGTCTTCAAGAACCCGTGCGCCGGCGATGCCGACGGCCTTGCGGGCCTCGTCCTGGGCCCACACGCCACCAAACTGGCCGAAGGCGGTGCCGACGACGGCGGTCGGCTTGCCGCTCAGGGCGCCGGCGCCGAAGGGGCGGGACAGCCAGTCGATGGCGTTCTTGAGCGAGGCGGGGACGGTGCCGTTGTGCTCCGGGGTCACCAGCAGCAGGGTGTCGGCCTCGTTCGCGGCGGCACGCAGGGCTGCTGCGGCGGCAGGAACCTGGCCTTCGACGTCGATGTCCTCGTTGTAGAACGGGATGTTGCCGAGGCTGTCGTGGATGAGGACCTCAACCTGCTCCGGGGCGTTCAGCTGGATGGCTTCAGCCAGCTTCTGGTTGGTGGAATCGGCGCGCAGGCTGCCGACCAGGGTGAGAACGGTGTTCTTGGACATGTGAACTCCTAGGTGTCGCGCCGCGGACAGTGCGGCGGCTGGCTGATGATGGAGGCTTTGCCGGCCTTCACTGATCTAAACGGACTGCGGTCCGTTTCTATTCCCCGGGGCTAGACTGTGCGATGTGAGCCTGATCCCAATCCGCCCGGGCCTCGGGCCTGAACGCCGCGACGCGGCCCGCAACCGCGAATTGCTGCTCCGGGCTGCCCGCGAGCTTATTGAGGAATGCGGGGCGGACGGCCTGACCATGGGATCGCTGGCGCAGCGCGCCGGCGTGGGCAAAGGGACGGTGTTCCGCCGGTTTGGCAGCAGGGCGGGGCTGATGATGACGCTGCTCAGCGATGCGGAGGCCGGATTCCAGGGCCGCTTCATGTTCGGCCCGCCGCCGCTGGGCCCCGGCGCTCCGCCGCTGGAAAGGCTCATCGCCTTTGGCGAGGAGCGCATCGCCTGGGTACTGGAATTCGGCGAACTGGCCCGGGCCGCGGACGTGTCCGCCTACAACCGGTTCGACGTCCCGGCAGCCGTGCTGTGGCACCGGCATCTTGAGATGCTGTTGCGGGAAGCGGGCCTGACGGCCGACCCCTGGCTGATGGCCACCTCACTGAGCGCCGTCCTGGAACCGGAGCGGATCCTGCACGCCGTCCGTGTGCACCATATTGCCCCGGAGCGCCTCGTGGCGTCCTGGCGCGACCTCGTCTCACGCGTCGTGCACGGGGCCTAGTCAAGACCGGATTCCGGCTGGCCCCCGCCAAATCAATTCCCCGGAATTATTCATAACGATCTGATACCTGACTCGCGGAATGCTGGGCCTGGGCGCATTCGGCGGCAGTGTGCATGTGATAGTTTCCTCTGGAATGTGACCCGCAACATAGTCCACAAGGACTGGCCGAAAGGTCTGCGGGCGGCCAGATACCCGCTGGCCAAGATCTCGGATCGGCAGCGGTAACCCCCTGCCGGACGGGGACTACGGAAGGATCAGGTTGTGAATCTTGTCAGGAATCCTGCACGCAGCGGGGCAGAAAACACCATTCCGGCAGCGGCAGTGACCGCACAGACAACGGCGATCCAGAACTAGTCGTCCGATGCTCCGATACCTCGCCAAACGTGCCATCACGTATGTCTTTATGATCTTCCTGACGACCACAGCCGGGTACTTCCTGGCCGTGAACACCCTCCAGCCGGCACTGCTGGAGCAGGAGCGGATCCCGCGGCCCACTCCCGAGCAGGTGGCCAACTCCTTCCGGCTCAAGGGCCTCGATCCGGAACTCAGCCCGTGGGAGCGCTACGTTGAGTGGCTCACGGCGATCGTCACCCGCTGGGACTGGGGACGCAGCCCCAACGGCGCGTTCATCAACGCCGAATTCGGCGATCGGGTCTGGATCTCGACCCGGCTGTTCCTGGCCTCGATCATCCTGACCTTGATCATCGGCGTCGCCCTGGGCGTGTACACGGCAGCGCGGCAGTACAAGGCCTCCGACCGGGTCATCACCTCGTACAGCTACCTCGTCTACATCGTGCCCGCGCCGATCGCCTACTTCCTGGTGCAGCTCGGTGCCATCAACATCAACGAGTCGGTCGGCGAACGCATCTTCTTCGTCACCGGCATCTCCACACCAGGGCTGGAGGGCAACGGCTGGGTCCAGTTCGTGGACATGCTGGCGCACTACGCGGTGCCGACCTTCGCGATCACGATTGTGGGGTGGGGCACCTACCAGATCGCCCAGCGCCAGTACCTTCTGGACAACGTCAACGCCGACTTTGTCCGGACGGCGCGGGCCAAGGGACTGACCCGCAACCAGGCCATCAGCCGGCACGCGCTGCGGGTGTCCTTCATCCCCGTGGCGCAAAGCATCGCCTTCACCATCCCCGCCATATTCGCCGGCGGCTTCTTCGCCGAAAAGATCTTCGCCTGGCACGGCGTCGGCTCCTGGAGCATCGACGCGATCGCCCTGCAGGACGTCAATGCCGCGACGGCGACCCTCGCCTACGGCTCCGTGATCTTCGCGATCGGCGCGATCCTCGCGGACTTCGCCACCACGCTGGTCGACCCGAGAGTGCGGGTGCAGTAACCATGACAAACCTCAACACCATCGACCCGGCCGCCGTCGCCGGCGAGGCGAAAATCGAGAACAACGACGTCGTCATCGCGAAGTCCTCGATCATCCTCCGCCGCTTCCTGCGCAACAAGACAGCCGTCGTCGGGCTGGTCATCTTCCTGGCCCTGACCCTGTTCTCCTTCGTAGGCGGCTTCTTCACCAGCTGGGACAAGGAGACGATCGACCCCTTCAACATCGGCATGCCGCCCTCGGCCGAGCACCTGCTGGGCACCTCCCAGGCTGGGATCGACCTTTACGCCCTCACCGTGGAGGGCACCCGGATCTCGATCCTGATCGGCCTCGTCGTTGGGCTCGTCTCGGTCCTGATCGCCGCCGTCTACGGCTGCACCATGGCCTACTTCGGCGGGAAGGTGGACAAGGTCATGCTGTTCGTCCTCGAAGCCCTGATCATGATGCCGGCCCTGCTGGTCGTCGCCGTGGCCACGAGCGGCGGCGGCAACGGCCTGCAGCAGTCCCTGCCCAGCTGGCTCCTGCTGATCATCGTGCTGCTGGTCTTCAGCTGGATGGGCACGGCCCGCCTCATCCGGTCGCTCTCGATGTCCCTCATGTCGCGCGACTTCGTCAAGGCGGCCCAGTACATGGGGGTCCCGCCGCGGCGCATCGTCTGGCGGCACCTTGTCCCGAACATCGGTTCGCTGCTGGTCCTGGACATCACCCGCGGCATCACCGGCGCGATCCTGGCCGAGGTGGCGTTCTCCTTCATCGGGATCGGCATCAAGGTCCCCGACGTCAGCCTGGGCGTGCTGATCGGCCAGGCCACCTCCCAGGTCTCCACCTTCCCGTGGATGTTCTGGGTCCCGCTGACCGTCATGTTCCTGCTGACCGGTTCGCTGGCCATGATGAACGACGGCCTGCGTGACGCGTTCGATCCCAGTTCCAGCTCCGTTGGCCGGGCCAAGAAGCAGACCGCACAGAAGAAGACCACATGAGCCACGAAATGACCGCCGGTACCGAGTCCGCCGACCTCTCCGCCGTCGAGCGCCTCCACGTCGCCGGGCTGCACGCCCCGGCGGATGCGGTGCTCTCCGTCCGGGGCCTGAATGTCCGCTTCAACACGGAGAACGGGGTGGTGCACGCTGTCCGCGGCATCGACTTCGACCTCCGCCCCGGCAAGACGCTGGGCATTGTGGGCGAATCGGGCTCCGGAAAGTCCGTCACCTCCATGGCCATCCTCGGCCTGCTGCCCCCGACGGCGGAGGTCGCCGGTTCGGTCCGGCTCCAGGGCAAGGAACTGCTGGGACTGAGCGACAAGGCCATGTGCCAGTACCGCGGCAACGACATCGCCATGATCTTCCAGGATCCGCTGTCCTCCCTGACCCCGGTCTACACGGTCGGCAACCAGATCATCGAGGCGCTCACGGTCCACAACCCCACCATGAGCAAGCAGGCCAAGGAGGCGCGCGCGGTCGAGCTTCTCGGCATGGTGGGCATCCCCAGCCCGAAGGACCGGCTCAAGGCCTTCCCGCACGAGTTCTCCGGCGGCATGCGCCAGCGCGTCATGATCGCCATCGCGATCGCCAACAACCCGCGCGTGCTGATCGCCGATGAGCCCACGACGGCGCTCGACGTCACCATCCAGGCGCAGGTCCTCGAGGTGCTGCACACCGCGCAGGAGGAAACCGGCGCCGCCGTCGTGATGATCACGCACGACCTTGGCGTCGTCGCCGGCATGGCTGACGACATCATGGTGATGTACGCCGGCAAGCCGGTGGAGACCGGCAGCGTCGACGACATCTACTACAACCCCCGGATGCCCTACACGATGGGCCTGCTCGGCGCGGTGCCGCGTGTTGATGTGGCCGAGAAGTCCTCGCTGGTGCCGATCGAGGGCATCCCGCCGAACCTCATCCACACACCGACGGGCTGTTCCTTCGCGCCGCGCTGCCCGCTCGCCAGCGACGCCTGCCTGCAGGGCGAGCCGGAGCTGTGGCCCGTCGCCGGGGACACCCTGGACGGCGGCCTGCCGCACCAGGCCGCCTGCATCAAGACCGATTCCCTCGGCCTCGAAGTGGACGTCCGCGAGGTCTTCAAGGCCCCGGCCGTCCCGGTGTCACGCTTTGACGAGATCCCGCGCGCAGAGCGCCGGACCGTGCTGGAGCTCAGGGACGTCAGGAAGCACTTCCCGCTGATGAAGGGCGCCCTGCTCAAACGCCGGATCGGCACCGTCAAAGCGGTTGACGGGCTGAGCTTCGACATCCGCGAGGGCGAGTGCTTCTCGATCGTCGGCGAGTCCGGCTGCGGCAAGACCACCACCCTGCTGGAAATCATGGAGTTCCACAAGGACCAGGACGGCGAGGTGGTCATTGGCGGCCTCAGCAACAAGGAAGCCTCCGACGCGAAGACCAAGAGCGCCATGCGCAAGGAACTCCAGATGGTGTTCCAGGACCCCACCGGGGCCCTCGACCCGCGCTTCACTGTCTTTGAAGTGCTGGCCGAGCCGCTCGAGAACGCGGGCATGGCCAAGCCCCAGATCCGGAAGCGGATCATGGAGCTGATGGAACTCGTGGGGCTCCAGCCGGACCACGTCAACCGCTTCCCCAACCAGTTCTCCGGCGGCCAGCGCCAGCGCATCGGCATTGCCCGCGCCCTCGCCGTGAACCCCAAACTGGTGGTCCTGGACGAGCCGGTGTCCGCCCTGGACGTGTCCGTCCAGGCCGGCGTCATCAACCTGCTGGACCAGCTCCGCGCGGAACTCGGGCTGAGCTACCTGATGGTCGCCCACGACCTGTCCGTGGTGCGGCACATCTCCAACCGGGTGGCCGTGATGTACCTGGGCAAAATCGTGGAGATCGGGGACGTGGACAGCGTCTTCGACAATCCGCGCCACCCCTATACCAGGGCCCTGCTCTCCGCGATTCCGGTCCCCGATCCGGTCATGGAACGCACCCGGGCACGCATCATCCTGCAGGGCGACCTGCCCTCGCCGCTGGAAGCGCCGACAGGCTGCAACTTCGCCACGCGCTGCCCGGTCTTCGCGGCGCTGCCGCCGGCAAAGCAGGAGAAGTGCCTGACACAGGAACCCGGATTGGTGACAGTCACGGACTCCCTGGAAGCCGCCAGCGCCGGACAAGCCCACGGGCATCCGGCCGCTACCGGCCTTCCGGCCGCCCCCGCGGCCCCCACAGACCAGCAATTCGCCTGTTTCTACCCGGACGGCGAACTGGACGCGGACATGCTCGTTGTCCACGAAACCACCTGACCTACCAGTCCCACGCATCACAACTCGCACCAGAAGGAATGAAGGGGAACACATGAAGAATCTGACCAAGATCGGCGGCGTTACCGCCGTCGTTGCAGCGCTTGCGCTCACCGCTTGCGGCGGTGGCGGCGGCGCCGCACAGGGTCCGGAGGCCGCGAAGGGCCAGGACGCAGGAAGTGACCTGGCCAAGCTGGTCAGCATCAACGCCAAGGATGCCAAAGACCTGCAGCCGGGCGGCACCGTCACCCTGCCGCTGGGCAACATCGGTCCGGACTTCAACGGGTTCTCCAACAACGGCAACAGCGCGGACAACACCGCCCTGCACCGCCCGATCGACCAGGCCGGCACCTGGGGCTGCTGGAACTTCGACTTCGACGGCACCGCCACGCCGAACAAGGACTTCTGCGAAGACGTCAAGAGCGACGTCAAGGACGGCAAGCAGACCATCACCATCAAGGTGAACGAGAAGGCCACCTACAACGACGGCACACCGATCGACGTCAAGGCCTTCGAAAACACCTGGAACATGCTCAAGGGTGAGAACAAGGACATCGACATCGTCAGCTCCGGCGCGTACGAGTTCGTTGAATCCGTCAAAGCCGGTTCCAGCGACAAGGAAGTTATTGTCACCACCACCCAGCCGGTTTACCCGCTGGATTCCCTGTTCACCGGCCTGGTCCACCCGGCCGTGAATACCCCGGAGATCTTCAACGAAGGCTTCACCGGCGACATGCACCCGGAATGGATGGCCGGGCCGTTCAAGCTGGACCAGTACGACAGCGCCGCCAAGACGGTCACCCTCGCCCAGAACGAGAAGTGGTGGGGCAACAAGCCGGTCCTGGAAAAGGTGGTCTTCCGCCAGCTTGAGAGCAGCGCCGCAATCGCCGCCTTCAAGAACGGTGAAATCGACGGTGTGTCCGCTAACACCATCACCCCGTACAAGCAGCTCGACGGCACCAAGGACTCCGAGATCCGCCGCGGCCAGCGTCTCTTCGCCGGTGGCTTGAACCTCAACGCCCAGAAGGCGCCGATGACCGACGTGGCCATCCGCGAGGCGATCTTCACCGCCGTCGACCGCGAAGCGCTGCGCAAGGTCCGCTTCAACGGCCTGAACTGGGAAGAAACCAGCTCCGGATCGATGATGCTGCTGCCGTTCTCCAAGTACTACCAGGACAACTACCCGGTCAAGGAGACCGGCGCCGAGGCCGCCAAGAAGGTCCTGACGGACGCCGGCTACACGGCCAACGCCGCAGGCATCATGGAAAAGGACGGCGTCCCCGCCGCGTTCAAGATCAGCAACTTCGGTGACGATCCCACCACCCTGGCGTTCGCGCAGACGCTGCAGAACCAGCTGAAGGCCGGCGGCATGGACGTTGGCATCGACCAGCGCGCTTCTGCCGACTTTGGCAAGGTCCTGGGCAGCCGTGACTTCTTTATGAGCGTCTCCGGCTACACCGTGGGCGCCGACGCGACCGACGCCGTCAAGCAGTTCTACGATTCCAAGACGAACGAGAACGAACTGGGCGACGCCGAACTGGACGCCGAGATCAAGAAGCTCTCCAGCATTGCCGACAACGCTGAGCGCAACAAGGCAGCCATGGAAGTTGAAAGGAAGCACATGGAGAAGTACTTCTCCATGGGTGTTGTGATGAACGGTCCGCAGATCTCCTTCGTGCGCACCGGCCTCGCCAACTACGGCCCGTCCCTGTTCAAGAGCCTGTCCCAGGTCCCGGACTGGACCACCATCGGCTGGGAAAAGAAGTAACACTCCCCGCTCAACGGTTCGTCGAGCAGCGGCGGCCGGCATTCCCTGAACTTTCGGGGGTGCCGGCCGTCGCCGTTTAACCCGGGGACTGACGCGGCGTGCGGGGGTAGCGTGGGACCATGACAACAGACTCCAACCGGCCCATCCGCACGGCCGTCGCCGGCTTCGGCCTCTCGGGCAGCGTCTTCCACGCCCCGCTGCTCGCCGCCGACCCCGCGTACTCCGTTGAGGTGATTTCCACCTCTGATACCGGCCGGCAGGCGGCCGCCTCCGCCCGGTATCCCGGCACCCGCCTGGTGGACACCCCGGCGGACATCCTGGAGCTCGCCGGCGAACTGGACCTGCTGGTCCTCGGAACGCCGCCGGCCA
Organism: Arthrobacter sp.; assembly: GCA_034376805.1. Lineage (GTDB taxonomy): Bacteria > Actinomycetota > Actinomycetes > Actinomycetales > Micrococcaceae > Arthrobacter. The sequence continues at coordinate 11,811 of JAXMJF010000061.1, forward strand.
CCCATTACCCGCTGGCGAAAGCCGCGCTGGAAGCCGGGCTCGACGTCGTCGTCGACAAGCCGTTTACCGTTCGCAGCGCCGAAGGCGAAGAGCTCATCCAGCTCGCGGCACGGCTGGGACGCGTGCTCACGGTCTTCCAGAACCGGCGCTGGGACGGCGACTACCTGACCGTCCGCGGACTGCTGGAGAGCGGCGTGCTCGGCGCGGTCACGCGGTTCGAATCCCGTTTTGAGCGTTGGTCACCGGCGGTTGCGAAAGCCTGGAAGGCGGCCGCGACGGCGGACGACGGCGGCGGAGTGCTGTTCGACCTCGGCACCCACCTGCTGGACCAGGCCGTGCAGCTGTTCGGTCCCGCCACGGTCACACATGCGGAACTCGATGCGCGGCGGCCCGGCGAGATGACCGACGACGACGTGTTTCTTGCCCTGCGGCACGAATCCGGCGTGACGAGCCATCTGTGGATGAACATGCTCTGCGCCCAGCAGGGGCCGCGGTTCCGGCTGCTGGGCAGTGCGGGTGGCTTCACCAAACACGGCGTGGACCCGCAGGAGCCCTTCATCGTCGCCGGCGGCAGCCCGCTGGACCCGGACTATGGGGTCGAGGACCGGGACTGGTCCGGGCTGCTCGGCCGGGACGGACACCTCGACCGGCTGCCCACCGAGCGCGGCGACTACCCCGCGTTCTACCGGATCCTGGCGGCGAAGATCCACGACGGCGGGGAGGCCTCGGGCCTGCCGGTCCCGGTTGATCCGGCCGGCCCGGTGGAGGTGCTGCGGCTGATCGAGCAGGCCCGGGCCCTGGGCTAGCCTGGGTTAAACAGCAATCGGCTGCTCCTCCCCACCGGCCCCCTCGCCTCGCAGGCTCGGCCAGGGAACCCTGCCGGCGTGGGCCCAAACCGCCCTTCTGGGGCCCAAAAGGGCGGTTACGGAGCAGCCGATGCGGTGCTGGCTATGCCGGGATCGGCTGGTTAGGCGGAGACCAGCTCGTGCCAGTCGGCGACGAGGGGCAGGTTGTGCGCCTCGGAGACCGAGCGGTGTGCCACCTTGCCGCCGGCGATGTTGAGGCCTGCGGCAAGGGCGGCGTCGCGTTCGAAGGCGGCCTTGACGCCCAGGTTGGCCAGGGCGACGGCGTAGCGCAGGGTGACGTTGGTCAGCGCGTAGGTGGAGGTGTTCGGCACGGCGCCCGGCATGTTGGCCACGCAGTAGAAGATCGTGTTGTGGACCTTGTACGTGGGTTCCTGGTGCGTGGTGGGGTGCGTGTCCTCGAAGCAGCCGCCCTGGTCCACGGCGATGTCCACCAGTACCGAGCCGGGCTTCATCCGGGAGACGAGCTCGTTGGTGACCAGTTTCGGGGCCTTGGCGCCCGGGATCAGCACGGAGCCGATCACCAGGTCCGCGTCCACAACCGACTTCTCGATCTCGTACGCGTTGGAGGCAACGGTCTTCAGGCGGCCCTGGTACTGGGCATCCAGTTCGCGCAGGCGGTTGATGTTGATGTCCAGGATGGTGACGTCGGCGCCGAGGCCGAGGGCCATGGCGGCGGCGTTGGTGCCGGCAACACCGGCGCCGAGGACAACGACCTTGGCTGGGCGGACGCCCGGTACGCCGCCGAGCAGCACACCCTTGCCGCCGGCCGGAGCCATCAGCGACGTGGCGCCGACCTGGACGGAGAGGCGGCCGGCGACCTCGGACATCGGGGCGAGCAGCGGCAGGGCGCGGCCCTCCTGGACGGTCTCGTAGGCGATCGCGGTCACGCCGGAGTTGATGAGCTGCTGGGTCAGTTCCGGCTCGGCGGCCAGGTGCAGGTAGGTGAAGAGGATCAGGCCCTTGCGGAAGCGGTGGTATTCGGCCTTGACCGGCTCCTTGACCTTCATGACCATGTCGGCGCGGGACCAGACGTCATCGGCTTCGGCGACGATTTCGGCGCCGGCGATGGCGTATTCCTCGTCCGTAATGCCCGAGCCCAGGCCCGCGCCGCGCTCCACGAGGACCGAATGGCCGTGGGTGCGGAACTCGTGCACGCCTGCGGCCGTGATGGCGACGCGGAATTCGTTGTTCTTGATCTCTTTGGGGACACCGATGATCATTTGTGGGCTCCAGTGCTGGTGGCCTTGTGGGCCTGGGTGTGCGGGGGAAGTCGTACTTCCAGAATAAATCCGGCTGTGAGGCAGGCGACAGACGCCGCCGCACGGCAGCGGCCGCTTCCCGCGGAAATCCGGGCTTTTCTAAATACCCGACTGGACATTTGTCGACCCGGCGAGCGTCAGGTGTCGCCTGATGTCCGTTGGCGGGTGATCGCTGTGGCGTTTCCTGCCGGGACGGCATCGGCAGTAGTGTGGCAGCATGCAGCAGCAGGACGTCGAACAGCTTGTGGAGCGGGTGGCACTCCAACTCGGCCGCGGGCTCTCACTCGAGGACCTCGACGGTCAGCTGCTCGCCTACAGCTCCAACCAGTCGCACGCGGACCGGGTCCGGGTGAACTTCCTGCTCAGCAAGCGCGTCCCGGTGGACGTCAGCACCTGGCAGCTCTCGCACGGGATCGCGACGGCGGTCCGCCCCGTGGTCGTGCCGGCCAACGAGGAGCTCGGGATGCTGGGCCGCGTCTGCGTTCCCCTGCTGGTGCGGGGATTCCGGGTGGGCTACCTCTGGGTCCAGCTCGACGCCGATGAGCCGAACGCGACGACGGTCCTCGCCCAGCTGCCCGAGGTGGCCCGCGAGCTGGAGCAGCTCTCAGCCCTGCTGCTGGAATCCAACACGGCCGAATCCGAGTTCCGCCGCCGCCGCGAACAGGAATTCCTGGCCGCCTGCCGGGGCGAGTCCAACGCCGTCGCGGCCGTGGCCGGCTGGAAGGAAGTCCAGGGGCGCGGCCCCTGGCAGCTGGTGACGGTACTGGATGCGGACGGCTGGGCCGAAGGCGCGGACCCCATCGCTTCCACCCTGGTCCACCGCTCTGCCGCGCTGCAGGCAACCATCGGCGTGGACGCCACCCTGTTCAGCGCCGGCACGGAGACCCACGCCGTCGTCCTGTTCAGGGAATCGACCGGCCGCGCGAACCACGCCCAGGTGCTGGTCCACTACCAGCTGGAACTCGCCAAGCGGTCCGGCCGGCCGGTCCACCGGATCATCCTGGGAACCTCCGAGGGCTTCGCGCGGCCGCGGGAACTCGCCGACGCGTACCGGCAGTCCCGGCAGGCCGCGCAGGCCGCCGCGGTGGATCCCCAGCTGGGAGAACTGGTGGACTGTCGCGCCATCGGGATCTACCAGCTGCTGGCCTCGGCCGGCGGCGGGGCGGGGGCGTGGGCGGATGCGGGCTCGGTCTATTTCCGCCTCCTGGAGGACCACGACCGGAACCACGAGCTGCTGCCGGTGCTGGAGCTATTCTACGACAATGACGGGTCGGTCCAGGAAGTGGCGGACAAGCTGCACCTGCACCGGAGCAGCATCTACAACAGGCTGGGCCGGATCCGCCAGCTGCTCGGGGTCGACCCGCTCAAGGGAATGGTGCGGCTGGAACTCCACGCGGCGCTGAAGGCGCGGCGCTGGGCGGGGCGCCCCAGGATCTAAGGGGCGGCGGCGTCAGGTGCCGCGGCCATCCCGTTTGGGCGGCTCGGCCTCCAGCGGCCGGTCCGGCGCGGAGCCGGCATCGTGCGCCTCCGCGGCGAGAGCGGCCTGCCGCTCGGCCTCTTGCGCCGTTTCCCGCGCTGCTTCCCGAGCCCGTTCCCGCCTGCGGAGAGAGATCCGGCTGTCCATCCACATGGAGACAGCCACAAACGCAACGCAGCTGGACATAAAGGCAGCGGTGTTGTTCAGCCCCATGGCTGTTCCGAGAATGCCCGTGAGCACCATGGCGGCGATGCCAGCCACGATGTGCCACCCTCTGAACTTACCCACAATTCAAGCGTAACCCCGGCCTTCTCCGCGTTTCCGCGCAGGGCCGGGATCGTTGTTTGATCCTTATCACGCCGTCACGAAGCATCCGCGGCACCGTCATCCCCGTGGCCGGGAGCGCCGTCCGCGGTATTGTTCTTCTTCTGTTTTTCCAGCCAGGCCATGATGTCAGCGAGCCGGATCCGCCGGTGTGTGCCCCGGTATTCCACCGGGATTTCGCCGCGGTCCGTCATGTTCCGCAGGTAGGTGTGCGAGATCCCGGCCAGCTCGGCTGCCCGGGACGTGGTCAGCATTTCCTCGACGCTGCTGACCGTCACCGCCTCACCCCGGCTGAAGCGCGCCAGCAGGTCCACGACGGCGTCCCGTGCCTGGGCCGGCAGCCGGTGGACGGTGCCGTCGACGAACACCGTGATGTCGTCGCTGCCGTTGAGGGCGTAGCGGAGTTTTTGCGCGTCCTCCGCCGGAAGGGCGGCCGTCACCCGGGGAGCAATCAGTGTCATGAAGTGCATCCTAGCGCCCCGGGGTTCGGCCACACACTGCCGCTGCCTGCTGCGGCCCTACAGCCCGAGTTCCTCCAGGACCGGCAGCTTCGCCCGGACCCAGGCGCGGGCCTCCGTGGCGCTTGGCGCGGAGAGGGCCAGTTTGGCTAGTTCCTGCGCCTCGGCCAGGGTGACGGTCTTCAGCACGGCGGCCACGGCCGCGAGGGAGCGGGCCGTCATGGACAGGGTCGAGACGCCGAGCCCGGTCAGGACGACGGCGAGGGCCGGGTCCGCGGCGGCCTCGCCGCAGACGCCGACCGGTTTGTTGTGGCCCTCCGCGGCGGAACCCTCCACGGTCAGGCCGACAAGCCGGAGCACGGCGGGCTGCCACGGGGTGTTCAGCGCAGCGAGCGGGCCGAGCTGGCGGTCGGCGGCCATGGCGTACTGGGTGAGGTCGTTGGTGCCCAGGCTCGCGAAGCCCACCTCCCGCAGGATGGCCTCGGCGGTGAGCGCCGCGGACGGGACTTCCACCATGACCCCGGGGGTCTTGATCCCCGCCTCGGCACACAGGGTGGCGAAGCGGGCAGCCTCCTCCGCGGTGGAAATCATCGGGGCCATCACCCAGACGTCCGCCTCGGACTCCTGCTCGGCCCGGGCGATGGCCTGCAGCTGGCGTTCCAGCACGCCCGGCGTGGTGAAGTCGGTGCGGTACCCGCGGACACCGAGGGCGGGGTTGGGTTCCGTGGCGTCGGTGAGGAAGGGCAGCGGCTTGTCCGCGCCGGCGTCGAGCGTCCGGAGCACCACCTTCTTGCCGGGGAACGCGGCGAAGACACCCTTGTACGCCGCGGCCTGTTCGTCCACGGTGGGCTCGGTATCCCGCTCCAGGAAGCAGAACTCGGTCCGGAACAGCCCCACGCCCTGCGCGTTCAGCTTTGCGGCCGCCACGGCATCCTTGGCCCCGCCGACGTTGGCGAGCAGCGGCACCAGGTGGCCGTCCGCCGTCGCGCCGGTGCCGTCAAAGTCCGCCAGCAGCGAGGCGGTGGCGGCCCAGTGTTCGGCGGCGGCGCGCTGCGAGTCATCCGGGTCCACGGTAATCAGGCCGGCGGCGCCGTCCACATAGACCTCCGTGCCGTCCGGAAGCTGGTCGACGCCGGTTGCGGCCACGACGGCGGGGAGGCCCAGTGAGCGGGCAATGATCGCGGTGTGGGACTGCGGTCCGCCGCCGGCGGTGAGCAGCGCCAGGATCTTCTCCGGATCCAGGGTGGCGGTGTCCGCCGGGGCGAGGTCCTCGGCGATCAGGATGAACGGGGTAGGGGAGGACGGGATACCCGGCGCCGGGACGCCGCGCAGTTCAGCGACGATCCGGGCCCGGACGTCCAGGACGTCGGTGGCCCGCTCCGCCATGTAGCCGCCCAGGTTGTGCAGCATTTCCGAGACGGACGCTCCGGCTTCCCAGATGGCACGCTGGCCGGAGGTGCCGCGGCCGATCAGCTTGGCCGCCGACTTCAGGAGCATTGTGTCCGTCGCCATCAGGGCCGTGGCCTCCAGGACCGCCTTGCCGTCGCCGCTGACCGTCTCGGCCCGGGCCTTCAGCTCATCATGGACGGCCTTCGCCGCCGTCTTCAGGGCCGCGGTCGCTTCCTCAGCAGTGGTTCCGGCCGGCAATTGATCTCCGGCGGGCGGTTCGCTGACGGGTTTGGGCATCTGGCGGATGGTTCCGATGATGCGGCCGGGGCTGACGCCTACTCCTGGGAAGTTCTGCACTGAAGGTCCTCATTCTTTGCCGTGGGCCGGTAAGCCGGTGAGTCAGGTACCGCCGGAGCCGACAGCTACGTCAGCGGGCTGATCCGATACCTGAAAAAATTGTATGTGATGCACTTCATATAGCGTTGCTATAGGTGCTAGGGTAGCGGTTATGAGTTTCGATGGCCAGCTTCCGCCGAAGACGCGGCTGCTGCGTGCGGCGGCTGAGTTGCTGGCCAACTCCGCCGGGGGTGCGGTTTCCACCCGCCAGATCACCCAGCTGGCCGGAGTCACCGCGCCGACCCTCTATCACCATTTCGGTGACAAAGAAGGGCTGTTCGACGCGGTCGTCGCGGCAGGTTTTGAGGAGTACGTGGCGGGCGAACGCGACTTCGCACCGTCAGGACAGCCGCTGGAAGATATCCGGCGGATGTGGGACAACCACGTGCAGTTCGGGCTCAAACAGCCGGAACTGTACCTGGTCATGTTTGGCAATATTCGCCCTGAGAGCCGCCCGGCCGTCGTCGCTGACGCCGAGGGCCTGATGGAGGAAATGCTGAACAAGGCCGCCGTCGCCGGCCAACTAAACGTCCCTCCGCGGGAAGCAGCCAGGAGCATCCTTGCTGCCAACGTCGGGGTGACTCTCATGCTGATCACGGAAAAGGCGCCCGAGCGCAACCTCGAGCTGTCCGCCATGACCCGCGACGCCATGATCTTTGCGGTGTCCTCGGAACAGGCCAAGGACAACGGTCCTGAAGCGTCCGGGAAATCGTCAGTGGTTGTGGCGGCGATCGCCCTGAACGCGGCTCTGCAGGCATCGCACTCGGACCAGCTCTCCAGCTCGGAACTCAAGCTCTTCCTCGAATGGCTCCACCGGATCTCAACCAGCTCCACCAGCTAGCTTTCGCGAAATCATCGGACCATCCTGCGGTGCAGCAGGAATGACGGTTAGGAAATCACATGGCAACAGAGACAGTTGCGAAACCCCGTACCAGCGTGCGGGTAGGCGTCCAGAAGTTCGGGACGTTCCTGTCCGGAATGATCATGCCCAACATCGGCGCTTTCATCGCCTGGGGCATCATCACGGCGCTCTTCATCCCGGCGGGCTTCCTGCCCAACGAGGAGCTCGCCAAGCTCGTTGGGCCGATGATCACTTACCTGCTCCCGCTCCTGATCGGCTACACCGGCGGCCGGATGGTCTACGGCGTGCGCGGCGGCGTCGTCGGCGCCGTGGCCACCACGGGCGTCATCGTCGGCACGGACATCCCTATGTTCATCGGCGCCATGATGCTGGGCCCGCTCACGGCCTGGCTCATGAAGAAGCTGGACAAGATCTGGGAAGGCCGGGTCAAGCCGGGCTTCGAAATGCTGATTGACAACTTCTCGGCCGGCATCCTGGCCGCCGGCATGGCGGTCGTTGGCATGTTCGTGATCGGCCCGGTGGTGAAGGCCTTCAGCGACGGTGCCAGCGCCGTCGTCGAATTCCTTGTTATCAATGGCCTGCTGCCTTTCACGAGCATCTTCATCGAGCCTGCGAAGGTCCTGTTCCTGAATAATGCCATCAACCACGGCATCCTCACTCCCCTGGGGACACAGCAGGTGCTCGAGGAGGGCAAGTCCATCCTGTTCCTGCTCGAGGCCAACCCCGGTCCGGGTTTCGGAATCCTGCTCGCCTACTCGATCTTCGGCACGGGACTGGCCAAGGCGTCCGCGCCGGGTGCAGCCCTGATCCAGTTCGTTGGCGGTATCCATGAGATCTACTTCCCGTATGTGCTCATGAAGCCCATCATGATCCTCGCCGCAATCGGCGGCGGCATGACCGGCATCTTTACCCTGGTGGTCACCGATGCCGGGCTCCGGTCACCGGCAGCCCCGGGCAGCATCATCGCCGTCTACGCGGCGACCGCACGCGACAGCTACGTCGGCGTGACCCTGTCCGTGCTGTTCGCCGCCACGGTGTCCTTCCTGATCGCCTCGGTGATCCTGAAGGCCAGCAAGACCCCGGTGGGCGCCACCGAGGAAGAGGCCCTCGGGGCCGCCACTGTCCGGATGGAGGAAATGAAGGGCAAGAAGAGCTCGGTGTCCTCCATGCTCGCAGGCTCCGGTGCTGCCGCAGGCGGCGTCGCAGTCCTGGCCGGGCCGGTCAAGAACATCGTCTTTGCGTGCGACGCCGGCATGGGCTCCAGCGCGATGGGCGCCTCGGTGCTGCGGAACAAGATCAAGGCGGCCGGCTTCCCGGACGTCAAGGTCACCAACTCCGCGATCGCCAACCTCAGCGACACCTACGACGTCGTCATCACGCACCAGGACCTGACCGAACGGGCCAAGCCGGTTACCGCCAGCGCCGTGCACGTCTCGGTTGATAACTTCATGAACAGCCCCAAGTACGACGAGATCGTGGAACTGGTCAGGTCAAGCAACACGGACGGGGCAACCGACGCTCCGGCCACCGCCCCGGCCGCCGCTGCTGCCTCCGCCGCTGCTGCTGCCGCGCCGGAAGCTCCCGAGGAAACCGGCCCTGCCGGGATCCTCGTGGCGGAAAGCGTTGTCCTCAACGGCACAGCCACCACCCGCGACGCCGCCATCGACGAGGCCGGCCGGCTCCTGCTGGACCGCGGCGCCGTCGACGCCGGCTACCTGGACGCCATGCACGAACGCGAGGAATCCGTGTCCACCTACATGGGCAGCTACCTCGCCATTCCGCACGGCACCAACGCCGCCAAGGACCACATCATGAAGTCCGCGGTCTCCGTGGTCCGCTACCCGAACGGCATCGACTGGAACGGCAAGGAAGTGAAGTTCGTCGTTGGCGTCGCCGGCATCAACAACGAGCACCTGCACATCCTGTCCTCCATCGCCAAGGTCTTCACCAACAAGGCCCAGGTGGCACAGCTTGAGGCGGCCACCACGGTCGAGGAAGTCCTGGACCTGTTCGGAAAGGTCAATTCATAGTGAAAGCTGTTCATTTCGGAGCCGGAAACATCGGGCGCGGGTTCGTAGGGCTGCTGCTGCACGAGGCGGGGTATGAGGTGGTGTTCGCGGACGTCGCGGAGGACCTGATCGCCCAGCTGGCCGCCGCGGACAGCTACCGGGTCCACGAGGTGGGGGAGCACCCCACCGTCCGCACCGTGGAGAACTTCCGCGCGCTGAACTCCGGCAGCCAGGAGGCCGACGTCGTCGCGGAGATTGCGACGGCGGACGTGGTCACCACAGCGGTGGGGCCGCATATCCTCAAATTCGTGGCCCCGGTGATCGCCAAGGGGATCGCTGCCAGGGCTGCCGGACTCGCTCCGCTGCAGGTGATGGCATGTGAGAACGCCATCAATGCCACGGACATCCTGAAGTCCGAGGTGTCGGCGCAGTGGGATTCGGCCGCGGGGCCCCTCGACGCTGCCGCCGTGTTCGCGAACACGGCGGTGGACCGGATTGTGCCCAACCAGGAGGCCGGGCAGGGCCTGGATGTAACGGTGGAGACCTTTTATGAATGGGTCATCGACCGGACGCCGTTCGGCGATGCGGCGCCGGTCATTCCGGGTGCCACGTTCGTGGACAATCTGGAGCCGTATATCGAGCGGAAACTGTTCACGGTGAACACCGGGCACGCTGCGGCCGCCTATTTCGGTTTCGAGGCCGGGCTCGGGAAGATTTCCGAGGCCATGGCCGACCAGGACGTCGCCGCCGACGTGCGCGCCGTCCTGGACGAAACCAAAGAGCTGCTGGTGGCCAAGCACGGCTTCAACCGTGACGAGCAGGAGGCCTACGTCCACAAGATCCTGGGCCGATTTTCCAACCCGCACCTGCCGGACACCGTAAACCGGGTGGGCCGGGCGCCATTGCGCAAGCTCAGCCGGCACGAACGCTTCATCGGTCCGGCGGCGGAGCTGGCCGAACGCGGCATCGTGCCGGAGGCCCTGCTCGGTGCGATCGCCGCAGCCCTGCGCTTCAACGACCCGGCCGACGCCGAGGCCGTGGAGCTCAGGCAGATCCTGGCATCCTCCAGCGCTGACGAGGCAACCGCGAAGATCACGGGCCTGGACCCGGACCACCCGCTGTTCCCCGCCGTCTCCGCCCTGGTCGAGGACGCCAAGGACACGAAGGGCGCCGTCTAGTCCGGATCCCCCGTTGCTCTATCACTTTTGGTGCCCACCGGCCGGTTTTAGCAACCAGGAGTGATAGGGCAACGGGGGGCGGGGCCGGTCTCAGGCCTTGACGGAATCCTTCGCGGAGCCCTTCGGGACGAAGAGGGTCTCGGCGTGCTCCAGGGACATTCCGTTGGTCTCCGGCACCTTGAACTTCACGAAGAAGAACGACGCCGCCGCGAACATCGCGTACATGGCGTAGGTCAGCGGCAGGGAGGCCGCCGCCATCACCGGGAAGCTCAGGGTGATGGCGAAGTTGGCGATCCACTGGGCCGCCGCGGCGAGGCCCAGGGCGCGGGCGCGGATCCGGGACGGGAAAATCTCGCCCAGCAGCACCCACACGAGCGGGCCCCAGGAGGCGCCGAAGCTGATCACGAAGATGTTGGCGGCCACCAGGGCGACCGGGCCCCAGGCGCCGGGCAGCGAAATCGCGTCGCCGGTTCCGGTGGCGGACCCGAAGGCGAGGGCCATGGTGCCCAGTGAGACGGCCATGCCGATGGAACCCGCGAGCATGATGGGCCGGCGGCCGATCCGGTCCACGAGGGCGATCGCCACGAGGGTCACCAGGATGTTCGTGATGGCGGTGGCCACGGAGATCGTCAGGGAGTCCTTCTCCTGGAATCCGACGGCCTTCCACAGGGTGGTGGAGTAGTAGAAGATCACGTTGATCCCGACGAACTGCTGCAGCACCGACAGGATGATGCCGATCCACACCACGGGCTGCAGGCCGAACGCCTTGCCGCGCAGGGAGCCCTTCTGGCCCGCGACCTTGTCTTCCTCGATGGCCTTCTTGATGTCGCGGAGGTGGCGGTCCGTGTCCTCGTTGGGCGCGATGGACTGGAAGATCTTCAGGGCTTCCTCGTCCTTGCCCTGGAAGACCAGGAACCGCGGCGACTCGGGCAGTGTGTACGCGATCCAGCCGTAGACGACGGCAGGGACGGCGCCGGCGAGGAACATCCAGCGCCAGGCCTCAATACCGAACCAGAGAGCCTCGCCGGCGCCGCCGGCGAAGTTCGCGAACAGGGCGTCCGAGAGCAGGGCCGCGAAGATACCGGTGGTGATGGCGAGCTGCTGGAGCGACGCCAGGCGGCCGCGGACGTGGCGCGGGGAAATCTCGGAGATGTAGGCCGGGGCGATCACGGAGGCCAGGCCGATGCCCAGGCCGCCAACGAGGCGCCAGAAGATGAGGTCCCACACACTGAAGGCGAAGCCCGTTCCGATGGCACTGACCAGGAACAGCAGCGCGCCGATCTTCATGGCCGGGATGCGCCCGTAGCGGTCGGCGACCTTGCCGGCCAAGTAGGCACCCGCCGCGCAGCCGAGGAGGGCCACGGCAACGGCGAAGCCGGTCACGGCCTCGCTGAGCGCGAACTCGTCCTTGATGGCGTCGACTGCGCCATTGACCACTGAGGAGTCGAAGCCGAAGAGGAAGCCGCCCACGGCGCCCGCCACGGCCAGCCAAATGACCCGCTGGGGGATCTTGGCTGCGGTCTGGTCTTGGGTGGTTGTCATCTGGCTCCCTCGGCATTTCGCGTTCCGCGGCCCGCGCCGCAGCTACCAAGTCTTACATCGGAGCCAGAGCGGTGCATGTCACAGGACGAAAAAAGTGAGAGGAAACATACGGTTCCGGCGGCACCTCGGGCGGTGCCGCCGTGGGGCGCCCCGTCCCGGGACCGTCACGCCGCGCAGCCCTTTGGCATCCCAGCGCCTGGGGTTCCCTGCAGTTCGGCGAATCCGCCCCGGCAGGCACGCCGAAAGACTGCCTGCCGTGACGCCACTGACCGTCCCCGAGTGCGGCTTAGCGCTCGACCAGGATCCCGTCCGGATCGCACCAGATCGTTGCACCGGGCCGGAAGACGACGCCGTCGATCTCCAGTTCCACGTCGCTCTCGCCGGCGCCCGCTTTGGCGCTCTTGCGCGGGTTGCTGCCCAGCGCCTTCACCCCGAGCGGCAGCCCCGCGATGGCGGTCCGGTCGCGGATGGCACCGTTAATGACGACGCCGGCCCAGCCGTTCGCGACGGCGCTTGCCGCGATCAGGTCCCCCATCAGGGCCGTACGCAGCGAGCCTGCGCCGTCCACCACCAGCACGCCCCCGCCCCCGGGGGTCGCGAGGGTGGACTTGACCAGGGCATTGTCCTCGAAGCAGCGGATAGTCCGGACCGGGCCGCTGAAGTGCGTGTGGCCGCCGAGCGACTGGAACTGCAGGGCCACGGAGTCGAGTTCCTCCCCCCGTTCGTCGTAGAGATCGGCGGTGTTAACGTCGGATGCTGCCATCGGTTCTCCTCGTGCTGGAAATAGGGGGCGGAACGTGATCCCCACGATAGTCTGGCTTCGCACTGATCTTTAGCGTGCGTCAGCAGCTTCCGGGGGGAACCGAATTACATGAGCCTGTCCGATCTGTCCGGAGCAGCGCCGGACCCAGCCCGCGGCAGTCTCACCGAGGGAAGCTCATCGGCGCTCGCACTCACCGAACCCGCACGGGCAGTCCGCCCCGTCTGGGTCACCGGCGTCGTCCTCGTCAACGTGGGCATCAACGCGGCCTTCTTCGGCCCGCTCCAGGTTCTCCTCGGCCAGCAGGCCGCCGCCTTCAGCGAGGCGGACAAGGAGGCCATCCTTGCCCTCGTGACCGGAGCCGGTGCGGCGGTATCCCTTGTGGCCAACCCCTTGTTCGGTGCGTTCAGCGACCGCACCACCTCGCGCCTGGGCCGCCGGGTGCCCTGGGTTCTTTTCGGGGCCATCCTCGGCGCCGCAGCCCTGATCGCGCTCGCCGGAGCGCCCAACGTTGCCATCATGGCGCTGCTCTGGTGCCTCGTGCAGGCCGGCTGTAACGGGGCCTATGCCGCCGTCACCGCGGCCATCCCGGACCGTGTGCCTGTGGTCCAGCGAGGCACAGTGGGTGGCCTGGCCGCCATGGGCCAGACGGTCGGCATCGTTATTGGAGCGGTGATCGCCGCTGCGGTCACCGGAAATTTCGCCGTCGGCTATCTGGTCTGCGCGGTGGCGCTGCTCGCCGGCGTCGTGCTGTATTTCTTCAAGAGCGACGACGTCCCGCTCCCCGCAGGGGCACGCCCGCCGTTCAGCCTGGCCGGCTTCGCCAAAGGCTTCTGGATTTCCCCCGTGCTCTACCCGGACTTCGCCTGGGCCTGGCTGACCCGGCTCCTGGTGAACATCGGCAACCACATGGTCACCCTCTACCTGCTCTTCTTCCTCAAGGACGCCGTCCATCTTGAGGAGACGCAGGGCATCGCACCGGAGTTCGGGGTGCTGATCCTGACCGGCCTCTACGCGGTGATGGTGATGGTGACCAGTGTCCTTGGCGGCCGGCTGAGCGACCGGATGGGGAAGCGGAAGCCGCTTGTCATCATCTCCTCGGTCGTCATCGCGGCGGCCTCGCTGATCCTGGCGTTCGCGCCCAACTGGACCGGGGCGCTGCTGGGCGCCTCGGTGCTGGGGATCGGGTTCGGCTGCTACCTGGCGGTGGATTTCGCCCTTATCACCCAAGTGCTTCCGACGTCACTGAGCCGCGGAAAGGACCTGGGTGTCCTCAATGTCGCCAATTCGCTGCCCCAGGTGCTCGCTCCGCTCATCGCTTTCCCCTTCGTGACAATGTGGGGAGGCTACGTTTCGCTGTACGTGGCGGCTGCGGTGATCGGGTTGCTGGGGGCTGCCTTTGTGGTCAAAATCCAGGGCGTCGACTAGGCAAGGACCCGCCCCTGGGGTGGCTCCGGCCGGGCAACCCGGGCCCTTTTCGTGACTGGCTTTCGGACCGGGCGCGTCGCGTATAGTGGACGGGAATTGCCGCGGCAGCGCTGTGGGAGGCCTCTCCCGGTTGCCGAGAAAACCGACCCCGGAACGCTGCTGATGCCTGAATATCACTCAGAACTTCCAACGATGCCACCTCAGCCCACCCTGCCCCGGCAACGGCTCCGCTACACCCGGATCCTCGACGTCGCCGCCGGGTTCGCCCGCAAGGGTCTGGACTCCGTAGTCCTCTCCGAAGTCGCAGCCAAGGCCGATGTTCCGCTGGGCACCCTGTACCGGTATTTCCCCTCCTCGACCCACCTGGTGCTGGCCCTCTACCGCAAGCAGCTGGCCGAACTGCACGCAGCCAGCTCCCCGGCCGCCCGGAGAGCTACCGCAACCGCTGGCGGGGGCGATGTGCCGGCCCACGCGCTGGCCGGCGTCGTGATGGAAATTTTCCACATGCGCCTCATGCAGCCTGCCGTGGAGCAGTGCCTGAGCAGGGCGGTCTACACGACGGACACGGACACCACGAAGCTGCTCCGGGAGATCGACGCCACGGCCGAGAAGGCAGTTACTGCCGTGAGCGGCGACGCCGCCATCGCCCGGGTCCTGCTGCTGACCGTCACTGGACTGGTCCACTCCGTCCGCTGCCGGCGTCTTTCCCTCTTCGAAGCCGAGGAAGACCTCAAAAAGGCATGCTTCCTGCTGACATGCAGCCGCCGGACGGCGTAACTGGTCTAGACCAATCTGATAATTTACTGGGCGGTAAAGTCACTATTTCGTGATCCAGACCACCAATACGCTTGGTTAAACGTTTCATCAAGCGGCGGAGTGTGTCCTGGGACAACTCGCGGCCGCCCCGATTTGTTTACCATTGCAGAACCGGAGCGGCCCAGCCGCCTGCAGTACCCGGAGCTTCACCGCAGACCCACCAACCCTGGGTCGCTGCCGACGTTCCCCAGACCATCTTGAGCATCCCTGTGCTTGAGCTTCCATGTGCCGTACGCCCACGGTGAGCCCCAGGAGACAACGAAGTGTCCACTGAAACGATTAGCCCCACCGACGCCACGTCCCCCGAAGAGCCCGTAGCCGCGCTCAGCGACGAGGAAATTTTCGCCTCCCACCAGGGCGGCAAGCTCTCAATTACCAGCACCGTGCCGCTCACCAGCAAACGCGACCTGTCCGTTGCCTATACGCCCGGCGTCGCCCAGGTCAGCCGCGCCATTGCGGCCAACCCGGAGCTCGCCAAGACCCTCACCTGGGCCCAGCGCCTCGTTGTCGTCGTCAGCGACGGCACGGCGGTCCTCGGCCTCGGCGACATCGGCGCCAGCGCCTCGCTGCCCGTGATGGAGGGCAAGTCAGCCTTGTTCAAGGCTTTCGGCGAGCTCGACTCCATCCCGCTGGTGCTCAACACCACCAACGTCGACGAGATCGTGGAGACCCTCGTCCGGCTGCGCCCGAGCTTCGGCGCCGTCAATCTGGAGGACGTCTCTGCGCCGCGCTGCTTCGAACTCGAGGAGAAGCTCATCGAGGCCCTCGACTGCCCCGTTATGCACGATGACCAGCACGGCACCGCCGTCGTCGTCCTCGCGGCACTGACCGGCGCGGCCAAGGTGACCGGACGCGGACTCGAGAAGCTGCGCGTTGTCGTTTCGGGGGCCGGTGCCGCCGGGATTGCCGTCGCACAGATGCTGCTCACCGCCGGGATCAGCGACGTTGTGCTGCTGGACTCCCGCGGCGTCATCAACAGCGAGCGTGCGGACATCGCCGCCGATCCCGCCAGCAAAAAAGCCCAACTGGCCAAGAGCGGCAACCCGCGCGGCGTCTCCGGCGGACCTGCCGAGGCCCTGCTCGACGCCGACGTGTTCATTGGGGTCTCTTCCTCCAAGCTGGACGAGGAACACCTCAAGCTCATGAGCCAGGACTCGATCGTGTTCGCCCTGTCGAACCCGGATCCGGAAGTCCTGCCGGAGGTGGCACGCCGGTACGCGGCCGTCGTCGCAACGGGCCGCAGCGACTTCCCGAACCAGATCAACAACGTCCTCGCGTTCCCCGGCATCTTCCGCGGTGCCCTCGACGCCGGCGCCCGCCGGATCACGCCGGCCATGAAGCTGGCTGCGGCCCGCGCCATCGCCGCGCTGGCCGACGAGGACCTGTCCGCCGACTACATCGTCCCCAGCCCGCTGGACCCGAGGGTTGCACCGGCGGTCTCCGCCGCTGTCGCCGCGGCGGTTGAAGCCGAGTAGCCACAGCTCTACAGACGACGACGGCGGCGCTTCCTTGGGGGATGCGGTGGCGTCGTCGTCATTTGTGCTGGCCGTCGGCCGCCCGGGCGGGCCGGAACCACGGGCCCCCGCGCCATAGACTGGGGCGATGAACCCCGAGACTGTTGTGACGATCCTGTGCGGCCTCGCCATCCTGGTGGGCGTGGCCGGTACGATCATCCCCGTACTGCCCGGCAGCATCCTGATCGGACTGAGCCTGCTGGCCTGGGCCATCTGGGGCGGCGCCGGAACCACGGGCTGGGTGGTGTTCGGGATCGGCATGGTCTTCGTCCTGGCTGGAATGGCCGCCAGCGCGGTCCTGACCGGCCGGAAACTCAAACAGCACAGCATCCCCAGCCGCTCGATCGTGGCCGGGCTGGTCTTCGGTGTCGTGGGGATGTTCATCATCCCGGTGGTGGGCCTGTTCGTCGGCTTCGCCGCCGGCCTGCTGCTGAGCGAACTGCACCGCACGCGCACTTTCGGCACCGCCGTGGCATCGAGCTGGGCCGCTTTGAAGGCCACCGGGCTGGGAATGATCGTGGAGTTCGGGCTCGCCTGCCTTGCCGGCAGCACCTGGGTGATCGGCCTGTGGATTTCGGCCGCCGCCTAGTTTGCCCCCGGCCGCCCGCAGCCAACTAGCATGGATGTATGAGCGCCGGACCAGCTGAATCCGCACCCCGCCCAGCCCTGTACCGCGACCAGCGCGACCTGGCGCCGTTCCGAACGCCGATCATCCGGACGCCTGTCCGCGGCCTCGCCGAGGGCGTGGGCGGGGCGGTCTCCGGGGTCCTGGCAGGGCGGATCCGCGGGACCTTGCCCGTGGAGGGCGGCGCGCCTCGGCTCGGCAAAGTGGGCGGCAGGGCCCCGGGCAAGGCGGCGAAGGCCGTGCACGCCGCCATCTTCGGCAGCCCCGACCCTAACCGGCTGATCGCCCTGGCGCACACCTACCCCGGATGGGCCGGGTTGTGCTACCTAATGGCCGGGCTGCAAAGCCACAGCCAAGGCGGCCACTTGCGCGCCGCCGAACTGCTCCAGCGCGGGATGCTGACCAGGAACGACGACGACGCGAACCGCTACGCCTCCACATACCTGGCCCGTGTCATCACCCGTGTGTCGGTGGCAGAGCGGGTCGACGTTCCGGTTCTCTTCAGCGAGGAGGGAGTGTTCCTCGCGCTGTCCCACTCGTTGCGCGAGACCGGCCAGAGGGAGGCTGCCCTTGCGGCGTTGACCGGGCTTCCGCCGTCGTTGCCGATGGCGCTGGCACGCTGCTCCCTGGCCGCCGCGCTGGGACGGCACGAGGACGTGGTTGCTGACACTGACGGGCTGCTCAACGGGGATGACCTCTCGGCGGCACTGCTGCTGGTCCGGGCACGCTCGCTGCGGAAACTTGGTGCCAATGCGGCCGCCCAGGCCGCCCTGCAGGAGGTCGTGCGCCGACGCGGTACCGACTTCACGCTCCGCAGCGATGCCCTGACGGACCGGGCGCTGCTGCTGCTGGACAACGGGCGGAAAGCGCTGAACCGGCTGGAGTGGCAGCACCGCCAGTCCGCCGATCTGGAGACGGTCCGGGCCATCCGCAAGGACGCGGAACTGCATGAGCTCTGGGATCGCGAATACGGCCGGTCCGACGAGGACTGAACCAGGGCCAGGGGTTCCGCGGCGGATCAATGACCCTTGCGGGCTCCGGAAAGCAGGGGTACAACCGAGGGATGAGGGATGCCGCAGCGCGCTGGATGCAGCACTACATCACGGCCTGGACGTCGAATGAGCCGGAGGACATCAGGGCGCTGTTCACTGAGGACGCCGTCTACTCCACCCGCCCGGATGATCCCGAAGCGTGGACCGGGCGCGAGCAGATCGTGGAGCGCTGGATCGCCAGCCATGATGAGCCGGGGGACTGGACGTTCGAGTGGGAACTCCTCGGTGTCGACGGCGGAAGGGCCTTCGTGCAGGGCCGCACCGACTACCGTGGCGACAGCCGGAGTTACGACAACCTCTGGATCATCCAGCTCACGGGCGACGGGCGCGCCACAGCGTTCACCGAGTGGTACATGCCGCGCCCCGTGGCCGGCTGAGGTTCAACCGCGGGACAGGGCCTGGCCCAGGAGCGGCACTAGCTGCTCGGACAGCAGGACGGCGCCCAGTGCCACCATGATGATGCCGCTGGCGAGCGTCACTTTCCGCGCCGCTCCAGGCCTGGCGTGCAGCAGTCTGCGCGCCAGCAGGGCAACAGCGCTGTAGACCACGGCGACCAGGAGAACAAACGTCAGGCCAAGGAGGCCGGACTGCACGGGCACCGGCAGGGATGCCTCGGGGCTGACAAACTGCGGCACCAGGGCCACATAGAACAGCAGGCCCTTAGGGTTGATGCCGCTCGTTCCCACGCCCTGCAGGAAGGTCCGGAACTGGTTCGCCGGTGCCCGTACCCCCGCGCCGCCGAAACTCGCCCCGCGCCAGGTCCGTATGGTCGTCAGCCCGAGCCACAGGAGGTAGGCCGCGCCGGCCACCGTCAGCCATCCCAGCATGCCTGGGACCCCGGTGAGCAGGGCGGCCAGCCCCGCCACCAGCAGCACCGTGTGCAGCACGTAGCCCCCGCAGAGTCCCGCGACTGCGGGTACGAAACTGCGCCGCTTCAGGCCTGCGGTGATGGAATACGCCCAGTCCACCCCTGGCGTGCAGGCCAGGGCGCCCGCGACCAGAAGAAAGGAGAGGAAAAGCTGGGCGTTCATGGCGGTCTCCTGAGGTCTGGGTACAGGAAAAGTCTAGGAAATTAACCGCCGTAAGTGTTCCCTGTTTTCGCGGAGAAATGCCGCGGGCGGGTAAGATTATTGCGTGATCGACCACTTGGACAGAAGTATTTTGCGCTACCTCAAAGAGGACGGCCGAATAACTGCGACGGCGCTCGCCGCCAAGGTGGGACTGACCGTGGCGCCCTGCCACCGGCGGCTCCGTGACCTGGAGGCCGCAGGCGTCATCCGCGGCTACCGGGCCGACATTGACCCCTCAGCCCTCGGGCTCGGGTTCGAAGCGATCGTCTTCGTCACGCTGCGCCAGGTGGACCGGGCAACGATGGAGATTTTCGAGAACCGCGTGGCCGACAACCCGAACATCGTCGAGGCCCAGCGGCTGTTCGGATCCCCGGACTACCTGCTGAAGGTCATCGCCGAGGACCTGCCCGCCTACCAGCGCTTCTACGACAGTGAGCTGACCTCGCTGCCCGGCGTCGAACGGCTCACGTCGACGCTGGTGATGAAGAACCTGAAGTCCAACACGGGCCCGCCCGTCTAGTTCGGCGGAACAGACGCTCAGGCGCCCAGCAGCCCCGTGGTCCGGTAGGGGATGACTTCGCGCAGGAACATGCTGGTGGAGGTCCGCACGATCCCGGGGCAGAGCCGGATTTCCTCCGAGACGCGGTACAGGTCGTCCGGGCTTTTCGCCACCACCCGGATCAGCAGGTCCGTCTCGCCGGCCGGGGCATGGCATTCCAGCACTTCCGGAATGTTCCGCAGCGCAGCGATCGCCTCATTGAGGTGGCTCTGGTCCAGCTCGGCACTGACCGACGCCGCCACGCCACGGCCCAGCGCGGAGGGCAGCACCCGGCTGCTGTTCGGCCGGAGCGCGCCTGAGGCTGTCATCCGCTCCAGGCGCGACTGCACGGTGCCGCGGGCCAGGCCCAGTTTCTGGGCCAGCACCATGATGGGCAGCCGGGGATCCTGGTCGAGGGCGAGGAGGATTCGCCGGTCGGTTGCGTCGAGTTCCTGCAAAGTGACCACTTCCTGTTCGTCGTCCGGAGTAGCGTTGATCAGATTGACCAATGCACGCGATGTCTGTTGCACCAACTGTAGGACTTCTGTTGAAATAGTGGCAACAAAGGGACGAAGGCCACCGCCGGATCCCAACGGCTACAAGTACCCCGGCACACCACCCGGATCTTGGATGAGGCTTCCCGCAAGGAACCCGCCCGCTGACTGACTCTTGTTCACACCATCGTCTTTCCGCAGCATTCGCAGTGCCATGGCCCGGAGCAACGCCCCGGGCCCGGCACGGCAAGAGCCCCTGAGCCACCGACGTCGGATTTCCGAAGTCATCGGTAGCTGAGGGGCTCTTGTGTGTCTGTTGCTGTCCGGCCGGCTGCGGAGACGGCTGCGCATAGGCTGGTGCCATGACTTCTGCCGGCCGTTTCGCCCCCAGCCCCTCCGGCGAACTGCATGTCGGCAACCTCCGCACGGCCCTCCTCGCCTGGCTCTTCGCACGCTCCACCGGCCGGCGCTTCCTGATGCGGGTTGAGGACCTGGACAGGGCCCGGGCCGGTGCCGAGGCGGAGCAGCTCCGGGACCTGGCCGCGATAGGTATCACGTGGGACGGTGGCGTCGTCCGGCAGACCGACCGCGAGCCGCTCTACGCCGAGGCGATTGCCAGGCTGACCGCGGCGGGCCTGACCTATGAGTGCTTCTGCACCCGCCGGGAAATCCAGGAGGCACCGTCCGCGCCGCACGCTCCGCAGGGAGCCTACCCGGGCACCTGCCGGAACCTGTCCGAGGCGGAACGCGCAGCCAAGCGCGCCGTGCGTCCCTCGGCGGTCCGGCTCAAGTCCGCCGTGACCGCGGGGACAGTGCAGGATGTGCTGCACGGCAGCTACACCGGCGTGGTCGATGACTTTGTGCTGCGCCGCAATGACGGCGTGACGGCCTACAACCTCGCCGTGGTGGTGGACGACGCCGCCCAGGGCATCGACCAGGTGGTCCGCGGCGACGACCTGCTGCCCTCCACGCCCCGGCAGGCCTACCTTGCCTTGCTTCTGAATATGCCTGTCCCGGAATATGCGCATGTTCCGCTGGTGCTGAACGCCGACGGCGCCCGGCTGGCCAAGCGCGACGGTGCTGTCACGCTCACGGACCTCTCGGCCGCCGGCGTGCCCGTGGAAGTCGTGCGGGACGCTCTGTTGGCATCGCTCGGCCTGCCGTCCGGGCCGCTGGATCTGGCGCTGGCCGTGTTTGACCCCGCCGCGCTGCCGCGGGAGCCGTGGATCTGGCCCGGGATGGCCGGGCCGGACGCGTAGGCTGGAAGCATGTCAGAACCAGAGTTCAGGGAAGCGCGCAGCCCGCAGCCGAGATTTACCGTCGAGACAGCAAAGATCCTCGCCGAAGTGGCCCACAACCGGCAGAAGGACAAGCTCAAGCGGCCCTACCGCGAGCACGTGATCGCTGTCGGGGATGCCCTGGCGGACTTCGACGACGACATCAGGATTGCAGGCTACCTGCACGACATCGCCGAGGACACCCCGATGACGCGCCAGGCGCTCCTCGACATGGGAGTCACCGAACGCGCCGTGGACATCATCGAGCGCGTCACCAAGCGCCTGCACGAGAACCCGGACGACTATCAGGCCGGCATCCGCTATATCGCCGAGGACCACGACGCCACCCTGGTGAAAATCGCGGACAATGCGCACAATTCCCTGCCGGAGCGGGTCAAGGCGCTGGCCGAGAAATGGCCGGACAAGCCACCGGTCACCCGCCACAACGAGGCCCGCCCGGTGCTCTACGCTGCCGTGCCGGTGGAGGAAACCCGGAAGATCCTGGCCCGGATCAACCCGTGGCTGCTGGAGGAACTCGACGATCTGCTCGACGAGGCGGACGACACCGACTACGAGAACCTCTCCTACGAGGACGCCACGGAGGGCGAACCGTCCGAAGCGGAGCCTGCGGCCGGACCCAGCTAGACCCGGCCCAGGGCGTCGATGTCCTCGAGGAACTGCTGGTGGACCTCATCGCTGACCGTGGTCCGGGTGTCCGCGATCGCATCCAGGTAGTCCTGTGTCGCGGGACCCTTGCGGACCGCGTCGCGGAGGGCGGCGCTGCCGGTGGAAGCCAGCCCGCCGTCGTCGTACACCGCCTTCTCCAGCGCACGCTGGGACGCGCTCCGGGCCGCGTACTCGATGTCCGCGGGGGAGAACCCCTCGGTCCGGTCCACCAGCAGCTCCACATCCACGTCGTCCACCACCGTGGCGGGAATGAACCGCTGCCACATGGCCTCGCGGGCCTGGCGGTCGGGCAGGCCGATAGGGATGACGTAATCGAAACGGCCGTGGCGCAGGAACGCGGTGTCCAGGGCGCGGATGAAGTTGGTGGCGCAGACCAGCAGCCGGCCGGGCTGTTCGCGGAAGGCCGGGATGATCTTGAGGAGTTCGTTGGTGACCCCCTGCAGCGGCGACGGCGGTTCCCCGGAGCGCTGGGAAGCGATCTCCTCCACCTCATCAATGAAGACGACGGCGTGCTCCAGCTCGGCGATCTCCAGGAAGGTTTCGCGCAGCGCACCCGCGAGGCCCTTGGGATCGGAGGCCAGCCGGGAGGGGAAGACCTCCACGAACGGCCACTCGAGGCGGGAAGCTATCGCTTTCGCGAAGGTGGTTTTGCCGGTGCCCGGAGGGCCGAAGAGGACGACCGCGCGCGGCGGCACCACACCGTACTCGTCGGCGAGGTCGGCCTCGGCCAGCGGCAGGACCAGACGGCGTTCCAGGAGCTCCTTCTCGTTCCGCATGCCGGCGACGTTTTCCCAGAGGTCGCGGGCCAAAATCCGGCCGCCGAGCTGGCTGAGGGGTTCGAGTTCCTGGCGCTGCACCGGGATCTTCCGCTCGAAGTAGCGCAGGTTTTTCTTGAGTACGAAGCCGCGGCCCAGGAACGCCTCCACCCGGGTCTCGGATTCCGGCATGAGGGCGGAGAGCTTGTTCAGCCCATGCGGCGCCATCCGGTTCTCGACGGCGGCCAGCAGGGACGTGCCGATCCCGCGGCCCCGGTACTCGGGCAGGGTGGCCAGGAAGACGATCCAGCCCTGGTCGTGGGCGGCGCGGCCGACGGCGGCGCCCACGACCTGATCGCCCTGCACAGCGACGACGGCGTGGTCCTTTTCGCAGGAGGCCAGCACTTCGGAGAGTGCGTACACCGGCTCGACGTTGGTGGCCTTGAGGGACTCCCAGAGGTGCAGGATGCCGTCGAGATCGGCGGAATGGAAATCCCTGATTCGCCAGTTGGTCATGAGGTGTCTCCCGGGTGGTTCGTCGCTGAGCCAGTGTGAAGCTGTCCGTTGAGCATATGCGAACCGCATCCGGGAGGGGTTGCGGGGACGTTGCGTTACGGCGAGGCGGAATGCCGGAAGGCTACTCCGGATCTCCGCCGGCGTCCCTTCCGGTCCGGGAGGCCACGAGCGGATACGGGCCGGTGAAGCCGTCGCGGACAGCGGCGATTTCCAGGATGCGGTGCCGGCTGAGGCGCCAGCCGAGCATCAGGAGCGGAACGATGACCACGAGGGAAGCGATGGTCCACGTTCCCACGGGCGAGTCGAATGCCATGAGGATCAGCACCGCCAGAAGGAAGGCCAGGGTGACCCAGCCCGTGACGGGGGCTCCGGGCATCCGGAAAGCGGGCCGGAGCAGTTCCCCCCGGGCTGCGAGCCGGGCGAGCTGCATCTGGCACAGGACGATCATGGCCCAGGTGGCGATGATGCCGAGCGATGCGACGTTCAGGACGATCTCGAAGGCCTCGGCCGGGACGAGGGCGTTCAGGATGACGCCCAGGACGGCTACGGCGGCGGTAAGGGCGATGCCGCCGTAGGGGACACCGGCCTTGTTCATCCGGGCGGCGAATTTCGGCGCAGAACCCGAAATGGACATGGAACGCATGATCCGGCCGGTGGAGTAGAGGCCGGCGTTGAGCGAGGACAGTGCCGCGGTCAGGACCACGAGGTTCATGATGGCGTCCACGCCGTCGACCCCGATCGAGCCGAAGAACGTCACGAACGGGCTTTCGCCGGCCTTGTAGGAGCTGTAGGGCAGCAGCAGCGAGAGCAGTACGAGCGAGCCGACGTAGAACACCGCGATCCGGACGATCACCGTGTTGATGGCCCGTGGCATGATTTTTTCCGGGTTTTCCGTCTCACCGGCGGCGGTGCCGATCAGCTCGATCGAGGCGTAGGCGAACACAACACCTTGCATCACCACGATTGCGGGCAGCAGGCCGTTGGGGAACATGCCGCCGTTGTCCGCGATCAGGCTGAAGCCGACCTCTTGGCCGGCGACGGGGGTGCCGAAGATGACGAAGTAGATGCCGACGAGAAGGAAGGTCACGAGGGCCACCACTTTGATCAGTGCAAACCAGAATTCGAGCTCGCCGAAGACCTTGACGCTGACGAGGTTGAGGCCCAGGACCAGGATCAGGGCGGCCAGGGCCCAGGCCCACTGCGGTACGTCCGCGATCGGCGCCCAGTACTTCTTGAAGAAGTTCATATAGAGCGCGACGGCGGTGATGTCCACGATCGCCGTCATGGCCCAGTTCAGCCAGTACAGCCAGCCGGTGACGAATGCGGCCTTCTCGCCGAAGAATTCGCGGGCATAGGAGACGAACGAGCCCGACGACGGCCGGTGCATCACGAGTTCGCCGAGGGCGCGCAGGATCATGAAGGCAAAGAACCCGCAGACGGCATAGCTGATGACCAGGGCAGGGCCGGCAGTGGCGAGGCGGCCGCCCGCGCCCATGAACAGGCCGGTGCCGATGGCCCCGCCGATCGCGATCATCTGCACCTGCCGGGGTTTCAGGCCCTTGTGGTAGCCCTGGTCCTCGGCGTGGAGCGCTGCCTCGGAGGCATGGGCATGCACGGGAATGGTGTGGTCGGAGACGGCGGGCTGCTGTAGGGCCGGTTGTTTTTGGGCGCGGTCAGTTTCGGGATAAGTCATGGGGGTCCTTCGGGTTCGAGGGTGCGCTACTTGCTCAGATTGGCCAGGCGCTGCGGGCTGAGGAGGTCGGTGAGCTGCTCGGCGGTGAGCAGCCCGTGTTCGAGGACGAGTTCCGCGACGCCCTTGCCGGTGGCGAGGGCTTCCTGGGCGATGGCCGTGGCCGTGGCGTAGCCCAGGTGCGGGTTGAGGGCGGTGACCAGGCCGATTGACTGTTCCACCGTGAGTCGGAGGTGTTCGGTGTTGGCGGTGATACCCCGGACGCAGCGGGCCGTGAGGGTGCGGCAGGCGGCTTCGAGGTGGGAGATGCTCTTATGGAGGCTGTGGACAATGATCGGTTCGAAGGCGTTGAGCTGGAGCTGCCCGGCCTCGGCCGCCATGGTGATGGTGACGTCATTGCCGATGACCTCATAGGCCACCTGGCTGACCACTTCCGGGATGACCGGGTTGATCTTCCCGGGCATGATCGAGGAGCCGGACTGCACGGCGGGGAGGTTGATTTCGCCGAAGCCTGCACGCGGGCCGGAGGAGAGCAGCCGCAGGTCGTTGCAGATCTTGGACAGTTTCACCGCGACGCGCTTGAGCACGCCGGATAGGTGCACGAAGGCACCGACGTCCTGGGTTGCCTCGATCAGGTCCACGGCCGTGACGAGCGGCAGGCCGGTAATTTCCGCGAGGTGCCGGCAGGCTGCCTCGGCGTAACCTGCCGGTGCGTTGAGGCCGGTGCCGATCGCGGTGGCACCGAGGTTGATTTCGTGGATCAGCAGGTCGGCTTCGGCCAGGCGGAGCCGGTCCTCGCCGATCGTGACCGCGTAGGTGCCGAATTCCTGGCCGAGCGTCATGGGGACGGCGTCCTGGAGCTGGGTGCGGCCCATTTTCACCACGGTGCGGAATTCGACGGCTTTGGCGGCGAAGGCGTCTTCGAGCCCGGTGAGGGCATCGAGCAGTTCCCGGGCGGCGAAGATCGTTCCGAGCTTCACTGCGGTGGGGTAGACGTCGTTGGTGGACTGGCTGAGGTTGACGTGGTCGTTGGGGTGCAGCCGCGCGTAGTCACCCTTGGGGTGTCCGAGGATTTCCAGGGCACGGTTGGCGATCACCTCGTTGGCGTTCATGTTCGACGACGTCCCGGCACCGCCCTGGATGACGTCCACTACGAACTGCTCGCTGAGCTTGCCGTTCATGACGTCGGTGCAGGCCTCCTCGATGGCCCGGGCGCGGCCGGCGTCGAGCAGTCCGAGCTCGTGGTTGGTGCGGGCGGCGGCCAGTTTGACGGCGGCCAGCCCGCGGACCAGATACATGTTGGAGGACAGGGGCTGGCCCGTAATGGGGAAGTTCTCCACGGCACGGAGGGTGTGGACACCCCAGTAGGCGTCGGCGGGAATGTCCCGGTCGCCCAGGAGGTCGTGTTCGGAGCGGAAGTCTGCGGGTTCGTCGAGAGAGGTCATGGCGGTCCTTACAGGGCGTCGGGGGCGTTGGAGGTTTCTGGGGAAGCGAGGAAATCGGCGGCCTGCAGCAGCCCGGCGGGCCGGCCGCCGCCCAGCACAGGGGCCGCGGCGATGCGCGCCAAGGCAGAGGTATCGACGTCGAGTGCGGCCAGGACGCGGACGGTGACGGGCATCCGGGCGCGGTCTCCGCCGTCGGAGATCTTCACGGCGATTGCGCGGCCGTCCGGCAGGCCCACCAACTGGACGCCCTCGAAGCCGTCCTTGGCCAGGACGCCGGGGACCAGGCGCATCAGCGCGGTGACATCCCGGCCCTCGCCCGCGACCATCTCGGGGTTCCGGCGCATGGCGTTGGCGACAGCGGCTTCCGCGCTGGCGGGTCCCGTTGCCGAGGCCAGCCGGCCGAAGGCGCGGGCCATACCTCGCAGGGTAAGGGCGAAGAGCGGGGTGCCGCAGCCATCAGTGGACGTGCGCTCCGGCTCCTCGCCGGTCAGGTCTGTTACGGTCCGGGCCACGAGTTGCTGCAGCGGGTGCGCCGGGTCCAGGTATCCCAGGACCGGCCAGCCGTTGATGACGCAGGTGGCTGCCATCGCGGCGTGCTTCCCGGAGCAGTTCTGCGCCAGTTGGGTGGCCTGCCCGCCGCCGCTGAGCCATTCCTCGCGCTCGCGGACGCCATAGGGGAGGTCGGTGTTGTTCTCGAGGTTTTCAGGGGTCAGCCCGTGCAGTCCCAGGATGCGCAGCGCGCCGTCGCGGTGGGCGGCGGCCCCGGAGTGGCTGGCGGCCGCGAGGGCGAGGAGCTCCTCCGGGAGGTCCAGGCCGGCACGGACCATGGCGACGGCCTGCAGCGGCTTGAGGGCGGAGCGCGGGTAGAACGGGGCGAGGGGCTGCCCGGCAGCCAGGAGGGTCCGGCCGTCCGCCGCGGTGGCGATGACCGAGCCGTGGTGGACGCTCTCGACCAGGCCGTCGCGGGTCTGGACCGCAAGCGGGACGTGCTCCGGGAGCCTCCCCGGAGCCAGCGGAGTCGGGATGTGCGCGAGGGCAGGAGAAAGCATGGCGTCCTTTGGCGGTGGTGTCGGTGTCTCGGGTTAAGCCGCTGCTGAATCTGCAGCTTGGCGCGGGGGTCAGGCGCCTGGAAGGGGGTTGAGAATCGAGTCGAGGGCAATGCCAACGGCATGCAGGTGCTGGCTCATGGCGATGCGCGCCGTTGCCGCGTCGCCGGCCTCGATGGCGGCCAGGATGCGCCGGTGCTCCTCGTCGGATGCGTGCTGCCGGTCCGCCACCATGTTCAGGGTCTCGGACTGGTGGGCAAGGGCCTCCCGAATATCCGAGACGACATTTTCGAACACCTTGTTCCGGCTGGCCCTCGCGATCAACGCGTGGAAGCTCGAGTCCAGTCCCACCCATACTTCGGGGTCGTCCTCGGCGGTCATCGCGGCAACGATGTCCCGCATGGTGTCCAGTTCCTCGGGCGAACGGCGTTCTGCAGCCAGTCCCGCGGCAGGAACCTCAATGTGGGGGCGGGCCTCCGTGAGGTCCCGTGCCGAGTATTGGCCAAGGACCAGGTCCTTGGCCACGCGGTCGGCGACGACAAACGTGCCACGCCCGGTCCTGGTGACGGTCAGCCCTAAAGCGGTGCAGGAACGCAAGGCCTCCCGGACCACGGAGCGGCTCACGCCGTACTGCTGGGCCAGCGTGGCCTCGGAGCTCAGCTTGGCGCCGACGCCAAGCTTGCCGGATTCGATTTCGGAGCGGAGGACATTGAAGACTGCTTCGGCCGCACTGAGGCGGGCGAGAGGCTGTCCTGCTGTCCGGCTGTCTGACAGGTTCACGCTTAAAATATGGCAGGGATCACACCGGAGTGTCAACTGTGACGGCGGCCCGCGTTCGGGGGCCGCCGTCATCGTGAGGACCTGGTGGTGGTCTACAGTCCGGCGAGCAGCTCCTTCATCTCCTTGATTTCGTCCGTCTGGGAGGCCGCGATGTCCTTGCCCAGCTGGATGGTTTCGGCGTTCTTGCCGCTGCGGACCTCAGCGTTCGCCATCTCGACGGCGCCCTCGTGGTGCGCGATCATCTGGCTGAGAAACAGTTTCGCGGCGTCGGTGCCCTGGGCGGCGTCGAGCTTCGTGAGGTCTTCGCCGCTCATCATGCCGGTCATGGAGTGGCCGCCTGGCGCCTCGGTGGGTTCGTTCCAGTCCTCCAGCCAGCCGGTCATCATGTTGATCTCGGGCGCCTGGGCGGCCTTGATCTTCGTTGCCAGCGCGGTGATCCTTGCGTCGATGCCCTGCTTCTTCAGAATGATGTCGCTCATCTCCACGGCCTGGGCGTGGTGCGGGATCATCCCCTGGACGAACATGGTGTCCGAGCCGTTGTGGTCTGCGGCCGCGGGTGCGGTACTTGATCCCATGGTGCTGTGGTCCATGCCGGGCATGCTGCTGCTGCCGCCGGTACTGCCGGGGGTGGAACAG
Organism: Arthrobacter sp.; assembly: GCA_034376805.1. Lineage (GTDB taxonomy): Bacteria > Actinomycetota > Actinomycetes > Actinomycetales > Micrococcaceae > Arthrobacter. The sequence goes on from JAXMJF010000061.1 coordinate 40,700, forward strand.
CCGGCCAGGGCGATGACGGCGGCGAGGGCGGTGGCGGAAATTGTGAGGGTCTTCTTCATGGGAGATCGTGTCCTTGGTGATCCGGCGGCCGAAGACACCGGTGGTGTGGAGGTTGCGCGGGAGACCGCTGGGATCGGCGGCAGCGCTGTGGGCAGGTGGTGATGCGCGCGCGTCTTCACGGCGCATGCCCCTTCCTACGTTCGGCTGATGGACAGGTCCCGGGGTGTTGGCGTCCCGGGCAGGTAGGCATAGCCGGACAGGCGGTCAGCCCGCGCCGTGCTCCACGGCTGGGTTTCCAGCAGTGTGGTCCCCGGCTGCGGGGCGCTTAAGGGAGCGCCCGCCGGGGATGGCGTGCAGTCGATATGGGCAGAGGGCTTGTCGGCGCACCCGCCCTGGCAGTCGCACGACGGCGGGACCTGCGTTCCGCCGATGGTCGCCGCTGCGGGTGTCACCGAAGGTGTGGTCTTTGCCGCGGCGTGGCCGTCGTATGCCTGCGAGAACGTACCGGCGGCGCTGTGGCTGGGGTTCCCGGCAGGATGGCCGGCGGAATGGCCGGCGGACGCTTGGATGCTGCCGGGAGGGGGCGCCTGGGTGTGGAACCCGTGGGAGCCGGAGAAGATGTGCATGCCCAGGAAACCAGCAATCACGGCGAGCAGGCCGGCCAGCAGCGAGGCACGACGGAGGGCGGCGACGGGATTTGCCGTGGTGGCTGCGGACATCCTCATCCTCCTTTCGCAGTCAGGGTCCTGGGCGGTGGCATGAAGCACTCAGGCTACCTGTGTTCAACGCCTGTCTCCGGAATTGTGTTCCGGCGGCGCAGCGCGCAGTTGGCCGGTGGGGACAACTATGACAGTATCTGCGTATGAATGCAGATATGCAGGTTGAGGTGGACAGTCCCCACGTGGAGCTGGCCGTTGAAGTGTTCTCCATGCTGGCCGACGCGACGCGTGTCCGGCTGATCCTCGCCCTGGGCGAGGGCGAGCTGCCGGTCAACGCTCTGGCGGAGCGCGTGGGGAAGCCGGCTTCAGCTGTGTCGCAGCACCTGGCCAAAATGCGGCTGGGCGGCATGGTCGCCACGCGGCAGGAAGGCACCAAAGTCTTCTATCGGCTGCAGAACGATCACGCCCGCCAGCTGGTGATGGATGCAGTCCACCAGGCCGAGCATGCGCTCGGCACTGCCCCGCGGCACGGCGCATGAACCGCCCGTCGGATGCCCTGGACGAACACAACCACGGCGAAGGCCAGCAGCATGCCCACGACGACGGCCACGTCCACGATCACCCGCATGGCCACAACCACGGCCACGACCACGACCACGGCCCGCACGACCACCCCCACACCCACGCCCCCGGCCTGAAGGGCTGGCTTCAGTCAGTCTTCGTCCCACACTCGCACGACGCTGCGGACTCCATCGACGAGGCGCTCGAATCCAGCTCGCAGGGCATCCGCGCAGTCAAGGTCTCCCTGCTCGGTCTCGGCGCCACCGCGCTGTTCCAGCTCGTGATCGTGCTGATCAGTGGCTCCGTGGCGCTGCTGGCCGACACGGTGCACAACTTCTCCGACGCGCTGACTGCGGTCCCGCTGTGGATCGCGTTCCTGCTGGGCCGCCGCAAGGCCACCCGGACGTACACCTACGGGTTCGGGCGGGCCGAGGACCTCGCCGGACTGTTTATCGTGGCGATGATCGCTCTCTCCGCCGTGGTGGCCGCCGTCGAATCGATCCGCCGTTTCTTCGAACCCCAGCCCGTGCACAACCTCGGCTGGGTGCTCGCCGCGGGGCTGGTGGGCTTCGCCGGCAACGAACTCGTGGCGATCTACCGGATCCGCGTCGGCCGGCGGATCGGATCCGCAGCCCTGGTGGCTGACGGCGTCCATGCCCGGACGGACGGCTTCACCTCGCTGGCCGTCGTCGTTGGCGTCATCGGCGTCTGGCTCGGCTTCCCGCTGGCGGACCCGATCGTTGGCCTGCTCATTTCCGCGGCCATCGTCGTCCTCCTCTGGGGCACCGTGCGCGACGTCGGACGGCGGCTGATGGACGGCGTCGACCCTGGACTTACCCGGCGGGTCGAGGCCGTCGTCGCGGAACACTCCCGGTCCGGCGGAACCGTTCGGCTGCGCTGGTCCGGCCACCAGCTGCACGCCGAGATCACGGTGCCGATCGCGACGGACGCGCACCTGGTGGAGCTCGCCTCGGTGACGGCCAATCTGGAACGCGGGGTCCGCCGTGCCCTGCCGCACGTCGGATCGGTGACGATTGTGCCCGACTTCGCCGCGGCCGGGTCGCCACAGACCGCCTAAATCCCCAGCGTCGCGAGACTCTGCTGCAGCGTCTCCGCCGAGTGTTGCAGCGAGGCGAGTTCGCCGTCGTCCATGGGGGTCTGAAGAACTGCGCGGACCCCGCCGTGCCCCACGATGCTGGGCAGGGACAGTGCCACCCCGGTGATCCCGTACTGCCCGTCCAGCACGGTGGACACCGGCAGGACGGCGTTTTCCGCGCGCAGCAGGGCCTCCACGATGCGCGCGCCGGACAGTCCGATCGCATAGTTCGTAGCGCCCTTCCCCGCGATCACCTTGTAGGCCGCCTGCGTCACTTCCCGCGCGGTTTCCGCGAGGTAGTCGGACGTGAAGACCCGTTCGCCGTCGGCCGTCCAGTTGCGGATCGGAACCGGGCCGATCGTGGCGCCGGACCAGATGGGGAACTCGGTGTCGCCGTGCTCGCCCACCATGCTGGCGTGCACGCTGGTCAGGGAGACTCCGGCTTTGCGCGCCAGCAGCCAGCGCAGCCTGGACGTGTCGAGCACGGTGCCGGAGGAGAAGATGCGCGAGGACGGCAGGCCGGAGATCTTCTGCGCCGCGACCGTCAGCACATCGCAGGGGTTGGTCACCAGGACGTAGACGGCGTCCGGGGCGTGCGCGAGCAGCTGCGGCATGAGCTGTTCGAGGATGCGGACGTTGGTGCCGGCCAGGTCCAGTCGCGTCTGGCCCGGGGCCTGTTTGGCCCCGGCGGTGATGACGACGACGTCGGCCCCTTCGGTCGCGGCAATGTCTCCGCCGCCGGTGACGGTGGCCGCAGCGGCGGCGAACTGGGTGCCGTGGGCCAGGTCCAGCACCTCGGCCTCGGCTTTGGTCGCGTTGACGTCGAAGAGGGCGACGTTGCTGGCCGAGCCGCGGATCAGGGCGGCGTAGGCGAGGGATGTGCCGACGCTGCCGGCGCCGACGATTGCGAGTTTGGATCCTGGACTCTGGGACATGGGTTTCTTCTTTCCGGTCAGACGGCGGGCGGCGCGACCGTGCCGGCGAGCTCGCCGCCGTCGATCACGAATTCGGCGCCCGTAATGTAAGAGGACTCGTCGCCGGCCAGAAATACCGCCAGGTCTGCGACCTCGGTGGGTTGTCCGATCCGGTGCAGGGGGACATGTCCCGTGTCGAACGTCATTCCCGCGGTCATGGGCGTCTCGATGACGCCGGGATGGACTGAATTGACCCGGGTGCCGGCGCCGCCGAGGTCCAGGGCGGCACTCTTGGTCAGGCCGCGGACCCCGAACTTCGATGCCGTGTAGCCCGAAAGGGCCTCGTAGCCCCGGAGTCCCGCGATCGAGGAGATGTTGATGATGGAGGCGGAGCCGGCCCGGGCCAGGGCGGGTGCCGCGGCTTTGATGCCGTTGAAGACGCCGGTGAGGTTCACATCGATGGTCCGGGCCCACTGCTCGTGCGGATACGCATCGATCCGGCCGAACGTCACGATTCCCGCATTGTTGACCAGGACGCTGAGGCTGCCGAACGCGGTGACCGCCTCGCTCACGGCCGCGTCCCAGTCCGCCGGCTGCGTCACGTCGAGGCGGACGTACCGGACCCCGTCTCCGAGCTGGACGGCCAGCTGGCGGCCGTCCTCCTCGAGGACGTCGCCGACGACGACTCTTGCGCCTTCGTCAAGGAAGCGTTTCGCGATGGCAGCGCCGATGCCGCGGGCGCCGCCGCTGACCAGGGCCACCTTGCCGTCCAACCGTCCCATAGCTGAGTCCTTTTCGGATGCGGGAGCCTCCCCAGAGACGCGTCCGTCCGGGCTCGACACAAGCTCACCAAGCACTGCCCGGCTTGGGCAGGGCCGTTGGACCCTACGCGGACCCAGCCGGGGAGCGCTGGCGGAACCGCCGTCGTACGGGTCCCGATCCGCCAAATCAGAGGTGCTGGATGCCTGCCCGCTGCATGGCGTCCCTGTAGACCTCGACGTTCTTGCTCAGGAGTTCTTCCTGCTTGGCGGCCGAGACGGCGAACGCGCGGCCGCCCAGGGCGGTGGCCTTGTAGATCTTGACCCCGCGGTTTTTCAGGGAGGAATGGTAGGTCTTCTCGAAGAGTGTCAGGAAGGCGTGGGCGTCCGCGCCGTGGGCGATGACGGCGGAGACGCGCTTGTTGATCTTGAGGAACTGGCGGAACGGCCGCAGGCCGTCCGTCTTCTCCTGGACGTTCAGCGCCGAAGGCAGCTCGGGATCGCGGACCCAGGGGTAGGCGTTCCACGGCATCACGTAGCGGGGGTCAAGTTCGACAGCCTCATAGATGGAGGTCGCGCGGCGGGCTGCTTCGTCATCATTGAAGTGGGAGACGAAGCCCGATTCAGTGCCCTTGCCCGGGGCGATGTGGAGGCTGACGATCCGGCACTCGTCCTCGTCATGGACGGGATCGATGTAGGGGACGACCGACCCCGGCTTCTTTTCCATCAGTTCGTCGCAAAGCTGCGTTACGGCGGCGATGTTCGGTTCCTGCAGCAGGGTCTTCTTTTCGTCCCAGTCAATCGTCACGATTTCTCCCTCAGCGCTCGGCGTCCAGAATCAGGCGTCTGGTTCCACTCTACGCTTTCGGGCGCTGGGGCGTTTTTCCGACTCTGGAAGAGGCGACGGACCCCTAGTCACACTGAATGGGCGGGCGTACGCTTAAAGCGCCTGCAGGTAACCACTTGATTAAGCCGGGTCGTTCTGGACATGAAAATGTCCGAGCCGTCTCATAGCGAGATCGCGAAGGTACCTGCAGGCCTTACGTTTAAGCTCAGCGCGCGCGGAATCCCGCGTTGCGGCCGCCGTCCCTTCGCCAACCTGGTTCAGGCGCGCTGGGCAGGGAAAGTCCGGGCCGTCCTCGCGGCCTGGTACCCGGACAGCGCGGCGGCCAGGCGATCGCCGAAGTGCTCGCCGGCGTCACCAACCCCTCCGGGAAACTCCCGCTGACCTTCCCAGCCAGCCTGGAGCAGACACCGCGTCCGGAGCTGCCGGGCCTCGGCACACCGTGGGGGACCCCGACGACCACCAACTACACCGAGGGATCCGACGTCGGCTACCGCTGGTTAGCGAAGACCGGGCAGGAACCACTCTTCCCCTTCGGCCACGGGCTCAGCTACACCCGGTTCGGCTATGCGGACCTGACTGTGCAGGACCGGGACGGAGTGCGGGCCGAGTTCACCGTCACCAATACGGGGCCGCGCCGCGGGGCCGACGTGCCCCAGCTCTACCTCCTGGAGGATCCCGTCGGCTCCCGGACGCGGCTGCTCGGCTTCGAACGCGTGGACCTCGAACCCGGCGAATCACGGACTGTCTCGCTGGACGGTGATCCTCGGCTGCTGGCCTCCTACGACACCGACCGCGGGCAGTGGCACACCCCGGGTGGCAGCTACCGCCTGGCTCTCGGGCGCTCGGCCGGTAACTACGCCATGGAGGCCGACGTATCCCTTGCCGAATCGTGGTTTGGGCGATAGCCGCCCCCTTGGTCCGGCAACGTTCAGGCTGCGATTTGGCTTTGCCTCCGGGCGCGGTGGAGGTCCTTGGCTCTTTGGCGGCGGTGGCGGCGGTGGCCCGGGCTCCTTGCCACGGCAATGTCCAGGTCCAGGTCCGGTTCCGGTTCCGCGTGGCGGGCGGGGTTCCGGGCAGTGGCGGGGCGGTGGATTGGTAGGTGTGGCCGGTGGGGGTGGTGACGTCGAAGGTGTGCCGGGGGCCGGGGCGTGGCCGGGAGGACCAGCCGGGGGTTTCTTTGGTGTGGTTGCAGGCTTCGCAGAGCCCGGCACCGTTGCCGTGGGTGGTGGTGCCGTTGTGGTGCCAGGGGACGATGTGGTCGTAGTGGCGGATCGGGGCGTCGCAATAGGGTGTGCGGCAGGTGTCGTCGCGGGCGGTGAGGAAGCGGCGGAGCCCGGGCGGGAAGAACCGGGCCCGGGAATCCAGCGCGGTGAGCTCGCCGGTGCCCGGGGCGGTGTAGAGCCGGCGCAGCCAGATATTCATGGCCTGGTCCCCGTCGGTGTCCCCGGCGGTGTTCCCGGTCTGGCCGCCCGTTTCCGCCGCACCCGCGACCGCTCCCGCACCCGGGACCGCTCCCGCACCCGTTCCCGTTCCCGTGTCCGTGCCGGGGTCCGTGCCGGGGTTTGTGAGGAGTGCGCGTGCCCAGCCGGCGGGGACGATGCCGTAGCCGGGGAGGCGGGCCGGTTCGCTGTGGCCCTGGAGGAGGGTGCGGTCGGTCATGACGAGCTGGATCTCGATCCCGCTGATCCCGCCGGGGGTTCCGGTGGTGCGTTCGACCAGGGCATCGGCCATGAGCTGGCCCCGGGTCCGGGGGTCCCCGGACCCCCGGAGGGTGTCGGCGTGCCGGGTCAGGGCGGCGTAGACGGCTACACCCTGGGCGACGGGGAGCAGGGCGGTGAGGTAGCACATGGTGTCCGGGGCCGGGCGGAGGCTGACGTGCCGTTCGGTCGCGGCGTGGGAGGCGCGCTGGGTGACGGTGCGCGGGTCCCGGCGGTACGCGGCGGCCCGGGCGGCGGCAATGATTCCCCGGTCCCCGGCGCCGTCGAAGGTCCCGGTGTCGGGGGCGAGGTCGGCGTCGACGGCGGCCCGGTCGGCCGCGGACAGGCACGCGGTTTCCCGCACGAGGAGGGTGGCGCGCCATTCGTTGAGCTGCCCGGCCTCCAGAGCGGCGAGGGTGTGGGGCATTTCGGTGACGAGGGCTTTGGCCAGGCCCAGGAGCCGGCCGCCGCGGGCCGGGGATTCCCGCCGGGCCAGGGCGATCTGCGCGCCGACCCCGGCACCCAGCTCCGCCACCGGCACCCCGGCGGAGGATTGTTCGCGGCGCTGGATCAGGTCGAAGGCGACGGACAGGCGGGCCTGGCGGGCCGCCAGGGCAGACTTTCGGTCTTCCAGGGCCCGGATTTCAGCAATCAAACGCGCACCGTCCAGCTCAGCACCGTCCCCGGACGGCCGGACAGCGGCCAGCGACCGGGCCACATCCATGACCGTCACGTCTCCTGGCTGAGCCACTTCGGGCCCCTGATTGCCGTCCATGGAAACACACTATCGGGCACCTCGGACATTAAAAGCGGCCACGAAACCTGCATGTCCGTAAGCTTTGAAGGAACGCCCAGTGCCCCGACTCAAGGAACCCATGCCGATCAACAGACAGTCACTGAAGCAGGACGGGTTCACCGGGTTCCGGCCGCTCGGTGACCTGGACATCAACCGGATCCCGCAGAAACCCGGGATCTTCGCGGTGCTGCGGCCTGAGGGCTTCGGCCCGCAGTTCCTGGCCAAGAGCACGGCAGGCATCTTCAAGAAGAAAGACCCCACCCTGACCTCCGAAGCACTTGCCGCCGAATGGGTTGACGGGGCCGACGTCCTCTTTGTGGGCAAGGCCGGCCCCGGGAGCAAGGGCAACCGTGGGTTGCGCCGGCAGATCCAGGAATTCGTCGATTTCGGCAGGGGCAAGCCGCCCGGCCACTGGGACGGGCGGCTGATCTGGCAGCTCGCTGCGGCCGGCTCGCTGATCGTCGCGTGGAAGGAGCTGCCCGTTGAGCAGCTCACCGCGGCCGAAGCCGGGTACCAGGCCGCGTTCGTGGAAGAGTACGGCCGGCTGCCATTCGCCAACCTCGTCCAGACGCGGGTCAAGGGAAGCTAGATACGTTCGGTCAGAGGCCGCCTCGGAAAGTGAACCGCCCGGCCACGAGAGTCGCGGCCACCGGCATCGCCGCAAAGACGGTGTCCGCCACCGCCAGCGGGTCGCCGTCGAGCACCACGAAATCTGCCGGATCCCCCACCCGGATCCGTCCCCGCCCGCGCGTTGACGCGACCATGGCCTCCTGCCGGGTGAGCGCCTGCTCCGGGTGCCAAGGGTCCCGACCGTCCTGCCGCACCCGGGTGGTGGCCGCAGACATCGCGGTCCACGGCTCCAGCGGCGCCACCGGCGCATCGGAGCCCAGCGCCAGAGTGGCCCCGGCAGCCAGCAGCGACCGCAGCGGGAAAGCCCGGTCCGTGCGCCCGGCCCAGTTTGACTCGGCGGCATCACGGTCATCCAGGGCATGGACGGGCTGGACACTCGCCGTCAGCCCCAGCTCGCCAAAGCGCGCGAAGTCCTGGCCCCGGACAAACTGGGCATGCTCAATACGCCCCGCGATTCCGGCCGCCGCGAAAGCATTCAGGGCCACCTCATTAGCGCCGTCGCCGATCGCGTGCACCGCCGGAACAAAGCCGGACTCCCGGGCCCGGACCAGCAACTCCAGCAGTTCCGTCTCGCTCACGGTCAGCAGCCCGCGGCCGCCGTGCGGGTACGGGTCCACGCAGTACGCCGTGCGGGTGTTCAGCGAGCCGTCAATCAGGACCTTGAGCGGGCCGACGCGCAGCAACCCCGCCCCGCCGTCGAGCTCCTGCCCGGTCCGCAAGCCCTCCGCGATGGCCCGTGCCAGGTCCTGCGGATAGACACCGGCGTCCACCCGGAAGGAATCGAAACCGCCGGCCACACGGCGCAGCCACACATCGCGGTTCCAGGTCATTTCGAAATCGACAATTCCCACGATCCCGCGTGCAGCCGCCGCCTGCGCGGCCTCCCGCACCCAGGCGTCCACCACCGCGTCCGGCAGTTTGCCCAGCTCACGGGTGAGTTCAAAGGCCGGTTCCTCGCGCAGCAGCCCGGACGAGTCCACCGGCACGCCGTAGCGGGAAGCCGCCGCGCTGTTGAGCCAGACGCAGTGCAGGTCATGGCTGAGCAGTGCCGTCGGCAGGCCGCGGGTGGCGCCGTCGAGCAGTTCCAGGCTCGGAACGTCCGCCCACACAGCGTCCCGGAAGCCGACACCCACCACCGTCAGCCCGTTGCCGCCTTTAACCGCAGGGCCGGGGCCGGACAGAGCGGAACGCACGACGTCGGCCGCCGCATGCGCGGAGGCGGCACCGGACAGGTCAAGCCGGTTGGCGGCGAGGGCCCACTGCGTCATGTGGACGTGCTCATCCCACAGCCCCGGGATGACACAGCGGCCGTCAACGTTGACCACCTGGGATCCGGAAAGACCATGCATCCCGGCGGGATCGACCCGGGAAACCACTCCATCGACCACGTGCACGTCATACAGGGCCGTCTCGCCTGGGACCCGCGCCGAGGCAAGCACGAGGTGGTTCATGGCATCGGCAGGAGTCGCAGGCATAGGAAACAGGCTATGGGCCGGAGCGCGCAGGGCCAATCCAGACCCGCTCAGCCACCGGATTCCGGTTATCCCGCCGGACAAGGGACTTTCGCCCCTTGCCCCGGGAACACGCACACACCAAGCTGAATTTGGGGCGGTTCCTGCACGGCCATTGGGGATGAACCGCTTGCTTGTCAGTTGCACGGTCTCGCTCGAACCTTGGGGAAGGAAAGGCATTCTGCACTGCCCGTGTCTGCGGGTCAGGGCAGGAGACCGCATCCACTATGACCGTCTACAGCGATTTTTACATCTTTGGGTCCGCTCACGGGCCGCGCGGGAGCTCTGACGCCGCATGACGCACAGGCAGCACGGAAACCGGGCCAGCGCGTACTACGCGCACCCCTCTCACGGGGATCCGCGCATCAGGGTGCTCATTCGGATCGACGCCCTTGAAGAGTCGGCGAGAGTCAATGTGCGGGGCGTCGTTACGCCTGCGAATATCCGGGCCCTTTATGTCGTCTGCCGCCGAGTGACCGCCAAACTGCCCGGGTACGAGATCGTGGTGGATCTCGCCCACGCCCGCGTGACGGCCGAGGCCATTGAAGAACTTCACGAGCATGCCAGCCGCTCAGTCGTGTCATCGGGCATCGACGCCTCCGTCACACCGTGCCGGCTGCGCATCGTGGATCCGCCGAATATCCTCAGAATCAAGGAGAACGCATGAAAGCCCTCGTCTATGGCGGTCCCGGCGAAAAGTCCTGGACGGATGTTCCCGATCCGAAGATCCAAAGTCCCAGTGACGTGATCGTCAAAGTGGACACCACCACGATCTGCGGAACGGACCTCCATATTCTCAAGGGCGATGTTCCCGCCGTGACCAAAGGCCGGATCCTGGGCCACGAGGGCGTCGGGACCATTACCGAGGTCGGCTCCTCGGTCACCAGCCTGAAGGTGGGGGACCGCGTCATCATCTCCTGCATCAAGTCCTGCGGCCACTGCGCCAACTGCAAGACCGGCCTGTATTCGCATTGCATGGGTGAGGAAGGAGCCTCCGGCATCGGCTGGGTCTTCGGCCACCTGATCGACGGCACCCAGGCCGAGTACGTCCGCGTGCCCTACGCCGAAAACTCCCTGCACCTGCTCCCCGAGGGCGTCACCGACGAACAGGCCGTGATGCTCTCCGACATCCTCCCCACCGGCTTCGAGATCGGCGTGCAGTACGGTCGGGTCAAGCCAGGTGACACGGTCGCCGTCGTCGGTGCCGGACCGGTGGGACTCGCCGCCATCGCCACCGCCGGGCTCTACGGAGCCGCCACCATCATCGCGATCGACCTTGACGCAAACCGGCTGGACAAGTCCCGCGAGTTCGGGGCCACCGACGTCGTCCTCTCAGGCGACGCAGACTGGAAGGAGCAGGTACTCGCACTGACCGACGGGCAGGGCGTCGACGTGGCGATCGAAGCGGTCGGCATCCCGGCGACTTTCAGCATGTGCACGGACATCGTGCGTCCTGGCGGCAACGTGGCCAACGTCGGCGTGCACGGCAAATCCGTGGAGCTGCATGTGGAAAACCTGTGGATCCAGAACATCAACATCAGCATGGGCCTGGTCAATGCCAACACCACCCCGATGCTGCTCAAACTTGTGGCCCAGAAAAAGGTGCCGGCGGAGAAGTTCGCCACGCATCACTTCAGCTTCGACCAGTTCCTGGAGGCCTACGACACGTTCGCCCGTGCCGCGGAAACGAAGGCGCTCAAGGTCGTGATCACGGCATGAAAGCCCTGGTTGTCTACGATTCGGCGTACGGCAACACCAGATCGGTAGCCGAGGCGATCGCCGGTTCCCTTGACGGGCTGCAGGCGAGTTCCGTTCCGGTCGGCGACTTCAAGCCCGACGCGCTTGCGGCCGGGGACCTCCTGGTGGTCGGCAGCCCGATCAACGGATGGCGCCCGACGCCGAAAATCACCGCGCTGCTCTCCGCCTTGGGAAACGGTTCCCTCAAGGGGGTCAAAGCCGCGGCGTTCGACACCCGCGTCCGGATGTTTATCCACGGCGACGCCGCCAAGAAGATTACGCATGCCCTGAAGGCAGGCGGGGCAGACATCATCGCCGAACCCATGCCCTTCTATGTGAAGGGAAGCGAAGGGCCGTTGCGCGACGGCGAAATCGAGAAAGCGGAGGGCTGGGCACGAACCCTACTCACCTCAATTGCGAGCTGAGTCAGCTGATCTAAGTCATCTGAAAGGACGGCGGCCATGCGACCAGGCCGGATAGTCATGCTGGTGCTGGGCACGCTCAGCGCACTTCTCGGACTGGGGTTGCTGGCCGCTGCCGGCGCCGCAGGGTTCGCCAACTACCTGCAACGCGACAACGGGTACTTCACGACACCATCGGAACGGTACGTCACGAACTCCTATGCCCTGACAACACCGCGGCTCGACATCATGGCCGACGAAGGAGTGCCGGACACCGCCCCGGTCGGCGTGGTGGGAAGTGTCATGCTGGGCGGCTCGGCGGCTGCCGGCAAAGAGATCTTCATCGGGATCGGACCGCGGAGCGATGTGGCGGCCTATCTGGATGGCGTCAGCCACTCAGAGATCACCGACGTACGGTTCAACCCCTTCCGGGTGGACTACCGGGACGTGGCCGGAGCCCAGGTTCCGGCGCGGCCTGCGGACCAGGGGTTTTGGGCCGCGTCCGCCAGCGGTGCGGGGGAGCAGCAGCTCGAATGGGACCTGCGGTCCGGAAGCTGGGCGGTGGTGATCATGAACGCCGACGGCAGCGCCCCGGTGGTCGTGGACATGAAAGCCGGAGCCCGCTCCAACCTGCTGTGGCCTGTCTTTATCGGGCTGCTGGTCGGTGGAATCGTGTTCCTGCTCATCGGTGTTCCCCTGATCGTGGCTGGCGCAGCCGGGCTGGGCCGCGGCAAGAGCGGACCACCCCAGCCCGGCCAGCCCCAGGCCTATCCCGGCCAGCTGCAGCCCTCGTCCGCGGCGTCCGCACCCCGGCACTATGAGGCGGGCACCGTGCCGGGTGCGGCGGCCGGCGCGGTGGCCGGAGCCCCGCCGGGTGCCGGCGTCGTCTATCCGGCGCGGCTCAGCGGCTACCTGGACCCCAACCTGTCCCGCTGGAAGTGGCTGGTTAAGTGGCTCCTGGCGATCCCGCACTTCATCGTGCTCTTCTTCCTCTGGTTTGCCTTCGGCGTGGTCACTATCGTGGCGTGGTTCGCGATCCTGTTCACCGGGCGCTACCCGCGCTCGCTGTTCAACTTCAATGTCGGAGTGATCCGCTGGAGCTGGCGGGTGGCCTTCTATTCGTACGGGGCGCTCGGCACGGACATCTACCCGCCCTTCACCCTGGAGCGCACGGACTACCCAGCAGATTTCGACGTCGACTATCCCGAGAAGCTCTCCCGCGGCCTCGTGCTCGTGAAGTCCTGGCTGCTGGCCATCCCGCACCTGCTGATCATCGCGCTGCTGACCGGGACCGCCCAGACGGACTGGGAGTACCGCGAGGGCGATTGGGTGCAGGTGAGCACAGGGCTTTCCCTCTTCGGGCTGCTGGTCTTCATTGCCGGGCTCATCCTGTTGTTCACCGGCTCCTACTCGCGGGGTCTCTTCGACTTCCTTATGGGCCTGAACCGCTGGATTTACCGCGTGGCCGCCTACGTTTCCCTGATGCGCGACGAATACCCGCCGTTCCATCTGGACATGGGACCGCGGGATCCGGGGGACGCCCCTGCGGTTCCGTCTGCGGTGCCTCCGGCCGGACCGGGGTACGCGCCCGTTCCAGGCGGTCCCGGCGCCGCGCCGCCCCTCTATGGCCAGACTGGCCCGGGTGGGCCGGGCCCGGGTGGGACTGGCCCGGCCATGGCCGGGCCAACCGAGGGCCAGGCGGGCTTCTACGGTATCGGCGGGCCCGCGGCCTCGGGCCCGGACAACCCGGAAGTTCCCGCCGGCCCGGACAACACGCCGCGCACCTAGGACGTTCCGGACACCTCCAGCCGCGGCCGGGCAGCTCACATGAGCCGCCCGGCCGCTTAGCTGTGCCCGCTGCGTTGTGCCCGCTGCGCAGGGTGCCTGCCCTGGGCAGCTGCGCCCGTCGCCGCGCCTGAACCTCCTTCAAATAAATATCTGCATGCATGTGCATCCAAACGGCCCCGTGCGCCGGTAGTAGGGGTGTAAGTAAAAATCGCCCGCCTGGCGGGCCGTTGAAGGAGATGTAAATGCGTACCAGCCTTTTCACAGCAGGCGCCGTGGCAATCGCGGCAGCTCTTACCCTTGCCGGCCCCGCCCAGGCGGCCGAATCCGACGCCCAGCTTTCCGTTCTCCACGGAGTCCCGGGACTGACCGTTGACGTCTGGGTCAACGGCGAACGCACCCTCGACGATTTCGCCCCCGGCACCCTGGCCGGTCCGCTGGCCCTGCCGGCCGGGGACTACGACCTTGCCATCACCGCCGCCGATGCCGCGGATGCATCCGCCCCCGTGATCGGGCCGGTGACGGTCACCCTCGCCGCCAGCGGAAACTACACTGCCGTGGCCAACCTCGATGCAGAGGGCAATCCGACGGCCAACTTCTTCACTAACGACGTTTCACAGATCGAACCCGGCAAGGGCAAGCTCACTGTCCGCCACACGGCAGCAGCACCGGCCGTGGACGTCCTCGCCGGCGGAGCACCTGTCATCTCGGGCCTGACCAACCCCAATGAAGAGACGCTGACACTGGATCCCGGCACCCTGTCCGCTGCGGTGGCCGCCGCGGGCACCACGGATCCGGTGATCGGCCCGGCCGATGTGACGGTCGCGGAAGGCACCCACACTGTGGTGTACGCGTGGGGCAGCCTCGCGGACAACAACCTGCAGCTGGCCGTGCAAAACATCGAGGGTCTGCACTCCGCTCCCGCCGGCGTTCCCGGTGCACGGTCCGGCGCCGCTGACGCCGGGACCGCAGCCGGTCAGACAGCCGCCACGGTAGGCATCGGTGCCGCGGTTCTTCTGCTGCTGGCCGGCGGGGTCGCTGTGTCCCGCAAGCAGCCGGCGCTCCGCCGCACCCGCTAGGCATCAACCGCCGGGCCCTGGGTTCCAACACACGGCAGGAGGACGGACGTGAAGGGCACGACGACGGCGGCCCCCCGGCGCCCCCCGGCTCCAGGTCTGCGCACCGCAGCACGAGGCTCCTCTGCGAGGATCGCGGCGGCCGCCGTCACGATGGCGCTGTTGATCGCGGGTTGCACCGCGCCCCAGGAAACAGCCACCCCGCCACCCGTGGCAACGGAGAGAACAGCCACGGAGAGCACAGCCACGGAGAGCACAGCCGCGCCTGACAACGGCCGACCCGGCACCGAGCCTCCGCAGTCCCCGCCGCCGGCCACGACCGCCCCCGTCCCGGGGACAGCCATCCCGGTCCGGCCAGCAACACCCCTTGCCCAGACGCCCAAGGACCCGGCACCGCGCTTCCTCACCGTGGCGGGAACCACCATCAACATGCCGATCGTGGAAGTGGGAGTCAGTCCAGACGGGGCGATGGAGATCCCGGAGCCTTTCGACGAGGCCGGCTGGTACCGCTTTGGCCCGGCCCCCGGATCCGCTTCCGGTACCGCGGTGGTCGCGGCGCACGTCGACACAACCTCCGATTCGGCGCCCTTTTCCCAACTCAAATCGCTTGCGCCGGGCACCCTCGTGACGGTGCAGCGCGAAGGGGCCGCTCCCGTGACCTTCCGGGTGACCGGGGTGGAACTCATGGCCAAGGACGCGTTCGATGGCGCCTCCGTCTTCCGCCGGGACGGCCCGCCCGAGCTGAAGCTGGTGACATGCGGCGGCCGATGGCTGGACGAACAGCAGGACTACGGCGACAATGTGATTGTCACGGCGGTGCCGGCATGATTCAGGATGCTGCGCTCATCGTCGCCACCAGCGGGGGGAAGGAGCCGGGCTTGGCACCTTTCGAGGCCTCTTCCGCCTGGGACGCGGGGCTCAACGAGTCCTTTGCCGCCGGAGACGAAACGGCGCTGGCCGAGGCGTACCGGCAATTTGCGCCCCTGGTGCACACGCTGGCGCTGCGCTCGCTGCGCGACAACGCCGCGGCCGATGATGTCACCCAGGAAGTGTTCATCCGGGTGTGGCGCTCGCGGTCTGCGTTCGACCCGGGGAAGGCGCGGCTGCCGGCGTGGATCGTGGGCATCACCCGCAATGTGGTCACGGACGCGCAGGCGGCTTCGATGCGTGAAACCCGTAAGGTGCTGGCCGCCGTCGAGCTCTCTCCGGATCCGGAACGGGCGGCCGGGCACGCCGCCGCAGAGGTGCTGGCTGACCGCCTGCTGCTGGACGGGGAACTGGAGCGGCTGGGGGAGCCGCAAGGATCCATCCTCAAGCTCGCCTTCTACGACGACCTCACGCATTCGCAGATTTCACAGAAACTGGACCTGCCCCTTGGTACGGTCAAAAGCCACATACGCCGCAGCTTGTCCCAGCTCAGAAGCCGATTGGAGGTAGACCGTGCAACATCTTGATCCGGAGTCCCTGAGCCTGCTGGCCCTCGGCGAAGAGCTCGGAGACGACGCCGCGGACCACCTCCGTTCCTGTGCCAGCTGTGCAGCGGACTACGTGGGCCTCCGCCGCGCCGTCGTGGCGGCGAAGCCCGGACCACTGGACGACACCGCGCTGGAGTCACCGGGACCGCAGGTGTGGGCAGGAATTCACAGCGCCCTGGGACTTTCCACCGCCGTCGCCGCCGACCCGCTTGGATCCCCGACGTCGCGGGATTCCAGCCCGCAGTCCCCGTCGCAGCCGCCACCGTCACCGGCGCCGTCCGGCTCCCCGACACCGCTCTTGTCCCGGGAGGAAAGAACCGCCCGGAAGCAGGAACCCGGTGGAGGCTCCGGTTGGATCCGCCGTCCCGGGGTGTGGCTGGCCGCTGCCGCAGCGACAGTACTGCTGGCGGGGGGCGTCTTCTGGTCCGTGCAGCAGAACCAGCCGGCGGTGACCCCGCTGGCCCAGGCCGAACTTTCGCCCGTGGATCAGCATTCCGCCACCGGCTCGGCCCGGGTGGTCGAAGCCACGGACGGGCAGCGCTCCCTGGAAGTCCGGGTCGACAAGAACGAGGCCCGCGGTTACCAGGAGGTCTGGCTGATCGCGCCCGATCTGTCCCGTCTGGTGAGCCTGGGCGTCATGACCTCCGAGTCCGGGACTTTTGCCGTCCCGGCGGGCCTGGATCTGGGCGAGTACCCGATCGTCGACGTGTCCGACGAACCGGTTGACGGCAATCCTGCGCACTCCAGCGTGAGCATTGTCCGCGGAACCCTGTCCTCGTGAACTGATCCGCCCTCTTGCCAGCGAACCCCGGCGAGAACATAGTTGAGGGAATTCACCACTCCACCGTGGGAGGCAGGCGACAATGCTGAACAACGAGGTGCCGGGAAACGGACTGCTGAAGGGCAAGACCGCTCTGATCTATGGTGCGGGGGGTTCAATCGGCGGGGCTGTGGCACGCGCTTTCGCGGCGGAGGGCGCCTTCGTCCACCTCGCCGGACGCACCGAGTCACCGCTGGAAAAGGTGGCCCGGGACATCCAGGAGGAGGGCGGCCGGGCGGAAACTTACGTGGTCGATGCCCTGGACGAGGAGCAGGTCGACGCGTTTGTGGACCGGGTGGCCAAGAAGAACAAACGGATCGACATCTCCTTTAACGTCATTTCCTTCGGTGACATCCAGCAGCCGCTGATGGACATCGACGTCAACGACTTCACCCAGCCCATCAGCCTGGCTACCCGCACCCATTTCCTCACCACCCGGGCCGCGGCGACGCACATGATCAAGCAGCGCTCGGGGGTGGTGCTGATGTTCGGCGGCTCCGGGCCCCAGACCGCGCCCGGGCTCGGCGGCTTCAAGGTGGCACTGGATGCGATGGAGGGGCTGCGCCGGCAGTGGGCCCTGGAACTCGGCAAACACGGCATCCGTGTGGTCACCATGGTGTCCGGCGGCATCATCGAGACGATCCCGTGGCAGACGGAGGGGCGCGAGGAGATCATCGTGGAGATCGCCAAGTCCGCCCACCTGAACCGCACCGCTACCCTGGCCGACGTCGGAAACGTCGCCTGCTTTGTGGCCTCGGACAAGGCCGGGGCCATCACCGACGCCACGGTCAATATCTCCGCCGGCGCGATCGTGGACTACTAGGGGCTACGCCCTTGAACGCCGACGGCGCGGATGCCTACTCGACCGTCACCTTCACCCGCTGCACCACGTTGTTGCCCATCCCCTGGTAGTTCCAGACCTGCTCCAGCGGCTGGGTGGCGCCGGTGGCGTCCGTGGCGCGGCAGGCCAGCTCGTGTTCGCCGGGGTCAGCCACCCAGGGCAGGGACCAGGCGCACCAGGCGAAGGGCGCGGCCGGATGTTCCAGGTGCGCCGGCGCCCACTTGCCGTCGATCCCCACCTCGACGCGCTGCACCGCACCCTCTCCGGACCAGGCCCGGCCTGTCAGCATCACCGGCCCGGCCGGAACGATCCGGCTCCGGGTGAAGAAGTCCGGGACGCCCGGCGGGACCATCAGCGAGCGGACCTTGATCCAGGTGACGGGGATGCCGGCGTCGTCAGCGTCCTGTTGGTAGCGGTACGCGACCGCCTGCTGGAAACCGTCGAACGGTTTGGTGAGCACCTTGATCGAGGAGAGCCACTTCACGCTCGCCATGCCGTACCAGCCGGGGACCACCAGCCGGAGCGGGTGGCCATGCTGCGGCGGCAGGTCGTTGCCGTTCATCCGGTAGGCCAGCACGATGTCGGGCCGCAGCGCTTCCGCAATCGGTAGGCTCCGGGCGTACTGTTGCCGGACGCCACCCTGGATTCCGCTGTCGGCGCCGGTGAACAGCACCTCCACGGCGTCTTCGTCCACGCCGGCCTGGGCCAGCAGGTAGGCGAGCGGAACCCCGGTCCAGACCGCGGTGCCGACCGCCTCAAGCCGCCAGGGCTGGCTCAGCGGGCGGGGCCGCAGCAACGAGCGTCCATTGCCGGCGCATTCAAGAGTCACCGGGATACTGATCCTCGGCGACCGGCGCAGCGCTTTGAGATTCAGCTCCAGGGACCGCTGCACGGCGCCGCCGATCTGCAGATGCCACTGCTCGGCATCGATGAACGGGATGTCGAAATGGTTCAGCAGGTAATGCAGACCGGGCGGGGTGGTGTCATTCCGCAGGGCTTCCAGCGGCATGGAGTGGTTCCGCGCCGCAAGCTGCAGTTCCTCGGCTGTCAGGGGGCCGTGGCTTGGCTCCCCGGGGTGCGGCGTCAGCTTCCGGCCGTGCCGCGGGGTCTTCAGGATGGACGAGTGTCGGGACATCTGCTTTGGCATGGCACTGCGATTCTGTTCCGGACCAGCCCGGTTTTGGACCGGTGTCACCTGTACTCAGGTCTACGCCGCAGCCCCGAAGCCGTCAAGCCGCGTCATTTCCGCCAGCCCGGCAGCTGCCTGCCGGACGATCAGATCGTGTGAGACTCGGCCAGGAACTGCGCCAGGCCCAGCGGTTCGCGGCCGGTGAGTTCGTGCACGGCCGACGTCGGCCCGGCGAGTTCCCCGGCGGCGATCGCTGTGTAGGTGCTCACCCAGGCGTCCACCTGCCACCGCGGAGCACCATAGGAGGCGCGCGAGGCGTAGGCCTCCTCGAGCGTCTCGTTGTGGAACGTGACGGTCCGGCCGGTCCCGGCGGTGAGGAGCTCCGCAGCCCGGGCCAGGGAAAGATCCTCCGGGCCGGTGAGGTCGTAGGTTTTGCCGATGTGCAGGGCCGGGTCCCGGAGCACGGTCACGGCGGATCGGGCAATGTCCACCCGGGCAACGGCCGCCATGACGCCGTCCCCGGCGGGTCCGCGGATAACGCCGTCGTCGCCTGCCAGCAACGGCAGGAAGTCGAGGTAAAAGTTGTCCCGCAGGAAGGTGTAGTCCATCCCGGAAGCCTTGATCCGTTCCTCGGTGGAGTAGTGGTCCCGGCCTAGGGTGAAGGTGGAATCTGCTGCTGCGCCAAAGAATGAGGTGTAGACGACGTGCTGCACGCCGGCTGCGGCCGCCGCGTCCACAAAGCTGCAGTGCTGCTGCAGCCGGTCTTCGGCCTCGGCGGCGGAGACCATAAAGAGCGTCTGCACCCCCTCGAGGGCTGTCTTTGCGAGCACCGGATCGGCGTAGGTGACGACGGCGGCGACGGAGCCTTCCAGTTCCGGCGCCCGGCTGAGGTCGCGCACCAGGAGCCGTTGCGGGCTGCCGGCGTCGGCCAGCTGCCGGGCCACCATGCCGCCCAGGTGCCCGGTGGAACCGGTGACGCCGAGCGTGGGCGCGGGCGTCATGGGCCTACGCCTCCCGGGACGCGGGCGACTTGGTCTGTGCCGGGTCGCGTTCCGCGAGCGAGCCGATCGCGTCGTCGATTTTCGCCATGATTCCGGCGTCCAGTTTCACGCCCGCGGCTGCCACGTTCTTTTCGATTTGCTCCGGCCGGGATGCACCCATAATGGCGGAGGCCACGTTCTTGTTCTGCAGCACCCAGGCGATGCTCAACTGGGCCATGGTGAGTCCGGCCTCCTCTGCGATCGGCTTGAGCTGCTGCACGCCGGTGAGGACCTCGTTGGACATCCAGCGTTCGATCATCTTCGAACCGCCCTTGGAATCCGTGGCGCGGCTGCCCTCCGGTGCCGGCTTGCCGGGGTGGTATTTCCCGCTCAGCACCCCCTGCGCCATCGGCGACCAGACGATCTGGGAAAGGCCAAGTTCCTCCGACGTCGGCATCACCTCGGCCTCGATGACCCGCCACAGCATGGAGTACTGCGGCTGGTTTGAGATCAGCTGGAAGCCGAGTTGCTTGGCCAGGGCGTGGCCGTCGCGGATCTGGCTGGCGGTCCACTCGCTGACGCCGATGTAGAGGGCCTTGCCCTGCCGCACGATGTCCGCGAAGGCCTGCATGGTCTCTTCGAGCGGGGTTTCGTAGTCGTAGCGGTGGGCCTGGTAGAGGTCCACGTAGTCGGTCTGCAGCCGGGTGAGGGAGCCGTTGATGGCCTCCATGATGTGCTTGCGGGACAAGCCAAGGTCGTTGTGGCCTTTGGGGCCGGTGGGGCCGAAGACCTTGGTGAAGATTTCCAGCGACTCGCGCCGTTCGTCCCGGAGGGCCTTTCCCAGCACGGTTTCCGCGGCCGTGTTGGCGTAAACGTCGGCGGTGTCGAAGGTGCTGATACCGGCGTCGAGCGCTGCCCGGACGCACTGGGTGGCGACCTCGTTTTCCACCTGCGAGCCGTGCGTGAGCCAGTTGCCGAAGGTGATTTCCGAAATCTTGAAGCCGCTGTTCCCGAGGTATCTGAATTCCATGGGTTTCACCGTAGCCGACTTGACTGCCGGGGGTAAGGCCCTCAGCCGGCTTTGCGCTCTTGGGCCTGCGACTTGGGCGTTTGTTTGTTCGGGGCCCCGTTCAGGGGTTTCCGGGGCAGCGGAAGGTGGCCGGGGAGGGAGACGAGCGAGCCGGTGTCCAGCAGGGACTTCGCAGCGGGCATCGGGGCTTTCTGGAAAGCCGGCGGGACGGTGCCGAGCTGGCCGTTCCGGTCCGTGGCCGACTCCACGAGTGGTGCCACGGCCGCGACGTCCCGTGCCGGAGCCGTGGGGCTGGGAAGTTCTCGGACTGAAACCTTGACGGCCGGGGCGGCCTCCGCCTTGGCCCGGGCGGCGGCGCGGGCATCGGCCTGCGCGACGGCGGCAGCCCAGTCCGTTGACAGGGCAGGTTCTTTCTTAGCGGGCTTATCCGGCTTCACGGCTTTTGCCGGCTTGGCTGCATTCGACGGCCGGGCCGGTTGGGTGGCCCCGAGCGCCTGGACCGGGCGGTCCCGCTGGACGGCTTCGGAGGTTCTGCCGGCGGTCATGAACAGCCCGCGGCCTACCGCCATGATGGTCACTGCAGCCAGCCTGCCGACGCCCGCAATCACCAGGGTGGCCACAAAAACAAGGAAGAGACCGAAGAACATGACGAGCGCCACGGCCAGCGTCCCTAAGAAGGTCAGGTTGAGGGCGATGGTTGTCGGATCTTCCATTTCACCTCTCCTGGCTGGCCTTCCCGCGACACTTCCCGCCACCACCGGCGGTCAGCACCACTCCTTAACCATACGGACTTTTTTCCACGGACACGCAGCCTTGCGGCCTCTTGGCGGAGACGTGTCAAAGCTGTTACCGGTTCTGCCGCCTCAGCCCCGGGGGACCGTGCGTCTATAGTCGGTAGGAGCCCAGCCGGCGTGGTCCGGCCTCCGGAAAGGACAATTGTGACGCCCCCAGCAGCCGCCCCTCCGGGAGCCGATGCCCAGCCGGCCCGGGCCCCGTTCCGGGGCAACTGTCCCTGCCTTTCCGGGGAGCAGTACGGCGCGTGCTGCGGCCGTTTCCACAGCGGGGAGGCGGAGGCTCCGACGGCTGAACAACTGATGCGCGCCCGGTACAGCGCCTTCGTCATGCTGGACGCCGGCTACCTGCTGCGGACCTGGCATCCGGAGACCCGGCCCGCCGAACTCGACCTGGATCCGGACCTGCAGTGGCGACGGCTGGACATCCTGTCCACTTCCCGCGGCGGCCCGCTGGACAGCGAAGGGACTGTTGAGTTCAAGGCCTACTTCCGGCACGACGGCGAACGGGGAGCCCACCATGAGACGAGCCGCTTCCTGCGGGTGGACCGCCGCTGGTATTACGTTGACGCCGCCGTCGAATTCGGCTGAACGGCCGGCCTGCTCACCTGACGCTTAAAAGGTTGCCGGGCGCCGGGCAGCGTGGCCCGGCGCCCGGCAGGTCCGGACGGGTGACTGCCGGACTAGCGTTCCTCGGCGGTGTCCACCGGGGCAAACCCGGCGCGATCCACCTTGCGGTGGAAGTGCATGCCGGCTGTGCCGCCGAGGACGGCACCGACCAGGGCGACAGCGGCCACCACCACTGCTGCGATGATGCTGGTGGTGGTCAGTTCGCCCTCGTTGACCGGGATGCGCGGGAAGCTGTTGAGCTGGGCCAGGATGTTGTACTGCTGGCCCGCCACGACGCCGAGGATGGCGATGACGACCGCGGCGATGAGGGCCCAGACCCACACCATGAACCCCTGCTTGGCGCCGTTGAAGCGGGCCATCCGGCCAGCGACGTAGCCGCCGGCGTAGTAGGACATGAACAGGATCACCAGCAGCACGATGATGCCGACGATTCCCACGGACTCGTTGCCGGAGGTGACCGTTGCGTTCACGTCCGTGTTGGTGGCGAGGCCGACGGCGGTGCCAGCGGCAGCCACCAGTGCGGTCAGCAGCACAGCCATGCCGGTGGCGGCGAGCCAGCCGAAGAAGGCTGAGCCGATCTGGATTCCGCCGAACTGCTCCCTTTCGCGGGCCACCACAGTCTCACGGGTGGGAACCTCTTCGACCACAGTGTCCGGTCCGGGGGTATCACGTGCGTAATCGTCGTGGCGCACGGCGGTGACGGGCTGGCTGCGGGTCGGCTCCGGGCGGACCGCGTCCTGGGCCCGGGTGGGCGCGTCGGAACCGGCGCCGGTCGGGATGACGCGGGTGTCGTTGCTGCCGGCAGTGTCGTGGCGGGCGTCATGGATCCGGGCGTCCTGGCTGACGGCCCCATCCTCGTCACGGGTGCGCCGGGGAGTGCGATCTTCGGGGCCTGCTGGGTTGCTCATGCTGACTGCTCACTTTCACTGAATGACCCGCGCTCATTGTTTGGGCCGGGCACCGCAAGGCGGAGACCGGCGTGCAGGTCTCAGGTCCACCTAATCACGGGCAGTCAAAGGTAGCAAGGATGCTTACTATTTTATGCCGGGGTGGCGGGAACGGGGTGACGCGCCCGCTCAGCGGTACTTCCGGTGCAGGTTCGTCTTCACCGACGCACGGGGGCTGGCATCGGCAATCCAGGGCCCGGTCCCCTCGGACTGGTCCAGGACCCCGGCTTCCAGCCACTCGTACTCGCCGGCCAGGACCTTGCGGACGAGTGCGTGGTCGCCGTCGTCCGTGTTCCTCCAGAGCTGGTCGAAGTACTCGTCCACCCGCACGCGGGCCTGCTCGCAGTACGCCTCGGCAAGCTCGTAGGCCGACGCCCCCTTCTCCGGCTCGGTCCGCAGCAGCATTTCCGCCCGGGAACAGCAGGCGGCCATGGCAAACAGTTCGGCCCCGATGTCCACAATCCGGCCCAGGAACGCCTGTTTGTGCTCGAGCTTCGCCTGCCACCGCCCCATCCCGTAGAAGGTCTGCCGGGCCAGCCGCCGGGAGGACCGCTCGACGAAGCGCAACTGCTTGGCGAGCCGGCCGAAGTCGTTGTAGGAACGCGGGTCCATGCCTGCCCCGGCGACGAGCTTCGGCAGCCACTTCGCGTAGAAGCCGGACGCGCCGACCGCAGCTTTGGCCTTGTCGGACAGGCTGGCGTCCTCGGAAGCGAGGTCGCCGGCGGCCGCCAGGTGCGCGTCCACGGCCTCGCGGGCGATCAGCAGTTTCATGATTTCCGAGGATCCCTCGAAGATCCGGTTGATCCGCAGGTCGCGGAGCTGCTGCTCGGCGGGCACGGCGCGCTCGCCACGGGCCTCCAGCGAGTCCGCGGTCTCGAAGCCGCGTCCGCCGCGGATCTGCACCAACTCGTCGGCGATCCGGCAGCTGATTTCGGTGCACCAGAGCTTGGCCAGGGCCGCCTCGATCCGGACGTCTTTCTGCCCGGCGTCGGCCATTTCGGCGCACAACTCAAACACAGCGTCCAGGGCGAAGGCGCTGGCCGCAATGAAGGCGATCTTCTTGCCCACGGCTTCATGCATGCCCACCGGCCGGCCCCACTGCGTGCGGGCGTTGGACCATTCCCGTGCGATCTTCAGGCTCCACCGCCCGGAGCCAACGCAGAGCCCCGGGATGGAGAGCCGACCGGTGTTGAGCGTGGAGAGGGCGATCTTCAGGCCCTGTCCCTCGCGGCCCAGCCGATTGGCCGCTGGCACCCGGACCTGGTGGAAGCGGGTGACGCCGTTCTCGATGCCGCGCAGGCCCATAAAGGCGTTGCGGTTTTCCACCGTGATGCCGGGGGAGTCCATCTCGACGACGAAGGCGCTGATGCCGCCCTTGTGGACCGTGCCGTCAGCGTCGGTGCGGGAGGGGACCACCGCCATGACCACCACGAGTTCGGCGATCACGCCGTTGGTGGTCCAGAGCTTCACGCCATCCAGGACGTAGGACTCTCCGTCGTCGGTGGGGACGGCGGTGCTGCCCATCCGGGCGGGGTCACTGCCGACGTCGGGCTCGGTCAGCAGGAAAGCGGTGACGGCGCCGGCGGCGCAGCGCGGCAGGTACTCCTGCTTCTGCGCGGGCGTGCCGAAGACCTTGACCGGCTCGGGGACGCCGATGGACTGGTGCGCGGAGAGCAGGGCGCCGAGGCTGGGATGCACGGAGCCCAGCAGCGCCAGCGCCCGTCCGTAGTACACCAGCGACAAGCCCAGCCCGCCGTAGTCGCGGGGGATCTTCATGCCAAAGACCCCCAGTTCGGCAAGGCCTTTGAGGTATTCATCCGGAATCAGCGCATCGCGTTCGATGGTGCGCCCGGACATTGTGCGGCAGAAGTCGGTCAGGCGGGCCATAAAAGCTTCCCCGCGTTCGACGTCGTCCGACGGGGCTTCCGGCCAGGGGTGGATCAGGCTGAGGTCAAAACTGCCGAGGTACAGTCCCTTGGCGAATCTGGGCCGGTCCCAGCTGGTCTCACGGGCGGCTTCGCTGATGGCCCGCGCGTCGGCCGCGGTGGCGTCGGGACCGAGCGTCTCAGACGGGACGGGGACTTCCGAGGCGGGGCTGTCGGCGGGATTGTCGGTTGCAGGATTCTCAACGGCGGAGCTCATCGGGCATCTCCTCTAACCGGGGTCACCGGCTCGAGCCCTGGATCCGCCGTGGGTGGAGGACCCTTCAGCTGTCCCGCAATACTACCCGCGGGTAGGTGCCGGTACTAGGGGCCGATTGGCCCATAATTTCCGCCGCGATATCCCCGACGAAGTCACCGGCGAAGTCGCCCGGAAGTTCTACCGTGGAGGCGTGGTGGACCAGCCGGTCCCAGAGGTGGTTGATGCCGTGGACAAGTCCCAGCAGGACAGTTGAGGCGATGATCCAGGCGAGCCGGCCGACCCCCACAAGCACGAGGGCCGCAAAGGACGCCGTCATCATGAAAAGGGTGATTACCAGCGCAAACACGAGCGTTCCCACGAACACCAGCGTTGCCGTTTCCACTGCACTTAGATCGAACTGCATTCTTCCCCCTGCACCATTGCTTCGGCTGAATCAGTAGCCCGAGCGTAGGGTGCGGGAGGTGCGCTAGCCAGAGCCGACAGCCCGTGCCGGGATTCTTGATACGGGATCGAAATGCTACCGGGGCGTAGGTCACGGGGCGGTTGCGGGACCTCGTGCCGCGCGGCCGGGAATCACAGCCGGGGCCTGCGTTAACCTTGTAGCTGGCAGTTTTTCCTTATCCGCTGCCCGATCCAGATCCCCACGGCAGTTGTAAGGAGAGTGCGTGTCCCGCTCCGCCCTGTCCTCCGCCGACGCCATCAGCGCCCGGCTGAGGGACCTCGAACTCCTCACCAAGGGTCCCGCCTGGGCGCTGACCCGCTCTGCGCCTTGGGTGATCGCTGTGCTCCAGGCGTCCTTCACCCGCACCCGGCCGCAGCTTCCGCTGGAACAATTCCACGCCGACGTCGACGCCTTCCTCGAGCAGCTCCGCCGCCAGGACCCGGGTCTGGGCGGCGCCGCCAACGGAAAGACGTTCGGCGATGAGTGGACCCGCAAGAACTTCCTGACCCGACGGAACCAGTCCGGGCAGATCGTGTATGAGGTGACCGAACCTGCCGCCCGTGTCATCGCCTTCCTGGAGAGCCTTTCCAGCGAACGCTCCACGCTCAACGGGTCCCGGCTCGGGACGCTGCTGGGCGACGTCGAGAAGCTTGCCAATGAGACGAATCCGGACCAGAGCGCCCGGCTGGAATCCCTTGAGGAGGAGATCGGCGAACGGCGCCAGCTGATCGAGGACATCAGCTCGGGTGACTTTGACGGGCTGCTCGACGACGAGGAGGCCGTGGAGGCCGCCGGGAACATCCTGGACCTCGCAGCGAGCCTGCCCGCGGACTACAAGAAGATGCGTGACCGGATCGAGGAGCTGGTGGGCGAGCTCCGCAACCAGATCATCGAGGAGTCCCTCAGCAAAGGCGCCACGATGGCCCAGGTGCTGGAAGCGGACAAACGGCTCCGGCAAAGCCCCGAGGGCAGGACGTTCCGTTCCTTCACGGCGTTCCTGGAGGACCCGCAACAGCAGCTGCGCTTCCGGTCCGCGATCGGCGAGGTGCTCAGCCGGCAGTTCGCCGATGACCTCAGCCACGACGAACGCGAGACGCTGAAAAACCTCGTCGCGGAACTGCGGACCCAGCACAGCCAGATCCAGCGCATCTACGGCAAGCTCAGCGAAAGCCTGAACACCTACGTCCAGAGCGACGATTTCCGCCAGTCGGTCCGGCTCCGCAAGGTCCTCCGGGAGGCCGAGCAGGCCATCCGGTCCCTGCCGTACGAGCGCGAACGTCCCGGGCTGGTTCGCGGGCCGGTGCTGTTCAACGCCGGCTTCGAGTCCCTGGCCATGGTCAAATTGTTCGACCCGGACGAGTTCGCGGCCCCGCCCAAGCTGGCCGACCCGATCGCCTTCAGCGACTCGGACCGGGTGCGCTCGCCGCGGACCGGCAAAGCCAGCCCCGCCGCGATCCGCGCCGCGTTCGCCGGCGCTGCCAGCCTGGCCGAGGCCTGGGAGCAGCTCCCGCCCGGGGAACGCCACATTAACTCCATCCGCGCACTGCTCTCCCACGCCCTGCACGAAGGTGCCGGCTTTGACCGCGAGGCGTGGGACACCCTCGACTTCGAACAGATCGACGGCTCCACGCGCACCGCGTACCTGCCGGTCGTCACGCTCAAGAAGGACTGAAGATGACTGAACTTCGCCCAGACACAGTGGAAGACACGGCCGGGGCAGCCGAAGGTGAGTCGGAGGCTGCGGAGCCTGCCCAGCACGTGCACGCGGACCCCTTCACGGTCACCCCGCGCGACACCTTCGTCGACGGCGCTGCGCTCTTCCCGGGGGACACCGGCGTGCTCCCGATGAAGGTCCGCCAGGCCCTCGTGAAGCTCCTCAAGGGCCCGTACATCGACGGCGGCCGGGACGAAAAGCTGTGGACCACGCTGCTGGACAACCAGCTGATCCTGCGCAGCCGCCTGTCCGAACTCTTCCTGACCCTGCAGCTGGACCACGAACGCAAAGTCGCCGTACTGCGTCCGGTGGACCCCGAGGCCATCGGCGGCAGCACCCGCTCCAGCATCCTGCGCCAGCAGCGGGCCCTGAGCCGTGTGGAAACCATCGTGCTGCTCCGCCTGCGCCTGCTCCTGGACCGCCACGTCACAGCCCAGACCGACCCGACAATCACGCGCGAGGAAATCGCCGAACTCGTGGCCCACTACCAGCCCTCCGGCCAACAGGACGCCCTCCGCGATTCCGACGTCGTCAACCGCGCCATCACCAAACTCCTGGCCCGCCAACTCCTCCTCGCCACCGGCCTGGACGAGGTCTACACCATCTCCAACGCCCTCCCCCTGGCCCTCCCGTTCGAAAACATCGGCGACATCCCGGCCCAAATCGACGCCCTGGTAGCAGCCTCCACCGACCCCTCAGGCACCGAACCCCTGCTGGAGTTCGACGGCGACGGCCCCGCTAGCTCTGATGACGACGCAGAGGACGACGACGGCGATGCCGCCCCCAAGCCGGCCACCGACGATGTGGAGGCAGCCAAGTGAGCATCGCAACCATGCTCCCGATGGGCGAGCTCACCAACCCCGGCCAGATGCGCCTGGCGCTGGTCCAGGTGGTCAACTGGGGCACCTTCCATGGCGCCCACACGATGCACGTGGACCGCAACGGCACCCTGCTGACCGGCAATTCCGGCGTCGGCAAGTCCACGCTGTTCGACGCGATGCTCCGGGTCTTCGACGCGCGGCCACGCTCCAACGAGGCCGCGGCCCAGCGCGCGGGCGGCGCGGTCGAGGACAAACGGACCACCTTCACCTACATGCGCGGCAAGGTGGGGGACAAGGCCGTGGGCGAGGGCTCGGCGAGTGCGTTCCAGCGCCCCGGCGCCACCTGGTCCGCCGTCGCGCTGACCTACGACAACGCCGCCGGCACCCGGGTGACCGTGTCGGCGCTGTTCGACCTGCCCAAGAACGGCACGGAATCCAGCGTCGGCCGGTACTACCTGATCGACAACAAGCCGCTGGACCTCACCGCGATTGAGGGCATCGCGGAGAAGCGCTTCACGAAGTCGGCGCTGGACGTGATCTTCCCGGACGCCCAGGTCTTCGACGTGCACAAGGCCTTCGCGGAACGCTTCCGGCGCCTGCTCGGGATCAATTCGGACCAGGCCCTGCCGCTGCTGCGCGTCATCCAGGCCGGCAAGGGCCTCGGCGGCAGCGTGAACAACTTCTTCCGCGACCAGGTCCTGGACGCGCCCGCCACGCTGACCGCTGCGGATGACGTTGTCGAGGAGTTCAGCAACCTGATGTCCATCCGGCAGCGCCTTGAGGACGTCCGGCAGCAGCGCGACCAGCTGGCGCCGGTCCCCGGTTTGAACAAGGAGTATGCCCAGTCCCTGCTCGATGCGAACCGCCTGCGGGAGCTCGCGGGCGAGGAATTCGAGGCCTACCGGCAGCAGCTTGCCGTCAGCGTCCACGAGAAAACACTCGCCCGGTTCAAGGACCTGGCCCAGGCGAAGGCCAAGGAACTCGGCGCAGAACGCGGCATCCGGGACGGCCTGGCCAAGGAGCTGCGGCAGCTGGAGGCGGATTACAACAACCAGGGCGGCAACGCGATTTCCGCGATTGAGCAGGCGCTGGAGAACGCCAGGGTGGGGCTCAAGCTCCGCCAGCAGGTGGAGGAATCGGCGCGGAAGGCCCTCGCCGATGCCGGCCTGGAACTCCAGTGGTCCGCGGCCGGCTGGGAGCAGGCGCACGAGCACGCGGCCGCCCGCTCGGCCGAGCTGAAAGACGATTCGGAGGCGCTCAAGGAGCTTCGCTTCGAGGCGTTCGACGGACACGCGACCAGGAAGCGTGAGCTCGCCGCGGCCCAGCAGGAACTGGTGTCGCTCAGGACGCGCAAGTCCCTGTTGCCGCCGTCGAGCATTGAAAACCGCAGCGCCATCGCGGCGGCCACGGGCGTGCCCGAGGAGCGGATGCCGTTCGGCGGCGAGCTGATCGACCTGGCAGAGGGCCAGGAACGGTGGCGGCCGGCCGCCGAGCGCGCGCTGCGCAGCCTCGCCACCACACTGCTGGTCCCCGGCGAGCACTTTGGCGCCGTAACCCGCTACCTCAACGACCATTCCGTCCGCGGTGCGCTGCGCGCGGTGGACGTCTCCAAGCCCCTCGCCGGCGGAGCGCTGGCCGTGCAGGACGCGGCCGACGGCGATCTGCTCACCAAGCTGGACATTCTCGCCATGGGACCGACCGCTGACGCGGGCGAGTGGATCCGGGAACGCATCGCCCTCGACTTCGCCTACCCGTGCGTTGAGGACCCGGATGACCTGGCCCGGCTGGATAAGGGCCTGAGCCTTGGCGGTGTGGTGAAGCGCAACCGCCATACCGTCGAAAAGGACGACCGCTTCACCAGCCGGCAGGACTATGTCCTCGGCTTCGACAACGCCGCCAAACTCGAGCTCGTGGCGGCCCAGGTCGAGGACCTGCAGCAGGAACTCGCCAAGGCCGCCGAACTTGCGCAGAGCCGGGAAGAGTCGCACCAGGGAATGAGCCGGCAGCTCGAGGCCCTGCGCCGCGTGGCCGATGACCACCGGCCCTGGGAACAGGTCTCGGCCGCCGTGGCGGCGGACGAACTCGCCCGGATCGAGCAGCGCCTCAAGGACGCCCTCGCTGCGCAGGCGGACCTGGAACCGCTGCGCGCCAACATCGAGGCGGCCCGGCACAAGCACCAGTCCAGCACCGAGGCCGCGGCCGTGCTGCAAAGCGAATACAAGGCTGTCGACTCGCAGCTGTCCTCCGCCGATGCGCTGCTGGACGCCGCGCGGGCGCGACTGGCGCAGGCGCCGCCGTCGGACGCCACCATCACGGCGCTGGAACCGTATTTCACGGACTTCGGCGACGTCCTGGAAATGCACGAGCTGGACAACCTCGCCAACCAGGTCCGGACCCGGCTCCTCGCCGAGCTGCATACGGCCGAATCCCGCGGGCAGGCGACCTCGGAGCGGCTCACGCGCATCTTCGAGGGCTTCGTCCGCGAGTGGGGAACCGCGATTTCCGCGGACCACGGCACTTCGATCGGCGCCGCGGGGGAGTTCGAAGCCCGCTACCACGCCATTGTCAGCGATGGCCTGCCGGCGCAGGAAGCTGAGTTCCGGCAGTTCTTCAACCAGCGCACGCACGAATCCTTCAGCACCCTGCTGCACCTGCTGGACGAGGAGCGCCGCTCGATCAGCAGCCGCATCCTGCCGCTCAACGGGATCCTCTCCGAGGTCAACTTCCATGAGGGCAGCTTCCTGGAACTCGACATCAAGCAGACCCTGCCCGCCACCGCGAAGCAGTTCAAGGATGCGATCCAGAACGCGCTGAAGGTCCGGCACACCCGGCCCGGAAAGGCGGCGGCTCCGGCCGCCGGAGCTCCCAGCACGGACATGGACGACGACGCCGAGCTCGGCAACCGCTACAAGTCGCTCGAAACGCTGGTGAAGCGGCTCGGCTCGCAGACCCCGGAGGACCGGCGCTGGCGTGCCGAAGTGCTGGACGTCCGCGGGCACCTCTTCATCCAGTGCAAGGAACACCGCGAGGTCCAGGGTTCCCGGGCGGCGAAGGGCGGGCGGAAGAAGACCGAGGTCTTTATGCACGCGGACACCGGCTCGATGTCCGGCGGCGAGCGGCAGCGCTTCACCGCGTTCATCATGGCCGCGGCGCTGAGCTACCAGCTGGGCATCGCCGAGCAGGGCTTCACCACCTACGGCACCGTGATGATGGACGAAGCTTTCGTGCTGGCCTCGGAGGAATTCGCCGGCGCCGGCATCAAGGCGCTGCACGAGTTCGGTTTCCAGCTGCTCCTGGCCGCACCCGAGAACGTGATCGACCTGTCCCGGCACCTCGGTTCGGTCACTGAAATCCTGCGGGACAAGCGCACCAACCGCTCCGGCGTGCTCACCGCTCCCGTGATCGGCCCGCGACCCGGAACCGAGGGAACCTGGCGCTCCGAGGCGAACCCGGTGGACATCGTCCTCCGCTGACCGGCAGGGCCTCCTGCCCCAGGACCCCTCCGTACCGCTCAGACCCAACGCAACGCGGGGTCACTTACGGCCCATAATCCCCGCCGGGATGGGCCGTAAGTGACCCCGCGTTGCTGTTTAAACGGCATCAGACCCTGGATTCCGACAATTAAGTTACGAAAGGTTTGCGTAATTTTCAAAAGGATAGGCTAGCCTTACTTAGGTTCGCATCATTGACCTAAGGAATCCCATGCCTCTCCCTGCCCCGGGCCGCGCCCTGCCCAGACGCCGCTTCCTCCGCGCCACCGGCCAGGCGGCTGCTGCCCTGGCCGCCGTCGCGCTCTCCCTGACCGCCTGCTCCACCGGCCCGGCCAGCTCGACGGCGGCGGACGCCCCCAGCCAGTCGGCCAGCTCCGCTTTCCCGGTGACCATCAAGCACGTGTTTGGCGAGACCACCATCAAGGAACAGCCGACGCGCGTCGTCACCGTGTCCTGGGTCAACGACGATGTGGCCCTTGCACTTGGTGTGGTTCCCGTGGGTGTCCCGAAGAACGAATGGGGCGGCAATGACAAGGCCTCCACCCCGTGGAAGGATGCCGCACTCGAAAAGCTCGGCGCCAGCTTCGGGTCGGAAAAGGCCCCGGTCCAGTTCTCCGAGGCCGACGGCGTCAACTTCACCGAAATCGCGAAACTGAACCCGGACGTCATCCTTGGTGCCTACTCCGGCCTGAGCGAAGAGGACTACAAAAAGCTCAGCGAAATCGCCCCCGTGGTGGCCCACCCCGAGACCGCCTACGGAACCTCCTGGCAGGATTCCACCGCCATCATCGGCAAGGCCCTCGGCAAGGACGCCGAAGCCACCAAGCTGGTCGCGGACACGGAGGCCACCATCAAGGAAAGGGTCTCCAAGTACCCGCAGATCGCCGGCAAGAGCTTTATCTACGGCAACTTGGAGCCCGCTTCGGCTGACGGAGTCAACGTCTACACCGCCAACGACAACCGCCCCCGCTTCCTCAGCGAGATCGGCATGAAGCTGGCCCCCGTGGTGGAAGATAACTCCAAGGGCTCCACGGAGTTCTTCATCCCGTGGTCCGCCGAGAAGGCGAACGAACTCGAATCCGACATCTTCGTCACCTGGGTTCCGGACGCAGCCACCACCGATTCCATCGAGGCAGACCCGCTGCTCGGCCAGATCCCGGCCATCAAGAAGGGCACCCTTGTTGCCGACTCGGACAACACCCTGACGCTGTCCATCTCGGCTTCGTCGCCGCTGAGCCTGCCGTGGTCGCTGGACACGTTCCTGCCGCAGCTGGCCCGCGCAGCGGACAAAGTCACAGACGCGGTGAAGTAACCACATTCCGATGAGCCCACTTACGACGACGGCGGTGTCCGCAGCCGCCCGGCACGCGCCGGAGACGCCCACGGGTGTTGCCTTCCCCGCCCGGGGACCGCGTGCACTCTGGCTGCTGGCCGCCGTCGTCGTGCTGGCGCTCGTGACCCTGGCGTCATTGGCCATCGGAGCCCGGGGCCTGGCCCCGGGAACCGTCTGGCAGGCACTGGCCCAGTTCGATCCGGCCAACGGCGACCACGCCGTCGTTCATGCCCGGATCCCGCGCACCGTCCTCGGCCTGCTCGCCGGGGCAGCCCTCGGGCTCGCGGGCGCCGCGATGCAGGGGGTGACCCGCAATCCCCTCGCGGACCCGGGCATCATCGGAATCAATGCCGGGGCCGCGCTGGCGGTTGTCACCGGCATCTACGTGTTCGGCGTGACCTCGCTGACCGGGTACATCTGGTTCGCTTTCATCGGCGCCGCGGCCGCCGCCGTCGTGGTCTACCTGATCGCGTCGCTCGGCCGGGACGGTGCGACGCCGGTGAAGCTCGCCCTCGCGGGCGCCGCCCTGAGCGCTGGTCTCTTTTCGCTCATGAACGTCATCCTGGTGTCCAGCCGGGACACCCTGGACCGTTTCCGGTTCTGGCAGGTCGGCGGGATCGCCGGCCGCGACTGGTCCGTGATCCTCCCGGGACTGCCGTTCCTGCTGCTGGGAGCCGCGATTGTGCTCGCCACCGGCCGGATCCTCAACAACCTCGCCCTGGGCGACGACATCGCCCGCGGTCTGGGCCAACGTGTCGGTTTGGCCCGCGGCATCACCGCCCTCGGGATCGTCCTGCTCTGCGGAACAGCGACGGCGCTGGCCGGCCCCATCGGATTCGTGGGCCTCGTCATTCCGCACGCCGTCCGCTTCCTCACCGGCCCCGACTACCGCTGGATCCTGCCCTTTTCGCTGGTCCTGGCCCCGGGCCTGCTGTTGAGCGCCGATGTGATCGGCCGCGTGATCCTGCTTCCGGGTGAAGTCCCCGCCGGGATCATGACCGCCCTGGTCGGTGCTCCGGTGTTCGTCTGGCTGGTCCGGCGCAGCAAGGCGGCCGGGCTATGAGCGCCGGCCCGAAGACCGCACCCGGCATCGCGGGCCCCGCGCGGGAATCCGCCGCCGAGGTGCCACGTGGCGCCCATGTTCCGCCCAAATATCGGGGTCATCTGCCACCTCGCGCGGCCGTGCTCAACCGGACAGGCATCCTGGCCCTGGCCGTCGTGGCGCTCTTCGCGGCGAGCGTGCTCCTGGGCAGCTACACCGTCACCATCCCCGACTTCTTCAGGATCCTGGGCGCCCACTTCACGGGCGGGGAGAAGATCCCCGGCGCCAGCTTCATCGTGATGGAGCACAAACTGCCGCGCGCCGTCGTGGGAACGCTGATCGGGGCCGCGTTCGGTCTGTCCGGCGCGCTGTTCCAGACCATGCTCCGCAATCCCCTGGCCAGCCCGGACGTCATCGGCATCAGCTACGGGGCCAGCGCCGCTGCCGTCACGGCGATCGTCGTCTTCGGCGCGTCCGGAGCCGTGGTGTCGGGCGCCGCCTTCGCCGGTGCCCTGGGCGTGGCCGCCCTTATCTACGGGATCTCCCGCAGCGGATCCCTTGGGTCCGGGGGGCAGCGGGGCGACGCCGCGGGCAGCCGGCTGATCCTGGCCGGCGTGGGTATTGCCGCCGCCCTGCACGCCGTGGTCAGCTTCCTGATGACCCGGGCGGACATCCGTATCGCCGCCGAGGTGCTGATCTGGCTCAACGGCTCGCTCAATTCCGCGAACTGGGAACGGGCCGGAGTCCTCGGTACGGCACTGCTCGTGCTGGTTCCCGCCGTCACGCTCCTCGCCGGCCCGTTGCGCATCCTCGAACTGGGCGATGACACCGCCGCGGGCCTCGGTGTCAGAGTCGGTGCCGCCCGGCTGGGCATCGTGGTCACCGCCGTCGGGCTTGCCGCTGCGGCGACGGCGGCGGCCGGCCCTGTGGCGTTCGTCGCGTTCCTCGCCGGGCCGATCGCCCGCCGGTTCGTCCGTAGGGTGAGCCTGCCGGCGTCGGCCCTGGCCGGCGTGCTGATCGTCCTGAGCGCCGACTACTTTGCCGCCAACATCGCGCCGCTGCTACTGGCCGGAACGGTCCTGCCCGTCGGCGTGGTCACCGGTGCCCTCGGCGCCCCGTTCCTGCTCTGGCTGCTCGTCACTTCCAACCGAAAGGACGCCTGAGATGGCAACTCTCCAGACCTCCGGCCTGCGGCTGAAATACGACCAGCGGACCGTGATCGAGGGGCTCTCTGCGGAAATCCCGGAGGGTAAGGTGACCATGATTGTCGGCGCCAACGCCTGCGGCAAGTCCACCCTGCTCCGGGGCCTCGCCCGGCTGCTCAAGCCTGCGGCCGGCACGGTCACCCTCGACGGGCGGGACATCCACCGCCGTCCCGCCCGCGAGGTGGCCCGCACCCTGGGCCTGCTCCCGCAGCATCCCACGGCACCGGACGGCATCACAGTCCGGGACCTCGTGGGCCGCGGCCGCTACCCGCACCAGGGGTTCTTCCGGTCCGGGCCGGCCGGCGGCTCCCAGCACGATGAGCGTGCCGTGCAGCAGGCGATGGCCGCCACCGAAACGCTGGACCTGGCCGGGCGGAACGTGGACGAACTCTCCGGCGGGCAACGGCAGCGGGTGTGGATCGCGATGGCCCTGGCGCAGGAAACCGAAGTGCTGCTGCTCGATGAACCCACCACCTACCTGGACCTCGCCCATCAGGTGGAGGTCCTCGACCTCATCACGGACCTCAACCGCCAGCGCGGCACCACCGTGGCGATTGTGCTGCACGACCTCAACCTCGCCGCCCGGTACGCCGACCACATCATCGCCATGAAGAACGGACGGATCGTCGCCGAGGGCGCCGCCAAGACCGTGGTCACCGAGGCGCTGGTCCGCGAGGTGTTCGGCCTTGAGTCCCGGGTGCTCCCGGACCCGGTGTCCGGCGCACCCCTGATCATTCCGCTGGGCCGCCATCATGCCGCTGTCCCGCAAACCACAACCCTGGAGCTGGTCCCATGACTGCCACGAACCCCACCCCGGCCCGCACCCGCACGGCCCTGAAGACCGCATCCGCCACGGAACCCATGACCCTGGCCTTCGAGGTCCAGGTCACAGCGGTCCAGCAGCTCGGGCCGAACTTCCGGCGGGTCACCTTCGGCGGCTATTCGCTGCGGAACTTCGGCGTCAACGGCAGCACCCTGGACCTGCGCATCAAACTCATGATCCCCTCGCTGGCCCCCGACGGCACCGCCTTGCCGTTGCCGGAATTCCGGATGGAGCAGTCCGGCTGGTACCGCGAGTGGCTGGCCATGGACCCGGGGACCCGTGGGTCCATGCGGACCTACACCGTGCGGCAGGAACGCCTCGACGCCGTCTACCCCGAGCTCGATGTCGACTTCGTGCTGCACTTCGACGAGGCCGGCCACGGCGGACCGGCCGCCAACTGGGCCCTGAACGCCAAACCGGGGGACACCCTGACCCTGATCGGCCCCAACAATCGGGCCGCGCACTGCGTCACCGCGGAAACCTACGCCGGGATCGAATGGCGTCCGGGGCTGGCCCAGCGGGTCCTGCTGGCCGGAGATGAGACGGCCGTCCCTGCCATCAGCGCCATCCTCGAAAGCCTGCCGCCGTACTTCAGCGGCCATGCCATCCTGGAGGTTCCGGAGGCCGGCGACTTCCAGGGCATCACGACGGCCGCCGACGTCGAGATCACCTGGCTTGCGCGCGGTGCGGCGATCGGCCGGTCGCGTCCGCACGGCGAATTGCTGCAGGAAGCGGTCCGGGCCGCCGTGACCCTCCCCGGCTGGGTCGGGCTCCGGCCAACCGTTGAGCCTGCGGCCGGCCCCGAGCCCGAGGACGTCAACGTGGACCACGACATCCTGTGGGAGACCCCTGCCCGGATGAATGCCGCCGCGATCAGCGCCAGCCGGAATCCGGACAAGCCCGCCGGGGCAATGCCGTTCTACGCCTGGATCGCCGGTGAAGCGGGCGTCGTCAAGGAGATGCGCCGGTATTTGGTGCGGGACGTCGGGATTGACCGGAAGCAGGTGGCGTTTATGGGGTACTGGCGGCAGGGGAAGGCCGAGCTCTAGGCGATGCTCCCGAAGTGGCGGTTTCTCACGCCGACGCTCCTGCAGGTCCTGCCGGACTTGCGGCCGCGGCCGCTGCTTTGCCGTCGCTTAGACACCTCCTGCGGCCGCGGGCGGCCTTAGTCGGCGATGCGCTCCTTTGCAAAGCACCGGCGGCGGCCTTGTGGCCGGCTCACCTTTGGTGCCCGCAGGCCCTTCTGGATGTCCGTCGTCGGCTCACCTTTGGTGCCCGCAGGCCCTTCTGGATGTCCGTGGTCGGCTCACCTTTGGTGCCCGCAGGCCCTTCTGGATGTCCGTGGTCGGCTCACCCTAGGTGCCCGCAGGGCCTTCTGGATGTCCGTGGTCGGCTCACCTGCTGT
>JAXMJF010000062.1:0-15383 GCA_034376805.1 Arthrobacter sp.
GGTCTCTCCGGCACCTACCGGACCCCGGTGACAACACCCCCCGGATCATTGACGACTGGGGGCGGCAATCATGCCGGGGCCAGCAGGCCAGCACACCCTCATCCTGCAACAGGACTGGGGCTACGAAAAAGGTAACGGGGCCGCCTTTGCCCCTCGATGACCTCACGGGCACGGTTCTCCTGGGCTTTGAGCGTGATGGCATCACGGGCGGCCTTTTGGCGGGTGTAGGCCCACACGGCCCGCCATGAGCCCTGATGCGTGGCGGGGTCCAAGACGGGTTCGGCTCGAAGGTCGGGGTCGTTCTCCTTCGTGTGGCCGGTCCTGGGTGTAATCGTGTCGATCAGCTGCCCGTCGGTGAACGCGTCGCCGTGTCACCGGAAGTGCGAGGCCAGAACGGCCGGGGCCTTCGTAGTCCGGGAGCCGACGTGAACCGCAGGCCGGCCTCGTTGAGTTCACGCATGTTTCGAGGTCGAGAATATGCCAGCGTCGGCGACGATGAACATGTCCGCCAGCCCGTGTGTTAGCGGCCATGAAAAGCTGCCCATAGGCGGCCACGAAAGTGCCCACTGACGGCCAGGAGAACTGCCGCCGGTGGCCATGAGATCTGCCCACTTCCTTACTGAACCGACCGCGTCGTAAGCGGTGGGGGCCTCTCCCTGGGGTTTGATGACGGTGTCTAAGCGCACCAAAAGCGAACCAGGAAGAGGCCCTGTATGAAGTCTGACGGAGAAATCATGGAAATTCTTGCTGCCTATGATCTGACCGGGTCGTTGCGCGCCACCGCGGAGCTCACGGGCTGCTCGCACCACACCGTTGCCAAACACGTCGCTGCCAGGGATGCTGGCCGGCCGATCGGGGAACCCGCGGCCCGGGGCCGGGTGACCGACGCGTACCTGCCCAAGGTCGAGGAATGGATCGAAGGATCCAAGGGCCGGATCCGCGCGGACAAAGCCCACGAAAAGCTCCTCGCCCTGGGTTATACGGGGTCGGAACGCTCCACCCGCCGCGCGATCGCGCAGGTCAAGGCGGCGTGGCGGCTGGGCCATACCCGTGTCCACCGGCCCTGGATCACCGAGCCGGGGATGTGGCTGCAGTACGACTTCGGCGACGGGCCGCGGATCGGCGGGGTGAAGACCATCCTGTTCGTGGCCTGGCTGGCGTTCTCCCGGTTCCGGATCGTGATCCCGATCAAAGTCCGGACTGCGCCGAGCGTGTTCGCTGCCCTGGACCGGTGCTTCCGGATCCTGGGCGGGGCACCAACGTATGTTCTGACGGATAACGAGAAGACCGTCACCACCGCCCATGTCGCCGGGGTCCCGGTGCGGAACCAGCAGACCCTGGACTTCGCCCGGCACTACGGTGTCACCGTGCTGACCTGCCAGGCCCGGCACTACGGTGTCACCGTGCTGACCTGCCAGCCGGCGGATCCTGCCACCAAGGGCGGGGTCGAAGCGTCCGTGAAACTCGCCAAGGCCGACATCGTGCCAAAGGACACCAACCTCCGCGAAGAGTACGGTACCTTCGCGGAACTCGAAGCTGCCTGCGAGGCGTTCATGGACGAGGTGAATAACCGTGAACACCGGGTGACGCGGCGCAAACCGGCGGCCATGCTCGCCGAGGAAGCCCCCGGCTGCACCGGATCCCCGATACCGCCCACACCGTCGCGTTCGGGCTGGCCCGCACCGTCCCGGAGAACACCCCGATGGTCACCTTCGAGAACGCCCAATACTCGGTCCCGGCGCACCTGCTCGGGGCCCGGGTGTTCGTGCGCACCCACGGGACGGGACCCGGCGAGCAGGTCATCATCGTTCACCCCGGTGCCGCCGGCCCGGTCGAAGTCGCCCGCCACGACCGCGCGCGGCCCGGCAGCCCCGCCATCAACGATGAGCATTTCCCCGGAAGCAGGACCCGGATCCCCGGCGACTACGAGGTCAGGGCCCGCAGCGCGGACGAGGCCGCCGCGGCCGGGACGGCACGGATGAACGTGAAGATGGCCGAGGCAGTGACCCTGGCCAAGACCGCCGGCACCGACCAGGTGGACCGGGCGCTGGGCGACGCCGCCCTGCATGGCCGCTTCGCGCACCCGGACCTCGCCTCGATCCTGAACGCCAATACCCGCCGCACCACCACCCACACCGCCAACGAAGCCACCTCACTGA
This sequence comes from Arthrobacter sp., assembly GCA_034376805.1. GTDB lineage: Bacteria > Actinomycetota > Actinomycetes > Actinomycetales > Micrococcaceae > Arthrobacter. The sequence continues at coordinate 2,160 of JAXMJF010000062.1, forward strand.
CCCAGGGAACCGGCGCGGGGCCGCGATCGGCAACCCCACCGCCAGCAATGCCACCGCGGAGGATGTCCGATGAGCCCCGTCACGACGGCCAACACCGCGGCCCCGCCGCTGCCGGCGGACCTGGAGGCCCTGATGCGGTCCCTGAAGATGCCTCACGCCCGGGCGCTGGCTCCGGAACTGATCGCGACAGCCCGCGCCCAGCGCTGGGAACCGGCCGAGGTCATCAAGGCCCTCTTCACCGAGGAAGCCGCCGGCCGGGCCCGGTCCATGCTCGCCTCCCGCCGCAAGGCCGCGGGCTTCCCGACCGGGAAAACCTTCGATGCCTGGGACCCGGCCGCGTCCTCCATCCCGGCCCCGACCCAGCAGGCGCTGCGGACCCTGGAATGGATCACCCGGCGGGAGAACCTGGTCGGCTGCGGGCCCTCCGGGACCGGCAAGACGTTCTTCCTCGAAGCCCTCGGCCAGCAAGCGGTGGAAGCCGGGATGCGGGTGGCGTGGTTCAGGCTCGAGGACCTCGGCGTCCTGATCCGCGCGCACCGCACCGATGACAGCGTCACCCGGGCCGTGGCCCGGATTCTCCGCGCCGAGCTCGTGGTGATCGATGACATCGGCCTGTTGCCGGTGGCCACGGACGCCGCCGAAGGCCTCTACCGGATCGTGGACGCCGCCTACGAAAAACGGTCCGTCGCGATCAGCTCCAACCTCCACCCCGCGGGCTTCGATGAGCTCATGCCCAAGACCCTCGCCACCGCCACCGTTGACCGGCTGCTGCACCACGCCCACGTCTGCCAGACCAGCGGCGATTCCGTCCGCCTCACCCAGGCCCTCGCAGGAAAAGGAGTAACCCGACTGAACTAACCAAACCAACGATGGCCAACCCCGCCGAACCAATCAGTGGGCAGATCTGTTGGCCATCACCGGGCAGTTTTACTGGCCACCAGCGGGCACATCAACTGGGCGCCCATGGGCAGAAACTATTGGCCATTGACACCCGTGACTGGCCTGGAACTGCCTGATGATCGGGATTGCCGTCGCTGTCTCGGCCTTGTTGCCTTCGAAGCAGCCGATCTCCAGCGGGAACCCGCCGCGGCCCACCAGGGGACCCACGACGATCCGGGGATCAACACTGCGTTCCTTGGAATATGCGACCTTGCGCAGTTCGTCTCCCTGCTCTGCCTCGAAATAGAGCGTCGTGACATCGTATAGCACCGGGGAGACATCCCCGCTGATGCTGGCATGCTCGAAGAACCAGGTCCAACCCGGTCGCGGCGCCGACCCGCAGCCGCCCGGCCGAGGGTGCGTTTCATCGTAGAGTAACTGGCCGGGGACCGGCCCAGATCTCGCAGGACCCTGCCGGAACCCAGCAGCGAGGTCGGTTCAACGACCCGGGCGATCACCAGATCCCGGAACACCCAGTCACCGAGGCCGTCAAACCGCAGTGCCGTGAACACCCCCTCCTGCGCTTCGAACAGGGTCGGCGAGTCCGTGCCAACCACGCGTCCCGGCCCGTCACGACCGACTGGAGCCACCGCACCGGCCGTCTCGAATAACCTCGGTCCAGCAGGCACAACCACACGTTTCTCAGCGGAGGCGTGGGCTCGACACCAAACTCGAGGACTCCCTGTGCGGGGTTCTCCAGCAGCTCACGGACGCGCTGGAGCGGCATGCCGAGCTCGGCCTCCGTATGCGCCGAGCCGACATGATCCGCGATCCGCTGACGACCGCAAATGCTCGGTGATCTGCACTGCCTTCGGCCCCGGGGCCGTCCGGACCGTTCTGATGAACGCCACACCGGCGACATTAGAGCAACACCCATTAGTGCGTGAAACAGCACCACTTGGCCGACATCACCGCAGATCAGAGCGCCAGCCCAAAGCGAGGCCACGACCCGTGAGCCAAGTCAGGTGGACTAGGAGACTAGCGCCGCCGTGCGGGAACCATATACGTAGCTCGCCAACTTCAAACCGGTGGCCGGGCGCAACTCCTCACTTCAATTCGAACTTGTGCTACCGGACATCGCTTCCGTTGAAAGTCAAACTGTCTTTGTTGTCCTGACGATGCACTTTCTATAGAATCTCCATCTGATGCCTCAAAGCATGCTCACTCAGAGTCTTGAAGTTCATTGAGCGGCCAAAACTCGAAGTCGCGCCACTCCAAGAATCGGGATACTGGATAGTTATCGTACATCGAAGAGGAATAGACGCTTTGCGACTTTGGATAGACGCCAGGCAGAAGGGTTACATCCTTGCCAAGAAGGCAACCGGCTATTGCTATGTGCAGCCGGTCTGTGACCACACGCTCAAAACGGTTGATGATTTGAAAGAGGGGTATCACGGAACTGAAGGCGTCTCCGAGCAAACTCATGTCAACTGAGAAATCAAACGTTCTAGCCTGCGTCGACCGTTCCTTGTCAATGCGGAGCGCGACTAGACGCGGTAGCAAAACTGACTCGCGCGGCACATCAAAGTCCAAAAAGAAAGCCATGTCGTGACAAAATGTAGTTTGAGCAATCCGGCTGCTGCTGACCGTCAAGTCGCGGGCAAAGTACACAACGTTGTCTCGAGTACCCTCTATCGGTTCCAAGTCATAAGTAGTGGGCAATACAAGAACTTTGGAAACCTTCAGGGAGATTTCATGAACAAAGGACCTTGTGGAAGACCATGTTTCGCACCAACCGCCGCCACCACCCACAATAATCAGTGCATCTAATATATCTCTTTCATGAGATCGAGATAATTTGACCAAGAGTTCAGACCGGACGATTTCGTTATAATTGAAGTCAAAGAAATCCAAGAATTGGCGGGTTCCAACATTAATGAGAGCATCACCCCAATTGCCCGGCGAGGGAACGAAAAAGATCTCCCTTTGTTCACCCAATTGCGCTATTGAATCCGCTAGTGTACGAAACTCCGGGGATGTTCTAAGATTCTTCATTAATTATTCCCAACCTTGAGCAAATTAGAAACTATACGTAATTCTGTTTTATCGAGTGAGCTATCTCAAGGTTACCGTATGTAGGCGGACCGGGGCAGTATTTCTTCGGGTAGATTTGCGTATCCCTCCATAAGAGCTTTAATTACTGAAAAGGACTCGGCGCCACGATAGGACGCCTCACCAGCCCGAATACGGCTCGTCTGTGATGTTTCCCGATCTCGATCGATGGGCAATGAAGCATTTCTGTCATGCGATCAGTGCAAATTGACCTAGAGGTCCCTCATAAAAGCCGTGGACGGTTTCGACTGGACCGTTTTCTCTCTTCCGAATATTTCGGCAGCAGAAATCAGCATCCCGTCGAAAATACGGTGGCCTGTTTTTGTAGAACCGTGCGAGCGCTCTTATCCGCAAGAAAAATATGTGCTTAGGCCAGCAGCTCCAGCAGGGAACCGATCTCGCGGCCGGCAAAACCCGGGGCGGGCTCCCCGCCGCGGTTCAGCCAGACGCCCAGGAGACCGGCAGCCGTCGAGCCGTCGGCGTCGAGGAGGCGGTTGTCCCCCACGTAGAGCGTTTCGCCGGCGCCGGTGCCAATGCGTCGGACGCCCTCGAGGTAGATGGCCGGATCGGGCTTGGCCGCACCGACGGTGTCCGTGCCCACCAGCACGCTGATCCGTTCCAGTCCGGCGGCGTCCAGCTTGACCCGCTGGTAGTCGTGGACGTTGTTGCTCACGGCCCCGTAGGGGATACCGGCGGAATCCAGCGCGTCCAGCATCGGAGTCACGTCGTCGAAGGCGCGGATGTAGCCGTGCTGCCGGCTGGCGTAGGAGCTGACCCAGTGGTGGGCCACTTCGCCCTCCTCCAGTTCCACGCCGAAGTGCCCCAGGGCGGCCCGGCCGCGGAGCAGTCGCTGTTCATTGAAGCTCAGCTCACCGGCCAGGTATCGGTCGTAGAAGTGGGTGGTCTCGCGTGTGAAGATCCGCCCGAACTTCTCCCACCCGGCCTGGTCCAGGCCGGGCAGGAGATGTTCGCTGACGTCGCGGAGCGCGGCCGTCATGGCGAACTCGAGGTCCACGAGCGTGTCGTCGATGTCGAACAGCACGCCGCGGATGCTGCCCAGGCTGGCGGCCAGGCCGCCGGTCCTGACGTTGTTCTGCGCTGAAGGCGAGCTCATCATCAGCCGCGGAAGGCGCGCAGCCGGGCCAGGGACGAGTCCTTGCCCAGGATCACCATGGATTCGAACAGCGGCGGGGAGATCCGGCGGCCGGAGATGGCCGTGCGGACCGGGCCGAAGGCCAGCCGCGGCTTGACGCCGAGGCCCTCGACGAGGGCTTCCTTGAGTGCGGCCTGGATGCTTTCGGCATTCCAGTCGGCCAGGGGCTCCAGGGCGGCCAGGGCGGCGTCGAGCACTTCCGTGAGATTCTCCGGAAGCCCCTTGCGGGCGTCGTCCGCGACGTCGATCGCATCGTCGTCCTTAAACAGGAAGGCGAGCATTTCGGGGGCCTCGCCGAGCAGCGAGATGCGCTCCTGGATCAGCGGGGCCGCCTCGGCGAGGATCTCCTCCTGGCGCGTGGTCAGGGTGTCGCCGACAAAACCGGCCGTGCGCAGATACGGAACCAGGCGGCCGCGGAAGTCCTCGGCGTCGAGCATCCGGATGTGCGTGCCGTTGATGGCCTCGGCCTTCTTGATGTCGAAGCGGGCCGGGTTGGCGAGCACGTCGTTTACGTCGAAGTGCTCGATCAGCTGGTCCACGGTAAAGATGTCCTCATCGGCGGAGAGGCTCCAGCCGAGCAGCGAGAGGTAGTTGAGCAGGCCCTCCGGGATGAAGCCGCGGTCCCGGAGCAGGAACAGGTTGGACTGCGGGTCCCGCTTGGAGAGCTTCTTGTTGCCCTCGCCCATGACGTACGGCAGGTGGCCGAAGACCGGCATGTAGCTGGCGACGCCGATGTCCGTCAGCGCGCGGATCAGCACCACCTGGCGGGGCGTGGAGGAGAGCAAATCCTCGCCGCGGAGCACGTGGGTGATGCCCATCAGCGCGTCGTCGACGGGGTTGACCAGGGTGTACAGCGGGGACCCGTCGGCGCGGACGATCACGTAGTCCGGGATGCTGCCGGCCTTGAAGGTGATCTCGCCGCGGACCATGTCGGTGAAAGTAACGTCCTCATCGGGCATCCGCACGCGGAGCACGGGCTGGCGGCCCTCGGCCTTGAACGCGGCCAGCTGTTCCTCGGAAAGCTCGCGGTCGAAGTTGTCATAGCCCAGCTTGGGGTCGCGGCCGGCCGCGCGGTGGCGCGCCTCCACTTCCTCCGGTGAGGAGTAGCACTCGTAGGCGTAACCGGCCTCGATGAGTTTGGCAACTACGTCCTTGTACAGGTCCAGGCGCTGCGACTGGCGGTACGGCTCGTGCGGCCCGCCGACCTCCACGCCTTCCTCCCAGGTGATGCCCAGCCATTTAAGGGCCTCGAGCAGCTGCTGGTAGCTCTCCTCCGAGTCCCTTGCCACGTCCGTGTCCTCGATGCGGAACACGAAGGTGCCCTTCGTGTGGCGGGCGTGGGCCCAGTTGAACAGGGCCGTGCGGATCAGGCCGACGTGCGGGGTGCCGGTGGGCGACGGGCAGAACCGGACACGGACCGGGGTGTCGGCTGTGACTTCGCTGGTCACACTGGGGGCGGTGCTGGAGACGGCGTCAGGCGCAGAAGGAGTAGTCATAGTGACTCCAACTTTACCGCCTGCCGCCAGAGCCTTTACCGCTTGCGGCCGCGCGCCGGTTGCGGGCGGGACAGCGCCTTCCACAGGTAGAAGCCTGCCAGCACCAGGCCCGCCGCTGCGAACACCAGCGCCAGCCAGAGCGGCCCGTCCAGCCAGTTGACGGCGCGTGCCGCCATCGAGAACGTGCCGATCGAGCCGAGGGCAAAGAGCAGGAAGGAACGGCGGCTCCGGGAACCCTGCAGGGCGCGAATCACCCCGCGAATCATCGATTGCACTTCCCGTTCCTGCGTCGGCCTAGCGGCGGACTACCGGGTTGGAGAGGCGGCCGATGCCCTCGATCTCGACCTCGAAGCGGTCACCGGCCTGGACCAGGCCCACGCCGGCAGGGGTGCCGGTCATGATGACGTCGCCGGGCAGCAGGGTGAAGGCCTGCGAGACGATGGAGACCAGTTCGCGGACGCCGCGGATCATCTGGCTGGTGCTTCCGTCCTGGCGCAGCTCGCCGTTGAGGCGGCCCTGGATCTGCAGGTCCTCGGTGTTCAGTTCGGTCTCGATCCACGGCCCCAGGGGCGCGGAGGTGTCGAAGCCCTTGGCCCGGGCCCACTGCAGGTCTGTCTTCTGGACGTCGCGGGCGGTGAGGTCATTGCCGCAGGTGTAGCCGAAGATGACGTCGTCGACGCGTTCCTCGGGGACGTCCTTGCAGATCCGGCCGATCACCACGCACAGTTCGGCTTCGAAGGACACTTCCTCGGAGAACTCCGGCAGGACGATCGGATCGTTGGGCCCGATCACGGAGGTGTTGGGCTTGAGGAAGAGCAGCGGCTGCTTGGGGACCTCGTTGCCGAGTTCCCGGGCGTGTTCCACGAAGTTGCGGCCGACGCCGATGACCTTGCTGCGCGGGATGATCGGGGCGAGCAGGCGCACATCCTCCAGCTTGTGCCGCACGGCGGTTCGTTCCACGCCGTGGAAGAAGGGGTCGCCGTTGATGACAGTGACTTCCTCACTGCCGGGCTCACCTTCAACAATGCCGTAGAGGGGATCAGAATCGACTACAAACCGGGCGATACGCATGGCTCCAAGCGTACCGTCTCCGCCGGGCGCACCGCGCTCCGCTAATCGCGCCTTCTGCGGTCCCGGTGTTAGTCTGACCCGACGCACGATGCGTCCTTAACTGTTCACTGGGGGAAACATGTTCGGATTCGATGCGTCGGCGGAGCGCCCAAAACGCCTCCGAAGCAAAGTGGCAGCCGCCGCATCAAGCGCCGTTCTCGGCTCCGGCGCACTTCTTCTGTTCCCCGCCCCGGCGGCCACTCGGCAGGCGCTAGCCGGGGTTCCAGTCCCGGGTCCGGGGCAGAAGACCGGTGATGTGACGGCAGTCAATCCCGGACTGAACGTCCAGACCGGCGTTACCGTGGTCCCTGCCGCGCAGGCTCCTGCTGGTTCCCAAGGCCGGGACGGGCTGGCGGTTGCCGCATGGTCGTTGGGAGCATTACTGCTCCTCGCGGTTGCATCCTTGGGCGCTCGAAGGGCCGCCTCCAAGCGTGGCTAGCCGCTCTACCGGGTGCCGCTGTCCTGGCGCAGGTAGTGCAGCTGGGCGGCCACGGAGAGTTCAGCCGCGGGCCGCACGGCGGGATCGACGGCGGCGTACACGGCGTCGGCCACTTCGGCCACCCCGGCCCCGGACCCAAGGGTTTTGAGGGCGGACCGGATTTGCCCGAGGCGGTCCTCGCGGTGGTCCCGGTAGGCGCGGACGATCCTATCCAGTGCGGGCAGTATCGGTCCGTGGGCCGGGAGGACGGTCGCGGGGCCCAGGTGTTCCAGCCGGTCCAGCGAGGCCATGTAGTCACCCAGGGTGCCGTCCGGATAGTCCAGGACCGTGGTACCGAGGCCCAGGATCGTGTCGCCGGTGAGGACAGAGCCCCCGGCTCCGTCCTGCGGCAGGTGGAAACAGACCGAGTCGGAGGTGTGGCCCGGCGTCGCCAGGACCCGGATCTCGGTCCCGGCGGCGTGGATCACTTCGCCGTCCGCGAGGGGGCTTCCCCCGTGGCAGTGCGCCGGGTCCTTGGCGCGCACCGGCGCTCCGGTCAGTTCGGCGAACCGGGCGGCGGCCGCGGTATGGTCCGCGTGCCGGTGCGTAATCAGGATGAGCTCGACGGCGCCTGCCTGGGCCAGTTCCTGCAGGTGCGGCTCATCCAGCGGGCCGGGATCCACCACGACGGTGCCGGCCGCTCCGGGGGCCGCAATCACGTAGGAGTTTGTCCCGTGCAGGCTCATCGGCCCCGGGTTGGGGGCCAGCCTGAAGCGGGTCAGCTCTGTGCTGCGCACCATGGCGCGGGGGTCGTCAGGGATCACAGTTCCATCTTCGCACCGAACTGGGCCGGATGCAGTGCCGACGCCAATGCCACCCCGACAGCTATGCGGCCAGCAACCGGGGTTCCTGCACGTGGAGTTCCCCGCCGGAGATGGGCGTGATGCGCACCCGGACCCGCGAGGTTCCAGTGAGGGGCAGGATGACGTATTGGTGCACCTGCTGGAAGCCCGCCGCCGGCGGCAGCGTGACGGTCTTCGCAGCGGTGAATGATCCCGGGTACGCCGGGTCAAGAACCTCCACTTTGACCCGCACTCCGGTGGTCGAGCGCATCATGACGCGCAACTGCCGGGCCGAGCCGGCGGACACTCCGACCGGCACGTCTTTGAACAAGGCCTGGGACAGCGAGCCGCGCCGCGCGTAGGAAACTCCTGAGTCTGTACGCCGCGCCCACATAGCGGCTGCCCCGTTCCACCCGTTCCATCCGGTGACGAAACTGGCGCTGGCGGACATCAGGTCGTGGCGCGACGACGTCGAAACACTTGCCATCATCAGCCCGGTGGTCGTGAGAATTTCCAGCCGACCCGCATCGCGCTCCCGGGCGCACCAGGCGAAGAAGCCCTCGATGGCCTGCAAGTCGGTGTCGTCCACAAGACTGGGGTGGTACATAAAGCACACCCCACGCCCCTGCTTCCGGGCAGCGGCGACAAAATCCGGCCCGCGGCGTGCGTAGTCCGCGGTATCGAGGCCCACGTGCACGTTGCCCATGCTGTCCAGCGGGTTTCCTGTCATCGGCCAATAGCCGGGAACGTAGCCTGTTGACATGGCGTGCTGTTGGGTAATCAGCCGCCCGGCGAGGTACTTCTGAAACGAATACTGGGTCTTGCCACCCGCAAAACCCATGTACTGCGTTCCGCCAACGCCGGGAGGAATGAACAGCTCAACGGGCAGTTTGGGCAACGCCGCCGTCAGCGCATTGCGGGAGTAGACGATTTCTTCCCGGAGACGCTGGGGTGTGTCCGCGTCGGTGTGGGTGGCGCCGTGATTGGCGATCTCCAGGCCGTTCGCCAAGGCCAGCGCCTGGAGGCGGGGGAACGACAAGTTGTTGCTGCCATTGGTCCCGATCTCCACCCTGAACATCTGTGACATGGCGGCAATTGTGACCGGTACGCCGTACTTCTGATGGAGGGGAAGGAGTCGGGACTCGAATTTGTTGAGGTGGTGGTCGCAGCGGAAGGCGATGGCCGCTTTGCCGCCTGTCCCGATGGCGCCGCCGCGCCGGGCGACAAATGCATCAACGAGTGCCGTGTTCGGCGTAAACGGGTAAATCTGGGTTTCGCCGTTGGCGGCGCTGACCGGCGCCAGGGTGGCCGCGGCACCGAAGGCTCCCGCGTACAGGAAGCTCCGTCGACTGAGGGTTTTCGAGCCGATCGACATACTAATTCCCCCAAAGAGTTAATTCATCATCCCGGTCCCCCAGCGAATCCACTTAGCATAGATCACTCATGCCCCACCTGCACCAGAGCCAAAGGCCGTCACACGAGCAGCAGCACCGCGATGACCGCCGGCAGGAGCGCCTCGGCGATGCCGCTCGCCCACAGCCGCCGCTCCGACAGCACCAGGATAATGCCCAGCAGCACGTGGCCCAGGCTCGTGAAGAGCAGCAGCACCCGCCCGGCAGCCGGCTCCGCCCCTGTCAGCATGAGGGCACCAACGATCGCGCCCACTCCCCAGATCATGTTGTAGAACCCCAGATTGAACGTCCACATCCGGACGGCGTCCGTGTCCTCCGGTTTGATCAGGAACAGCCGGTGGAAGCGCTGGTCCCGGAAGAAGAAGGACTCGAGGATTCCCACGAGGATCAGCACAATCCCGAAAATGACACCCAGAACCTGAATAAGTCCAGTCATGTGCCATATTGTGCCCCCGGGTCCGGGGCGAGGCTAGGGGCTTCCGACCGGCCGCGCCTGGCCAATTTTGCGCGGCGATTAACGACGACGGCGGCCCGCACCGCGAGGTGGGAGCCGCCGTCGAACGCTGACTCGGACTGAGGAGCTACCGCCTAGGCCAGGCGGGTCAGCCAGCCGTGGGCGTCCTCGATGGTTCCAGTCTGGATGCCCAGGAGCTGCTCGCGGATGGCCATGGTGGTCTCCCCCGCCTTCGCGTCCTCGGACCCGATGAACTCGGTGTCGTCCTTGAGCACGCCGATGGGGGTGATCACGGCGGCGGTGCCGCAGGCGAAGACCTCGGCGATCTCGCCGGAGGCCACGCCGTCGCGCCATTCAGCCAGGGTGATCTTACGTTCGGTGACCTCACGGCCCATGTCCTTGGCCACCTGGATGACGGACATCCTGGTGATGCCCTCCAGGATGGTTCCGCTCAGCGCGGGGGTGACCAGTGATCCGTCCTTCATCACGAAGAACACGTTCATACCGCCAAGCTCTTCCACGGCATTGTCATTGAACTGGTCGAGGAAGAGCACCTGCTTGCAGCCGTGGGCTTCGGCCTCCTGCTGGGCGATCAGCGAGGCGGCGTAGTTGCCGCCGCACTTCGCGGCCCCGGTGCCGCCGCGGCCGGCGCGGGCGTATTCGCGGGAGATCCAGATGGAGACGGGCTTGAGCTCGCCGCCGAAATAGTTCCCGGCCGGGGACGCGATGACGCGGAAGGATACTTCGCGGGCTGCGCGGACACCGAGGAACGCTTCGGTGGCGATCATGAACGGCCGCAGGTACAGGGCCTCGCCGTCGCCGGAGGGGACCCAGTCCTTGTCCGCCGCGACGAGTTCGCGGATAGCTCCCAGGAAGTACTCCTCCGGGAGCTCGGGGAGTGCCAGGCGGCGGGCGGACTTGTTCAGGCGGGCGGCGTTGGCCTCGGGACGGAACGTCCAGATGGAGCCGTCGGCGTGGCGGTAGGCCTTGAGCCCTTCGAAGATTTCCTGGCCGTAGTGGAGCACCGCGGCTGAGGGGTCCAGGGAGATGGGACCGTAGGCCTCAACCCGGGCATCGTGCCAGCCGCCCTTGCCCTCGGCGTCGACGCTGTAGTCGACGACGGCCGTGTGGTCGGTGAAATAGTTGCCGAAACCCGGGTTCGCCAGGATGGCAGCACGTTCTTCAGCGGACTTCGGGGTAGCCGAAAGATGCTGGGTGAATTCGACGCCATGGGCAGTCTGGGTCATGGTTCCTCCACGGTCGGCTGCCTGGCGTGTGAACGTGGTTCAGCGTCGGACCACGGCAGCATATTGGTGATTCGAAACAAGCTTACGCCCGTTGGCGCGGCCGCCGGCCCGCGCCTCTGAAGGGCCTAGAGGGCTGCGGTGATGGCGTCGCCGATCGCGCTGGTGCTGCGGACCGCGGTGCCGCGGCCCGCGACGTCGGCAACCACGGCCGCTTCGATCTTGCGGGCCGCGGCGCCGTGGTTGAGGTGGTCCAGGAGGAGCGCGGCGGAGAGAATGGCCGCCGTCGGATCCGCCTTCTGCTGGCCGGCGATGTCAGGCGCTGAGCCGTGGACCGGTTCGAACATGGACGGCGCGGTGCGTTCCATGTTGATGTTTCCGGATGCGGCGAGGCCGATGCCTCCGGTGACCGCGGCGGCAAGGTCGGTGATGATGTCGCCGAAGAGGTTGTCCGTGACGATCACGTCGAAGCGCGCCGGATCGGTGACCATAAATATCGTGGCGGCATCGATGTGCAGGTAGTCGTGGGTGACCTCGGGGAACTCCTTGGCCACGGCCTCCACGGTGCGCTTCCAGAGGTGGCCGGCGAAGACCAGGACGTTGTGCTTGTGCACCAGGGTGAGTTTCTTGCGCGGGCGGTCGTTGGCGCGGCGGAAAGCATCCCGGACCACGCGTTCCACACCGTGGGCCGTGTTGAGCGAGACCTCGGTGGCGACCTCGTGCGGGGTCCCGGCGCGCAGTGTGCCGCCGTTGCCCACATAGGGGCCCTCGGTGCCTTCGCGGACCACGATGAAGTCGATGTCACCGGGGTTCGCGAGCGGGCTGCCGACACCCGGGTAGAGGCGGGACGGGCGCAGGTTGACGAAGTGGTCCAGGCTGAAGCGCAGCTTGAGCAGCAGTTCACGCTCGATGATGCCGGAGGGGATCCGGGTGTCGCCCGGGGCTGCCCCGACCGCACCGAAGAGGATGGCGTCGCGGGTGCGGAGATCGGCCAGGGTTTCCTCCGGCAGGGTCTCCCCCGTTTCGAGCCAGTGCTGCGCGCCGAGCTTGTAGTAGGTCTGCTCCAGCACAATGCCCTCGGCGGCGGCAGCCTTCTCAAGGACCTTCACGGCCTCGGCGGTGACCTCGGGGCCAATGCCGTCACCGGGAATAACGGCCAGATCAATCGTGGATGCGCTCATGTTTTCAGCGTAGCCAAGAGATCCACATGCTGGTCAAGTTGTCTCATTATTCGAGCAATCGAGTCTTCCCGTTACGGCCCCAGGGTCAGGGCCCCCGGGCGGGTGTGGCGACCACCACCACGTTCTTTCCCAAAGGATCCTCCGTGTAGCAGCTGATCAGCACCACGCGGTTCGGGACGGCTTCCCAGACGGGGCTGTCCTTGAGGGTGGACTTTGTGTACGTGGTGACTGACTCCACGGCGTAGTGCAGTACTCCTGACTCCGTGGCCACGGTGAATTCGTCCCCCGGCGCCGCGGCCGAGCTCAGACGGTTGAACGGTGCGTCCAGCCCTTCCCAGCTGTGGCCGATGACGTAGGTGGTGTTGTCGGAGCCGACCCCGGGTGTTCCGAAGGGCGTGAGCCAGTACCCGTCCATTGTCTCCGGCGGCACGATGCTCCGGCTCTCGGCGTCGCTGGCCGCCGGTTCCAGGCGGTGAACCACCACGTCCATGCCGGCCGCCGGGTAGGTGATGCGTTGCGGTATCGAGGCCGCCGGGCCCTGCGCCGCAGGCTCCAGGACCGTGGGGTCCAGAACCGCCGGCGGAGCGGTGGGCTCCCCGACCGGAAGCAGCCCAGCGCTGCCTCCGGTCGGGACAGCGGACGGGGACGACGCCGGCTGCGTGGAGGTTCCGGTCAGGGACGTCGTCTCCGCCGGCTCCAGGCCGTAAGCCGCCGGCGAGTGCCCGGGCCCGGACGCTGCGTAGAACAGCCAAGCGGCGAGGAGTCCCAGCACGCAGGCGGCCAGCAGGAGCCGGTCCCTCGGGCTGAGCGACAGACCACGGGTACCGGGCGCCCGGCGTCGGCGGACCTGGCGGTGACTGCTCATGGGGGCTCCTGTTGACATGCCTGCGCTCGGGTTCGGAACATGCGGGCGGGTGCTGCGG